>NZ_AUEV01000037.1:0-1039 GCF_000426165.1 Streptomyces sp. TAA486 | reverse complement strand
ACTTGTGCTTGCGGTCGTGACTGCGTGCCTTTTGAAGAATGAGCCTGCGAGTTTGCGGCATGTTGCGAGGTTAACCCGTGTGGGGGAGCCGTAGCGAAAGCGAGTCCGAAGAGGGCGTTTGAGTAGCGTGTTCAAGACCCGAAGCGGAGTGATCTAGCCATGGGCAGGGTGAAGCGGAGGTAAGACTTCGTGGAGGCCCGAACCCACCAGGGTTGAAAACCTGGGGGATGACCTGTGGTTAGGGGTGAAAGGCCAATCAAACTCCGTGATAGCTGGTTCTCCCCGAAATGCATTTAGGTGCAGCGTCGTGTGTTTCTTGCCGGAGGTAGAGCACTGGATAGGCGATGGGCCCTACCGGGTTACTGACCTTAGCCAAACTCCGAATGCCGGTAAGTGAGAGCGCGGCAGTGAGACTGTGGGGGATAAGCTCCATGGTCGAGAGGGAAACAGCCCAGAGCATCGACTAAGGCCCCTAAGCGTGTGCTAAGTGGGAAAGGATGTGGAGTCGCAGAGACAACCAGGAGGTTGGCTTAGAAGCAGCCATCCTTGAAAGAGTGCGTAATAGCTCACTGGTCAAGTGATTCCGCGCCGACAATGTAGCGGGGCTCAAGCACACCGCCGACGTCGTGTCACTCACATGGATAGCCCTAACGGGTGTGTGGGTGGGTAGGGGAGCGTCGTGTGCCGGGTGAAGCAGCCGTGTAAGCGAGTTGTGGACGGTATGCGAGTGAGAATGCAGGCATGAGTAGCGATACATACGTGAGAAACGTGTGCGCCGATTGACTAAGGGTTCCTGGGTCAAGCTGATCTGCCCAGGGTAAGTCGGGTCCTAAGGCGAGGCCGACAGGCGTAGTCGATGGATAACCGGTTGATATTCCGGTACCCGTGGCAGTGCGCCAACGCTGAATCAGGTGATGCTAAGCCCGTGAAGCCCCCAGCATGTGTCCTTCGGGATGCTGTTGGTGTGGTGGAGCCGGCGGACCGAGCTTGTAGTAGGTGAGTGATGGGGTGACGCAGGAAGGTAGTCCAGCCCGGGCGG
>NZ_AUEV01000036.1:0-1239 GCF_000426165.1 Streptomyces sp. TAA486 | reverse complement strand
AGGTCCATGGCGAGGGCGACGAGGCGTGCTTGGGCGCCGTCGTGGAGGTCGCGTTCGATGCGGCGCAGGTCCGCGGCCGCGGTGTCGACCACCGAGCCACGATCCGACTCCAGCTCCCGTACACGCGTCGCGAGGGAGGACGGGCCGAGCAGCCCGAACACCATCAGACGGTCGACCTGGGTGAGTCCCCGCACGACCCACGGTGTGACCAGCAGCAGCGCCACTCCGGTGACGGCGACGGCCAGCAGTTCCAGCGGCCGGTCCGCGTACCAGCCCGCGGTGCCGCCCTCGGACCACCCGATTCCAGGCTGGTCCAGGTACCGCGGATAGACCCACTGCCAGGCGGGATACAGCGCCAGCGGCCACGCCAGGGACCACAGGACGACGGAGACGACGAAGGAGAAGACCGCCCACGGGAAGTGCAGCACCGCGTAGAGCAGATGCCGCCAGGAGACGCCGCTGCGCAGCAGGGCTCCCCCCCACGCCATCAGCCCGTTGCGCCGCTGGAGCGTCCGTACGGGCTCGGGCTCGGCGATCTCCAGGCTCAGCAGCGTCCTTGCGCGTGCCCGTTCCAGGCGGCCGATCGCGCGGCAGCCCAGCAGGCCCGCGGCGAGGATGGGCACTCCGAGGAAGGTGATCAGCAGCCCGGCGCCCGTCGAGAGCATGGTGACCGCGTACGCGAAGTACACGCACGCCAGGGGCATGCCCGTGACCACGTGCAGGAACTCGAGCCAGGTGCGGCCCTCGAAGGGCGCGCGCAGCACACCCGGCACCCCGTGGGGGCGGGGCCGCGCGATGTCGGATGCGGTGGCCATGGGAGGTGCCCGTCCTTCCGGGGTCCGTGGGGCGAATGCCGTACGCGCGCCGGGCGCGGGGCGGGCCCGGCGGGTGGCGAGCCCGGGTAGGGCCCGGTGCACGGCCCGCGTGAGCCTCACTCACAGAATCCGCTGCCGGCACGTTCCGCGGCCATGGCGTGAGCACGCGTCTTGTGGCGGGGGTTTACCCCACCCGTGGTGACGGCGGGCCGTGACCCCGGGGGCTGCGGCTCCGGTGGCCCGGAGTCAGCGGCTCCGCGCGCGCTGCCTGCGCCCGCGTTTGCGGGGAGCCGTGCTGTCGCTGCCTTGCCCTTGGTCTTCGTCCCGCCCACGCCAGGGGAGTTCGGCGGTGATGGTGGTGGGGCCGCCGGTGGGGGAGTTGATGATGAGGAGGCCGTCGACGGCGGTGAGGCGTTCGGTGAGT
>NZ_AUEV01000035.1:0-1276 GCF_000426165.1 Streptomyces sp. TAA486 | reverse complement strand
CGGCTCGTCCGCGCCGAGGACGACGTCCCTGTTCACCTCACCGTCGGCGGGGGCCGTAGCGCCAGACTGCTCGTTCTCGACCGAACCGGTCGACGGACCCCCCTGCCGGGCCTGCGGAACCGGACCGCCGGAGGACTCACCGACGCGCGAGCGAGCGACAGCATCGCTCTCGAGCAGCCTCAAACCTGCATACATCCTCGCGATCCAGGACCCCGCACCCTCGACCACATCCTCGACCGGCAGTTGCTGCACGGCGCCGTCCAGCGCCGCATAGAGGTAGTCGACATCAGCGTCATCGAGACTGAGTGGTGGCTCGTCGCCTCGCCCGCGCTTGGCGAGCATGTCATTCGCTGCACGCATCAGACCGGCGCGCGTCCCATCATCGAGAACGCCCTGGCTGCTAACGTCCTCACTCGCTACCCCGGCCCCCGGATCGTTCTTCCTCACCAGCTCCCACATATGGCCGGTCTCCGGAGTTTGCTGCGCAATCCCGGCCGCCGCGACAACACCGGCACTCTCCCTGTTTTCCCGGTAGACCTTATACCATTCCCAATTCCCCTGAGCGATCCGACTGCGCTTAATCTCCTTCTCTTTGATCACCTCGCCGACGGCGTCGTCCTCGGAGGAGCCGTTCCTTTCCTTTTCCAGCACCATGTGCGCGAACCGTGCCAGCTGAATAGCGTCCACCCATTCGGCATCCGCACTCTCACTAAGAAGCCACTTTTTGACGTTAGTAGGCTGAGCATACGCTTCGTTAGCCGCACGATGAGTGGTGACTCCCACCCGCTGCTTCATTACCCAGAATATTGTCCACTTGGTGTCAGCAGTGGGTCTTGTGGTGGACTTGGGGGTCGGGGGCACGCCAGCCAGCTCTTCCCGCGTGGGCTGAATGCCGGCGAGCACTGCCGCCAGTTGCTCCTCGCTCACCTGCGTGGACCGCCGCTGCGGCGCCCGGTTGGCCTCCTCGGCCTCCAGCCGAATACGCTCCTTGGCCTCCAGTCGAATATCCCTCACCCGCCTGGTAGCGTCGGGGACCCTCTTCGTCCAATATTCGCTTTTACCAAGCCCCGCTGCGCGGGCCGCGCCAGCATCGGTCTCTTCCGGCCGCTGCATCGTTACCCAGAAGATGATCCAGTCGACGAGGTTGATGCGTGCTGCCCCCCGCCGATGGGGGGGGATCTCAGGGACCTCAGCCAGTTCGTCCGTCGTGTACGCGAGGTCGTTCAGCTTCTCCTGCTCACCTTCCTTGAAGGTGTGCGCGGCAAGCGCTTTCTGC
>NZ_AUEV01000034.1:0-1362 GCF_000426165.1 Streptomyces sp. TAA486 | reverse complement strand
GGTGGGTGTTCCGGCGCCCGGCCCGACCGGCACGACCGCGGCGGTGAAGGTGACCGGCTGCCCGAAGACCGACGGATCCGGGGTGGAGGCGACGGAGGTGGTGGTCGCCGCCTGGTCGACCGTAAGGGTGTCAGTGCCCGTGGAGGCGTTGAAGCGGGGATCGCCTGTGCCTGCGTATGTGGCCGCAATGGCGTGCACGCCCGGAGCCATGGTGCCGATGCTGACTGTCGCGAGGCCGTCGACGAGCGTTCCGGTGAGGGTGGTGGTTCCGTCGATGGTGAAGGTGACCGTGCCGGCCGGAGTACCCGCACCCGGTGCGACGGGAGTCACCTCAGCGGTGAGACTCACCACCTGCCCGGACACCGAAGGATCCGGTGAGGAGGTGACCGTCGTGGTCGTGTCAGCGGGAGTCACGACGTGGGTTTCGCTGCCCGCGGAGGGGGCGAAGTCGGCGTCGCCGTCGTAAGTGGCCGTGCCGCTGTAGGTCCCAGGGGTAAGGGCGTCCGTGGTGATCGTGGCGACGCCGGACGCGTCCAGCGGGACGGTGGCGGTGCCGCCACCGCTCTCGGTGAACGTGACGGAACCGGTCGGTGTACCCGCACCGGGCGGCATCGCCGTGACGGTGGCGGTGAAGGCGACCGGCTGCCCTGACACCGATGGGTCGGGAAGAGAGGCAGCCACAGTGGTCGTCGGTGCCCGGTCGACGGTCTGGGTGTCGGATCCCGTGGACGGGTTGAAGTCGCTGTCGCCGCCATAGGTGGCGGTGATGGTGTAACTCCCAGCGTGGAGCCCACTGTTGGTGACGCGCGCAACACCGTTGGAGTCCAGGGCCGCCGTGACCGGGTCGCCGCCGAGGTCGAAGGTGACCATGCCTGTCGGGACACCCGTCGCCGGAGCCACCGCAGTGACCACCGCGGTGAAGGAGACCGCTTGCCCGTAGACGGACGGATCGGGCGAGGAGGTGACCGTCGTCGTTGTCGAAGCGCCGTTGACGGTGTGGGTACCGGTGCCGGTGGAGGGTGCGAACTCGGCACTTCCCTGGTAGGCGGCGGTGACGATGTGCGGACCCGCGGAGAGTGCGCTGGTGGCGACGACGGCCACACCATCCATCAGCGTGCCGGTGAGTACGGGGCCGCTGTCGACGGTGAAGACGACGTCGCCCGTCGGTACTCCCGCGCCCGGTGGAACCGCGGTGACCGTGGCGGTGAAGGTGACTTCCTGACCCGGCACTGAGGGATCGGGCGAGGAGTCCACTGCCGTGGCGGTGCCGGCCCGGTTGACGGTGTGGGTGTCGGTGCCGGTGGAGGTGCTGAAGCCGGCGTCGCCGTTGTAGGTGGCGGTGACGCCGTGGTTCCCGGTGTC
>NZ_AUEV01000033.1:0-1316 GCF_000426165.1 Streptomyces sp. TAA486 | reverse complement strand
CGAGACTGAGTGCCGGCTCGTCACCTCGCCTGCGCCCGGCGAGCATGTCATTCGCCGCACGCATCAGACCGGCGCGCTTCCCAACATCGAGAACACCCTCACTGCGAACGCCCTCACTCGCTACCCCGGCCCCCGGATCGTTCTTCCTCACCAGCTCCCACATATGGCCGGTCTCCGAAGTTTGCCCCGCAATCCCGGCCGCCTCGACAATGCCGACACTCTCCCTATTTTCCCGGTAGACCTTATACCATTCCCAATTCTTCCGAGCGATCCTATTGCGCTGAATTTTCTTCTCTTCGATCACCTCGCCGACGGCGTCCTCAGAACCGGCCCCTTCCTTTTCCAGCACCATGCGCGCGAACCGGGCCAACTGAATAGCGTCCACCCATTTGACGTCCACACTCTTACCGGCAAGCCAAATTCCGACGTTAGAAACCCTAGCTTGGTCAGCCGCACCAGTAGTGGTTACTCCCACCCGCTGCTTCACTACCCAGAAGATTGTCCACTTCGTGTCATCAAAGGGTTTTGTGGTGCCCGGAGTCGGAGGCACGGCGGCCAACTCTTCCCGCGTGGCCTTAACGTCGGCGAGCACTGCCGCCAGTTGCTCCTTGCTCAGCCGCATGGGCCGCCGCGGCGCCGCCGGGTTGGCCTCATCGGCCTGCTTACGCTGCTGGGCCTCCAGCCGAAGACCCTTCACGCGCGCGGAAGCCTCGCGGTCCCTCCTCATCCAAAGATCGGTTGTACGAAGCCCCACTGTGCGGGCCGCGCTAATATCGGTCGTTTCCGGCCGCTGCATCAATACCCAATAAATGATCCACATGGCGGCATCTTCGCGTTCACCTCTATGCCGTTTGGGGATCGCGGGGACCTCGGCCAGCTCTTCCACCGTGGGCGCGAGTTCGTCCAGCTTCTCCCGATCACCGTCCTTGAGCTTGCCCGCGTCAAGCACTTTCTTCGCCCATGACACTTGTTGTGTGGACTGCTCTTGAGTGGGCGCTCCCGACTGCCGTTGCCCGAGGTCGGCCTCCTCGGCCTCCAGCCGTTTAGCCTCCACCCGCTTAGCAGCCTTGCGGGCCAGCTTCTTCCAGTTGTTGGATTTACTTTGCCCCGCTTCGCGGGCCGCGACAATATCCTTCATTCCCGGCCGCTGCATCCAGACCCAGAAGATGATCCAGTTGACGAGATGAATGGGTGGTGCCCCCCGCCGCCTGTCGGGAATCGCAGGGACCTCAGCCAGTTCGTCCGTCGTGTACGCGAGGTCGTTCAGCTTCTCCTGCTCACCTTCCTTGAAGGTGTGCGCGGCAAGCGCTTTCTGC
>NZ_AUEV01000032.1:0-1386 GCF_000426165.1 Streptomyces sp. TAA486 | reverse complement strand
CGTCCTGAACTTCGACGACGATGACGTCCTGAACTTCGGCGCGGATGCGGCCGAGCCGTCTGACGCTACTGGCGTCGGTGCCGATGATGCGAATTCCGTCGTGGGTGGCTCGCCGGGGGTGCCCGGGGAGCCTTTCGGCGTGGACGGGCTGTCTGGCGCTACCCCTGCCGATGACAGGGAGTACTGGCCCGAGCTCGATGAGGTGGACTGGAACTTCGGCGGGGACGCGGACGAGCCGTTTGACGGTTTTGGTGGGCTCCGGGGTGGTTCGCCGCATACGGGTGTGGATCCGTTGGTGGCCGGGTGGCCGGTTGGTTATCCGATCACGGTGGAGGGGCCGCGGTCGGGGTCTCCGGATCGGGTGGAGATTGGGGAGATGCCGCGGCTTTACGGTGCGGGTAAGTTCCCTGAGAATCGCCCGGCAGGTGACTGGCATGAGGTGGTTCTCCCCGAGGTCGATTTGGGCCGGGCGACGGGGAGTTCATCCTTGCCGGGTTATGAGGTATCGGACAACGGGTGGGTGCGGTTGTCCGGGGATGTGGTGCTGCGGCCTGAGGGGTGGCGGCTTTTCGGGCCTGATGTGGTCCAGGTTGTTCCGGGTGTGGAGGGGCTCGACCCTGACCGTGGTTTCGTGTTGCGCGGTGACGGCTGGATCGGTGAGATCGACAACTGGGACGCGCTCACGGCGCGTTTCCCAGGCGAGCTGGGAGATGCGTCCCGTAAGTACCACCTGGTGGTGGACCCGGACCAGGAGGGCCGTCCCGGGGTTTATCTGGTTCCGGAGGCCGGCGACGAGTCGGGTATCACGATTCCGTTTGTCCCTGACCCGGAATTGTCCGGACCGCTTGCAGGGTCCGGTCGCAGGGACGCGGAGGCGGGTGATGTTTCGGGGTCCGTGGGCTCCGGTGCGGGGCAGCCGCTGGGTGAGGTCGGGCATCTGTCAAGGGATGATGCTCAGTTCCTGCGGGGGGCTGTTCTTGGCTGGGTTCGCGAGTCCGTCTCGAAGGGCGAACTCGCCGTGGACTTGGCGACCGTGGTTGCGTGGCACGAGGAGCTTGCCGCGGAGGCCGCGGAGCGCGGGGGCCGGTATCTGGGCTTGAATCTGCGTGGTCGTGGGCGGGTCATCGCGCAGCGGCTGATAGCCGAGGAATTGGGTGTGGATCCCGGTCGGGTGTTCACGCAGCCGGGTGGGGTCCGGGGCGATGTGGATCCGGTGCAAGAGGGTGGCTCGGGTCCGGTCACGGCTGGCCACCGGGACGGCGGGGATCGGCCGGTGCCCGCTGATCTGGAGGGTCCTGGTTCCGCGAAGCGGGTCAGGTCCGACCTGTCGGGCGTGGAGCAGGGGATTGAGGCGCTGAGTCTGGATGATGTGCGCGCCAGGGTGCA
>NZ_AUEV01000031.1:0-1355 GCF_000426165.1 Streptomyces sp. TAA486 | reverse complement strand
TTCCTCAGCTATCAGCCGCCGCGCGATGACCCGCCCACGATCACGGAGATTCAAGCCCAGATACCGGCCCCCGAGCTCCGCGGCAAGCTTCGCGTCCTCCGCAACCACGGTCGCCAACTCCACCGAGACCTCGCCATTCGAGACGGACTCGCGGACCCAGCGGAGCACAGCCCCCCGCAGGAACTGAGCATCATCCTTTGACAGGTGTTCGGTGTGACCCAGCGGTTGCCCCGCACCAGAACCCACGGACGAGACCGCCGGACCCCCCGCGGACGCCGAGACGTCGCCCGCCTCCGGCGAAGCGGAGTTCCGGGGCTCGGGACCGTCGACGACGCCGGTCTGCTCGCCCTCAGGCGTCGCTCGGGATTGCGGGTCGCGGATCAGCTCGTGGGCGAGCTTGGTCGCGGGGATGTGACTGCCGCGCAGATACTCCGCGGCGATAAGATCGACAACTTCCTCGACGCGAGGAACGACGCCCCACGGGTTCTCGTCCGGCGCCACCTGATGGATGCGGTTCCCCACCAGTTTTCGCGCCCTGTCGAGCGCCTCCGCCCGCCGATCGGCGGACAGCGACGGGTCGTTGAGCTTGCGACGGGCCTCCTCGTGGTCGAAACGCCGCGCCCTCGGGCCCTCCGCGCGGGCGGGAGCAGGCGCCGACGCCGCCCCGGCACCCGCTCCGTTTCCAGCGTCGCGCCCCTTCTGGGGCCCGGCCTCGGGCTCAGGGGCGTGTACGGCCTGGTCGGCCGGCCGGTCCGGCTGGTGACTTTGCGGCTCGCTCTGCGTCTCCGGGGGTGCCTCGCTCTGCGACTGGTGCGAGGGCTCCGAAGTCTGCGAGGTCTGCGTCGGGCTTGGCTGCTCCGACGGCGAGGGGTCCTCGATGGGTTCGGGTGCCTGGAGTTGCGTAGCGCTGCCGTTGCCCGGGTTCAGGTGGAACGCGCCGTCTCCACCGGAGTCTTGCCCACCCGAGTCGCTGGAGTGCCCTTGGATGTCCTTGAAGGTGGCGGGACGTTCGTATCCGGCCCCCTTCTTGTGTTGCGGCTGAGGCGCGCCTGCAAAACCTGCCGGCCCGGGGCGGCTGTCCTTGTACTCCTGCAGACGCTCATTCGTGCCATACGGATCGTTCTGCGGCCCGCCGAGGAACTGCGCATCCTCCTCCACAAATTCAGGCGCCTTCGACCCCGCATTTCCAACACCTACGGACCCATCGCCCTCAGCCTTGGCCTTTGCGTCGGCCCTCTCCTCGGCACGCTTGTCCAAGGACTCCTTCGTGCCAAAGGAATCCTTCAGCTCCCCCCCAAGACGCCGCTCAGACTCAGCCTCCCCCTCGGTCCCAGCCTTCGCCTTCCCCTCGGTCT
>NZ_AUEV01000030.1:0-2275 GCF_000426165.1 Streptomyces sp. TAA486 | reverse complement strand
GCCCCCGTCATCCCCGAACGGATTGGCGATGAACGCCTCGGCCGTCAGATCCGGACGGCCCAGATAGCCACGCGCCAACCCCGCCCCACCGATGTGGAGTTCGCCGGCGACACCCACCGGAAGAAGCTGCTGGCGCGAGTCGAGGACATGAAGCTGCGTCCCGCGAATGGGGCGGCCGATGTGGACACGCTCAAGGTCGGGCTCGTACCGCGCGAGGCACACGCCGACCGTGGCCTCGGTGGGGCCGTAACCGTTGAAGAACGCGCGGCCGGGCGCCCAGACACGGACGAGGTCATGTGGGCATGCCTCGCCGCCGACCGTGATGCAGCGTACGAACGGCAGCGAATCCTCAGGCAGCGTGGAGAGCGCCGACGGCGTCAGGCTGATGTTCTCGACGCCCTGCTCGATCAGGAGACCGGCGAGATCGGGCCCCGTCATCTGCATGTCGGGCGGCGGCAGGATCAACGTCCCGCCCGACAGCAGCGCCGCGGAGAACTCCCATACGGAGATGTCGAAGCTCAGGGAAGTGCCCTGGAGCACGCGCTGCGGGGCATCCAGCCCGTAGTTCTCGTACTGCCACTGGGAGATGTCCCGGAAGCCGCGATGAGGGACCTGCACACCCTTCGGCCGGCCCGTCGAGCCGGACGTGTAGATCACATACGCGAGGTCGTCGACCGTCCCGCCCGACTCCGGAGCCGTCTCGGGCCACTTCTCCAGCTCGGACCAGAAATCCTCGACGGCCAGGACAAGTGCGTCCGACTCGGGAAGCACACCGAGCACCGACCGCCGTGCCAGCACCACCGGCAACCGGGCATCCGAGACCATGTAGGCCAGGCGCTCACGCGGGTACGTCGGGTCGAGCGGTACGTAGGCACCGCCGGCCTTCATGATCGCGAGGAGTCCGACGATCATCTCCGCGGAACGCGGCATGGAGAGGCCGACCAGGGTCTCCCGTCCGACACCGCGGTCCCGGAGAAGATGCGCGAGCCGGTTGGACAGCCGGTCCAGACAGGCGTAGCTCAGCTGGCTGTCGCCGAAGGAGACCGCCACGCGATCGGGGCAGCGGCGGGCCCATGCCTCGAAAAGCTCGTGGAACGACGCCGGCTGCGCTGCCTGCTGCTTGGCCTGCTGGAGCCGGAGACGCAGCATCGCTTGCTGCTCCGGAGACAGGTTCTCAAGCTGAGGAAGAAACTCACTCATGATTCTCACTCGTCTCGGTAGCCGGTGAAGCACTCAGATGTGGGGCCTGAAGATCGCTGGGCGACATTCCCTGAACCTCTGCGACGAGTTGTTCAAGGAGCTCGCGCTCTTCGGCGGTCTTGATTCCTGCCGCGAAGGCCGACAGGTCGAAGTCGGCGTCGATCACGGTCTCTTCGGGCGCGGAGTTCCCGTGCTGGAGGATCTGCCGGCGTTCCTCGTCCGTGAGGACGGTGATCTCGCTCAGCCGCGCACCGGGGTCCCCGGCGATCTGCGAACAGATGCTCCGGAGGTGTCCGAGCATGCGTTCCACCGCTTCTCTCTCGAAGCGCCCGGTGTCGTACTGGACGGAGATCCGGAGCCGGTCGTCGGGCACCGTGGCCACGACGGACAGTGCATAGTTGCTGCGTTCCTCGGAACGGGTCATGTCGAAGCGGAGCGCCGCCGATTCGTCCTTCTCCACGGGGTAGTTCTCGAAGACGAAGAGGCTTTCGAACAGCGGCGCGCCGGTGGGCAGTTCGCTCCACCGCTGCACGTGCCCCAGCGGGCTGTAGTCGTACTGGCGCATCTGCAGGTTCTGCTCCTGCAGGCCCTGGAGCCATTCGAGCGAGGAACTGTGCTCGGGCATCTGCACGCGGAGAGGCAGCGTGTTGATGAACAGGCCGACCATGCGCTCCACGCCTTCGACCTCGGACGGGCGTCCGGAGACGACCGTGCCGAAGACGACGTCGTCCGTGCCGGCGTAGCGCCCCAGCAGCAGCGCCCAGCAACCCTGCAGGACCGTGTTGAGGGTCAACCGGTAGGCGTTGGCCAGCTCGTGCAGCCGGCTGGTGTCCTCCTCGCTGAAGGAGACACCGACCTCGGCCTGGCCGCTCGCTTCGACCGGCGCCGCCCCTGCCGTGACGTGACGTTCGATGCTGAGCGGGGTGGCCTGCTCGACGGCCTTCAGGGTCTCGCGCCAGTAGCTCTCAGCCTGCTCCAGATCCTGGCGTTCGAGCCAGGACACGTAGTCGCGGTAGGGCCGGGTGGGCAGCAGCTCGATGTGCCGGCCCTGCGTGAGCGCGCCGTACCACTGGAC
>NZ_AUEV01000029.1:0-2772 GCF_000426165.1 Streptomyces sp. TAA486 | reverse complement strand
CCGGATGCGGGTTCTTCCGCGGGTGATTCCGAGGCGGAGCACCTTGCTGAGCAACGTGCGAGGTTCGTGGAGTCCCAGCAGGCGAAACTCGTTCAACTCGCGAAGAATGCCGATCTTGGAAAGGTGAGCGAGGAGATGGGAATCTCCAAGCACACCGCCAAGGTATGGCATCAGGATATTACGGCAGGCCGGAGGTTCCCGCGAACGCTGTCTGGGCAGCAAAGGAAATACAGGCCTCTCAGGAAAACACTGTACTCTCATCAGGCGGCCCAGATCATGGGAATGTCCGAGGATACCGCCCGGATGTGGGATGCAGAAAATTATAGGCCCACGCAGGAAGAATTGGTTGCGGTACCTATTACGGTACCTACGAAGCAGGGACGAACGCCCGATGATCGCGCGTGGACAACATTCTGGGTATTGAAGCAGTGGGTGGGAGTGTCCACTAAGCGGGCGGCTGCTGGAGCGGATAGTTCCGATAGAGCCTCCAGAGTGTGGGTTCGAAGCCACCGTGCGGCTGAAAAGTGGGTAGACGCCATTCGGCTGGCTCGGTTCGCGCGCATGGTGCTGGAAAAGGAAAGGGTCGGCTCCGGCGACCCCGTCGGCGAAGTGATCAAAGACACGGGAGTTTCTCAGGTCCGCTGGGAGGAGGCGCGGGAGAATTGGAGTTCGTACAGGGTCTACCGGGACAATAGGGAGAGTGTCGGCATTGTCGCGGCGGCCGGGATTGCGGGGCAAACTCCGGAGACCGGCCATATGTGGGAGCTGGTAAGGCGAAACTATCCGGGGTCCGGGGCGGCGAGTGAGGGCGTTCGCAGCCAGGGGGTTCTCGATGAGGGGACGCGCGCCGGTCTGATGCGTGCGGCGAATGACATGCTCGCCAAGCGCGGGCGAGGCGACGAGCCACCACTCAGTCTTGATGACGCTGATGTCGACTACCTCTACGCGGCGCTGGACGGCACCGTGCAGCAACTGCCGGTCGAGGATGTGGCCGAAGATGCGGCCGAGGGTGCGGCCGAGAAGGTGGTCGAGGGTGCCGGGTCCTGGATCGCGAGGATGCATGCAGGTTTGAAGCTGCTCAAGAGGGATGCTGTCGCTCCCCCGCTCTTCTTTGCGGATCCGTCGACCGGCTCGGTCGCGTACGAGCAGTCAGCCGTCCCCTCGGCCGGCGATACCAACTTCACCGTCGATGACCCGTCGTCTCTTCCCGACCTCGGTCCGGGGAACTCCGGCATCCCCTCCTCCGAGGGGCCGGCAGCGCCCACCCGGGTGCAGCCCGCACACCAAGACTCATGGGCGCACATAGAGCTTGCCGGGCGTCACAGCGACGACCTCGCGGATCATCACCGGGCGGCACTGGCCAGGCTCAGGCCCACGGCGAAAGAACTGGCTGAAGTCCGTGCGATTCCCCCCCGGCGGCGGGGGGCAGCACCCATTCATCCCGTCGAGTGGATCCTCTTCTGGGTATCGATGCAGCGGCCGCATATGGGCGTTGGCGACGCGAGCGACGCAGCGGGGATTTCGCGCGGGAAAAACGGGAGAGGCGGGAGAGGATACAAGTGGAATTCGAAATTGGGCTACCCTGATATTGCTAAGGAGATAGGAGAAATCCGGCAGCAGAGGGAGGCTGACGCGGAGGCCCAGCGGCTGGCGCAGATGCAGCCGACCGAAAGCGTGGCTGGTCCGGGCCGCCAGTCCGCCCCCGCTGAGGGAGAGCAGCTGGAAGCGTCCACTCAAGAGCAGTCCACGCGGCAAGAATCATGGGTGCAGAAGGCGCTTGCCGTGTACACCTTCAAGGATGGTGAGCGGGAGAAGCTGGCCAAGCTCAGGCCCACGGTGGAGGAGCTGGCTGAGGTCCCTGAGACCCCCCCCAGGCGGCTGGGGGCAGCACCCATTCATCTCGTCAACTGGATCATCTTCTGGGTGACGATGCAGCGGCCGGGGACCGATAGTGACGCGGCCCGCGAAGCGGGGCTTAGTAAAGCCAACAACTGGAAGAGGACGGCCCTCGAGGCTGCTCAGCGGGTGGAGGCCATTCGGCTGGAGGCCGAGGAGGCCAACCGGGCGCCGCAGCGGCGGTCCACGCGGGTGAGCGAGGAGCAACTGGCGGCAGTGCTCGCCGGCATTCAGCCCACGCGGGAAGAGCTGGCTGGCGTGCCCCCGACCCCCAAGTCCACCACAAAACCCACTGCTGACACCAAGTGGACAATATTCTGGGTAATGAAGCAGCGGGTGGGAGTATTCATTTCTCAAGCCGCTACCGAAGCGCATATTAAGCCTAGTCACGCCACAAAGTGGCTTCGTCGCGAAAGTGCGGATGCCGAATGGGTAGAGGCTATTCAGCTGGCCCGGTTCATACGCATGGTGCTGGAAAAGGAAAGGGATGGCTCCTCTGAGGACGCCGTCGGCGAGGTGATCAAAGAGAAGGGAATTGAGCGTAATGGGATCGCTGAGGAGAATTGGGAATGGTATAAGGTCTACCGGGAAAATAGGGAGAGTGTCGGCATTGTCGCGGCGGCCGGGATTGCGGGGCAAACTCCGGAGACCGGCCATATGTGGGAGCTGGTGAGGAAGAACGATCCGGGGGCCGGGGTAGCGAGTGAGGGCGTTCGCAGCCAGGGCGTTCTCGATGAGGGGACGCGCGCCGGTCTGATGGCTGCGGCGAATGACATGCTCACCGGGCGCAGGCGAGGTGACGAGCCGGCACTCAGTCTCGATGACGCTGATGTCGACTACCTCTACGCGGCGCTGGACGGCGCCGTGCAGGAACTG
>NZ_AUEV01000028.1:0-3916 GCF_000426165.1 Streptomyces sp. TAA486 | reverse complement strand
AGCCGGTGACGTTCACCGCGACCGTGGCGCCCGTCGCACCAGGGGCGGGCACCCCGACCGGCACCGTCACCTTCGTCCTCGACGGAGCCGGTGTCGTCACAGCGCAGCTCGAAGCCGACGGTACAGCGGCAATGCAGGCCAACTCGCTGACGGTCGGCTCTCATTCGGTGACGGCCACCTACAACGGCGACGGGAACTTCGCGAGTTCGTCGGGCACGGAGACCCATACGGTCGATCCGGCGGCGACTGTTACGGCGGCGACGTCGAATCCGGATCCGACGGTGTTCGGTCAGACGGCCGTCTTCTCCGCCGTAGTGGCCACGGTCGCTCCTGGCGCGGGAGTGCCGACCGGGACCGTCACCTTCGTCATCAGCGACGGACCCACGCTGGTGGGAAGCCTCGACACGAACGGTGTCGCCTCGGTCAGCACGAGCGCACTCCCCGCCGGCAGCCACGCCGTCACCGCCACCTACAACGGGGACGTCAGCCACTCCCCGTCCGAGGCGACCGAAACCCACACTGTCAACCGTGCTTCGACGACCACGGTGCTTGTCTCCACCCCCGACCCGTCCGTCTTCGGGCAGCAGGTCACCTTCACCGTCACGGTCACACCCGTCGCGCCCGGAGCGGGCATGCCCACCGGGACCGTCACCATCTCCGGCAGTGAGGGCGACATCGTCACCTTGCCCCTGGACGCCGACGGCGTCGCGAGGGGTGTCCTCCCCGACTTCCCCACCGGGTCGTACGCCGCCACCGCCATCTACGACGGCGACAGCAACTTCGCGCCCTCCACCGGTGCCGACACGCACGTCATCAACCGTGCTTCGACGACCACGGTGCTTGTCTCCACCCCCGACCCGTCCGTCTTCGGCCAGGACGTCACCTTCACCGCCACGGTCACACCCATCGCGCCGGGAGCGGGAGTCCCCACCGGCACGGTCACCATCACGGACAGCGGAGGTGCGTCGGTCACGCTGCCTCTCGACTCCGGCGGTGTCGCCACCGGCATCCTCCCTGTGTTCCCGCCCGGGTCGTATGCCGCCACCGCCACTTACAACGGCGACAGCAACTTCGCGCCCTCCACCGGTGCCGACACCCACACCATCGAACCCGCAGCCACGACCACCACCGTCAACTCCAGCCCCGATCCGACGGTGTTCGGCCAGACCGCCACCTTCACCGCGACCGTCGCGCCTGTACCGCCGGGTGCGGGGATCCCGACAGGCGCGGTCACCTTCACCATCGACGGAACCACCACTCTCACCGGAACCCTCGACGCCAGTGGCACCGCCACCGTCAGCACCAGCACGCTCCCTGCCGGCAGCCACACGGTCCAGGCCACCTACAGCGGCGACATCGGCTACCTTGCCTCCGACGGCAGCGACACCCACACCGTCGATCCGGCGGACACTGAAACCGTCGTCAACTCCAGCCCGGATCCGTCGGTCTTCGGGCAACCGGTCACCGTCAGGGCGCTGGTGACGACCGTCCCTCCCGGTGACGGAACACCCACCGGCACCGTCACCTTCGCTCTCAGCGGAGGCGGGGATACGACCACCGTCCCGCTGAACCCCGACGGCAGCGCCCAGCTCATCCTCAACTCCCTCCCCGCAGGCAGCCATTCGGTCACCGCCACCTACAACGGCGACGCCGAGCACACCCCGTCGACCGGCACCGACTCGCAGACCGTCCAGGTCGCGACGACGACCGTCACGGTGACCTCCTCCCCCGACCCGTCCACGTTCGGCGAGCCCGTCACCGTCAGCGCGACGGTTTCACCGGTCGCCCCCGGAGCGGGGACCCCGACGGGCACGGTCACCTTCGTCGTCACCGGGACCGGCGGCGGTACCTTCACCGAGGCCCTCGACTCCACCGGCACCGCCCAACTGGCCATCAGTACGCTCGCCTTGGGCTCTCACGCCATCACCGCCACCTACAACGGCGGCACCGACCACCTCTCCTCGACCGGGGCGGATACCCACAGCGTCGAGGTGGAGCCCTCGAACACGACCACGCTCACGTCCGGTCCGGATCCGTCGGTCTTCGGGGAGCCGGTCACTTTTACGGCGACCGTGACCCCGGCACAGCCCGGGCCCGTGCCGACCGGGACCGTCACCTTCACCGTCGTGGGAACCGGCGGAGGCAGCTTCACTCAGCCGCTGGACGCGTCCGGTGCTGCGCAACTCACCCTGGACACCCTGGGTGTCGCGACGCACGCCGCCACGGCGGCCTACGGCGGCGACACCAACTACTCGGCTTCGTCCGGCGCCGACACCCACACCGTCGACTCGGCCGACACGACCACCTCCGTGGCGTCATCGCCCGATCCGACGGTGTTCGGGCAGACGGCTACCTTCACTGCGACCGTCACCCCGGTGCCGCCGGGCGCCGGAACACCGGCCGGCACGGTCACCTTCACCATCGACGGTCCCGGCGGAGGCACGTTCACCGGAACCCTCGACGCCACCGGCACCGCGACCATCAGCACCAGCGCACTCGCCGTCGGCAGCCACACCGTCCAAGCCGCCTACGTCGGGGACAGCAACTACGCCGCATCGACCGGGGCCGACAGCCACACCGTCACCGCCGCCTCGACCACCACCACCGTCAACTCCACGCCCGACCCCTCGGTCTACGGACACGACGTCACCTTCACCGCGACCGTCGCGCCCATCGCACCGGGCGCCGGCACTCCCACCGGCACGGTCACCTTCACCATCGACGGTGGTGCCGCCACCACCGTCGGGGTGGACACCGACGGCATCGCTCGCCTCAGCCTCAACTCCCTGACGGCGGGCGGACATTCGGTGACCGCCACCTATGACGGTGACGCCAACTTCAGTACGTCCACCGGCAGCGACACCCAGACCGTCGCACAGGCGCCGACACAGACCACGGTCGTCAGCACTCCGGACCCCACCGTCTTCGGCCAGACCGTGATCTTCGCCGCGGTGAATGCCCCGCTCTCACCGGGGGCGGGGCCACCCACCGGCACCGTCACCTTCTCCATCAGCGGTGGCCCCACTCTGACGGCGAGCCTCGACGCGTCCGGCATCGCGGTCGTCAGCCTTAGCACACTCTCCGCCGGCACCTACACAATCACTGCCACCTACAACGGCGACGCCAACTTCAGCACCTCCAGCGGCACCGACACCCACACCGTCAGCCCCGCGGCGACCATGACCGTGCTCGCCTCCACTCCCGATCCGTCTGTCTTCGGTGAGGACGTCACCTTCACCGTCACGGTCACACCCATCGCGCCCGGAGCGGGCGTGCCCACCGGGACCGTCACCATCACCGACAACAGAGGTGCGTCGGTGACGCTGCCCCTCGACTCCCAGGGAGTCGCCACGGGCATCATCCCCGCCCTCGAGCCCGGGGCGTACGCGGCCACCGCCACCTACAACGGCGACGCCAACAATCTTCCCTCCAGTGGCAGCGACACCCAGGTCGTCAATCGGGCCGCAACCACGACGACGGTGGCGTCAATGCCGGATCCCTCGGTGGTCGGGCAGCTGGTCACCTTCACCGCCGTCGTGGCCCCTGTCGCGCCCGGAGCCGGAATCCCCACGGGCACCGTCACTTTCACCGAAAGCGGCGGCGGAACCAGCACCGTCCCGCTGGACGCGTCCGGCGTCGCGACCTTCACCTCGGACGCCCTCGCCGTGGGGACCTACAGCGAGACCGCTGTCTACAACGGCGACGCCAACTTCGCCCCCTCCTCCGGCGCCGACACCCACACCGTCGACTCGGCCGACACGACCACCTCCGTCGCGTCATCACCTGACCCGACGGTGTTCGGGCAGCCGGTCACCTTCACTGCGACCGTCACCCCGGTGCCGCCGGGCGCCGGAACACCGGCCGGCACGGTCACCTTCACCATCGACGGAACCACCACCCTCACCGGAACCCTCGA
>NZ_AUEV01000027.1:0-4482 GCF_000426165.1 Streptomyces sp. TAA486 | reverse complement strand
CCCCCATCCCCAATCTGGGCGTATCCCCGTACCAGTCCGGGCCGTTGGCGGTGCTGGACGGTGACGGGACCGCCTACGGCATCGACGGCCTCGTGCTGGACTGCCCGGCCACCACCCTCCCGGAGCTGGTGGAGTGGACCCTGGCCGAGTCCCACCTGGGCGCCCCGCGGCTGCACCGAAACGGCCGCGACGCCGACCCGCTGATCGTCCTCACCGCGCCTGCCGTATCCCGCTTCGGACTGCCGGAGCGCCTGGAGGGATTCACCCAGCGCCGCGCCCTGCGCCTGGAAGAGGACCACCCCATCGTCCAGCAGATCACCCGCGCCAACTGGCAGCTCACCCGCCGCGGATTCGGCCCCTGGCCCCGCATCTACCGCCCCGCCCACGGCAACCGCCGCCAGTGCGTGCAACTCGCCGTCCTGCCCTGGGGCGCACTCGATGCCCGCAGCTGGCCCGGCACCGACCAGCTACCGCCGCCCGAACTCGCCCGCGTCCTGGGCACCTACGCCACCCGCGTCCTCACCCCCCGCGGCTCGGCCGCCGTGTGCGGCCTGGAACTCATGACCGCGCTGCGCCCACCCACCCGCGCCGTACAAGACGAAACCGGCACCTGGGTACCCGGCCACAACCCCGGATCCTTGGGCACCCACCCCGTCGACCCCGCACCACCCGAAGCACCCCGCGAACACCCCGCCGCACACGAGAGGGACGCCAGCGCCCTGGACGAAGAGGCCTACCAATGGGTCCGCGACCCCGGCCTCCTCACCGACGAGGAGTGCCTGCTGCCCTTCGCCGTCGGACTGGATGTGAACACCGCCTTCCTCGCCGCCGCCGCCCGCCTCGTCGTCGGACTGGGCCCCCCCGAACACGTGCAACACCCAGCATTCGACAAGAAGATCCCCGGCAGCTGGCTGGCCGACCTCTCCCACATCGACCACGACCCCCGCCTCCCCTCACCCTTCACACCCACCGGGCAACGCCCCACCGAACCCGCCTGGTACGAGACCCGCACCCTCGCCTACGCCCAGGAACTCGGCCACAACATCCAGCCCCTCGAGGCGTATCTGCGGCGGGAAAGCGGCGCCTACCTCGACCCGTGGCACGAGCGCCTCAAAACCGCCTACCTCGACACCCTTGCCGACCTCGGCGTCACCAAGGACCTGGACGAACACCAGTTCCTCCAAGCCATGCAGCAGCACAAAGACGCCGATCCGGGCCTTGCCGCAGTCCTCGCCGCGGTCAAAGCCACCGTCAAAGGCGGCATCGGGAAACTCCGCGAACGCCCCCAAGGCCGCCACTACCGCGACGGCGAACGCTGGCCGGCACTGGAACGCCCCACCTGGCGCCCCGACATCCGGGCCGCCGTCATCGCCAAAGCCCGGGTGAACATGCACCGCAAGATGCTCAAGACCGCACAAGCCACCGGCCTGTACCCACTCGCCGTACTCTCCGACTGCGTCGTCTACCCCTCCCCAGGCAGCTCACCGCTGGACTTCCTGCCCTACAGCACCAGCGGCAAGCCACTGCCCGGCACCTTCCGCATCGGCCCAACCCCCGGACTGTGCAAGATCGAAGGCGTGCAGCAGATGGCCTGGGCGGTCGACCTGATGGAACAAGGCTTCAACCCGGCCCGGCACATCAAGGGCGACGGCCACGACGCAACATTCGACGAGGGGGAGTAGGACGTGGGAGACATCGACGAGGCCCTCGACCGCGCCGGCAGCGAACACTTCACACGGCAGCCCCCCAAAACCCTCAAGGGCAAGATCAGCTACCTGCTCAAACAGCTGAAGACCGCACGAGCCGTCGCGGCCGAGCTCGGCATCACCGCCGACTCCGTCAACCGCTACCGCCGCGGCGCCCGCCGCAACCCACCCCCACACATCGCAACCCGCATCGACACCGCCGTACGCACCCGCTGGCAACCCCAAGTCCGCAGGCGCCAGCAAAAACAAGCCGCCACCAGCACCGGCATCACCATCGAAACCCGCGCCCAGTTCGGCTACACCGCACCCATCGGCACCACCGACGACGGCCGCTTCCGCCGCCTGACCGTCCACCTCCCCCCCCAGTACGCACGCCGCCTCTTCGACGCCCGCAACCAAGGCGCCACCGACCAGCAGATGCGCGACATCGTCGCCGAAGGCCTCCAGGAGACCTACTTCAAAGACGGCGGCCGCCGCGCCCAAGACCTCGAAGTCGCCCTCAACCACATCGAATACTTCGACGTCTCCTACTGAACCCCACCCACCCGGCCACGCCCACTTTCCTCAAACCACGCCCACCTAGGGCCAGTTGAGACCGAGCTCAGCAAGCCGAGCCAGCTGCTCCTCACCGAGCGCCGCGCGCCGGGCCCTGGTATTGGACAGCCACACCCCCAGCCGCACCTCCCCGCCATCCGGGAGCACCTCCACGTGACTCCGAGAGACCGTCAAAGAACCGGTACGGACCCGGTACTGCCGCAGAGCCGCAAGGCCCCGCTCGAACGCGCCGGAGCGCCCCGCACGAACCTCCCCGCCGGTCTGCTCCGACGCAGCCAACGGCGAGACACCGAGCCGCTCAAGGCGCTCGCGCTGCCCCTCCAACAGACCACGCCACGTGGCGGGTTGACGTTGCCTCGCCAGCCACCTGCCGATATCCATGCCATGCACGGTCACCCCCGGAAGAACCTCCCCCTGACCAGCCTCCTCGCCACGCAGCAGCTCGCGCAGCCCGGCGCAATGCCGCTGCCACACGGCCGGCCACTCCGGATTCCAGTCCTCATCGACCGCGGCAAGAGCGGCCGCACGCCGCGGATGCCCGTCGAGGACCCCCGGCCGACGGAGGTTGGACAACCACTGCCCGACGGGCCGGCCCAACGCCGTGGCCGTCCGCGGCGCGCACAACGTCCAATGCTGCTCGTAATACGCCCGAGCCGCCGCAAGGTTGACCTCGAACCCGGCATCGGCCGCATCCCAGACCATGCCCAAATCTTCCAACCGCTGCGCCCGCTGCCCGCCCATCTGCCCGGCCTGAAACGCCCGCCGCTGCTCAGCGACCCACTGCCCCAGCGGATACGCGCCCTCACGATGGTCGTACGGAACCAGAGCCTGCCCCTCCCGCTCCACGAACCGCTGCAGAGCACTCCAACCGCGCGCCCAGTCCTGCCGCTCGGTATCGATGACATTGAAAGACACCCACCGAGCAACCATCACCGGATCCCTCGGAGCGGCGAAACGCAACAGCAGCCGGGACTCCTCCGCACCTTCCGCCGGCGCCACGCCGATATCCGCAGACGACTGAACAAAGCTCCTCTGCGGCTCCTGAGGAACCGCCAGCAATTCCACCGCCTCCTCATCATGCGCCCGAAGCCCCTGAAGCACCTTCACCAAAGGCCAGTACGACCCCGACGTGAACATGTCCTCCGGCCGCTCACCCCCCGGGAGAAAAACCGGCACGATCAGCGAAGCGAGCTTGCCCTGCCCAGGCCTCTGCCGCAGCGCCCGCCCAATAGCCTGCACGATCTCGTGCGGCGACCCCTTGGAATCCAGCAGCGCCACGCAGTCCACCGCCCGGATATCCACCCCCTCACCCAGGACACGGCAGTTGGACAACACCGCCCGCCGCCCAGTGCCCGCGAAGCCACCCAGCACCTCCCACCGCCGCTGCGAAGAGTGCTCGCCACACAGCCAGTCCGCCCAGATCCGATCCGGGTACACCTCCGGAACGCCCGCGTGGAGCTTCGCCGCCACGCGCCCCAGCCCCTCCGCACAGGCCTGGGCCTCGATGGTGCGGTGATGAAACGTGATACACGTCTGCAAGCCGTGCTCGGCCATCGTGCGCAGCAGCCCAGCCTGCAAAGCCCCAAGCCGCTGCCCACGGATCTCCTCCCCACGCCGCTCCTGGCTCATCAGCCGCTCCGGCGTGACGACCGGGTCGGTCAGCTCCATCACGATGATCTGGTACCGGGCGAGCAGACCCCGGGAAACCGCCGAGGCAAGACTCAGCTTGTACAGCAGCGGCCCGAACAGCTTCTCGTCATCCATCGAAGCCGCCATCCCCTCCGGCAGCAGGCCGCGGACCCCTTCGCCGCCTTCCCCCCGCTCCTGCCAGATCCGCGGCGTCGCCGTCATGTACAGACGCCGCGCCGCCGGAATCACCTCCTGCCGATGAACGTCCGCCCAGGCCTTTCCCAGCGACCCGGCAGTGCGGTGGGCTTCATCGACGACCACCAGGTCCATCGGCGCCAACTGCTGCCCGAATGCGCCTTCGAAAGCCTCCGCCAGTACGCCGAGGGACGCGTAGGTGGCGTAGAGGGTCACCGGCCCCGTCCCGTGCCACAGCGCCAACCGCACCGGATTCGTCGTCACCCGTACCTGCAGACTCCGCAGCTCCGAGTCCTCCTGGCGCGAGCACACGGCGACCGCCGGCCCTGCGTGTCCTGCCTCCCGCCAGGCGCGGATGGTCTGGGTGAGCAGGTCCAGCGTCGGCACAAGCACCAGT
>NZ_AUEV01000026.1:0-14821 GCF_000426165.1 Streptomyces sp. TAA486 | reverse complement strand
GGGACCACGCGGCTGAGTTGTTCGGCGACGGTTCTGTCGAAGACCGTTACCACCAATGGGACGTTGGGCCGAATGTGCTCGGTCGTCAGTGCGTAGCGCAGGGACTCGACGTCGTCGTCGAGCAGGACCGCGACTCCCGCGACTTCTCCGTCCAGCGCACCGCGCAGTTCCTCGTCCGTGGGCCGGCCGAGATGGCAGACACGGTGTCCGGCCGACTGCAGCGAACCGCACACCCTGCGCGCCATGTCGGCGCCGATCACCACGAAGTACCGTCCGGATGCCCCGTGTTCAGCACCGAAGGTGTCCTGGCTGGAGGGATGGTCGTCGGCGCGTTCGGCGTCTCGGGGACGGCCGAGGTGTTCAGACAGCGAAGGCACAGTCATCGGAACGGTAGGGGGCGCAGGGTCGGCAGCGGGGGTCTCCGCAGCCGACACAGCGGACGAGCAACTGGCCGCAATGGGAGTGGAGATGGGGCGGACGTCGTGAAAGGAGCAGCTCTGGCGGCGATGCATCCCCGGAGCTTTCGGGGCTCATGGTGTCCCTATCACGAAGGAGCGTCGGCTCAGTCAGGAACGTTGGCCTGCCCCGGTGGTGGCCGATCCGGCACGGCCGGGCCACCACCGGGGCTCTTGGAAGGGGCCTGGGATTCGGTGTACCCCGGACAGCCGCCTGGTGAGGCAGCAGAGCAAGGGGGAGGCGTGCTACCTCACACCGGGTGACGGCGCCCGCTGGGTACGCCGGCCCCTTCGCGTGGGAGGGGAGCGCCGGGGATCGCCCGGCGCGGAATGGCACGCTCTCAGACGTTAGAAGCGCTCCCCGCTTAGCACCATGAACAGATGTCACAGCCCATGGGCCCAGTTTCATACAAATGCTCAATTGCATGCGCGAGGCTGAGCGGATCTCCGACGGGCGCGATAAAGGCGCGATTATTCCGAGCAATACGGGGTGTACAAGCCTCGAACTCCCGCTCTAACGTCTGGGGCTCTGCGGGGAGTTCGGGCCGCCTCACCTTGGCACTCCGGATTGCCCGACCGCTGGAACAGCCCGAAGCATCTCTTGCGGCGTCCGCTCTAACGGGTCGCGCGGCGCCGAAGCGCCACGCCGCATATCTCAGGGCTCAGCGTCGGCACGCGCTGCTTTCTCTCACGTCGCTTCAGGTGGGCAGTTGCGCCTGTCTGGAAGCTCCCCGACTCCTCCGAATGGAGAGATTCTCATGAGTGCGCATCCGACAGCCGGCAGGGCTGGCACGACAACCCAGGGTGAGCCTGGAGAGTCCCGCACCGAGGGTCCCAAGGACCCGCAGCACCACCAGAGCTCGAAGAACGAGCTCGAGGCAGGGCTCAAGAACCGGCATCTGTCGATGATCGCGATCGGCGGTGTCATCGGGGCCGGCCTTTTCGTCGGATCCTCCGCGGGCATCGCGGCCGCAGGACCCGCGATTCTGCTGTCGTACGCCCTTGTCGGCGCGATGGTCGTCTGCGTCATGCGGATGCTCGGAGAGATGGCCGCGGCGAATCCGACGTCCGGCTCCTTCTCCGCCTACGCCGACCGGGCGCTGGGCCGCTGGGCCGGCTTCTCCATCGGCTGGCTGTACTGGTTCTTCTGGGTCGTGGTGCTCGCCGTCGAGGCGACCGCCGGCGCCGAAATCCTCAACGGCTGGGTCCCGGCCGTCCCGCAGTGGGGCTGGGCGTTGCTGGTGATGGTGGTGCTCACCGCGACGAACCTGATCTCAGTCGGTTCGTTTGGGGAGTTCGAGTTCTGGTTCGCGGGGATCAAGGTGGTGGCGATCGCGGCGTTCATCGTGCTCGGCGCCCTCGCGCTCAGCGGCATCCTGCCCGGAGCACACGAATCCACATCGAGCCTGTCCAACCTCACTGCCCACGGCGGATTCATGCCCAACGGGCCAAGCGCGGTCCTCACCGGCGTGCTGCTGGTCGTCTTCTCCTTCATGGGCAGCGAGATCGTCACCCTCGCCGCCGGCGAGTCCGCCAACCCCCGGACAGCTGTCACCAAGGCCACCAACAGCGTGATCTGGCGCATCGCCGTCTTCTACCTCGGCTCGATCCTGGTCGTGCTCACTCTGGTGCCGTGGAACTCCAAGGCGATCACCGAGAAGGGCTCCTACGTGGCAGCGCTCGACGCGGTCAGCATCCCGCATGCAGGGCAGGTCATGAACGTCATCGTGCTGACCGCGGTGCTCTCTTGTCTCAACTCCGGCCTGTACACCGCCTCCCGGATGGCCTTCTCCCTCGGGCAGCGCGGCGACGCCCCCCGTTCCTTCGCCCGCACCAGCCTCCGTGGCGTCCCCATGGCGGCAATCCTCTCCTCCGTCGCCTTCGGCTTCGTCGCCGTCTTCTTCAACTACCAGTGGCCGGACACCGTCTTCGCGTTCCTCCTCAACTCCTCAGGGGCCGTAGCGCTGTTCGTCTGGCTGGTGATCTGCTTCGCGCAGCTGCGGATGCGCGGAATCATCCTGCGCGAGTCGCCGGAGAAGCTGGTCGTACGCATGTGGCTCTTCCCGTATCTGACCTGGGTCACCATCGGCGTGATCCTCTTCGTGCTGGTCTACATGCTCACCGACGAGACCGGACGCCAGCAGATCCTGCTCTCGCTACTGGCCGCCACGTTCGTCGTCGCCGTGGCACTGGTACGCGAGCGCCGAGCCCGGAATCATCACGCGGTGGCTTCGCAGGAGCACCGCCGCCGCTGAACTGGCAGGCGCCAGCCGTCAGCTCCTTTATCTGCCTCCCGGGGGCGGCGCCGCACGGTGCCACCCCCGGGAGGCATGACGGCTGACCAGCTGCTCGCGTCGTGGCTACTGCGACGCGAGCAGGCTCGAAAGAGTGTACGCGAGCGGCTGACTTCCCTTCTTTGCGCAGAACGTGAATGACCCGCGAGTATCCGTGTCGAGCGCCTGACTCCATGGATTCATTCGTGCTCTTCGGATCGTGGAATAACTCAGCCAGCACCGGATAAATTCTGCGGGCCGCAGTTCGTCCCGCTCCGGCTGATACGGTCGAATGAATTCAAGATCTGAATGAAGAATATCGGCTGAGCGACAATCCGTGGGAGAGCGTGTTCGCTACTGCTCTCAGCGCAACTGAGAATGATGGGCAAGGACGTCTCAAGGAATCCCCCTGAGGCCTCATTTGTTCTTACCCAGGGAAGGGCGCAAGTGATTTGCAGGGTCAGTTCACCCACAGACGTAGACGTATGTTCCATCACCTGCGACATGTGCGACCACCTGCGGCGTCTGCTCCGGCGGCCGCGGCGCCCTGAATGGTGCATGAGCACGGGAACGCCGTGGGCACCTCGGCCGGCTATCACGGGAACACAATCGGCGAGAGCGGACAAGTGCTACGTCCTCCGGCGGACCGGCGGGACGGCAGACGGGCCGAGAAGGCCCAGCCGGCCCTGACGGCCAAGGACCGAAGTTCCGCGCCGCCGGCACCGTCAACGGCAATTCCACCCGAACGTCACCGTGCGTAGCGACGCTCTCCGGTTGACGCACTACGGCCAGAGCAAGGGAGTGACCGTGATCGAGAACACGAGCCTGATCCGCAACACGGGTTCCTGCGCTCTGCGCCATCCGGGCAACGGGACGGCGACCAACCATCCCGTCGACTGGTCCTCTTGCGGCGGCAAGGCTGAACTGCCTGTCCCGCGCGGAGGGGTAACAAGGAGTCGCGTCGGGCGGCGGACCATGCCATGGAACGGCACTGCCACCGGCCGCACGGATGCGCTGAACTGATGGGCCCTGCCCACGGAGCCACCACGATGCCTCCGGCCGCCGGCCCCCCGGGTGCACCAGGGCATGCCGGATTGCTGGAGCCCACCCTTGAGTTCGCTCTCCTCGGCCCGCTCGAAGCCCGCCGCGGAAGTACGGGGCTGGGGCTGGGGCCACCCAAGCGGCGCGTGCTGCTGACCCGGCTGCTCATCGAGGCGGGGCGTCCCGTACCGGCCGACTGCCTGTGCGAGGACCTGTGGGAGGGGCAGCCCCCTTCCGGCGCAGTCTCCTCGCTGCACGCTCATATCAGCCGGCTGCGCGGTGTACAGGAGCCGGACCGTGGCGGTCGAGGCCAGGCCAGAGTGCTGGTCAGCGGCACCGCCGGCTACGCGCTCACCACCCCGCCCGGCGCCCGTGACACCCACCGCTTCGAGTCAGCCGTGAACGCGGCACGCCGGTCACTGGCGCGGCGCCGGCCGTGGCAGGCGCGGTGCGACATCGAATACGCCCTGAGTCTGTGGCGGGGTGGCCCGCTCGCCGAGGCCGCCAGCCATGCGTTCGCCGCCCACGAGATCGTCCGGCTTGAGGAAGCCCGGCTTGCTGCCGAGGAGTTGCGCGCCACGATTCTCTTTCACGAGGGCGACATCCCGGGAGCGGTGATCGCCGCAGAGGAACTCACCAGGCGGGATCCGCTTCGGGAGGCAGCGTGGACGCTGTTGCTGCGTGCCCTGTACCTGTCCGATCGGCCAGCGGAGGCAGTGCGGCGCTATGAGACCGTACGCGCGGTGCTGGCCGAGGAGCGCGGTGTCGATCCAACTCTCCGCCAGACGCATCTGGCGATCCTCAGGCAGGACACGGCTGCGCTGGCTCCTGCCGCTGCGGCTCCTGTGGCCCTGTCCGGCCCTTTGCCGGCAGGTGCGCCGGACATCTCTACGGCCGCCGACCCAGCGGCGGATCGGGGCCCTGCGGCGGAGCCCCGGACGCGGTCCGGACCCGACGTGGCTCAAGGCGCGGGCGGGGCCGTAGTACGCGCACGGGGCCGGCTCTCCCCGGCCGTGGACCGGGGGCATCCCACAGCGATGAACCGGTACGGCCAGGCGCCTGCCGTGGTCCCGGGGGAGTGGTGGTCGGCGCCTCGCGCATCGGACGGCGACCCGAGCGCGGCCGTGGCTCTGCTCCGTTCCCGTCGTGCCGTGCCCGGTTTCCCCCGTGGCGCGCAGCCCGTTGTGGGACGGGCCGGGCAACTGGCCATGCTGGATGAGGTGCTGAACAACGGCGCAGCGGGACAGACCAGTTGGGTCGTGCTGTCCGGGGAGGCGGGCGCCGGACGGACGCGGCTCGCGGCGGCATCCATACGAAGGGTGCTCAAGGCACGCACGGCCGAACTCGGGGAGGAGTCAAGGGCGTTGCTGGACAGCGTCGCGGGCGGACGGCTGGACCCCGAGCTGGCCACGCGAGTCGGAGACACCACTCGCGAGGAGTCGGTGGCGCTGGTCGACGGGGCTGTCACTGCCCGCTTGATGGTCTGGGAGGACGGTGGTCTCCCAGACCGCTCCGGCAGCGGGTACCAACTGCCGGAGCTGGCGCGCGAAGTGATTCTGAGCGAGCTCACCACCTCCCGCACGCAGGTCCTGCACGCCGCTTTGGCCCGCGCGCTGTCCGAGCTGCCGGGCCGCCACGATGTGCAGGTGGCGCGGCACCTTTTAGCGGCCGGTCCGCTGCCCCGCGAGGACCTGACGCTGGCTGCCCTGAAAGCCGGTCACCGCCCGGCGCTGGAGGGGCGGTACACCGAGGCCCGGAAGTGGTTTCAGCAGGCCGCGGCCGTGACCCGGCGGCCGGACTTACGAGAGGAGGCGGTCGAGGCTATGAGCGTCTGCGAGCGCCGACTCACCTGCCGGAGATCTGCGGCAGGTCAGCTCGGTGTGACGACGGTGGGATGGCTTGGCCCATCCCGTAGCAGAACCTTCGACGTGGGGGCCCTGTGAGGCGCCCATGGATGGTGGAGTGATATGTCCATGCGATACGGCGTCACCGGCGGCAGTCTTTCCAGCGACCCCGTGGCAGACTCTAATGCGGACCGTGCCGGTGACGGTTGGTATGTATGGCGCGAACGGCAGGTCCGCAGAGCGCCGATGCAGTCAAAGCCGGCTGCGCGGATGCCGTCAGCGGGTGAGAGGCTGGCTGCACCCGGCATCGACTCTCTCTTGATCTCCCTCGACCCGCGGTGCAGCGGCCAACTGGGGCGCGGGTTTCGCGCCCCGCGGCTCGTGCCGCCCGCGGCTCACCTCTGGGGCTCGCATCAGGCCTACGAAGAGCTGCTGATCCGGCGGCGGCCGCTGGTGCTGCTGGACGTACCCGGTCCAGAGTGGACACACGACCTCGTCCAACGGGTCACCGTGCTGCGGCGGTTGGCTTCGCTCATCGTTCTTGTTCCCGAGGGCGCGGACGCAGCCGGTCTGCTGAACGCCGGTGCGACCAACGTCATCCGGCGGGACGTGCCGGCCCAGGAGCTGGCCAGCAGGCTGGCGTCCGATCAGCACTGGCTCGCGGCGACGACACCACCGAGGTCCGGGGAGCACCGTTTTCCCCCGCCCGATGCGCTACCTGCGCTAACGAAGCAGAGGCTGCTGATGCGCCTCTTGCTGAGCGTCCAGCAGCCCTGGTGCTGTCATGATCTGAGCCTGCTCCTCGGCCCGGCGGGCCGGCCTCTGAGCCGGTCGACGCTGCGTGCCCGGATGCTCCGGCTAGGGACCTGGCTGGGTCCTCTGGGGCTGACCCTGCGGAGGACCGGAACGTGGGGGCGTCTCGTGTATACGGTCTCGCGTCTCGACCATCCCGACCGGGCGGGCACACCCGTGGCATCGCATAGCAAGGTTCGCCTGCCGGACTGCTCCTCCACTGCTCATCGCTGACGTCGTAGCAGCTGGCAAGTCACCGCCAAGTGGAAAGCAAGAACCCTCACAAGGATGTCTCGGAAAGCTCCAAGCCACGAACCGAGGTTGTTCTGCATGATCACGAACACACCCCATCCGTCCTCGTCGGTGCCCGCGGCCAGCTATGACATGTCGAGGAACGAGAGCTGTTTCGGTCCCCTGCCCGGCGTTGCGGATGCCGTCCTGGAGGCAACGGAGCGAGTCAATCAGCACCGTGATTTCTTCGCCTCGGGGCTGTCCATCGCGCTCAGCGACGAGCTCGGCGTACCGGCGGCCCATGTCGTACCGGGCAGCGGCTCCGCCGCCCTCCTACAACAGCTCCTCGGCGTCTTGGCGGCAAAGGGCGGGGACGTGGTCCATGCCTGGCCCTCTTTCGAGAGCTATCCCGTGATGGCTGCCAACGCCGGCAGGCGCCCCGTGCCCGTCCGACTCGACGATGGCCGCCACGACCTCACGGCCATGGCTGCGGCGGCCACGGAGCGGACCCGCGTGATGCTCGTGTGCAATCCCAACAACCCCACGGGTACGGCACTGCGGCACCAGGAGCTGAAGGACTTCCTGACGGCCCTGCCACGCCACGTGATGGTCATCATCGACGAGGCGTACATGGATTTCGCCGACCCCACTGAGATCGCCGATGGCATCGAGCTGTACCAGGAGGACGAACGGGTCTGCGTGGTACGGACGTTCTCCAAAGCGTACGGGCTGTTGGGGGCGCGCGTGGGCTATGCGGTCGCCCATCCATCGACGGTCGCCGAGTTGCGTCGGACTCTCCCCTTCTTCTGTGTGAACACCCTCGGTCAGGCCGCGGCGCTGGCTGCTCTGCGCGCCCAAGGGGCCATGCGCATGCGGTGCGCCGCGGTCGCCACCGAACGAGACCGGCTCCGCTCCGAGCTGATGGCGCAGGGGTGGCAGGTGCCGGAAAGCCACAGCAGTTTCCTCTGGCTCCCGTTGGGTGCCGTAGCTGTCCGCTTCCGGGACTTCTGCGCCGAGCACGGTGTGTCCGTGTGGGCACTGCCCGGCGAGGGAGTAAGAGTCACGGTCTCCGAGCCAGTCGCCAACGATGCGTTCCGCAAGGCTGCCGACGCATTCATCAGAGCCGAGCCGTCAGAGGAGGGTGACCGGTGACCGTCCTGCCTGTGGTCGACCTGGGTCAGGCGTCAATCGAGGTGCTCCACAAGGAACTTGGACAGCGCTGGCAGTCACGTGGGCAGCTCCTCCACGAGATCTCGCGCTACGCGCTGCTGCCGCCGGGCAAGCTTCTCCGCCCCCTGCTGTGCATGGAGTCGGCGAAGGCTGTAGGGCGCGGCGATGTATCGGCAGCCTTGCCCGCCGCGCTCGCAGTGGAGTATCTCCATGTGGGTTCGCTGATCCACGACGACATCATCGACGACGATCACCAGCGCCGTGGCCGGCCGTCCGTGTACGGGCGCTATGGCATGACCGACGCCATCGTTACTGGTGATGCGCTCTTCCTGCAGACGTTCGCGGTGCTCACCGAGCTGGGCGACACGGAGGTGCCCGCCTCCGCGGTGGTCAGCGCCGTCCGGATACTCGCCGAGGCCGGCGTCGACATCTGCGAGGGCCAGACGCTCGAGGGCCAACTCGTCGGCGACATCCGGTGCGGGCTGGGCAGTTACCACCGGATGGCCGAGCTGAAGACCGGTGCTCTCTTCCGCGCCGCGTGTGAGTCCGGTGCAGTGCTTGCCGGTGGCCCGCCGCAGCTGGCGGAGGCGATGCGCGGTTATGGCCAGCACCTGGGCGTCGCCTTCCAGATGGGGGACGACCTCCTGGCGTACACCAGCGATGACGACCTCACAGGCAAGGCCGGTACGAGCGACATCGCCACCCGTCGCCCCACGTTTCCGCTACTGATCGGCTATCAGGCCGCAGCGCGACCGCACCGCAGGCGTTACGAGGCGATCTTGAGCGGCGAGGTGCCGGCTGCCGAAGCCCGGGCCGAGCTGAGCGAGATGGTGGGGGCGACGGACGCACTCGAGCTGGCGCGCTGGCACGCGCAGCGTGAAGCGGACCGGGCGAAGGACATGCTCACCGATCTGCCGGCGAGCGCCAGCGCCGACCTTCTCGCCGCCATCGCGGACTCGTCCGTCGCCAGAGAGTACTGACCGAGGTGCCCGACGCCAGGGCCGGAGCCCCATCAAGGAGTTGGTCATCGGCACGTCCGGCCGGGTCGGGGGGTACGGTTCACGGGCCCGGCCGGTCGTACGAGCTCGCGGCGCCGTTGGTGGTCGCGGCCGACGGGATCGGATCGAAGTTGAGGCGGGCGACCGAGGGCCGCCGCCCGGCGTGACGAATATCCGCACCGTCTGCTGACCTTGGGAATCACCGACGCCCCGGAGAGGCCGGACGACTTCTCGGCCTACGTGTCGGACCGGGGCATGCGGCTGTGCTACCCGCTGCCCGACGGACGCGTACGGCTGTATCTCCAGGTCGGCCAGGACGAACTGCGCGGGCTCGCACCGGGTGAAGTCGCTCAGTGGTGCCGTGAGGCGCTCGCCGAGGTTCCCGCGCTGCGCCCGCTGACTGAACCGGCGCTCGCCGCCCTTGACCACAGGCAACTGCTGCCGGCCTCGCGGTTTCTCGCCGACCGGCTCGCCGCCCCCGGGCTGGCCCTCGTCGGTGAGGCGGCGCATGCGGTTCATCCCATGGCCTCGCAGGGGATGAACAGCGCCATCGCCGATGCCGCGCGTTGGCCCTTCGTGAACCAAGATGCATGCCCGGACGGCGTGGATTGCGGAACGATGTCCGGAGTAATTGCCATCGCAGGTCACTAGCAGCCATGCCGCCGGATCGAGTGACCGCGGACACAAGAAATGGCGGGCTTTTCCAGCGGCGCCAGGTCTTCGTGTCAACGTCGGTGAGTGTCAGCCATGGGCCAACAATTCAGAAGGGCTGGCGACCTGAGGGTGAGTCGAGTAGGTGGTCCGTCCGCTGCGAACCTCAGTGTGGATCGCGGTGTCAAGAGTGGCCGCGTAGGGCGCCAGGCGGAGTACGCGGGCATGGAGTGTGGCCCGGCTGAGCCAGCTTTCGGCCGATCCGAGCAGCAGGCGCAGGTCGTGACAGCACCAGGGTCCGGGCCTGCACAGCAGCAGTTTGAGCAGCCCCCTCTGTGAACTGTGATACGGGGGGTCGGAGGGGGGCAGAAAGACTTGGTCTCCTCCTGTCGGCTCCGCCGCTCTCAGCCCGCGCCAGTCGTTGGCCAGATTGACAGCAAGTTGCATGGCAGGGAGGTGGCGGTCGTGGACGCTGTGAGCGTTGGCGTCGTAGAGGGGCATGGTGTTGGTGCCGGCGGGCACGAGTACGCTGACCGGCGCCAGTCGGCTCAGAATCCGGATGCGCTGCCCCAGGTATTCATTCCACCCTGGGCCAGGAACGTCCAGGACTGCCATGGGATATCTGCTGTTCAGAAGGTGTTCGTAGGCGTGGCTCGAACCCCAGGGGTGGGAGCGCGCCGGGAACGACTGCGTGCTCCACAACTCGCCCAGCAGCAGCGCGCTGTCGGTCAGGTTCAGGGAAAGGACCGTCGGTGCGTTGAGCGGGCAATGTTCAGCGAAGCGGTGCGTGAAGCGCGGTACTGAAATGGGCTGCATGCGATCGACCAGTGTTCGGTTGAGGTGATCAGGGATTTGCCGGGCGGGTACGTCTCCGTTGAGATGCCGTCCGCCGCCGGTCACGGTCGCCGCCGAGCCGTCTTCACCGTGTGCGCGTGCCAGGTCGCGGGCGCCATGAGCGCACCCCCGGACGTTCAGGTCAGGCCCTGCCGGACGCGGCTGATGTAGCGCCGGTACTGCCACGCTCCGAGTGTCCTCAGCAGGGAGCGGATCAGCAGCGGGATTGTCTTGAGAAGCATCGCCCGCTCCGCAGGGTGGGCATCTTCCAGCAGGGCGCCGAATATCAGCGACAGCTGCCTGCGGTTCATTACGGCGAGACCGTGCCAGCAGACCGCTGCCCACTCCGACGGCGACAGGTGACGCTCGACCAATGGGAAGATCCAGGACTCCTCGCCATCAAGGTAGCCAAGCAGTGCGTTTCCGAACTGCTCCAGTGCGCTTGCGAGTTCGTCGCGCCTCTCTGCCGTCGCGAGGAAGCGGTCAACCAGTGGCTCGACGTGCGAGCCAAGTTCCTTGATGTGCTCGTGCTGGTTCTGCATCCGCTTGACCACTTCCCGTTCCGGTGTGGTCCGTACGAGCAGCAGTGGCCACAGCATCGCGTCCTCGCCGCCGTGGTGCATGTGCAGCATGCTCAGGATCAGGCGGGCGTGCTTGCCGACCACAGCAGCGCGTGCGGGGGCTCCAGGAGGCACATGGCGTACCAGTGACGGCAACAGCCGGAATTCGCGGCGGAAGGCTCTGTGCATCACCACCATCTCCTCGATCGGGGGACGCCCGCCCAGGACACCTGGTGCGCTCATCGAATGTCCTTTCAGTGTGGTTTTCTCTGCGTCCCGTAATGCGGCCCACGGGCGGGGCCGAGAAATTCCTGAGGTAGGCCGTGAATTCCCGGTCGCCGGACCAAGCGGCCTGTGCTGACAGCAGGCGGCGTTCCCCGGGGGGCCCGGCGGTGCCCCCACAGCACCGCCGGGCCGGTTACCAGGCGCTGACCACTCGGGGGAGGTGGCCACTCGCCCAACTGGGTCGGGCCCTTGGCTGCCGGCCGCCGATTCGGTGTGCGCTTCAGGAATTGCGCTACTAAATCGGCCTAGTCGACTTCTTCCGACGCCAATTCACCTCCACCGGACGTGAAATCCTGTTGGAGGCTGGCGGGCCAGTGGTTCTGGATATTCGTCCCTGGATCCCTTGAGCCCGTCCCGTAATTAACGTGCCTGACCTACGGACTCATCTGCAAGCGCGTTTGGCGGGAAAAAAGAACAGTCAGCGGGGATTAATTCAGTCTTGTCGCTACGCCGCAGCATCATCCTTTCCGGTAAACGATCCGAGCAGTGGAGCGGATTAATGCTGCTTCGAAGTTGGCTAGCCGGTGGAATTCCACGGGGGCGGTCGCAAGATGGACGACGGATCCCGGGAATCGGGCAGCACGAGTTCGTTCACGGTAGCCCCGGGGGGCGTCAGCCCTCGGCTGCCGGTCGGGAACGAACCCGCCGTCGTCCGGGCATGAGACTTCCGAATACCCCTGGGCTGACCTGTGCAGAAGGGGGCGGCTGCGCCGCAGCTTGGGCCAGTCAAACAAGTGATTTCCTGAACATATCGCACATAACAGTACATGCCTGGCACGGACGAGGCGTTGGCGAGACACCCAATGGATGGTCCGACCTGTTCACGAAGGCCTTTCGAACCGGCAGCCAATCCACCTCGAAGGCCGTCGGGTGCGTCCGGGCGGAAGAGGATTTATTCCAGAGGGCTTGGACAATTAATCGGGCAGTATAGGGAGTTGAATGCTGTACTGTTCCTCGCATCGCAGCCGGTGTCGAGCCTCCGCAGTAAGTCGAATCGCGTGGGTGCCGACGCGCACGCAGAAGGTGGGGGTTCGTGCAGTGATTACCAGTCGAGCACGGGTGGCGCATGCAGGTCGGGCCGCAATCATTCTGATCACTCTCGGCGGCCTGCTCGCATCGTGCGGCGGGTCTTCAGGTCCCCGGGGTCCGCGGGACGACAAGGCCATCAACGTGTTGATGGTGGACAACCCGCAGATGAAGCTTCTGCAGAAGCTGACTCCGGAACACTTCACCAAGCGCACGGGCGTCAAGGTGAATTTCAAGACGTTGCCCGAGAATGAGCTGCGGGAACGCGTGCCGAGAGACTTCGCGAAGCGCGGTGGCCGCTATGACGTGGCGACCGTCAGTAACTACGAGGCCCCCTTGTATGGCAAGAAGGGCTGGCTCCACCCACTGGACGGTTTCATTGGATCAGGGGGTATCGACGACCAGCAGGACATGCTGCTGTCCATGCAGCTGTCGCTGACCGGACCTGACGGGAGGATGTACGGGCAGCCGTTCTACGGTGAGTCCTCCTTCCTGATGTACCGCAAGGACGTATTCAAAAGCCTCGGACTGTCCATGCCTGACAAGCCCACGTGGCAGCAGGTGGCGGATCTTGCGGCGAAGGCTGACGGCCGTGTCGATGGCATGAAGGGGATCTGCCTGCGCGGGCTTCCTGGCTGGGGGCAGATGATCGCGCCGTTGACCACGGTCGTGAACACCTTCGGCGGCACCTGGTTCGACGATAGCTGGAAAGCCCGGCTCGACGACCCGGAGTTCACAAAGGCAGTGAAATTCTACGTCGATCTGGTTCGGGAACACGGTGAGTCGAAGCCGACCGAGAGCGGCTACACGCAGTGCCTGGACGGAATGAAGCACAGCAAGGCCGCCATGTGGTACGACGCCACGGCGGCCGCGGGTGAGCTGGAGGCGGATTCCTCCCCCGTCAAGGGCGACATCGGTTACGTAAAGGCGCCGGTTGAAAAGACTGATTCCTCCGGCTGGCTGTATACGTGGGCGTGGGGCATGCAGAAGGGCTGCAAAGACAGCACGTCTGCATGGAAGTTCATTTCCTGGGCATCGAGCAGGAAGTACGAGGAATTGGTGGGTGAGGAGGCCGGCTGGGTCAATGTGCCTGCCGGCAAACGCCAGTCCACCTACGACGTTCCTGAGTACCGGAAGGCCGTCAAGCCGTTCTACCAGGCTGTTGAGTCGTCTATTCGTGAAGCTGATCCCCGTCACCCGGGGCTTCAGCGCCGTCCCGCTCCAGGAATCCAGTTCGTCGGCATCCCGGAGTTCGCTGATCTGGGCAACCGCGTGTCGGAGGAGCTGGCCGCCGCGATCGACGGTCGGCAGTCGATCGATGAAGCCCTCGAAAACTCACAGCGGATGGCCGAACGGGTCGGTTCGAAGCACAAGAAGTCCGCCGAATAATCCGGGCTTTCGCTCTCCTCGCGACGCCCTTCGGGCGCGTTCTCGAGATCTGCGTTTAATCCGGCTCACCGCCAATAAATACAGCAGCTGCGGCGTGTAGTGTGGGCGCCCGGCAGCGATGAGAACGTGCACGGCGGACTGAGTTTCCGGGAAAGGGTGAAGGAGTGAGAATTTCCAGGACGACGGCAAGGCGCTGGACGGTTGGTATATCCCTGACAGTTCTGATGCCGCTGCTCGCAGGGTGCTCGTCGATCACCAGCGACGGGGAGAGCACGCACAACCGGAAAGTCGGGAAGTCGAGCAGCGGGCAGCAGGGGGACTCGTCCGATGAACAGCCGAGCGCGTCCCCAAATTCCCCGCCCGCGGGGCCCGCTGATCGATCCACCGCGCAAGGAGCGGTGAAGGCGTGGGTATCCGCGGTCGTGCAGAATCACTCCAGGCAAGCCTGCCTGTTGATGACAGGGCCGAGCAATGACGGCTCGGAGCCCCGGCCGAACACCAACGCGCAGTGCGACGGCTCGGGCGGGCGTGAGACCAAACAGCGGGTGCGTCGGCTGCACAAGAGCTTGAGGTCTGACCACCCGGGGAAGCCGCCGTCGGTGAATGTCGGTACGGTGCGTCCTTCCGGGAACAGCGCGGTGGTTCTCGGGAAGAAAGTCACCGTGGACGGAAAGACACTCAAGGACATGGTTCTGTCGCGTTCCAGCGGTGCCGAGGAGAGCGAGGCCGAAATGACGGTCAACGCGCTGAAGTTCGGGAGGTTGTGGTATATCACCGATCTCCATCTGTCCACGGACTGACCGTTCTGCGGGAGCTCACACAAGGGCGGGGAGGGCGTGGTCCTGGAGTGTGGCCGGGCCATGATCAGTTGCTGGCCAGGGATGGTGCCCTTGAGGTTGGCGTAGCGAATCTGGAGCGAGCCGAGCCGTGGATGGTGGAGCGTCGTGTTCCGCGAGCGGATCGGCCGGACCTCCATCTCCTTCCAGTCGCTCGTAGTAGTCGACGGAGACATTGGCCAGCATGGCGACCTCCGCGCGTCGCAGACCGGGGGTCCGGCGCCGGTCGCCGACCGTCAGACCGACATCGAGAGGGCGCAGCGATTCCCGTCGCGCCCGCAGGAAGCTTCCGAGCTCAGTCTCCTTCATCGCCTGGGCCCCAAGTCATGAGTCTTCTCGGTCGTTACGGCTAGCTCGATGCCGCGCCGGGCTCGGCACGAGGGTCGCCGTGTTGAGGTTGCTCGATACGGAGCTCGAGGCCCTCAAGCGTCCGGTG
>NZ_AUEV01000025.1:0-37860 GCF_000426165.1 Streptomyces sp. TAA486 | reverse complement strand
CAGTGCGCCGCCGACCACGAGACCACCGCCCACGGTGCGCGAGAGTTGCAGGTACAGCACATCACTCTCCCCGGCGGCGGCGCCCCACTCCCACTCGGCCAGGGTCGCCAGTCGTGTGCTGCTGTCGAGGAGGACCTTGGCCCCGAACCGTTCTTGCACCAGTGCCGAGATCGCCGCGTGCCCGTCGGTGTCCGGGCCTCCGGAACCGGACGTGGCCACTGGCCCCATCATTCCGACTCCGATCCGGCTGAGCGCTCCCGGACCCAGGCTGCGGCCCCTCAGCGACTCCACCAGCCGGTAGGCGATGCCGACACGGTCCCTCCATGACAGGTCCGGCGGGTGCGACTGGCTGGCTGTTCCGATGATCTCGTCGACCAGGCCTACGGCCACCCGCACTGCCTGTTGGGAGAAGTCGATCCCGAGCACCTGACTGGTTTGCGGATTCAGCGCCAGTTCTTCTACTGGGCGACCGCGTTTCCGTTCGGTCGACGGTGGGACCGACACTTCGATCACGCCGTCGGCGATAAGCGAAGCGACGACGTCATACAACGTCGTTCGGGAGAGTCCGGTCATGGCAATCAACTGGCTTCGCCTCAGTGAGCCGTGCCGGCTCAGCAGCCGAATCACGAGTTCGTGGTTTTCCTTGCGAGGCCTCTGCAAGAGGTTCTCTCGACGTTGTGTGGCAATCATGACAGCTGGAGTTCCTCCGTCTCGTTCTGATCTCTCAGCTACCGGCTCCGGCTTGATGAGTCCTTGCACTGCGCCTTTCGATGCACAGCGATGCCCCTGGTCACAGGCATGTCAGCCGTCAGCGGGACCTCACCGTACTGCGGGGATGAAGAGGAACGGAGGACTTAACGTCGCCCTGGGAAGCCGGGTATGCGCTGGAACCGGAGGCGTCTGTACGGGAGTTGGCCCCTGCGGTGCGAATGGCCACGCCGGGGACCATCGCATTTCGCGCACAGTAGCCGTGAGTAAACGAAGAGTTGAGCCGGGGAATCACTGCCGCTCAGCTGCTCGAGGTGCGCTCTGGGGTGGCTCATTCCTTTGTGCCGACCAGTCTTGAGGAAGACTCGGAAGGGAGGGTCAGATCTCTGAAAGTCCGTGTGCGGTGTTATCGGAAATAACTTCGTAACCAGTGTCACGACTCTGCTACGGCAAGCCGACTAGTACGGACCTACTTTCCAATCACCATTGCGCCGAGACGCGGGGCCCGCGACCGCCCCTGCGACGGGCCCCTGACGTCCAACTCACCTGCAAAGTAGGTGTGATCGTGCCCTTGCGGCCGCCGACGTCTGCCACGACTGCGCTCGGAGCACCCTGGCCGCTGTGCAACGGCTCAGTTCCGGCTCGACGGGAAGCCGACCGCACGCATGCCTCACGCCAGGGCCGGGAGCCGCAGGAATCACAGACGTGGGTAGTGGACGCTGTGGCAGCCCTGATACGGAAACCCGGAACTGGCCCGCGCTTTGCGGCCGTCACCACCTACAAGCCGGTGACGCCCGGCACCATGGCACATCGGCTCACTGAACCATTCAGGACACTTGATCAACAGGCTGGGGCAATGAACACCGAGCAGATTGGGATCGCCTGCCACGGCAGCTCCGGCCGCATGGCCAGCTCCACACGGACGTCGGGCACGTGGTGTCCGTGAACGCACGCGACCTGGAGCCATCTCGGCAAGCCTTCGAAGCCTGCGCCGGGGAAGTGATCAAGGATCCGGCCAGCGTGCTGGTGGTGGACAACTTCGACCACTGCGAGAGCCTGGAGCCCTGGCTGGCAGGGGAGTTGATGCCACAACTCCCGGTAGGCGCGCTTGTCGTCCTGGCGAGCAGGAACGAACCGAGCAGCGCATGGAGCGCGGACCTCGGGTGGGCGAGTGCGTTCCGGGCCGTGTCGCTGCCGAACCTGCAGTGCACCGAGGCGCGTGAGCTTCTGAACAGAATGCAGGTGACCTCCTCACTGCAAGACACCTTGATCGAATTCACCCATGGGCACCCGCTCGCCCTGAGCATGGCAGCGCAAGTCGTCCAACGAGACCGCGCGGGCTCCGTGAATTGGAAGCCGAGCGGAACCATGCTCCGGCAGCTCCTCCAGTGTCTCGTCGGCGACGTACCGTCTCCGTCCCATTACCACGCTCTCGAGGTGCGCGCGCACACCTTCGTCACCACTGAAGGCATACTCTGCGCGACGATCGGGGACGAGGCCCCCGAGATCTTCGCCTGGCTGTGGAGTCAGCCCTACATGGAGGACGGGCTGCACGGCCTGACCTGTCCGCACGACCTCGTCCGCGAGATCCTCGACGCCGACCTGCGCTGGCGGGACCCAGCCGGATACCGGGAGATGCACGGACGCAACAGCCGCTATCTCATCGACGCGGCCACGACCGCCCAGGAGCCCGACACTCTCCCCACCGTCATGGCCTGGTCGTACCTGTACCGGCACAGTGGTTTCGTCGCGCGCTTCCTGACGTGGGACCGGAAAAGTGGTATCTACGGGGCGATCTATCGCAATTCCGACCGGGTGAGCGTACTGAATCTGGTCAGGGCGACCGAAGGTGAGGAGCCGGCTCGCATGGCCGCGTTCTGGCTGGACCGCCAGCCGGAGGCGTTCCGCGTGTACCGCTCCTCCGACTCGGCGCAGCCCGACGCCGTTATGGCGTGGTTGCACTTGACACCGGACATGGCTGAAGATTTTACGCAGGATCCGGTCACCGACGCCGCCTGGAAGCGTATCCAGTCGCGGGGACCACTGCGCGCGGGTGAGCACTTCGGGGTGGCCCGTTTCATGGTGACTTCTGATTCCGGTCAGCGCCCCTGTCCGAGTATGGATCTCATGGTCTATCAGTTCATCATTACGTTCCTTCATTCCGACCGTCTCGCGTGGTCGTTCATCGTGTTGGCCAGTAATCCTTTCTGGGCCGAATTCATGGCGTACATCGACCAGCAGATCATGCGGGAAGAGGTCCGCGTGGGCGAGCGGAACTACGCGGTATACGCACATGACTGGCGGCTTTTCTCCGTGACCCAGTGGATGGACGTCGGTATCGCCATAGAGCTGGGCGGTCCGGACGCCAAACCGAGACCGGGCGACCGGGACGGCGAACTACTCAACGTCCTCAGCCGCGATGAGTTCGACAAGGCGGTGCTCGATGCCCTCGAGGCGTGGAACCGTCCGGACTCTCTCGCGGCGAACCCCCTCATGAGGTCCCGGATCGTGACCGAGCACTCACATGCCGAGAGCATGGCCTCGATGCAGACGCTCGTCGTCGAGGCTCTCGAGACACTCAGCAAGGACGCGAGGACGGACAAGTACTCCCGGGCGGTGGAAACCAGGTACCTGCGGGGCGCTCCCACGCGGGAAGCCGCCGCCGAGCAGCTTGCTGTGTCCCTGAGCACCTTCCAGCGGCACCTCGCGCGGGGGCTGAAGGGCGTGCGCGACCGGATGTGGGGCTGGGAACTGGCCGGCCGTGTTCCCGGCAATGGCGCTGGTTGAGGGGCCTTCTCGGGTTTGGTTCCCCGAATCGTCGACAGGATTGACGAAGAATCGGCTGCGTGCAGGCGCCCTGACGCTCCGGCCTGATGCTTTTCCACTCTCAGCTCCCGTGCCGTGCCGCTGCCGGCGGTTCATCGGGGCGGTCAGCCGTACGGTTCCCGAATCGCTGCCTCGCATTCAGAGAGGCCTATCCCCGGCTGAGCACGGGGTATACCGCCGGGCCCTTATTCCGGACGAGCGGCACTTAATCCAGCGCGAACAGCTTGTATCTCCCCAGCGTTTTAAGCATCTTTGAAACTGTTCCGATTAGCAGCGTCTGGAGGTGCCACGGACAGGCGGTCCAGGTGATTTCCGACGGACGGTCACATGCCGAGACTTTCATAATTACCGGGAACTTTCCCCGCGGTTGGTGCGTGATGGCAGTGGAACCATCGGTATGACCCGAACCTCGGGGAGCATGTCCCCGCCACCACGGATTCGCCTCTCAGGCGTACACGGTGCCGGTTGCTGGCGTTGTCCGCTTCCGGCGAAAGCGTTGAGTGGGGGCTCAACGGCATGTGCTTCCAAGGGATTTCGTGATCGCGACAGCGCGCTTCACAAGAAGGTCACAAAGAGAAAGTTTTCAAGGTGTCATGCCCAACGAAGAGCAGTATTTGAAGGGAGCACTCATGCCCGATAAGCGTCTTCGCCGCTCAATCAAAGTGGGACTGTGTCTCGCCATGAGCGCGGCGTTGCTTGTGTCGTGTGGTCCGGACGGCAAGGAGGCCGGGAGTTCGTCAGACGGGCGCAAGAACGACGGGGCGTCCGAGTCCGTCGGCAACATGGCGGGCGGCGGGAAGCCCAAGGGGAAGCCCAACATCGTCTATGTGCTGGCCGACGACCTTTCGTGGAATCTTGTGAAGTACATGCCCAACGTGCAGGAGATGCAGAAGAAGGGGACCACGTTTTCGAACTTCTTCGCCACCGACTCGTTGTGCTGTCCGTCGCGCTCGTCCATCTTCACAGGGCAGTTCCCGCACAACACCGGAGTCTTCACCAACAACGGCAAGGACGGCGGCTACGGCGCCTACCAGAGGAACGGGAACCCGAAGGACTGCTTCGCACCGAGCCTCCAGAAGGCCGGCTACCGCACCGGCTTCATGGGCAAGTACATGAACGGCTACAGGCCGGCAGCGAAGAAGGGCCAGCCCAAACACCCCGTTCCCACAGGCTGGGACGAGTGGGTCGGCGCCGGGGACGCCTACAAGGGGTACGACTACGAGCTCAACCACAACGGCAAGGTCGAGCGGCACGGCGACGAGCCCAAGGACTATCTGACGGATGTTCTTGCAGATAAGGCTTCGTCGTTCGTGGACTCCTCGGCGAAGACGAAGAAGCCGTTCATGCTGGAGGTTGCTCCCCTCGTCCCGCATGCGCCGTCCACACCGGCCCCGAGGGACGAGGACAAGTATCCCTCGGTGAAGGCTCCCCGGACGGAGGCCTATGACAAGGCATCCAGCAACGCGCCGAAGTGGCAGAAGAAGCTGACTCCGCTGACCTCGAAGGACAAGAGGCAGATCGATAAGAAGTTCGCCAAGCGCGTACGTTCGGTGCTGGCGGTGGACAAGATGATCGGCGACCTGCAGGACCAGCTCAAGGCCAAGGGGCTCGCGGACGACACGTACTTCGTGTTCGGTTCCGACAACGGCTTCCACATGGGCGAGCACCGCCTCCTTCCCGGGAAGCAGACCCCATACGACACCGACACCAAGGTGCCGATGATGGTCACGGGGCCGGGGATCCCAGCCGGGAAGAACGTCTCCGAGTTGACGGGGAACATCGATGTGAACCCCACCTTCCTCGAATGGGCCGGTGTGAAGCCGCCGTCCAGCGTCGACGGCCGGAGCCTTGTGGACCCGATGCGCGGGAGGCCGCTGAAGAACTGGCGTGACGCCGTGCTCGTGGAGCACCACCACGCGGAATCCAAGAAGGGCGACCCGGACGCGGCGCCCGACGACCACGGCAACCCGCCCGACTACGAGGCCCTCAGAACGGTGAACTCCCTCTACGTCGAGTACGCCGGCGGCGACAGCGAGTACTACTCGCTGAAGTCCGATCCCGAGCAGCTCAGGAACCGCGTGTCCGAACTCTCGGAGAAGAAGCGCGCCAAGCTGCACGACGCGCTCAGTGACCTGAAGCGCTGCGAGGGATCGGAGAGCTGCCGGAAGGCGTCCAGCATCAGCGATTAGACGCGTCCTCCTCCCGCCGCTTCCGAAGGCGGGGTGAGGCCAGCCCGCCAACCGCAACAAGCCCTCAGCCGGCCGCGCCCACGACAGAGAAGCGGTGCGCGGCCCGGCGAGCGCATCTTCCTGGAGCAGTCTTGAGTGAAATGAGCCGACGCAGGCTGATACAGAGCGCAGTCGTACTGGCGGCCGGCGCGATCAGTGTGGGGTGTGAGGACCCCGACGGTTCCGGCGGTTCCGGCGGTGCCGGTCGAGCGGTCATCGCCGTCGACGCCGGCAACGTCACCTCCAAGTTGAGTCCCCTCATCCCGGGCGTCAACGGAGCCAAGTGGTACCACGACGCGTACGGACTGTGGGATCCCGAAAAGGGCGCCCCTGATCCGGAGTTCGTGTCCAAGGTGAAGAAGAGCGGGACCAGTCTCATCCGCTATCCGGGCGGAACTTCCTCCAACCTCTTCAACTGGAAGGGAGCCATAGGTCCCCAGTCCGAGCGCAGCCGGCAGGTCGAGGGCAAGAAGGGCGAATCGGTCGACAGCAGATATGGGCCGGACGAGTACATGGCCTTCATACGAAAGGTCGGCGCCGAGCCGCAGATCATGGCGCCGTTCGCCAGTTCCACACCGGACGAGATCGCCGCATGGGTCGCCTACATGAACTCCCCGGAGGGGACTGAGTACGGGGACATGCGGGCGGCGAACGGGCACCCCGAGCCGTACGGAGTGCGCTACTGGGAGATCGGCAACGAACTGTACGGCGAGCATCAGCGCTACTGGATGAGCGACGACGAAGAAACGGCCATGAAGCAGTACGCGTTCGGGGGGAAGCAGCGCCAGACACGCCAGCGTGTCGGAACCCCGAGCGATCACAGCCCCGCCGCATCGGTCAGCAGCGGTGAACCGGACCAGAGCTTCACCGTCTGGTATCCGCCGGCGGTGCCCCGGAGTCAGACCGTCCGTGTGGGCGGCGCCGAGTGGAGCGAGGTCGGCGACCTCTCCTCGGCCGGAGAGGGAGACCGTGTCTACACCTTCGAACCGGACACCGGCACGATTCGCTTCGGCGACGACGAGCACGGGAAGATCCCCCCGAAGGGGGTCAAGATCACTGCAGACTACGTTTCCGGGCCGCACGCCGGTTTCGTGGACTACTACGCGAAGATGAAGAAGGTTGACCCGTCGATCGATGTGATCGCCACCTGGGCGTCGATCGGCTCGGGAAAGATCAAGGGAAATTTCCCCCGGCTCATGGCCGAACACGGACACGGTGATCATTACGACGGAATGTCGATCCATCCGTATACCAACTTCTCCCGCGATCTCAAGATCAAGAGCTTTCCGGACAAGCGGGCCGGTCACGATTTCCAGATGATCGGCGAGGCGGCTGCCGGGAAGATGGTCAGCGAGCTCAAGGATCAAGTGAGCAAGTACGGCAGGAAGGATGCCTTCGTCGCGGTTTCCGAATGCGGCGCTCTCTACTTCAGCCAGGAACGTGATCCGGAAGCCTTCCCTCAGTATTCGTTCGCCATGTCGCACGTTCTCTACATGGCGTCCCAGTGGGCGCGGTTCGTCGACCTCGGCGTGCGGTGGACGGCGAGCAACGATCTGATCGTCGAGAGGCCGGGCGGCGTGGGACGGTCGCTCTTCGGAGGCAGGGACGAGTTCATTCCCTCCGCGGAGGCGGTCATGCGGGAGCAGTTGAGCGACTTCTTCCAGGGCGGCGGCCGCGCCGTGAAGAGCCTGGTGCACGACAACACCGTGGTGAAGACCAGGGAAACGGCTCTCGGCTCCTCCTACGAGGCCCTCCTGACGACAGCCACGGTCGACAAGAAGGGACGCCTCAACGTCCTCGTTGTCAACCGGTCACCCGATCAGGACATCGAGGCCCATGTGGCCCCGGGAGGTATCAAGCCCTCCGGAAACGTCGACATCTCCGTGGTGGCGGGAGAATCCTACGACGCCTTCAACGACGTGGACGATCAGGACGCTGTCTCCATCGAGACGTCGCAGGAGAAAACCGATCACGGAACTCTTACCAGGAGCTTCAAGGCGCACTCGGTGACTCTGCTTCGCTTCGCCGCCCGCTGAGGGGCCACCGTCCCGCCTCGGCTCTTCTGCTGCACACGTCGATCTGCGCGGCAGAAGAGCCGGTTCCTGTGCCGGATATGCGAGGCGGTAGTTAATTGAGGATTTCCAGGACTATTTCGGATCGATTGAGGAATAAATCAGCGCGTGCTTTGCTGATAGGGCCGCACGAGCTGACCGGACATCTCACTTGGGGACTGATGTGCCAGCACGATATCAATTCCGGGGCCGGGAGGAATCCGCGATGACGCGCCCGAAACGACGCGGGATGGGCAGATCGCTGGGTGCCCGTACCGCCGCGTTGCTGGCGGCCGCGGTCCTCGTCGCCGGCGGCATGACCGTATGGTCGTTCACCTCGCAGGAGGCGCACGCGGAGGGCCGAAGCGCCCCGGCGGACGACTTCAACGGCGACGGCTACGCGGACCTCGTCTCCGGCGCACCAGGTGGCACGGTCTCCGGCAGAGCGGGGGCGGGGTATGTCGCGGTGATGTACGGCTCCCCGGTCGGGCTCGACGCCTCCCACAAGAAGCTTGTGAGCCGCTCGACGAGCGGCGTGCCCGGATGGGCCGTCGCCAAGCAGGGTTTCGGCGACACCTCCAGCAAGGGCGACCTGGACGATGACGGCTACAGCGACCTCGTCATCGGCTCCGCGGAGGGGACTTCGGGGAGCGTCGTGCTGTGGGGTTCGGCCTCGGGCCTGACGGGCGGCACAGCGATAGCCGAGTACGGACAGGCGCCGCAGGTCGGCGACTTCGACGGTGACGGCAAGGCCGACCTGGCCCTGACCGGTGATGCCGAGGCTTCCGGAGACGACCCGGTGACCCAGCCGGCCAACCTGTGGAAGGGGCCGATATCACGCGGGGGAACCCCCGCCGAGCGGCTCGACTTCATGGACAAGTCCGAGTGGTGGGGTTACGACGACGACGGCGCCGAGTGCACGACGAACCACCGGTGCGTCGACGGCCCCGACTCGATCAGTGGTCCCACCGTCATCAAGGCCGCCGGAGACGTGAACGGTGACAAGCGCGAGGACATCGTTGTCCGGCAGCACGAGGGTGAGGGTGCGTCGGGCAATCACGTCATGCTCGGCAGCCCCATGGGGTTCACGACCGTCGACGCACCCGGAGACGGTGGAGCTGTCGGCGTGGGTGACGTGGACGGCGACGGATACGACGACGTTGTGGTTGGTGCTTACGAAGGAAGCGAGAAGGTCACCGTCGCGTACGGCACAGCGGACGGCCCATCCTCGACTCATGTGCAGTCCTTCGACCAAAGCCTGCCTGGCTTCCCCGGCGTTCAGGAGGAGGGCGACACGGGCGGCTCCTGTGTCTCGGTGGCCGACATGACCGGCGACGGCCGGGCGGAGGTCGCGCTCGGCATCAGCGGGGAGGACTTCGGCGGTCTGACCGACGCCGGCTCGGTGGCGTTGCTGCACGGCACGGCGTTGGGCGTCACCGCCACCGGCAACCAGGTCGTGAACCAGAACACCGCGGGCGTGCCCGGGGCCGCCGAGGAGAACGACGCTTTCGGGTCGGCTTGCGCGCTGCTGGACGCCGACGGTGACGGCCATCGCGACCTGGGCGTCTCGTCCACGGCGGAGAACGCGTCGGCCGGCACCGTGTGGTCCCTGCGCGGTTCTGCCGACGGGCTGACGACGACGAGCACGAAGGCCTTCGGTCCCGACGATGTCGAAGGACCCGTCACCGAGGGGCTGTTCGGGAGCTACCTGCGCTGAGGCCCACAGACACCGTCGGGCGGGAGCCCGTGCTCCCGCCCGACGGGCGCTCGACACTGTTGAGCCAGACAGTGGTGCGTGATCTGGACACATGTGAGGGCCTTCTGGCCTGGTGCGGAATGGGATATCCGCACCAGGCCAGAAGGCCCTCGTGTCTGTCGCAATGCACCTGTGCCGAGACCGGGCGACTGCATTTCAGCTTCAACACTGGTCAAAACAACTATGGAGTGAGCCCGGTAGGCGAACAGACGTCATCGCACGTAGAGGTGATACTCGTGGTCGTGGCGGATGCGGCACTTTGGAGTTCGCCCGGGAAGCGATGAATGCCCGGCTCGGTAAGGGGTTGAGTGCTGTTCTTGCCGAGGTCGGTGACACGGCGCTGGTGTGCTCGGTGCCTTCCGTATCGAGGAATACGGCTTCCTCGGTCAGGCCACCAAGTTGTTGCAGGACCGCCGCCCAGGGCCGCAACTTGGACGACGGTCGGCGGCACCCGGGACTTACGGTGACGGATGAGCCCGTCCAGCTCGCGGCCACCGGCTACGGCCCGAGGACGACGCTTGCCGCCAGGCTGGTCGAGGAGTTGACGCTGCACTTCGCGCCCGTCGTGCTGGGCTCCGGGACGCCGCTGTTCACCGGCGGAGCGCCGCGGACGCTGGTGCAGCGGAGTGTGACCTCGACATCGACAGCGACGCACCTGACCTACGACGTCCTGTAACGACGTCGGTGCGGATCTTCACCCCGAGCATTCAACGGCGCCTCCGGTGGGGCGCAAATGGCGGGCCGTACCACGACGAGTACCGACACCTCTACTTTGAAATGTGGCGTCCCGGCGGACTCATCGCGTCATTTGCGGATGCCCGGCGTTCCCGCATGGCGCGGCTCAGGACACGGATTCCGAAGATCAAGGTGATCAGCCTCACCACGAAAGTGCCAAGGCCTATCAGCGCCGCCAGAACCCCTGCTGCCATGATCGAATAGGGTAGCCAATCGTGCGCGGGAATGATCCGCGCAGATCCTGGATCGGGTTTCAGATACGATACCTCGACACTGACGCCCAGATCCGGCCGAGTGCTACTGGCCTCAGGTTCCGTGACCGATACCTTCTGGCCGTTCGAAGTGGTGAAGGTGAAGACGCGAGAGTAGGACACCTTGCCTTTATGGCTGCGGCTCTGCTGTACCCCGCTGACCGTACCGGTCGTGGAAATTCCGTTCGGGTAGGGCTCGTGCTGTTCGTGCCAGAGAAATCCTGCGCCAGCACATACAACTCCTATGAGGAGAATCACAAGAGAGCCGAATATTCCAGCCCGGCTGCGGCCGAATGGCCTGTCGATTCCGAAGAGGCCCTCGGCGACGAGCGCGCCACCAGCAACGGCCCTTCCCCGATTGCCCGTCAAACGGTCCATCATCGATGCCATGACAGGTCCCTCCAGAGATTTCCTACTGTGGATATGTTCGGAGAGTAATGCGATGCTTCTCCGGGGTGGCGGTTTCCGCGTCGCGCAGGCACCTGCGTCGTCCGTGGTTGTTGTTGGGCACAGTCAACCAGAAGATCCGTGTTCCGCGAGTGCCAGGAATCGAGGAATCAATTAATCCCGGGCAGCGCTCGCGCAGCCGGAAAAAGGAGTTGAATCTTGGCGCCCGAATGAGCGATGCAGCGGGCCGGCGCCGACTGAGGTGAGCCACTTAATCCGTCACTAGCAACAGTTATTCCGATCCGACCGGGCCGTCGATCGTTATTGATGGGGTAGATTCCCCTGCGCTTCTCCCACCCGGCGTCGATATCTGGACGGTACCGTGAAGATCCACCGGCCATCGCATGCCCCGACGGATTCGCCGTCTGGGCATGGCACGGCGTGCACATCCCGGCGGATTCGGTGAGCACGCGGCCGGCGATCGACCGCACTGATCACGACTTCGAGTCCGAAGCCCTTGTCGTCCGTACGGATTTTTCGGACGACGAAGCGCGGCGGGCAACCGCCGACCTGCTCAACCAGCCGAGGGCGAGCCCAGATGAGGTGGTGCTGTCCACCATCGCTGGCGACCCGGAACTAGGAGTGATGTTCCTGGCCGACGCCGCACCATGAAGGGGGATCACAATCTGATCGCTGCCTTGACCAGGTGTCAGGAGCCGGGCGACGAGGATGATGGGCAAGAACTCGGACGGGAACTCTGTCTGCGGCCTTCCTCGGTGAACCTGATGCACGTGAACCTGGCCATCGGGAATGGGTACTTCTTCGAGTTCGCATACGAGGCGACGCGCGACCCGGATGACGTCCTCCGATGGTGATCGCGTAGGCAGGATCTCCTCACCGAGCCCGGGTGGCGGGCCCCTGCCGTCAGACCCATGCGCTGCGTGGATGTCCGAAGTGTGCGGTCAGCCGTTGATGTCCCACAGCCCGACAACGGTTCCATCGGGATCCCGGACCGTGGCATAACGACCTGTGAGGTGGTGTCCCATGGCCGTCATCGCCTTTTCGTTGTCCGGAATCGGAACCGGGCGAATCGGCGACCTCAGAGTTCCACCGCTGGCGGTGACGCGCGCAAGGACAGCCTCGAGGTCGGCCACGCTGAAGTAGACGACTGGGATCCGCAATCGTTGCGGATCGTCGTGCTGCTCAAGGACTGCGAGCGTGTCCGCGGATGTTTCGGTCATCATCGAGCCCCCGGCCGAGAACACGGTGAGCTTCCAGTCGGGAAAGAGTGCAGTGTAGAACCGAGCCGCCTTTTCCAGGTCGGACACAGGCAGCTCGACAAGGCCTGGCGTACTGATCGGCGGCCTGATCGCCTGCCGCTCAGGTTTCATCCCCCCACGCTCCTTTGTGGTCTGTCGCGATTCAAGCCGGGTGCCACCCGCCTAGGACCTGTCCGGCGGATCCTCTCGGGCCCGCGACGCCTGGCACGCACGCTCGCTGCGTTGTCGGAGTCATCCGAGTACGCCCAGTACGAGGATGATCCTCCGCCTTGCGATCGCACGCACCAGGCGCCGCGGGCTGTTCCTCAAAGATCCGCCGGACAGGCCCTAGCGCTGCACGAGATCGGAAGAAAAACCGCGCACAAAGAACTGCTTGTGCGAAATTCCATCCGAGTACCGCAGCCATGTCGGCGTGAAATCCGCGAATACGGTACACGGATCGTCCTTGTACGATGCCGAAGACGGGAACCTCGCATAGAACTCGCGCTGAGCCGCCTCGAGTCGGTGCTCTGGGGTGATCGCCACACGGCCACGCATCTGCAGTGCCTTCGGGACCCGGGGGTCGGTGCCGATCGTGATCGCCGCCCGGCCGTCCAATGGAATACTCTGAGCTGTTTGGCTGCGCTTGTTGATGCAGATGTACAGATATTCAGTCCTGCCGTCCGCGGCGAAATGCACCGCGGACGCATGAGGTGAGCCGTCGGACATCAGCGTTGAGACAACACAGACTGTGTTCGCCTGGAGGAGGGCGCGTGCGCCCTCTCCGATGTCGTGGGGTTCGTGCTGCTGGTCCTCGGTCCCGAGCAGATCGGACGTGCCATCCGCAAGCTGCGCCTCGGCAGGAGCGCCGCGACCCGTCAGACGGCCCGCACCGCACGGCCGGCGAATCGAAGCCCCATGTATGGCGTTCATGACCCAGCTCCTTTGCTGGACGATTCAATGTCGCCTCTTGATCGGTGAGGCACCGCTGGTACGTCACCGGTCAAGGAAGCACGCAATCTCACAGTGCAGAGATTTCCGCTTGAATCCAGGTGAACGAAGCCGTTCCGCGATCAACGATCAGCCCGAGGGCGAAGGGACTGGCTGTGACCGGCCTGTCGGCCGGCACCGGTGTGTTCCCGCGTCATCCAGGTGCCATGTGCCGGTGCCCTCAAGGGAGTTGTTGCGGCGGGGGTAAGATCATCTTGGTCAACTCACAGAACCATTGACCCGGGAGTCGGAAAGTGGGGTGAATCTAGGACGGGATGAGCGGTTCGTCAAGAACCGGCGTTCCCGTAAAACACGGTCAGGGTTTCTGACCGGTCGTCAGGCCCGCGCCGAGAGTTGCGCCGAACTGGGCCTGTGCCCCCGGTCCGGGGCCCTTCGCGGCGGATGCTGAACGATTTAATCCGGATCACCGGCGATTTAATCCGGGACCTGTCAGCTTGCCTGCGACAGGCGCACCTGTGAGCGTCTACGCATTGTTGAGCCCGTCCATCAGTGTTTCCGCGTCGCGCATGTGCCTGCCCTTACCGGGGCGATGAACCCGGACACGGAGTCCTCGCTGCCGGTCCCGTTTCCGGTGCCAGCGGTCGCGTCGGCGCGAGCGTCGGCATCACAGGCGGCACTCAGACCAACGGCGACCACAGCGTCCCCGCCAGGGGATCCCCATGGCCTCCGCGACCCCGTACGTGGGGTGGTGAATGCCCACTGCAGGGCGCCGCAGTACTCATCGGTGCCACTTATCCGTTCAGAGCGGAGAACCCATGATCCCGGAACCCGTGACCGGCCACCGCGGTGACCTTGCCTCTCTCCTGGCGCTTGGCACAGCGGCGCAGGACTTGCTCTTCCGAGAAGCGCACACGGTCACCGAGTTCGCCGCTCGGCCCGTGACCGACGAACAAATACAGGCTGTGTACGAGTTGGTGAAATACGCGCCTACGTCGATGAACCAGCAGCCGATGCGCATCGTTCTGCTGCGCTCGCCCGAAGCCCGCCGGGACCTGCTGCCCCACGTGAGCACGAAAAACCGGGCTAAGGTGGCCGCCGTCCCGCTCATCGCTCTGCTCGCCGCCGACCTGCACTTCCATGAGTCCTTGCCCCGACTGTTCCCTGACGCATCGGCGTACGCCAAGCGCAAGTTCGCCGATCCCGATGTCCGGCGGCAGTCGGCCATATTCAACACCACGCTCCAGGTTGCGTATTTCATCGTCGGGATACGGGCCGCGGGCTTGGCCGCGTGGCCGATGGGGGGATACGACGCCGGCGGTGTGAACAGGACGTTCTTCGACGATGGCAACAAAGAGATCGTCACCGTCGTCAACATCGGCCACGCCGACAAGGCGGCCCAGCCCTCCCGGATGCCCCGCCTGGCCTTCGAAGAAGTCGTCACGATCGCCTGACCGTCGTGGCATCGGATTGCGGTGCGCAGTGGCTGCCGGCCTTCGATTCTCCTGCACGCTGCGCGGCCGCAGCGCGACTGAAGGTCTCGCACGAGGAATGGAAGTGCTGGCGGCCATCGTCTTCGCCGCCGCTCCTGGCTGTACCTGACGGCAGTTGCCACGGACGTTGCCGATTCAGGCAACCTTCCCGAGTGTGCGCGCAGGGTCCATGATTTGCTGCTTATGAAATCAGGAGTTGACTTCAACCAGGAATCGGGTCACGGTGTGACCCTCACACTGATCCTCGGAAAGGAATCTTCATGGCTCAGCGGGTCGTGACTCTTCTCATCGATGACCTGACGGGAGAGGAGTCGGAAGACGTTACAAATGTACGGTTTTCAGTTGCGGGTACCGACTTCGAGATCGACCTCAATGACAAGAACCACGCTGAGTTCATGAACGCCTTGGCTCCGTACATGAACAACGCCCGCCGTATCAAGCGCAGCCGCAAGGCCGGCGACTCTTCCCGCGCCTCGAACGCGAGCAGCCAGAAAACGCCCGAGATTCGGGCATGGGCCAAGGAGCAGGGATACGAGGTCAACGACCGCGGCCGGGTTCCCGCCAACGTTCGCGAGGCCTACGAGAGTGCCCACTGAACCGTCGGTGTAGTCAGCGCTGGTAGTCATCGACTTGAAGGACTCGGTCTGCTGGCGGATGCCCGCTTCCGTGGGCAGTCGCTCGATCGAACTGGCCCCGAAGAAGCCCACGACCCCCGTCGTGCGCGACAGGACGTACTGCGCGTCCTCCGGCTCCGCGATGGGGCCGCCGTGGCACAGGACCAGGACGTCGGGGTTGACCGCGATCGCGGCGTCCCGCATCGCCTGAATCCCCTCCACGCAATCGTCGAGGGTGAGCGCCGTGTGCGCGCCGATGGTGCCCTTGGTCGTCAGGCCATGTGCGGCACCAGGACGTCGGCCCCTGCCCGCGCCATCGCAGTAGCCTGCGCCTCGTCGAAGACGTACGGGGCGGTCAGGAGCCCTCGCTCGTGCGCGGCGGCGATCATCTCGACCTCCGGGCCGAAACCCATCCCGGTCTCTTCGAGGTTCTGCCGGAAGACGCCGTCGACCAGCCCCACCGTGGGGAAGTTCTGCACCCCGGCGAAGGCCGCCTCCTTGATCTGGTCGAGGAAGCGGCCCATCACCCGGAACGGGCCGGTGCCGTTGACACCGGCGAGGACGAGGGCGTCCTTCACCACGGGCAGCACTTCGTCCGCCATCTCCATGACGATCGCGTTCGCGTCGCGGTAGGCGAGCAGGCCCGCGAGCGAGCCCCGTCCGGCCATGCGGTAGCGGCCCGAGTTGTAGGTGATGAGCGGGTCGATGCCGCCTGCCTCAGCCGACTTGGCGGACAGGCCCGTATCGGCCCCGCCGCCGATGATCGGGCGGCCGTCCGCCACGATGGTCTTCAGCCGCCGCAGTGCCGTGTCGCGGTCCAACGTCGCGCTCCCTTGTGCAGGCGGTTCATACGGTCCGCGTGTTCCGCGTTCTCGTACTCGTGTGGAGCGTCTTCTTCACACGGCTCCGGTGATCAGCTGGTCGAGGCGTTGGGCGGCATCGCGCCCGTATCCGGGGGAGTTGATGTGCGCGTCCACGTCGACGATCTCGACTCGTGATCCCGCGAGCGCGTCACGCAGCGCCGAGAAGAGGGCCTCGTCCGCCGCGGCGCCCCGGAACGGGCCACCGTCCTCGTCGATGCCGCTCAGCCCACGCAGCGGCAGGTGGACGGTGATTGGCCCCTGCCCGTGGGTGAGCTTCGCGCCGATGCGCCGGCCCAAATCGGCGTTCTCCTCCGGCGTGGTCCGCATCAGCGTCACCGTCGGGTGTGGACCAGGAACCTGCGGTTCCCGAACTCGGCCGGCACCATCTCGCGCGGGCCGAAGTTGACCATGTCGAGCGCGCCGAGCGAGCGACCTGCGGGACGCCGCTCTCAGCCGCCGCCTCCAGCCGGCGGGGGCCCGCGCTCAGCACGCCCCCGACGAGGTCGTCGGCGAGTTCGGTCGTCGTCAGGTCGAGCACTCCGGCGAGCCGCCCGTCGTGCACGAGCTTCTCCATCGCGCGCCCGCCGGCGCCGGTGGCGTGGAAGACCAACGGCTCGTAGCCAAGGCGCACCAGCTCTTCCCGCGCCTCGTCGACCGCGGGCGTGGTCAGGCCGAACCTCGACAGGCCGACGGTCGGCCGCCGCTCGCCCTCCGGCGCGGTGCCGCGGGCCTCGTGCTCCACGGCCATGGGGGAGACGGCCGCGGCGGCGTTGCTGAAGATCTGCCGGGAGACGGAGTTGATTCCGGCCACGTCGACCACCGAGTGCATCAGCGTCACGTCCACCTCGCCGACGTACGCAGAGACGTCGCCCGAGGCCATCGTCGAGACCAGCAACTTCGGGACGCCCGACCGGAAGTGCCCGCATCGCGCGGGAAGCGACCGACGAGCCGCCGGAGCCACCGACTCCGAGCACCCCGTCCAACTGGCCCTTCGCGTAAAGGCTCAGAACGGTCGCGGCCGCGCCGGACGCCATCACCTCCATGGCCGCGCCGCGGCATCCGGCTTCGCGCAGAGCCGTGAGGTCGCCGCCTCCGGCGCGCGCCACCTCGGCCGCTTCGACGTCCACGCCGGACGCGGGCGCTTCCGAGAACGAGCCGACGTCGACGATAACGGTCGCGAGGAGACGAGCGGCGCCGGACAACTCCCATGCCTTGCAGTCGTTGCGGTTGCCGGGCAGGGGGTGGCCGACGACCACGACCAGCCGCCCGCCTCCTGGCGGTCGACGTATTCGAGAACGCTGCCGTCAGGATGGCGGGCAGGGGGTGCTGTCGCGTGAGGGGTGAAAGGGGTCCTGCCCGATCAACAACCACCTTGACGGGTATTTCGTCGCGGGACCGGCAGGGGACCACAGAAGATGACGGGGCCGAGCTGAGGAGTCTGGTCGGGCGACCGGCAATTCAGGGCTCCTTCACGCCAGTTGGGTCTACGCAATGGCCGATGACAGCGACCACGTCCAGTGCCGCAGCCGCCGGGAGTCGAAGCGTGATAGGGCGGCGCCACTGAGCAGATCAGGGGTGCTGGCGGCATTGGCGGGCGAGCCGCTACCGGGGAGTGTGGTGATGGCGCGGCGATTCAGCAGCAACCCGCCCCCGCCTTCAGCCCGTTGCACTCGCACCGGAGCGGGCCAGCACCCAGGTGTGGAAGTCGCCGATGTGATGCTCGCTGGGGACGAGGACGCCGCCGTGGCGGTAGGCACGGGAGCCCATCGTCTGATGGCATCTTTCGCAGGCGGCGAAGTCCTGCTGGTTCACACGGTGGAACAGCTCGACGGAGTGCGAGAGATCCCTCTCCTCCTGGATGACCTGCGGGAGGTACAGCCAGTCGCATTCGACCAGCGTCCGGTCCACCGCCGTGGGATACATGCGGTGCACGATGACGTGATCGGGCACGAGGTTGAGGAAGACCTGCGGCTTGACCGTGATCGCGTAGTAACGGCGGTGCTGTTCCTCGTCGATACCGGGGATGGTCTCCAGCCCGTGGCTGCCGTCGACGGTGAAGCCGCGGACCTCCTGCCCGAACTGCGCCCCGTGGCCCACGTAGTACTGGGCGGCGAAGCCGTCGGCGAACTCCGGCAGCACCTCGGTCAGTTCGGGGTGGATCGTGGCGCAGTGGTAGCACTCCATGAAGTTCTCGATGATGAGCTTCCAGTTGGCCCGTACGTCGTAGCTGACGCGTCGGCCCAGCTCCAGCGAGTCGATGGCATAGCGCTCCACCGCGGCGGCGTCACCGAGCCGATCGGTGACGGTTCCGACCACGTCCTCGTCGAACGAGGGCGGCTCGTCGGCCAGACAGACCCAGACATAGCCGAGCCATTCGCGTACGTGCACGCGGACAAGGCCGTGCTCGGTGCGGTCGATGTCCGGCATGCCCGTGAGGTTGGGTGCGGCGATCAGCTTGCCGTCCAGGTCGTAGGTCCAGGCGTGGTAGGGGCACTGGAAGCTGCGGTTGACCTCGCCGCCCGGCTCCGTGCACAGCTTGGCGCCGCGGTGCCGACAGATGTTGAGGAACGCGCGCACGTCGCCCCCGCGGGAGCGGGTGACAAGAATGCTCTCGCGTCCCACCTGGACGGTACGGAAAGCGCCGGGCTTGCCGAGGTCCGCGCCGCGGACGGCGCAGAACCACATCTGCTCGAAGATGTGCTCCTGCTCGCGGGCGAAGATGCCGGGGTCGGTGTAGTGGTGGCCGGGCAGGGTCGGCATGAGACTGTCCGGCAGCGTGCGCGCGCCGTTGGAAAGCCCGCTCGTGGTCATGTCGATCGCACCTCGTTGTCAGGAACGGTGTCAGCAAACGATGTCGGGAACCGAAGGGTCTCGGGGGTACGCCGCGCGGTCCGTACGGCTGCTGGCCCTAGCGGCGGAGGCGGTCCATCGCCGGATCGAAGAGCGGCTCGGCCGCCACCGTGGCGGGCACCTTCTCGCCGAAGTATTCAATGATCACGGGCCTTCCGGGCACCGCCGCGGCGGCGGGCAGCCAGGCGTACGCGACGGTGGTGCCGACCGTGTATCCGAACGCCGCGCTCGTCACATAGCCGGCAGGTGCACCGTCCACATGAACCGGCTCGCTGCCGAGCACGGTCTGCGCCGGGTCGTCGACGGTGAGACAGGTGAGGCGGCGACGCGCTGTCAGTTCACTGCGGCCCTCCAGGGCGTCGCGCCCGATGAAGCCGCCCTCCTTGTCCATGCGGACGGCGAAGCCGACGCCCGCCTCGTACGGATCGTGCTCGGCGGTCATGTCCGTGCCCCAGGAGCGGTAACCCTTCTCCAGCCGCAGGCTGTTGAACGCGCTGCGCCCGCCCGCGACCACACCGTGCTCCTGGCCCGCCTCCCACAGGGTGTCCCACAGTTTCAGCCCCGCGTCCGCCGTCGTGTAGAGCTCCCAGCCCAGTTCGCCGACGTACGAGAGGCGCATCGCGGTGACGGGCACGTGCCCGATCGAAGTGCGCCTGTTGCGGAAGAAGCCGAACGCCTTGTGCCCGAAGTCGTCGCGGGCCAGCGGCTGCACCAGTTTGCGCGCGAGCGGCCCCCACACGCCGATGCAGCAGGTGCCGGGTGTGATGTCGCGGATCTGCACGCTGCCGTCCTCGGGCAGATGGCGGCGGAACCAGTCCACGTCCAGACTGCCGTTCGCCCCGACCTGGAACCGGTCGCGGGAGAGTCGCGCCACGGTCAGGTCGCTGCGGATGCCGCCGGACGGATCGAGCAGCAGGGTGTACGTGACTGAACCCGGCTTCTTCGCGACGTTGTTGGTGGTCAGATACTGCAGGAAGGCGAGCGCACCAGGGCCGGTGACCTCGATCCGCTTGAGCGCGGTCATGTCGTACAGCGCCACGCGCTCACGGGTGGCCTTCGCCTCGGCCGCGGCGATCGGCGACCAGTGGCGGGCCGACCACTCGTCACGCTCCGGGAGGTGGACGCGGTCGAGCAGGGCGGCGTTCGCCTCGTACCAGTGCGGCCGCTCCCAGCCCGCCGCCTCCAGGAAGTACGCGCCCAACTCCCGCTGACGGGCGTGGAACGGGCTGACGCGCAACGGGCGCGGGCGCTCCATCGGCTGGAGCGGGTGGATGATGTCGTAGACCTCGACGAAGCTCTGGCAGCCGCGCTCCCGGACGTAATCGGGCGTCAGTTGCACTTCCTCGAAACGGTTGAGGTCGCATTCGTGCACATCGGTGGCGGGCCGTCCGTCGGCCAGCCACTCCGCCATGGCACGGGCGACGCCCGCGGAGTGGGTGACCCAGACGGCCTCGGCGAGCCAGAAGCCGGCCAGTTCGGGGTGTTCGCCCATCAGCGGCATGCCGTCGGGGGTGAAGGAGAACAGCCCGTTCATGCCCTCCCGGACGTTGGTGCGCGCCAGTTGGGGCAGCAGCCGGACGCTCTCCTGCCAGGCGGGGGCGAAGTCGTCCGCGGTGAAGGGCTGCATCGACGGCATCTGCGGTGCCTCGTGCGGACCGAGCACGTCGTCCACGGAGACCGGCATCGCCCGGTGTCCGTAGTAGCCGATGCCCATGCGGCTGCCGTGCTCCCGGAAGTACAGGTCGTGATCCTGGTGACGCAGGATCGGCATGCCGGCCTCGTGGAGCTCCTCGTTGATCCCGGCGAGCGCGTCCAGCGGGCCCGTCTTGGCGTACTGGTGCGCCAGCGGGATCAGCGGCACGGTCAGGCCGACCATCCGGCCGATCTTCGGTCCCCAGAAGCCCGCGGCGGAGACCACGATGTCGGCGGGGTAGTGCGTATCGGGGGTGCGGACGGCTGTCACGCGGCCGTGCTCCTGCTCGATGCCGGTCACCTCCTGGTGCGCCAGGAAGCGCGCGCCGCGCGCGGAGGCCCGGCGTGCCTGTGCCTCGCCGGCGCGAACGGCCTTGGCGAGCCCGTCACTTGGGACGTGCAGACCGCCGTAGACGCGGTCGGGATCGAGCAGCGGGTGCAGGTCCGCGCACTCCTGGGGTTCGAGGAGCCGTCCTTCGGTGCCCCAGGACGTCGCCCAGCCGTGCTTGCGCTTGAGGTCGGCCCAGCGTGCCGCGGAACCGGCCACTTCGAGTGACCCGAGCTGCCGCAGGCACCAGGCGCCGTCCAGTGACAACCCGGCGAACTTGCGCACGGTGTACTGCGCGAACTCCGTCATCGTCTTGGACGGGTTGGTCTGGAAGACGAGTCCGGGTGCGTGGGAGCTGGACCCTCCGGTCGCGAAGAGCGGGCCCTGGTCGAGCACGGTGACGTCGGTGAGACCGCGTTCGGTGAGCTCGTCGGCGAGGCCGCAGCCGACGATGCCGGCTCCGATGATGACGATGCGGGGTTGTGCCGCCATGGTCGACCTCCTTGTTTCGTTACGTGCCTTCGGATTTGTAATACGCAACGATCTCCGGGCATGAGTGGGCAGTGACCGCGGTCATGGACGGGCGTGCGGATGCCGGGAGATCGCGTGTCGGAGGGACGAGTGCCGGGTTCCGGAGTCGGGTTCGAGAGTCGGGTCTCGGGTTCGAGTGTCGGGACAGCCGGCGGCTGGTGCCGCGCGGGTCAGCGGTCGCTTGCGAGCAGTTCGTCGATCGCCTTCGCCTCGGCCTCGATGATGGTGCTGTCGCCGTGGCCGGTGAGCACCGCCGTACGGCCCGGCAGGGTCAGCAAGCGGTCGCGGATGGACATGATCAGGGTGTCGAAGTCGCTGTACGAGCGGCCGGTGGCGCCCGGTCCGCTGTTGAAGAGCGTGTCTCCGGTGAAGACGGTGCCCAGCTCGGCGACGTACAGGCAGACGGCTCCGGGCGCGTGCCCGGGTGTGTGGATGACCTTCAACCGGACTCCGGCGACGGTGAGTTCGTCGCCGTCCGTCAGATGGCGGCCCGGCGGGAAGGTCGGGTGGGTGAGTTTCCACAGCACGTGGTCGTGCGGGTGGAGGTGGATGGAGGCGCCGGTGGCGGCGGACAGGGCCGGGGCGGCGTTGATGTGGTCGCTGTGCCCGTGGGTGCAGATGATGGCGCGGAGGGTGCGGCCGTCCAGCGCGTCCATGATGGCGTCGGCGTCGTGGGCCGGGTCGATGACCACCACCTCGCTGTCGTCGCCGACGAGCCACACGTTGTTGTCCACCTCCCAACTCCCGCCGTCCAGGGTGAAGATGCCGGAGGTGACCAGCCGCTCGATACGTGCGCCGCGCGCGGACATCACAGCATCACCACCGAACGCAGTACGTCCCCGTCGTGCATTCGCGCGAACGCCTTCTCGATGTCGGCGTCGCCCAGTTCGATCCGTTCCGTGACGAACGAGGCCAGATCCAGCCGCCCTTGCAGATGCAGGTCGACGAGCATCGGGAAGTCGCGTGAGGGCAGACAGTCCCCGTACCAGGACGACTTGAGAGCACCACCGCGCCCGAAGACGTCCAGCAGCGGCAGTTCCAGCCGCATGTCCGGAGTCGGTACGCCGACCAGGACCACCGTCCCTGCCAGATCACGGGCGTAGAAGGCCTGTTCAAAGGTTTCCGGACGGCCGACCGCGTCGATCACCACATCCGCGCCGAACCCGCCGGTCAGCTCCCGGATCGCCGCCACCGGGTCGGCATCGCGGGAGTCGACGGTGTGCGTGGCACCCATACCGAGGGCCGTCTCCAGCTTCCGGCCGTCGATGTCCACCGCGATGATCCGCGCCGCGGCCGCCAGCCGTGCTCCCACGATCGCCGCGTCGCCGACACCGCCGCAGCCGATCACCGCGACCGAGTCGCCGCGTCCAACCTGCCCGGTGTTCAGCGCGGCGCCGATGCCGGCCATCACACCGCAGCCCAGCAGCCCCGCGACCTCCGGTGCCGCCCTCTCATCGACCTTGGTGCACTGTCCGGCGGCCACCAGGGTCTTCTCCGCGAACGCCCCGATGCCCAGGGCGGGGGCGAGTTCGGTGCCCCCAGTCAGCGTCATGGGCCGGGAAGCGTTGTGGGTGTCGAAGCAGTTCCACGGGCGGCCGCGGGCGCAGGCGCGGCAACGTCCGCACACCGCCCGCCAGTTGAGGATTACGAAGTCGCCGGGTGCCACCTCGGTCACGCCCTCGCCCACCGACTCCACGGTGCCCGCCGCCTCATGGCCCAGCAGGAAGGGGAACTCGTCGTTGATGCCGCCCTGTTGGTAGTGCAGATCGGTGTGGCACACGCCGCACGCCTGCACCGCCACCACCGCGTCACCGGGTCCGGGGTCCGGCACCAGGATCGTTTCCATACGGACCGGCTCGTCCTTGCCGGGAGCGATGACTCCCCGAACACGCTGCACCATCGGTCACCTCTTCTCATTCATGATCGTCTTGCGGTTGTCCGTACGGGCGGCACCGGCCGAGTACTCGGCCATCGCGTCGAGGAGCCAGTCGGCGACGTACTCGGCGAAGGACGCGCGTACGAAGATCAGGAACGTGTCCGGCTCGCTGTCGGCCACCAGCAGCACCCGTGCGGCGCGTGCCAGCAGCGTCTGCGCGCAACCGCTGCTGCCGAACACAGTTGGGTGCAGGTCGAGCGAACAGACCTTGCGCAGCACGTCACGTGCCTGCCGGCCGCTCAGCCGGAGCGCGGTGCTGTGCGCGGACACCTCGGTGTACGCGCCGCAGACCGCCGTACCCGTCACCCCGCGCAGCCCGCCCTCGACTTCCGTGGCCGTACCGGGCGGAGTGACGATGAGCCATTCGTCGGGGCCCAGCCAGACTGCGGCACGGCCGCCCGCGCGGTGCACGGTGTTCGGGGTACGGGGCAGGGTGAGCGGCGACGGCAGGTGCAGCAGCGTCTCCGGCGCTGCGGGCGGCTCCGGCTGTACGGACGGCTCCGCCGCGTGCCGGAGCCGGAGGTTGAACTGCGTGAGGAACGGGACCTCCCTGAGCGCCACTCCGTCCGGATCGGTACGTCCTGCACGTTCCATTTCGTCCGCACGGTGCTCCAGCGGGGAGCGCCGTGCGGGAGGCGCCCCGGTCAGTGGCCTGGGCAGCGTCGCAACGGTGTCAGCCATCCCTGCGGCTCCCTTCCTTGTCGTAGAAGACCGGCTCGGTGATCTGTGCGACCACGGTCCGGTCGGCGAGAGGCACGTGCACCGTGCCGCCGATCCGGTCCCGGCCGCCCCGGACCAGGGCGAGCGCGAATGTGCGGCCGAGTGCCGCGCTGCGGTAGCTGGAGGTGATGTGGCCCAGCGAGGGGACCGGCGCGCCCGGCAGCCCGGTCCGTGCGGATGCGTCGGCCTCGGTGATGTGGCCGCCTTCGGGGAGCAGTTCACGCCCGTCGCAGGGCAGGAGCCCGACCAGGTGCTTACGGTCCGTCCGTGCCGTGTCCGGCCGCCCGTATGACCGCTTGCCGATGAACTCCTTGCGCTTGGAGAGCACCCAGCCCATCCCCAGATCCTCCGGGGTCACGGTGCCGTCGGTGTCCTGGCCGACGATCACGTAGCCCTTCTCGGCGCGCAGCACATGCATCGTCTCGGTGCCGTACGGCGTGATGCCCTCGTCCGCGCCGGCTTCCATGACCGCCTCCCACAGGGCCAGGGCGTACCAGCCGGAGACGTTGATCTCGAAGGCCAGCTCGCCCGAGAAGCTGATACGTGCCACCCGCGCGGGCAGCCCCGCCACCTGTGCGTCCCGCCAGGCCATGAACGGGAAGTCGTCGTTGCCGAGCGGCAGTTGGGGAGCGAGACGCGCCAGGACGGCGCGGGCGCGGGGGCCGGCCACGGCGAGGGCCGACCACTGCTCCGTGACCGAGGTGCAGAACACCCGCAGCTCGGGCCACTCGGTCTGCAGCCACTCCTCCAGCCAGTCCAGTACCGCCGCGGCGTTGCCGGTGGTGGTGCTCATCAGGTACCGGTCCTCGGCGAGCCGCATCGACACGCCGTCGTCGAAGACCATGCCGTCGGCGGTGCACATGACGCCGTAACGGCTGGAGCCGACGCGGAGCTTGGCGAAGCCGTTGGTGTAGACGCGGTTCAGGAACTCGGCGGCGTCAGGGCCCTGAATCTCGATCTTGCCGAGGGTGGATACGTCCATGACAGCCACGCCCTCCCGTGCGGCCCGGCACTCCCGGTGCACGGCCGCTGCCATGTCCTCACCCGGGAGCGGGTAGTAGCGCGGGCGCTTCCACTGCCCGACGTTCTCGAAGACGGCTCCCCGTGCGACGTGCCAGCTGTGCATGGGCGTCGTACGCACCGGGTCGTGCAGCCGTCCTCGTGCGCGGCCGGCCAGAAGGGAGAACGGGACCGGGGTGTACGGCGGCCGGTGTGTGGTGGGGCCCAGGTCTCCCACCGGCACGCCCAGGGCGCCGGCGGTGGCCGCCGCGGCCATGACGCCGGACGTTCTGCCCTGGTCGTGTGCGGTGCCGATGGTGGTGTAGCGCTTGATGTGTTCGACGGAGCGCATGCCCCCACCGACCGCGCTCTCGATGTGCGCGAGCGTGGCGTCCCGCTGGAGATCGACGTACTGCGCCGCCGGATCGGCCGCCGGGTGCGCGGGGAACGGCCACAGCGGCGGCACCGTTTCCGGTTCCCAGGCGCCCGGGGGCCGCGGGGCCTGACCGGCGGTCAGGCCCAGGTCGGCGGCGGCGTCCGCTCCGGCCGCGACTCCGTCGGCGAGACAGTCGCCCAGCCGTCCGAGCCCGCGTGCGGACCCGGTGACCCGGCGCCGCGGGTCCGACTCGAACGGGACGTGACAGCACAGCCGTTCGTCGTAGCGCATACGCCCGCCGGACTGCGTATGCAGCTGAACGGCCGGGTTCCAGCCCCCGCTGACCAGCAGCAGATCGCAGGCGATGTCCGTGACCGCCGCGGCACCCTTCGGGCTTACGGGGCGCCGCGGCGCCACCCGTGCCGCGGTGACTCCACCGTCCGCGTAGCTCCCGCGGCTGCCGATCACCATGTGGCCGGCGGACACTTCGATGTTCCGGTCCGCGCACATCCGCGCCCAGTACGGCGGCACGTTGTCGCGGGCGTCGACGATTCGGGCGATCCGCAGGCCCGCTTCGGCCAGTTCGAGGGCGGAGGCGTACGCGCTGTCGTTGTTCGTGCAGACCACGGCGCGGCGGCCGGGCAGCGTTCCGTAACGGTTGGCGTAGGTGCGGGCCGCTCCGGTCAGCATGACGCCGGGCCTGTCGTTGTCGGCGAAGAGCAGGGGCCGTTCGTGCGCGCCGGTGGCCAGCACGATGCGGCGTGCGCGGATGAGCCACAGCCTGCCGCCCGTACCCGTACGACGTTCCGCGGCCACCACGTAGTTGTGGTCGTAGCAGCCCAGCGCGGTCGTGCTGTGCAGGAGCGTGGTCCCGGAGCGTCCCGCCAGCTCGGTGACGGTACGCCGGACCCACTCCAGGGCCGGCCGGTCCGCGATGCGTTCGCGGGTGCCGAGGACGCTGCCGCCCATCTCCCGCTGCTCGTCGAGGAGTACGACCCGTGCGCCGGTGGCCGCCGCCGTACGCGCGGCGGCGAGACCGGCGGGGCCGGCGCCGACGACGAGCACGTCGCAGTGGGCGTGCATGGTGTCGTAGGTCCCGTGGTCGCCGGGGTCGTCGGGGTCCAGCCGTCCCTTGCCGCCGCGGAGCGAAGTGGCGAACAGGCCGTCCTGCAGCGGGACAACGGTGGCCTGCACCATCGGTTCGACGGCACCGGCAACGCCGTCCGACTGCACGCGCACCAAGGCATTGGGCTCCTCCACCCCGGCGGCGTAGATGCCGCGCGGCCTGCCGTGCGCGATGCTCTCGGCCACCGTACAAACGCCGTTGGCGAGCAGCGCCGAGGCGAGGGTGTCGCCGTGGTAGCCGGTGTAGGCGACGCCGTCGAAGGTGAAGGTGAGGGGGCGTTCGCGGTCGATGCGACCGCCTGCGGGGAGCCGGTGACCCTTCATAACGCGACCACCGGGCGCGTCTCGCCGGGGAGATAGCTGCCGTGCACCTCGTGAGTGACCGTGTGCCGGAGGACGTTGAACCATCGCCGACAGCCGGCCGAATGCTGCCAGCGCTCGGCGAACCAGCCCTTCGGGTTGTCCCGCATGAACAGGTAGTCGGCCCACGCGTCGTCGCTGAGCGCGTCGGGATCCGCTGGGTGAGCGATGTGTGCCTGACCGCCGTAGTGGAATTCCACTTCGTCTCGGTCACCGCACCACGGGCAGGGAATCAGCAACACGGTGTCTCCTTGCTCGGTCCGCGAGCCGGGCCGCGTCTGGGCCCGGGGTACGGCTTCAGTGGGCGACGGCCGCCGCGCCGTGCTCGTCGATCAGCGCGCCGGTGGTGAACCGCTCCAGCGAGTACGGCTCGTTCAGCGGGTGAGGCCGGTCGTGCGCGATGGTGTGCGCGTACACCCAGCCCGCCCCTGGAGTGGCCTTGAAACCGCCGGTTCCCCAGCCGCAGTTGAGGTACAGCCCGTCGACCGGAGTAAGGCCGACGATGGGTGAGGCGTCGGGTGACACGTCCACGACGCCGCCCCATGTGCGCAGCACACGGGCCCGTGCGAACGCGGGGAACAGCTCCAGTGCGGCCGCCATCTGCTGCTGGATCACGTGGAAACCGCCGCGCTGGCCGTACGAGTTGTACTGGTCCACGCCCGCACCCATGACCAACTCGCCCTTGTGCGCCTGGCTGACGTAGACGTGGACGGCGTTGGACATGACCACACACGGGTGTACGGGTTCGAGCAATTCGGAGACGAGTGCCTGTAGCGGGTGGCTCTGGATGGGCAGCCGCAGCCCGGCCATCCCGGCCAGCACCGAGGAATGACCGGCGGCGGCCAGCGCCACCCTGCCCGCGGAGATCGGCCCGCGGTCCGTCTCCACCCCGGTCACGCGCCCGCCCCGCACGGTGATGCCGGTGACCTCGCAGTTCTGGATCAGGTCGACGCCGAGGGCGTCGGCCGCGCGGGCGTACGCCCAGGCCACGTGGTCGTGCCTCGCGATGCCCGCGCGCCTTTGCAGGGTGGCGCCCAGCACCGGATACCGCGTCTCCTCCGAGACGTTGATGACCGGGCAGAACTCCTTGACCTGCGCCGGGTCCAGCCACTCCGCGTCGACGCCCTGCAAGCGGTTCGCCTCGACCCGCCGGACGCTGTCGCGTACGTCCTGAAGGCTGTGGGCGAGGTTGAGCACCCCGCGCTGGCTGAACTGGATGTCGTAGTCCAGCTCTTCGGAGAGGCCCTCCCAGAGTTTCAGGGCGTGCTCGTAGAGGGCGGCACTCTCGTCCCACAGGTAGTTGGAACGGATGATCGCGGTGTTACGGGCCATGTTGCCGCCCGCGAGCCAACCGCGTTCCAGGACGGCGATGTTGGTGATCCCGTGGTTACGGGCCAGGTAGTAGGCGGTGGCCAGGCCGTGTCCGCCCGCGCCCACGATCACCACGTCGTACGTGCGTCGCGGGTGGGGGTTACGCCAGAGGCCGGCGGGGTGTTCGGGCACAGATGCCATGGACGGACCTTTCTGTCAGCGCATGGACAGGTCCAGGCAGAGAAGCGCGTGTGGCTCAGGAGGTGTTTTTCATTACGCAACACAGTTCTTTATGAGAAACGAACTGCGAGCACGAGTATGGAGGGTCATGGTCATGCGTCAACCCCCCACAGAGAAATTCCAGGCCACGCGTGAGCCGTGCCGCGGGCACCGCGCCCGTACGGTTCCCGCACGCCGACGTCGAGCGGCTAGCCCTTGCGCTCGATGCGCGCGCTGATCTCGGCCGCCGCCGCGCTCACCATCCGCGCGAGCTGCGCAAACACGTCCGTCGACAACCGGTACGAGGGCCCCGAGACGCTCAGCGCGGCGACGACGGCGCCGCCCTCGGCGCCGTGGATCGGGCATGCGATGGCGTTGAGGCCGATCTCCAGCTCCTCCGTCGTGCTGCTCCACCCTCGCCGGCGCACCTGTTCGAGTTCGGCCTGCAACTCGCGGACGTCGCAGATCGTGTGATCCGTGAACCGTTCGAGCCCGTCGGCGAGCAGGTCCACGCTGCGCTCGGGAGCCTCGTAGGCCAGCAGCACCTTGCCGCTCGACGTGGCGTGCAGCGGGGTTCGCTGGCCGACCCAGTTGTAGGCACTGACGGAGCGAAGCGCGCGGATCTGGCTGATATTGATGGCCTCGTCGCCGTCCATGACAGCGATGTTGACGCCCTCGCCCGACTCTTCGGCCAACTGCTGGCACGCGGCACGGCTCTCCCGCGTGATCTCCATCTGGGCGCTGGCGGCACCGGCGAGCCGCACGATGCCGTGGGCCAGCTCGTACTTGCCGCGGTCCGTGGTCTGTTCGACCAGATCGCGCTGTTCCAGGGCGCCGACGAGCCTGAAGGCCGTGGACTTGTGCACGCCCAGCTCCTCGGCGAGCTCGGTCACTCCGGCCTCACCGTCCCGCGCCAGGATCTCCAGCACGGTGACGGCACGGTCCACCGACTGCACGAGCGCGCCCCCGCCCTTGGACCCCGGGGTTCCTCCGGAGGCGCCGCTGTTCTGCGTCTCGTTGCCCATGGGCGAACGGTATCCCGGGTGGCGCGAACTTCCGCTTGACACCGGCTCCCGCACTCCCTCATGGTTTGTTGCGCATGGCTAGACAGGTTGTGTAATACGAAACTCCTTCAGCGAGTGGCGAGTCCCCAAGCGCCCGTGTTCCGCACTGCCACAGCTCACATCCCCTTGTCGTATCCGCGGCTGCCGTCAGGCGTCCGCCCGCGTACGGAGGAACCGTCATGGAACACTATGAGACCCTCATCGCCCAGGACACCGTTCTCGTCGCGTGCCGCATCGAAGACCTTCCACCGGGCGAATCCGTCCGGATCGAAGCCGGCGAGTCCACTCAGGCCGTGGCGGTCTTCAACGCAGACGGCGAGATCTACGCGATCGACGACACCTGCACCCACCAGGACGCCTCCCTGGCCGACGGCTGGCTCGAAGGGTGCACCGTGGAGTGCCCGTTGCACGCGGCCTGCTTCGACCTGCGGACCGGGATGCCGAGCGGACCGCCCGCCAAGCGTCCCGTGCGCACCCACCGGGTGACGCTCGACGACGGCCTGGTGTGCGTGCATGTCGCCGCGCCCGTAAAGGCATTGTGATGCGGTCGGTCGCTGTCGTCGGCGCCTCGCTGGCGGGGCTGGCGGCGGCGCGAACACTGCGTGCGCACGGGTTCGACGGCAGGATCACGCTGATAGGACAGGAGGCACGGCCGCCATATGACCGCCCGCCTCTTTCCAAGGAGTTCCTGTTGTCCGGAACGTCCGTCGAGGAGCTGGCGCTCACCACGGACGACGACGAGTCCCTCGACATCGACTGGCGGCTGGGGACCATTGCGACCGCTCTCGACCCCCACGGACGCCGGATCACGCTGTCGGACGGCGGCGAAGTCCGCGCCGACGCCGCCGTGCTCGCGACCGGTGCACGGGCCAGAACCCTCCCATGGGCTGACGGCCTGTCAGGCGTGCACACCCTCCGGACTCTCGACGACGCGCTCGCGCTGCGCGCGTCGCTGCGGTCCGGCGGACCGCTGGTCGTGATCGGTGCCGGATTCATCGGCTCCGAGGTCGCTTCGACCGCGCTGGCCGCGGGAGTCGACGTCACCGTGGTCGAAGCGCTGCCCGTACCCCTGGCCGGGGCGCTCGGCGCCGAGATGGGCTCCACCTGCGCCGCGCTCCACTCCGATCACGGTGTACGGCTGCTGTGCGGCATACCCGTACGGGGTCTGCTCGCCGGCCGTGGTGGGGGGCCGCCCCCTCGCTCCGCTGGGGGGACCTCCGACCGAAGGGTCACAGCCGTGCAGTTGACCGATGGCACGGTGCTGCCCGCCGCTACAGTCCTCGTCGGCATCGGGGCGGTGCCCAACACGGAATGGCTCGCTGGCTCCGGTCTGTCCGTGCGGGACGGCGTGCTGACCGATCCGCACTGCGCCACCAGTCTGCCGAACGTCGTCGCCGTCGGTGACTGCGCCGCCTCCTACCTTCCCGCCGCCGCCCGGCACGTACGCACCGAGCACTGGACGCACGCGCTCCGGCAGCCCGAGACCGCAGTACGCACGCTCCTCGCCGGCGACGGGGGCACAGGCCCGACCCGTGCGCCGCTGCCCTACTTCTGGTCCGAACAGTACGGCGTGCGGATCCAGTTCGCCGGAAACCGTCGGGAGGGCGACAGTGTACGGATCGAGGAGGGCACCCCGGAGGACCGTTCGTTCCTGGCGGTGTACGAGCGGGACGGCCGCCCCACGGCGATCCTCGGCATGAACCGGTCCAAGCAGTTCACCCGCTGGCGACATCAACTGGCCGCGGAATGGGCGAACGTGCCGGCATGACCCACACCGGACGCACACCCGGCGTGGTCACTCCGGCAGAAACCCGAGCAGCCAGGAGATCTCCGTCGCCGCGTCAATCACCGACTTCGCCACGTCCGGCAGCCGTTCGGAGGTGAGACGGTACGAGGGCCCTGAAGCGCTCACGGCGAAGACCACCGAGCCGTCCGCGGCGCGCACGGGTGCGGCCGCCGCGTTCAGCCCCACCTCGAGCTCCTCCGAAGCCAGGCCGTAGCCCTGCGCCACGATCCGGGCCAACTCGTCTTCCAGCGTCGCCACATCCGTCACGGTCGAGGAGGTGAACCCATCGAGCCCCGCCGCGAACAGGTCGTCACGCTCCCGCGCCGGCGTGAACGCGAGCAGCACCTTGCCGCTGGCTGTCGCGTGCAGCGGCGTACGGCGACCCATCCAGTTCTGCGTGATGACCCCGGCGAGGCCACGCACCTGGGCGATGTTCACCGCCATTCCGTCGTCGGACACAGCGATGTTGACCGTCTCACCCACCTCCTCGGCCAGCCGTTCGCAGACCGGGTCCGCCAGCGTGATCATGTCCGGCTGGAGGCGCTTCGCGCCGCCGAGACGGATCAGCTCGAACCCCAGGCAATACTTCCCCCGCAGCTCTCGCTGCTCCACCAGCCCTCGAGCGACCAGCGCGTTCACCAGCCGGAACGCTGTCGACTTGTGCACGCCCAGCGCCTCGGCGATCTCCGTGACGCCCGCTCTCTGCTTACGCACCAGGAACTCGAGCACATCGACGGCCCGGTCGACCGCCTGCACGGTGACAGTGGTGGACGCGTCCCGAGACCTGTTGCTCATGGTGAGACTATAGAGGTGGCTCGCCATGTCTGGCCCCGCCACGACCGACGCCTCAAGGGCGGGGCTCCGCGTCACAGGTGTCCGCCGCCGGGCACCGGCTGAGGCGATAGTGGTCAGGCACGGTCTCGTCACCGAAGTCTCCGCGCCCGTGGAAGGCGGTTCGCCGGCCGGGCAGGGTGCGGCTGCGAAACCTACGGGGCAGGGCGGTCCTGGCGGTGACTTCGCATCGGCCATGCTAGAGGTATTCGACGATCCACCGCTTGGGCAGCACCACAAACCCCTTGACGGTCTTGCTGCGTTGACGATCGCCAACACCAGGGCGATCGTGGCCAGGCAGTGCTTGATTCACCCCAAGATCGGCACGACAACGGCTTCTTAGTCCGCAGCGGAACCTCCGATGCCCCTTCCGATTGGGGTTCCAATCGGGGTACCTGCTAGAGAGGAAGACCCTCTCAGCGGGCTTTTCGCAGATCCGGAAGGTGCGCGCCCTACCAATGCCCTCCCAGACTTATACCTCGGTAGAGGGCTTCAGATTGTCGAGGGCCTGCGGTCGCACCTGAAGGGGTCGCTGGCCAACCTCACCAAGCACAGCCTCGACCAGCTCACCGCGCTGGTGAAGGCGCCCGGCTCAAACGGATGCAGTACCGACCGGGCCTCATCGACGGCCTCGTCGCCAAGACCGGCCTCGACCTCCAACCGCCGTAACCTCAGCCACTGAAGATCTTAGCCATCGAAGGTTTGGATGCGTGGAATCCAGTGAGAAGAGCGCCGTGTACGGCTGAAGACGCCGCTCGTCTGATGTAGCGATCGGTATCTGAAGGCCATGCATCATGCTCTTGGTGGATCAGAAGAGAAACCGCCCCGTGCACGCTGGCACACAGCAATCTGGCGGTTTCGGTCTTGCTCTTAACCGGTACCCCAGCATCAAGACAAGCTGCGACCTTGTCCCGGAAATAACGGAAGCAAGCATCTTCGTTCTGGCGGCTGGCCTCGGTGGCCTCGCCAGTCATCACCAGTCGGTACTGGGAAGGGGAACGAAGTCCGAATGCGATGTAGGCGACGCAGGTTTCATAGAGCGCCGTCACAGGATCCGAGACTGCCCGGGACACTGCTTCCAACTCGATGAACAGTGAGCTCCACACACGCAGGCACGCCGCATGGACGAGTTCCTTCTTCGAGGCGAAGTGGAGGTAGACGGCTGGCGGGCTAACTCCCGCACTTGTTGCGACTGCACGAACCGTAAGAGCGTCGGCGCCACCGCTTTCGAGTAATTGATCGGCGATGTTGAGAAGCTGGTCTCGGAGCAGACCGCCCTGGCCCTTGGCCGCGCGAACTCGGGAGCCGGTCACAGAGGTGAGCCTTGATGGGAAGCGGCAATACGCAGATGACGAAATTTCCCGAGCGATCCCAGAAGGGTGTCCCCACGTACGCTGTTTGACGTTGTGTGACCATGCATCATGATGTCTTCGGTTTGATGGCAGTTACCACTTGGGTCACCCGGGCGCATAGTTGGCCTTCGGTATCATGAATGTTGACCTCGACGACAGCGTTGCGTCCCAAACGCAAGGGGCGAGCTGTCGCAAGAACGCCCGTGTGTGCTGGCCGAAGGAAATGCGTGCTCGACTCCACGGTGGCCGGTGCGGCGCCGGCTGGACCGTTGAGAGCGGCGCAGACGGCCGCACAAACATCGGCGAGCCCCATTAGCGCCCCTCCGTGGAGGCCGCCGCCCACCGTGCAAAGGGAGACATCGTGCGCCAACCTGGCTTGAACGCTGGCTTCTGTGATCTCCTCGAACACGACTCCGAGCGTCTTGGCATACGGCGCGAGCGCGTAGACGTCTTCGGCTTCAATTGTGAGCATCGGCCACTCCCACGTAGATTAATGACGATAACTTATCGACGTTAGCCTACGTCGTCAACGAGGACCTTCTGGTCTGGTTAGGTGTCACAGCGGTCGAGTCGGGTGGAAGCCGGGCTGATCACTACCATCCGGTTCCGCAACACAGCGCTGCACAGCCCCAGCCGGCTAAAGATCTTCAATGGCAGAGGTTACGGCGGTTGGAGGTCGAGGCCGGTCTTGGCGATGAGGCCGTCGATGAGGCCCGGTCGGTACTGCATCCGTTTGAGCCGGGCGCCTTCACCAGCGCGGTGAGCTGGTCGAGGCTGTGCTTGGTGAGGTTGGCCAGCGACCCCTTCAGGTGCGACCGCAGGCCCTCGACCGCCTTGAACTCGGGTGCATACGGCGGCAGTTGGTGTGGCCGCGTCGGCCCCAGGTGCGGCCTTTGGGCGGCCTCAGCCCCTGGCCGGTCTCGTCTTCGAAGCAGAGCCGGGCACCCCGGTCCGCCGCCGTCTTCTTATGACAGGCCACTGCTCGTCCTTCCAGGCGGCGGTCTTCGCCTCGTCGCGGTCGGTGGCCCTGCGGGAGGAAACCTGCACGCTCCAGCCAATGCGGTGCAGCAGCAGGTCCAGCAGCCCGGCCAGGGTGTACTCAACGCCGAACCGACGTCGCACGACCTCGGCGATCCTCGCCAGAGTCCAGCACTGGTCAGGCCAGCCGACAGCGGTCGGGCCAGCACCCAGTACCGCCTCCAGCACACGCAGTTGACCTGCATCAAGCTTGCAGGGGGCACCTCCCGGGCCCCTGGCCCCGGCCTCGTTCAGATCGGCGGCCGCCAACCGGGCTTGCTCACGCCGAAGTCGCTCCTCAGCGGTCAGCCCTCCTCCATCGGGATACCTCATCCCTACGGCATAGCGCGGACCACGACAGCCGTCATGACCCCACGTAACTCACACCCTTAAAGATCTCTAGCTATTGCCGTGTCCTATGTGGCGAGGCGCTTGAGCACCGACGTTGCTCAAGCGACTGCTCGTGATCCGCCTGCGTTGCGCATCAGCTCGCGGACCCTGCAGGCCACTCACAGCCGCTGCGCCTTGAGCGCCATGTGCAGGAGCAGCCGTGCCGCGCCCTCGTCGAGGTCGAGGCCGGTGAGCGATTCGACGCGGGAGAGCCGGTAGTAGAGCGTCTGACGGTGGATGCCCAACGCCGCTGCCGTACGGCCCGCTTGGCCCGCGCTGTCGAGGAACACCTCAGCGGTGCGGGCCAGTTCGGCGTGCGCGGGACGCAGCAGCGCCCGCAGCACCGGATCGGGCCCGGCATCCGTGTGCAGTGATGTCAGCAGCCGGTACGGGCCGATGGCGGTCCACTCCGCGACGGGGCCCAGCGCTTCCTCGGCTCTCGCCGCACGTGCCGCGGCCATCGCCTCCCGCCAGGCGGGCAGCAGTTCGGCCAGGCCACGGCGGGGGGCGCTGATCCCGGCGGTGCCGGTGCTGGTGCCGGTGCTGGTGCCGGTTCTGGTGCCATTGGCGGGGGAGCCGGGTGTGCGCAGCAGGCGGCCCGCGGCTGTACGGGCGGGGTCGAGCCCGTCCATGCTGCGCAGCCTCACCAACGCTGCGAGTGAGTGCGCCGAGGTGGCTCTCGCTGCACCCCGCCCGGTTGCTGCAGGCAGCACGCACCGGGCCGTCACATGCGGCTGCGCGGAGGCACTTGTACCGGCGGCATCGGCACCCTCCGCGACTTGCCAGGGGGTGATCGCGACGAGCGCCAGCGGCCCCGATCCGTCCGTGCCCAGTGCTTCCCGCAGCTGGGCGATGGTCTCCTCCCCGGCTCCGCTTCGTTCGCCGCCGCCGACGCCGAGCATCTCCCGCAGCAGTTCTCCCGTGCGCGCCTCCGTGCGTGCCTCGGCCGCCAGGAGGGCACCGATGCGGGAAGTCACCGCCATCGCGGAGACGAGCCGGGGGTCGGACAGGTCGATCGCACCGTCGTCGATCAGCCAGATGTAGCCGTAGACCACTCCCGCGTACCGCACGGGCAGGCAGATGCGGCCGTGCACGACGCCTGCCGCCGGTTCCGGATCGATGCGTACGGGCTCGGTCGCCTTGGTGATGCCGAGACTCTCGAACCACGCCCGCACCTCGGCGGTGGAGCCGCGCCCCAGGATCGAGCGCGTACGCACGGGGTCCAGGGCTGGCTCGTTGCCCTCGCCGTCGCTCTGGTGGGCGCCGAAGGCGATCAGGGCGAAGTCGCGGCCCTCCAGCGTCGCGGGTGTGCCGAGCAGCGCGGAGACCTCGTCGACGATCGCCTGATAGTCCTCGCGCATGATCTTCCCGCTGTCCCGCATGGTGCTGCGTCGTCGGTGCTGTCGCATTGTGGTCCGCGATACCCGCGGCCTCTTCCGTCCGGTTCCGCCCGGGCCCGCCCACCATTCCCGTACAGATGTCTGAGCTCTGGGAGAGAGATGCGTGACAGCTGTCGATGGTTCCGGAATGGCGTGATCGTAGATTCGGGGTGGCTTCAGACGGAGGTCGCGGCTTGCAACTGCTCGCCGTCCTCTCCGCACGCTGGGGCGCCCGCTATCTCCAAGACGACAAATGCATCTGGGCTGAGCAAGACATCCCGCGCCTTGTGTGCCAGTACGGTGCGTGGACGCAGGCCGGTGAGGGTTGCGGTGGTGTACGCGGCGCTGAGGGTGTTGAGGTCGTGGACCGGGCCGATCCTGAAGAGGGAGCGGGTTTCCGCGATCGCATCGTGGTCGCCCGCGCGCATGACCAGGCGCAGTTCGGGGGCGACGGCGAGGGATGCGATGGAGACGGCGATGTTGTCGCGGTCGTCGGAGGCGACCGCGGCCATGGCCTGCGCCTGGTGGAGGCCGAGTCGGCGCAGTACGAATCGGTCGGTTGCGTCGGCGACGACCACAGGTACGCCGAGTGCCTTTGCCAGACGGAGATTCGGGGCAGCAGGATCGCGCTCGACCGCGATGACCCCGATGCCCAGACCCTGCAGTTCGGTGCACAGCCGCAGTCCCACCTGTCCGAGCCCGACCACGACCACGTGGCCGCCCCGGGGGAGGGCCCGGGGGCCCAGGATGCCGACTGAGCGCGGGGCCAGCAGGCGGTCGACCATGCCGGCGGTGAAGACCGCGGTGAAGACGACGGTTACGAGCATCGCCAGAGCGGAGAACACCAGATATGAGTCCGAGCCGTGGGTGTCTGCCGGGCCGACGGTGGAGACTGTTCGCGCGGCCTCGAACAGCGCCTCCACGGGGGGACGGTGGCGAAACGTCACGGACCAGATCCAGTCGGCCAGCAGCACTGTGAGAATCCCGGTCAGGCCGGTCAGCATGATCCGTGAGCTGCCGTCGTGCGGTCGCAGTTGTCCGCGGATCTTGCCGAACCACGCACGGGCTCGAAGCGATCGTGGTGCCCGGTACGGTTCGAGCCGCACGGTGTCGCCCTCGGCGCGGGCGCCGAGGTGGTACGGGGCGGGATCCGAATCCGGTCCGGAATCCGGTCCCGGGCGCGAGTAGGCCGGGATGAGTGCCAGTAGGTCGGGTTGGAGGCAGGCGGCCAGCAGAACCGGAGCGGCGACTTCGGCTGGGGAGGTGACCCGGCAGTTCGGGACCACGCGGCTGAGTTGTTCGGCGACGGTTCTGTCGAAGACCGTTACCACCAATGGGACGTTGGGCCGAATGTGCTCGGTCGTCAGTGCGTAGCGCAGGGACTCGACGTCGTCGTCGAGCAGGACCGCGACTCCCGCGACTTCTCCGTCCAGCGCACCGCGCAGTTCCTCGTCCGTGGGCCGGCCGAGATGGCA
>NZ_AUEV01000024.1:0-66745 GCF_000426165.1 Streptomyces sp. TAA486 | reverse complement strand
TGACGTCCTGAACCTCGGTGGGGACGCGGACGAGCCGTTTGGCGGTTTCGACTTCGGTGTCGGCGGCGCCGGTGTCATCGATGATTCGTTGCTTCCGCCCGACCTTGATGCGGGGAACCCCGGTCCCCCCTCCTTCGAGGGGCGGGCAGCACCCACCCAGGTGCAGCCCGCGCACCAAGACTCATGGGCGCAGCAATTGCGTGCCGCGGGCAGCCTCACGGATGGTGAGCGGGAGAAGCTGGACGAACTCCGGCCCACGGTGAAAGAACTGGCTGAAGTCCGTAACGTCCCTGAGGTCCCTGAGGGCCGTCGGAGGCGGCGGCGAGAACCCATTGATCCAGTCAAGTGGATAGTATTCTGGGTGTTGTTGCAGCGGCCGGGATGGCGCGCTGCCGCTGCGGGCCGTGAAGCGGGACTCACCCCTGCTCGCACTGACTTTTACAAGCGCGCAGCCGGTGAGCGGTATGTTCGTCACGTGGCGGGCCTTCAATTGCGGCGGTTGCAGGACGAGATAGCCAGCAAGCGGACCCTGAGGGCGCAGGCGTCTTCCGCTGACCGCTTGGGGGCGGATGGTGGTCGGCCGCATATGGATCTGGATCCGCGGGCCGAGGGCCTGAGCGGCGGCCAGGACACGAACTTCCAGTCCCCCGCGGGTGAGGTACGGCAGCCGGAAGCGCTCGTTCAAGAGCCGCCCACGCGGGAAGAGTTGGCTGCGGTACCTCCGACCCCCCGCCGGGTCGGCAGGGGGCTAGGGGTTGATGGCGACAGGTGGAGAAAATTCTGGTCATTGAGGCAGCGGGTTGGAATGACCATTTCCGAGGCGGCTGCCGGAGCGGCTACTTCCGATCGGAGCGTCAGGGGCTGGCTTGGTCGCGTCGACCGTGCGGATGCCGAATGGGTAGACGCCATTCAGCTGGCACGGTTCACGCACATGGTGCTGGAAAAGGAAAGGGCCGGCTCTGAGGACGCCGTCCGCGAGGTGATCAACGAAACGGAGACGTGGCGGGCAAGAAAGGACGGAGAGAGGTGGGAGCGGTATAAGGCTTCCCAGGAAAACCTGGCTCAGTATAGGTGGAATTCTTATAAGATCTTCCAGGAAAACAGGGAGAAGGGTGTCGGCATTGTCGAGGCGGCCGGGATTGCGCAGCAAACCCCGGTGGCCGGCCAGATGTGGGAGCTGGTACGGCAAAAAGCCCTGAGGGGTGGGGCGGAATTCCTGGGAGGTGGGGAAGCGAGCGATGGTGATGCCGCCCAGGTGGAAGTGGTGGCGGCCCGGGTTGGTCTGCGCGGGGACGAGCTCAGCCTTCTGAGGTCTTCAGCGAACACGGCAATTCCCCCCGAGAATGGTGGCGAGCGGCGGCTCGCTCTCAGTTTCGAGGATGTCGCCGACCTCTACGAGGTGATGGCCGATGCCTTCAAGCCTCCGTATCAGCCGATCCAGCAGACCGGGGTCTGGCTCGCGAGGATGTACGCAGGTATAAGGCTGCTCGGAGGTGCTCGGGGCGATGAGCAGCCCCCTGTGAGCGATCGCCAGGGCGAGTCCTCCGGCAGTTCGGGTCCGCAGGCCGGGCAGGGGGGCCCGTCGGCCGACGTGGCCGTGGACGAGGAGTCAGCAGGCGATCCTGCCTCCGCCACTGTCGGGAACGGTCCCCGCGCCCAGGACAGGCGCGTCAGGTTCGTGCTGCCTGAGGACCAGGAATGGGTGCGCACCCAGGTACAGAAGATGGCGGACATGAACGCCGAGCGGTTGGCCGCCGACGGCTTCAGCGTTCCCCAACTGCCCCCCGGCTATCCGACGCCGTCCGCCGATGCCAAGGGGAAGGGGCGGTGGCCGGCCCCGCTGACGCGGCAGCAGCAGGAGATGTGGGCGGAGTCCGTCGCGGCGGAGCAGCGGGCGCGGCATCAGGGGCCCGGCAGCGGCCCTGCGGATTCGAGGGAAGCTGCACGTGCCGCGGCGCTGGACTATGTGCGCCTCCTGCACCTCGAAGTGCACGGCACGGATGAGGCTCAGGGCGGGGACGCTGTCGTCGAGGAGCTGGGGAAGGAGCGCACCCGGTCGCGGGAGGGTGACCAACCGGCTCAACGGGTGCTGCTCGCCTCCGAGTTGCAGAAGATCGTCCCGCGGGTCTTTCCGATCACCCCTGGCGGCCCCCTGGACCCGGTCATCACCGAGGGGGAAAGGCAGGTCTTCGCGGACGGCAGCGCCCTGGAGCGGCACGCCACCATCACCGCCGGGTCGCAGGTCAATCTGGGGGGGACCGAGCAGGTTGCCGACGGCATCGTCACAGCGCTCGGCATCCACCCGGAGGACGTGAGCCGGTTCCGCCGCGTGCTTCTGGACGAGCTGCGGGAGCGCCCGCAGGCGTTCCTCGCCTCCATTCCGCGCGTGCCGGGGGAGTTGGAGGGCGTCGAGACGCCCGGTGAGGTGGGGGACGGCCTCCCGATGCGGTTCCGGGGTGCCGAGGACGGTGTCTGGCGGGTTGCGAAGATCAGGATGCGCAACTTCGGTGCGTACAGCCGCTACAAGCACCCGGGCCAGGAGGACCTGAACTACCGGATCAAGAACTACATGAAGACCAGCGAGTCCAGCCAGTCCACGGACGTCGGCATGCCCGCCGTCGGCATCGGTACCTGGCCGGGCAGCGAAGTCACCGGCACGGTCAGCGCCGTGTTCAGCGGGGATCGCAGGCAGGTCACGAGGAGCAAGACGAAGGAGAGCTCCACCAGGAACAGCCCTGAGCTGTGGTCCCGGCTCGGCAGTCATACGTTCGTCAACGACGCGGTCTTCGATGTCGAGGCGTATCAGCAGGACCCCGAGAGCGGCCGCCTGGTCCCGTCGACGTCGGCGGAGGATGCGTCGCCACATGTGATCAGGCTGGTGGTGAGCAACGGCTTCTCACAGCGGGTGCCTGACGGGATGTCGCGCGACCTGCCCGAGCAGGGGCCGGTGGGGCTCCCGCGGGAGCTGCGTCTGCCGGAGAAGGCGCAACTGGGGCGGGCGCTCGTCGATCAGTTCGCTCCGCCTCCTGTGCTGCTCGACTGGGCGCTGGAACAGGCGTACGTGAAGGGCGGCGTGGGCCTGGAGGAGCCTGCCGCCGAGAGAACACTCAAGCTGTTCCACCAGGTCTCGCTGCAGCAGCTGCTGGTGAAATCGGCCAGCGGTGAGGTGGTGCGGACGCCTCCGCTTCACGTGGGAAGCCGGAACGCGGGCTCCTTCGAGATCCGGCTGGTGCGCGCTGCCCACGGCACGTCCGGGGAGTTGCGGCGTGTTGTCGGCGGGACGGAAACACGCACGGCCGGTCACCTGGTCACGTCTGAGTCGAACACGCAGTCGGTCCGTACCGCCCTCTCCGGCAGCGTCACCGGCGGCCCGGTGGGCAACTACCCCCTCGTCGGCCAATGGCGGTTCAACCCCCTCCGCCTCGCGGCCGGCACCAGCTACGACAAGGGCACTACGTCCTCGGAAATCGGCAACAAGGGTCTCCGTTCGCACGACAAGCTCCGCTTCGGCTGGTACAGGGCGGACGTCGGGGTGGCGGTCCGCTACGTATCGCCGCGCGAGGAGGGCGGTTTCGATCCGAAGGGAGATGAGCGGCTTTTCGATGCCGGGGCCTGGCTCCGCATTCCCGAAGACGTCGCGCGGGAGTTGAGCGGTTGGGACACCAACCCCAAGCCGCAGGTGGCGAACGGGGGCCCTGAGCCGAAGAAGCCGGTGGAGCTGGACGGGGATGCGCCGCTGTTGTCCGTCTTCAACCACGGGCAGCTCATCGAGGCCACGAAGGTCAGCGGCCCACCGCCGAACACGAAGAGCACGAAGAGCACGAAGAGCACGAAGAATGAGAAGGGGCCGCGGGGCGGACTGAGTTTGCCGTCCACCGCGCGCCGCAGGCTGGCCGAACTGCAGGGAACGGCAACGGGAGACCGGGACGGTGTTTCGTCCGGAGGCAGGCGCAACGGGCGTCCGGCCTCGCAGCCGCGGAACACGTCGCGCCTGCACACCGTGGCCTCCCGGGCGGCGCGGCGCCGCATGGGCAGCGACGAAGCGGGTCTGCGGCCGAGCGCACAGGCCGAAGGCTCCGCGCCGGTTCCCGGTACCCCGGTGCCTCTTGGAGATGAGCCTCTGGGGACTCAACTGCTGGCGCAGGTCGTCCAGGTGCTGGGCGAGCACCCGGATCCGGAGGTGCGGTCCTTCGTACGGGCAACGCCGTCCCGGACGCGGCGCAGGCTCAACCGGGCACATCACGCTGTCTCGCCCCCGCTGCGCAAGGCGCGTACGACGGTGCGCAGCTTCAGCCGCGCCGGGTGGGCGAAGCTTCGCCACCGGCCCAGCCCCGCCAAACTGTCGGCCAAGCGTCTCTTCGACCGGGTGTACGGGAGGGCGGCCAACGCGCAGCGGAATCGCGACCTGCTGGACGTCAGGCTGCATCCCGTGGCGCTCGATCTGCAGCTCCGTTTCCTGTTCGACGGGAACAGCGTCGGCGTCGTGCTCAAGAAGCCCGGTCGCGGCCGGCTCAGCGAGCGAAGCCTCCTTTTGGTGATCGACCTCAAGACGACGTCCGAGGCGAGGTGGCAGGGGAAGCGCCCGGATCAGAACAGCATGGGCTGGGACGGCGGTGGGAGCAGCCTCTCGCACAGCTCCTCGGCCACTCGCGAGTGGTCTGTGGGCTCGAGGGTGGAAGGCGGCCTGAACCCGCCACCCCCCTTGAACCGGGCGACGGCGTGGGGCCAGGCGTCGTACCAGCGGCAGCAGAACGTCGGCAACTCGGTGGGTTGGAACGACGGACGGCACGGCGCCGTGGTGTCGGGCAGCGGGTCGCAGGTGTACGACTACGACGTGACGGTGGCGGTCAAGGCCTACAGCACCAAGTGGCCGAATCGGCTGCTGCGACGGGTTTCGGGCCCGAAGTCGACGGATGCACGAAGCGTCCCCCTGGGGGACTCGGGCAACGACGGTGCCCTCGTCCTCCAGGCCACACTGCGCGTCGTTCAGCCGGACGCCTTCATGCCGGACAATCTGCGCCCTGTGCGGCGGATTCCGGGCTCCGCACCGGACAAGCCGGCTTCGCCGCCGCTGGACTGGCAGCGGCTGCCGGATTCCGAGGCACTGGTGCTGCACCGCGATCTCGTCTCGCGGCCTCTGCCGGAGGCCGAGCCGGTGCACCGCCTCCATCTCCGGATCGGCCACGAAAAGCCCGTGACCGAGCTCATCAGGCGTCTTCTGATGACGATCTCGCCGGAGGAGGACGAGTGGCTGGTCGACCGCGGCGCCGAGGGCGAGCCCTTCAACCTGGCGCTTCGCATGACCGACATGAGGTTGCCCGGGGGCTTCACACTCGACCACGTCAACGTCAGGGGAAAGCACGGGCGCGAAGCCGAGATACAGATACACGCCCTGTCGTCCGGCGAGTCGGTCAGGGACGCGGTGTACAACATCTACACCAAACAGGCCTACTGGGGCGGGGAGTCCGCGAGCAGCGGCACCTCCAGCCAGCACGGCGTGACCGTGTCGGCAGGGGCGAATTTCGGGCCCGTCGTCCATACGGGGACGCCGGGCAAGGTACCGGGTGCGTTCATCATCGGCCCCCAGGGGAAGATCTACGACGCCAGCAAGGGTGAGAGCAAGTCGACCGGGATGGCGGCGAGTTCGTCCGATGGCGAACTCAACCTCAACGCCATGGTGCGCACCGACGTCAACGGCACCATCTACGTCGGCGTCATCACGGAGCTGCCGGTCAGCGGCCTGTTCAAGAACTCCGGAGCCTCGGCGGTCGGGGCGGTGGAGGTGTACAAGCCGCGGGTCGAGCTTCGCGACCGGAGGGACGTGGAGAGGAGCGGACTCCTCGCCAACGGCGACCTGGGCGCACGGAAGCCCTTCCCCGCCATGAGTCCCTTGTTGAACGGCCCCCACTTCGCCCTGGCACACGGAGTGATCAATGTCGGCCCCGCCCTGCGGGCCTTCGAGCGGCAGCTTCGGCAGCAGGGCAAGAAGCAGACGCTGCCCGATTGGACCGTCGGGGATCTGGGCGGGCTGCGCAAGGCGCTGAACAAGCTGCTGGGCCCGAAAGCATGGCGCGGCCTGTACAGGGCGCTCGTGGCGGGGATGGACGTGCCGGTGCTCAGCGGCAAGGGCAAGGGCACGGTGACGGTCCGCCTGGAGCGTGGCGAGCCGCGTGACTTGCAGGACCCGGACCACCTACTCGTAGCCGAACGGGAGGGGGAGCTCTCCATCGACGAGGTGGAGGCGCACTCCCATGCGCACACCCCGGGTGTGCAGATCACGGGGATCGCCGCTCCCGGCACCGAGCCGAACACGGCGGACGGCTCCTCCCAGGGGCATACCGTCGTCCTCGGCGCCACCATGGCCGCCGACTGGCCCGGCGGCGGAGGCGACGGCTTTTCGCGAGGAATCACAGACCTCCCCATGCGGCTCGCCGAAGGGGGGTTCTGGCCGTTCGGCGTTCCGATACGGGTGGTGCTGAGCCATGCGGACGCCGACGGGAAGGTCATCGAGGGGGCGGCGTCAGCCGGTGAGCTCGTCGAGTTGTGGCCGGAGGCACTGATCGCGCCCGCGGAGCCGCAATCGGCCGAGCCGGCGCAGTCCGAGCCGGGTCTGCCGGAAGCGGCAGAACCGGCCACGTCCGAGCCCGAGCAGTCCGGACCCGCCCATTCCGCGCCGCGGACGATCACCGTCGAGCCGATACGTGAGGGTGAGACGGGGAGCGGCCGGGGCCCGGAGCAGGAACACTGGGCCAAAATGCTGGAGGACGAGACGGTCGCGTTGTACTACGCGCCCGGCGACCCGGCGGCCGCGGAAAAAGTTCTCAACCACGCCGCGGGAACCCCGGGCCCCGGCATGGTCGGCACAAGGTCCAGCACACGTCCGACAACATCCGAAACCGGCCCGGCCGCCCGGAATGCCACGGGCACGTCCGGCAAGGGGAGTTCATGGTGGAGCCGGGCCGCCAGACGCCTCGACCCACGGAGGCGCGGGCACGGCCACAGCACGCTGACGGAGCCGGGCACCGTGACGCGCCAGATCGTGGACCGGATGCTCCGCTCCGACCTGGGGCTCAACAAGGCTCCGGAGGCGCTGAGCCCGGAAGGTTCGGAACTTCCCCCGCTGTACGACGCTCATCTCTTCGGCTCGGCGGTAGGGAAGATCACGTGGTACCTGAGTCCGGACGGCACACCGCAGATCATCACGGTGACGGACGGCCTGGGCAGCTACCGCGAACGTCTCAACGTGGGGAAGACCACAGATAAGCGGGAGGAGGGCCTCGCGGTCGACTCCGGCCTGGCCTTTCATCCCGCCTTCGTGGGGTCCGACAACCCGACCGTCGGCAACGTCGTCCCCGGCGACAACTTCCCCGGACTCGGCGGGAGCGCGGGCAGCGGCAGTAACGTCGACCGCACCCTCGGTACCCAGACACTGCGCATCGACGAAGCCCCTCGCGTGCTGATCGTCAAGGGCCGTATGACGCAGCGGGTGGAGGGCGGCGTCATCAGGAGCACCCTGAAGCGGGTCCGCGACGCCGCGCTGCGCGGCATCTACCGTGGACGGCCGTCGGCCCCCGAGCGCGGGCAGCGCTTCGCCGCGGACTCCGAGGTCCCTGAGGAATTCGTCGCCGCGGTTCCCCTGGAGCGCGCGCGTGAGTTCGGCCTCATCCACGAGGACAACTTCCCGCAGGAGGTGATGGGCAAGGCCTTCGACCACGTCACTGATCTGAACGAGCGGACCGGCGCGGCATGGCAGGTGCACAGCGCCGCCGTGGTCCAGGTGGAGCGCGACTACGAGGACCTGTTCGACCTGCTCAGTGAGGCAGGGAAGGCCGGGCAGGGCGAGGAGGGGCCGCTGCCCGCCGATCCCGCCGCGGGCAAGAACATGGCCGACCGCTTCTGGAAGGCTGAGGACCGGCTGACCAGGCACCTGGAGGACCTGGCGGTCGCACGCGACAGCTACGAGCGGCTGTCGACGGAGTACGTCAAGGCGAAGCGGGCCGCTCAGCGCCAACTCGAGTGGTACCAGCAGGACAAGACTGCCCGTAAGGGGTCGCCCGAGCCGGAGCCCTACACCCCGGACGAGGCCGACGCCACCCTCGCCACACACCAGCACCTCGTCGCGGACCCGGGCGAGGCCGGGGAAGAGACCGATCCGGCCGCGGGCCCGTCCACGTACGAGCAGGAACCTGCCCTCCCGCCCTATCGGGACAGGGACATACAGCGGCTGGTGATGCTGGCCGAGTCGCACGGCGGCTTCTGGGCCGGCCCCCGGATGCCGGGCCGGCACGACCTGGTGCGCGAGTGGCTGAAGGCCGCCGGCCTGCGGCGGGCGCTGCGGGTGCTGCGGGCCGAACTCGCCCAGGCAGAGACCGAGGGGAACGAGGATCGCGCTGCGCTGCTCCGCGGCAAGATCGCCTACCGGCACAACGCGTTGGTCGCCGCCGTCGACAAGGCTCGCGACATGCAGGGCAAGATCGACCAGCATGTGCACGACCTGAAGGACTGGGCGGAGGTCTACGAGTGGGGCGGCGAGGCCGACGCCGCCCGCGTCCACCGGGACGCCGCGGCCAGGCTCCGCGACGGCGGCCTGGTCGACGTGCGTCCGGGAGAGGTCGAGAAGCTCTCCCGGGTGGTCGAACAGGCCCGTGCCGCTCTGGAAGAGGTTCGCCCGCGTACTCGCAACAAGCTGAAGAAGCCCTGGCCCGGCGTCTTCCGTCCGGGGCCCGTCAAGGAGGAGGACAGGCCACAACTCGAGGCACGTCTCCATCGGTTGACCGAGGGGCTGCATGAGGCCCGGGTCAAGCAGACGGTGCTCGACTTCGCCGACGAGCAGATGCCGAAACCGTCCGCGTTCCCCGCGACACGGCCGACCAGGGACCTCTCCGAGGCGGAGAGGCGCGCCATCGCACTGGACGAGGCACTGGAGTCGCCGGTCCGTGGCGAAGTGGAGCGGGACGGCGGTGCGGATGAGCCCGTCACCCGCTACGTGGACATGGACGGCACCGTCTACGACGTACATGACCCGCACGACGCCGAGCACCCGGAGACGACGGAGGGCGAGGGTCTGCCGCTGTCCCTGGACGCGGGGCTGAAGGCCCTGCACGAACTGGGCCGTTACGACGCCGGGAGTCCCTACGGGCACGGTGAGGCGCAGTGGCGCGCCCGTGGGGTGCGCAAGGCGCTGGTCGACGAGCTGCGCCGGCGCCCGAAGCTGGCGGACAACTGGGTCGGCCCCGAGGTGGGCGATGTCTTCACCGAGAAGGAACTGGCCACGGCACAGGTGACGCTCGAGGACCGGCACCGGTCCGAGTTCAAGCAGGACGGCAGGCTGCACCCGAACGTGCGGCTGACCCCCGGACAGCGGGCGGCACTGCTGGCCCTGCAACTCACCCGCCGCGGGAATGAGCAGGTCGCGGGTGTGCCGGATGCGGGGTACAACAACGCCGCCTCCGACTTCATGCCGCAGCTCTTCGCCCGCCGGCACGGGGTCGACGTACGCGTCATGATCCCCGGCCAGGGCGAGCTGGTCTACTACCCCGACGGACTGGACGTCCAGGACCCGCAGCCCGAGCTGGGCCGCCCGGCCGTCCATCTGCTGCTGGACGGCGACACGTTCAAGGCGCTGATCCCGCGCAGGCTGCACGCCCCGGCGGACGACGAACAGCCGCTCCCCGAGGACGAGTACGAAGACGCGCAGTCGTCCTTCGAGGACGAGCACGACGCGGGGTACGAGGGCGACTGGGAGGAGGACTGGGAGGACGGCGACAGCGGCTCCAACGGCGTATCGGAGGACTGGGGAGCGGGGGAGACCTCCGGCGAGGGTGAACACGCCCCGCAGCGTGAGTCGTTCGATGTACGGGAGCCCTCAGCCGGCGGCGTGCACCGGGTCGCCGACGATGTCGACGACCTCGACGACGAACCGGCCGACTCGCTCCGCATCAGCGAACAGCAGGACGACCAGTTGCGAGGCCGGGGGCTGGAGCCGCGCCCCGTGCCGGCCGGCAGCGACTCCGTACTGCAGGCCTTCATCGCCGTTGCGGCAGCCCAGACCGCGACGCTGGCAGGGCACAGCTGGCCGGCCGGCGTGCAGGAGCTGCGAGGTCTGGTCGCCGACCGGCTCGACGATGACCGGGAGCGGCAGGAGTCCCGGTGGTTGTACTGGCACCGGCTCCACCAGCTCACCATCCCCGGCGGCGATGCACGCATCCAGGCGGAGACCGACGACCAACGTGCCGCCCTCATCGAGGAGATACGGAACGGCGGAGATTCGGACGGTACCGACTGGCTCACCCTCGCAGCCGCTGCCGCAGTGCTCGGCCTGCGAGTGAACGTGCTGCTCCCCGAAGGTGGGCAGTGGCAGGCCGGACCAGACGGCGGACCGGAGGAGTTCCTCCTGTATCTGCCGGAGAGCGGTCGGTACCACGGCCGCTGGGCCGGCACCGGCACTACTTCCCCTCAAGGCAGCTCTGCCCTGAGCCAGCCCACCCCGCCCACGCAGAACAGCGCGGACCCGAACAGTTACACCTGGAACAGTCCCACCCCGGCCCGGCCCACCCAGAGCGGCTCCACCCGGAACGGTGGCCCACGCCCCACCACCGCGCACACGACACAGCCCGCCGCCGCACCGGAGCCCGCCAAGCCCGTCGAGACCTTCTTCGGCCTCGACACGCGTCCTGCGGGGGCGGCCTCCGGCGATGCGTCGGAAGTCGAGACCAGCCGGGCCGGCGAGCTCGAGCAGGTCGACCAGCGTGGCGAGGTTGCCGCCGGCGCTGAACTGGGCGGCGCCCCCGGGATCGGTGAGGAGTCCGAGTCCGGTGAGAGCGAGTACAGCGATGGAGAGGACCAGGTCGATGGTGCCCCCGCCGCGTCCGGTAATGGCGTGGCGGTGTCGAAGGAGCGGTTCGAGGAGACGCTGCTCTCGGCCGAGTTGGGCCCGGGTCGTGTGGAAGTGTCGGTCGGGCGGGACCTTTCGGGTCGGCGAGGGGGCCGGTTGCTGCCGTGGCTTCGCACGCGGCATCCCCGTGGCTGGTGGGTCTCGGATGCGGATTTTTCCGTGCCGTGGGGTGAGGTGGCGTATGTCCTGGCTGTTGACTTCGATGAGGACGGTGCCCCGCTCGTCGACGGCAGTCCGGCGGATATTTCGAGCTTGCGGCACCGGATCGCCGACGACCCGTTGTTGACGGAGCTGGATGCCTTGGCGGCGCCGGGGAAGGCACCGGTGGTGCTGGTGGGGCGGAATGGTGCGTATGGGTTCCGCTCGCCTGCGCGGTTCCTCGCCGATGGGCTGGATCGTATGGTCTGGGCGCACACCCTGCGCGGGGCGCTGGTGAAAGACGGCGGTGAGTACGTCGTGAGCGCCCTGGCAAAAGACCTGGACAGCTCGTATGCGGGCTGGGCCGGGATCGAGCCGATACCCGTGTCCGACCGGCAGTACGCCGGGAATACCTTGATCACGGCGCTGGACGGCAAGACGCGGTTCCGGGCGGACCAGGTGGTGACCCGGCTGGTGGTCGGACCCGTCGGTAAGCCCTTCGGCCGGGTCTCGTTCGCGGTGGAATCCGGGGACAACGGGGCGCTGTTTCTGGGGTACCTGGGCGGCAGGATGATCGCAGGAGCCGCTGCCAGGGTGTACAGAAAGACGCTCTCCTCGGCGCCCGCGCCCGGGGAGTACCTACTCGTCAGGCACGCCCAGCCCGGAAAGGTGCTGCTTGTCGTCCGTATCGAGGGGACCGACAGGGAGGTGTGGGTTAGTGCCAAGGAGGCTGCCCGTTATGAGGCCAGCCTGCCCGAGGCCGTTGCCCTGCGGGCGAAGTGGGCGCGCAATGAGCTGCCGCGTGACTTCAAGGTGCACACCGTGACCTGCTATGGCGCCAGGAGTGCCACGGACCTGGACCACCATCTGCCGGCTCTCGTGCCGCACCAGCGGGTGCCGTGGGTGTTTGACGAGTTGGACACCTCGTCGTTCGTGCAGCGTCTGGCCAAGAGGGGCTTCCCCGCCACCGGCAGCATCCTTGCCGCCAGCGCTGACGGTACGGTTATGCACTTGCCTGATGGCAGCGGGGGTGGTCAGGTCACCGCCGAATCGGAACCGGGGCCCCAGAAGCTGGCGGAGCTGGCGCAGGTCGCGGGGTTGCACGACGGCAAGGGTGAGTTGCTGTCGACTGTGCTGAAGCGGACCTTGCGGCTGGTTCGTGCGGCGCGGCTCTTCAGCGAGGATGCCGTGAAGGTTCTCGGCGGGTACCGCGCAGTGATTGCCGGTCTGGGCGCCGTGGAGCGCATGCGGGCCGACGACCGGGATCTTGCGCGGCTTACTCCGTTCCATATGGAGCTTTTGCGCTGGCTGGCTGGTGCTGCTCCGGGCGGCGATCTGGCCTGGAACCGGGTCAGGGAGTTGTTCGAGGCCGCTGGTGAGCTGGTGGAGGACGGTCGACGCGTCGGTCATGCGACGGCCCCCGGTCAGCGGCTGGGCGCAGAGGACCCCGCCGGCCGCGGGCTGCGGCGGGCCGTTGACGAGCTCACCCGGGCGGGCGACGGTCTGGTGCGCGACATCCTCGGCAAGGAGGAGGGCCGGTTGCACCGTGCGGATCGTGCCCGTGTGCTGTGGGCGCTGGTCCGTGCCGACGCGAGGTTCTCCGAACTGTCCGCGGACGAGGCCGAAGCGCTGGCGCGCCGCGTACTGCACCAGTCCGATGGGGAGCAGGCCGATACGGAGGGGCTGAAGCGGCTGATGCGGCAGGCCGCCGCCCACGGTTGGAACATTCGGAACGCCGAGGCGCTCGGTGCCTTCGATCTCCTGCAACGCGGTGCTTTCCGCGACTCGCGCCGCATCCGTGCCGAGGGCAGAGCGAGCGGCCTCAACTGGACCGACGAGGATCTTCCCAACGTCGTGCAATCGGGGGTGGTCGCTTGGGGCATCAAGAACCCCCCGTGGACTCACGTCGACGAGAAGCGTTACGTCGTGTTTCTCAATCGGGCCGCGCGGCCGGGCTACTTCGTCCTGCACCTGGACGGCGAGGAGGAGGTGTACGCGACCGAAGGGGAGCTTCTGGCGTTGCTGAAGGTCAACCCCGACTGGTGGGAAGAGCCCGAGCCTGACCAGGAGGGGTTGGTCTTCGTGGTCACCGGGGAGGGCGGCAAGACGATGCCGATCCTGCAGGACCTCCACCACCACAACCGTCGCACCAACTACCTCTGGACCGGCAGAGTAGAGGTCTTCTCGCCCAAACCTCCCTCCGACTCCGACTCCGACTCCGACTCCGATTCCGACTCCGACTCCGATTCCGACTCGGGCGACCGCTTGCCGTACATCATCGTGATCCCAAGGTCGTCCGACACATCGGATGCTTCCTCGTCAGTGAGTTCCGGTCACTGGGAGAAGACCCCCGAGACACCTGACACATCGGATGCTTCCTCGTCAGTGAGTTCGACGTCCGAGTCTTCCTCCTCCGATGACGATTCAGATGACGCCCCTGATGAGGGGGAACAGTCCGAGCCCGGGTCCGATTCATCCGGTTCTCTTTTCTTGGTGGACTTCCCCTCCGAAGACGAGTCGGCTGACGTCCCTGATGAGGGGGAACAGTCCGAGCCGCACGGATCCGATTCATCCGGTAGTCCGGTGGACTCCTCCTCCGAAGATGAGGATGGCTACGGGACCGGCACCGAGTCGGATGAGGAGTTTCCCGAAGACCCGCAATCCTTCTCCTTCGAGGACGAAGCGGGGGCGTCTGCTTCGCTCACCGGCCAGTCCGGCAACGCCGACGAGGAGGCCCTCCAGGCCAGTGCGCCGTCAGCTCTGGGGAGGCGCAGGTCGGCTGCCGCAGCGGATGTCTCCATGCCGGACGTGAGCGAGGACGAGTTCCCGGAGGATGACGACGCCGACGATTCCGAGTTCAGTGAGAGCGACTACAGCGGTTACGGCACTCCCTCCGAGGCGGAAGACGACTCGGAGATGTCCGGTATGGGCTACGTGGTTCCTGTGTCGCTGAAGCCGCTGTTGACGGCTGAGGTGGATGACGGGGTCGGCGGTTCGGATGTGGTGCCGGTCGGTCGGAATCTCACGTACGGGTCGATTGGCCGGGTGGTGCCGGGGCTGCATCGGCAATTTGAGGAGCGTCATGGCGTGCGGCGGGTGGCGGAGGAGCGCGCTGCGGGGTGGGGTGAGTTGGCGTATGTGCTGCCCGTTGATGTCGATGACGACGGTGGTCTGCACGTTGACGGCAGCCTGGTGGATGTTGAGGATCTGATAGAGCAGATCGACAGCGATTGGGTGCTCGAGGCGTTGGACGATCGGGCGGGCACGGATCCTTGGACGGGGGAGCGCCGGAGGGTGCCGGTGGTGCTGGCGGTGAAGTCCGGGGCCTCCGGGTTCTACCCGCTGGGGCAGCGCTTCGCCGATGGGCTGAATCGTGAGGTCTGGGCGCACAGCCGGGACGGGCGGCTGGTGGAAGACGGCAATCAGTTCTTCCTGGGCACCGTCGACCGTGAGCCGGACCGCCCGTACGGGGATTGGACCCGGTTTCTCCCGATGCCCCACAAACGGCCTGCCGGAGGCCGCTTGTTGACGGCGAGGGACGGCACGAAGGTCCGGTGGGATCAGGTGGACATCCGGCCCCTGGTCGCACCTGACGGAGAGTCCTTCGGCGATGAGTCGGTCGTGGAGATGCACGAACACCGGGTGGCCGAGGAGGGGCTGCGCTGCTACCGGGACCACACGGTGTTCCACCACATCACCATGACCACCGGTGGCTGGAAGTATGTGGGGCGCGGGCGCGAGACGCGGCCCGCGCAGCCGGCGGTGTATGCCTTCTCCGCACACGGCGATTACGGCGAGGTGGACTTGCCTGTCGTTACCGGCGGACGGGTCAAGGTACTGTCGTTTGACGCCAAGGAGGTCGCCCTGCTGGTGGGCAGCCGGCCCGGGGTGGTTGCTTTGCGGGAGAAGGTCGCGCGGGGTGAGCTGCCGCCGGGGGCTGTCAAGGTGCGCCTCCCGGTCTGCAGTGCCGCCGGGGCCGCGGATCCCAGCCGGCGGTTGGATCCGGCACCGCACGAGCCGGTGCCGCCGGTGCATGACCCGCTGGATACCGTGTCGTTCCTGCAGCACGTCGCCAACGTGAGCCGGCTGCCCGCCACCGGCAGCCTCCTAACCACCTACACAGGCTCCTTTATCAATTACTCGGCTGATGGCCGCGGCGGTGAGGTCACGGTCAATCCGGAGCCGGGGCCGGGGAAATTGGCGCAGCTGGCGCGGGTTGCGGGGCTGGTCGAGGGCAGTACGGGGCCTGGGCCGGTGCTGAAGCAGGCGCTGCGGGTGGTTCGTGCGCTGCGGCGGGTCTTCGGCGAGGATGTCGAATTGGATCCCGCGTACGGCGAACTGCTCGCCGGCATCGGTGCGTTGTCGCGTGTGTGGTCGAACGTCTGGGACCAGCATCGGCTCAGCCCGTTCCGTATGGAGCTGTGGGAGCTGCTGGCCCGGCGGCTGGGTGGTGGCGATCCGGGCCGGGAGCCGAGCAAGGACGCGTATCGGAAGGTCTTGAGGATCGCCCGTGCGCAGGTGGCCGTCGACGCGGATGCCGGCCTCACCACCACTTCCACGGCTCCCGAGCCGCGGCTGGGGTCGAACGGTACGGCTCAGCTGGTGCAGGACGCCATCGACCTGCTCAAGCAGGAGGGCGACGACCTGGTCCAGGACATCCTCGACCTGGACGGCAGGGTGACCCGTGATCACCGTGCCAGTGCGCTGTGGGCGATAGTCGGTGTCGAGCAGAGGCTCTCCGAATTGTCCGAGGGGGAGCGGCAGGCGCTGCGCCGAGTGCTGCACGCGCCCGACACGGGCCAGAGCGACATGGAGGCGCTGAAGGACGTGATGCGGGAGGCCCTTGCCGCCGGTTGGGACATACGGGACGCCGACGCGTTGGGCGCCTTCGACCTTGTGCAACGCGGTGTCTTCGACGTCGATCTCCAGATCGGCGGCGACGACGACCGCCAGGGCATCAACTTCAGCGGCCAGGATCTTCCACACGGCGTGGATACGGCGCACGTCTTCGTCGTCACCTCCGAGAACAACGGGCCGTCGCCCCTCAAGCGGGAAGACCCCCCGTGGGGCCGCCGGAAACCGTTCGTCGTGTACCTCCGCGAGGACACGCGGCCGGACAACTTCATCCTGCGTCTCCCGGGCGGCGTCGATGCGCGCGTGACCGAGGGCGAGCTTCTGGCCTTGCTGAAGGCCTACCCCCACTGGGGGGACGAGAGCGATGGTCTCGAAGGAGCGCCTGTGGTCTTTCTGACCACAGAGCGTAGCGGCGGGATGATGCCGGGGCTGAAGCAGTTCTCCCAGGACACCGGTCGCGACACGCATCTCTGGACGGGCACAGCTCGGCTCTACCGGAGGAAGGACTCGCCGCACACCATCGTGCTCAGGTCCCAGAGCGCTGGAAACCCGGGCAGTTGGAAGCGGACCACCTGGGAGCGGACCACGACATCCGGCCCCTCTGCATCCGCACCCTCCACGCAGGGGCCTTCCCGCTCTGCGGCGGCCAGGCGCGGCGGCGCCGGCCGGGGCCGGGACGGCGGGACCGAGGTACCCCTCGGCGCCGAGCCGCGTCCGGGAAATTCCCTGGGCGATGTCGAGTCCGAGTCGATCGGGAGCCCCGACCCCGGTGCCTCCGTGTTCAGCGAGCGCGAGGTCAGCGGCTCCAGTGACGGCGGGTTCGGGGCCGAGTCGGAGGTGCGGGACGACGGTCACGGCGACAGCCTGAAGTCCCAGCGCCGAAGCGGGCTCAGCTCCGGCCACGGTACCCGGGCACCTGCCCGCCGGAGCCGCGCCAGCCGGCAGACGCCGTCCTCCGCGCGTACCTCCTTCGAGCAGGACAGGTACGCGGCCGAGAGCGAGTGGGAGGAGCCCGGTGAGTCACCCGAAGACCTGTGGGGCTTCTCCTCCGAGCGCGAGCCGGATGACGCAGTACGGAATGGTGAGCCGCCACTTCCCCGGGAGAGCAGGTCGGCTGCCGATCCGGATTTCTCCACGTCAGCCGCGCCGAGCGGCTGGGGCACTTCGTCCCTTGAACCGGATGCCGCGTACGACTCTGATGAGTCGGTGCTGAGCCAGGGTGTGCTGAGCAACTACGACGTCGACGACTCCGAGTCCGACAGCGATCCGTGGCCGAGGGTGCTGCCTGAGTGGCCAGAGCTCATGGCTGAGCTGGGCGGGGCCGGCGGGCAGGAGACGGTGCCGGTCGGGCGGGATCTCAGGGACCGGCCGGTGGACCAGCCCGTGGACCGGGTGGTGCCGGGCGTGCATCGCCGTTATGAGGTTCGCAACGGAACGTGGCGGATGGCGGAGGAACGTCGCGGGCCGGGCGGTGAGTTTGCTTACGTCCTGGCCGTTGATCTCGATGAGTATGGCGACATGGTCGTCGATGGCGAGCCGGTGGACATCCGCGGTCTGGCCCGGCAGATCAAGGGCGACCCGGTGCTGGCACGTCTGGATGTCCTGAAGGCTCAGGCGGGTGAGGACGGGCCCGTGCCGGTGGTGCTGGCGATGCCGAGGGGAGCAGTGGGGTTCCTCTCGCCGGCACAGGAACTCGCGAATGAGCTGGGGCGTCCGGCCGTGGGTCACACCCGGGTCGGGGGGCTGATGGAAGATGACGGCGAACACTTCCTGATCACCGTCGACACCGACCCGAAGCGCCCGCACGGTGACTGGGCCTGGGTCGAGCCGATACCCGACTTCGATCAACTGCCTTCCGGCGACACCTGGTACCGGGCGCGGAGTGGCACCTCGTTCAGGGCGAGGCAGGTGGAGACCCGGTTGCTGGTCGGAGAGGACTACGTGCCGTTCGGCCGTGAGTCGACCAGCCACATGCACGAAGACCGGTATGACGAGGAGACGTTGCGCGGTTACTGGGACCATGAGGTGACCCATCACACCGTCGTGACGACAGCCGCGGAGAAGCAGCGGCTGCACAGCGAGACGCATCCCTTGCAGCCGGCGGGGTTCACCTTCTCCGCACACGCCGAACCCGGAGCGGTGCAGCTTGCCGTCCGTATCAGCGGACGCATCGAGGAGCTGTCGCTTGAGGGGAAGGAAGCTGCCCGGTTTGTGGGCAACCTGCCTGAGGTGGCCGCTCTGCGTGCGAGGATCGCGCGGGGAGAGCTGCCGCCGGGCTACCAGGTGCACCTCCCGGGGCGCTTCCTGGTCTGCCATGGTGCGAGCGCCGTGGACTTCCGCCATCCGCTGGGCCCGGTGCCGCAGGAGCAGACGCTGCCGGTTGATGACCCGCTGGGCGGCCCCGCGTCGTTCGTGCGGTATACCGCCAAGGCGATCGGGACGGCCGCTACCGGCAGCATCCTTACCGCCTACATCACCAACAACGTGAGGTGCGCGCCCGATGGCCGTGGCGGCCTGGTCACCGCCAACCCGGAGCCGGGGCGGGGGGAACTGGCGGAGCTGGCCAAGCGGGCGGGCCTGCATGAGGGGGATGACCCGGATGCCCCGGTTCCGCCGAAGGTGCTGCGACGGATGCAGCGGTTGGATCGTGCGGTGGTCCTGGTCTTCGGCGAAGATGTCGGGGGTCGCTCCGACTACGACGATCTGCTCGCCGGCATCGGTGCGTTGGACCTTTTGCTGGTCAACGATCCCCTGGCCCGGCACACCCCGATGCGTATGGAACTGTGGCGCCGGCTGGCTCAGCACCATGCCGGTGTCGGTCCGGACAGCGAACCAAGTGAGGACGCGTACCGGAGGGTCCTGGGGATCGCTCGCGCGCAGGTAGACGCCGACCCGGACGCCGGTCTCACCACCTCTACCACCGCTCCCGCGCCGTTGGTTACGGGCGGCATGGCCGACCTGCTGAAGGACGCCGTCGAACAGCTCGACCAGGGGGGCGACCACCTGGTGCGGGACATCCTCGGCATATCAGCCGGCGCTCGGGTGCGCCGTACGCAGCGTGCCCGTGCGCTGTGGGCGATCGTCGGCACTGATCTGACGCTCCGCGGGCTGGACCAGGACGAGCAAGAGGTGCTGGCGGACCGAGTGCTGCATCAGGACGACATGGATCAAGGCGATGTGGCAGGGCTGAACCGGCTGATGCGGCAGGCCATCGCCGCTCACTGGGACGTACGGAGCGTCGCGGCGCTCGGCGCCTTCGACCTTGTGCAACGCCGCGCCCTCGACGAGTCGCTCAGCATCGGTGGCCAAAGGAAACCTCGGGGCATCAACTGGGGCGCCGAGCAGCTTCCTCACGGCGTGGATACGCTACTGCCCTTCCTCGTGGCGGACGACGGGTCGACCTCACCAGGTACACCGCCATGGAGGCTCGACCCGTACGTCGTGGTTCTCGAACGGGGAGAGGCGTCCGACCACTTCGTGCTGCACCTCCCTGATGACGAGCGGGTGCCCGTGACCGGAGGCGAGCTTCTGGAGTTGCTGAAGGCCAACCCCCACTTGCGGAAGGGGGGCGTCCTTCAAAAGAGGGCGCCGGTGCTCTTCCTGGTCACAGGGGAGGGCGGCCGGACGATACCGGGCCTGCAGCAATTCTCCGATCACACCGGTCGCGACACTCACCTCTGGACGGGCGAAGTCGAGCTCTACGCGGACGCCCAGGCCCAGGACCCCGCGTACAGGATCGGACTGAGGCCAAAGCCCGATGGAAGTGGAACGGCGGGTGCCTGGGAGACGACCACCTGGAGTGTGCCCACGGCGCTCGGCCCCTCCTCGCCCACGGACTCGGCATCCACGGAGTCGCGTTCTGAGGCGGACTCGCGGGGCCTGGAGCGGGGGCCGGTCGATGACGACACCGCGCCCCTCTACAGCCCCGAGACCGATGACGACGCCCCTGTCGGTCCGGACGACCAAGCCGAGTGGGGACCGGTCTCTTCGTGGGCGGGGAGGCTGACTGCGGACTCGGGTTCGTCCATGCCTCACGTGGAAGCTTCGCCTGACGAGCCGGATGACGCCCCTAATGAGGAGGCACAGTTCGAGCCCGGGTCCGATTCATCCGGTAGTCCGGTGGACTTCTCCTCCGGGGATGAGTCGGATGAGGTCTCTGAGTCGGATGATGGCGCTGCCTCGGTCGGCGAGTTGCCGATGTCCCCGGGGCACTGGGAGCAGACCGCCCCCTCGACGTCCGCGCAGGCAGCGGCTTCCGCGGCACCGGGGGACACGCGCGGCCTTGAGCGGCCGGGCTCCGCATCGGACGCACGGTCGCGTGGTCCTGTGCCGAGGGGTGAGGCGTCCGCGCTCGCCGGCTTCGAGGATGAGGATGGCTACGGGGCCGACACCGAGTCGGATGAGGAGTTCACCGAAGACCGGCAAGTTCTCTTCAGGTCGGCTGCGGTTTCGGGTTCGGCTCTGTCGGGCCTGGGGGCTTCGTCCGATGAGGCCGGGGCGGGCGACGAGTCCGAGGCCGAGAGCGTGTACAGCGTTGACGAGCGTGAGGGGGACGAGGCCCCCGAGGTGTCCGGCAACGGTGTGGCCGTGTCGAAGGAGCGGTTCGAAGAGACGCTGCTCTCGGCCGAATTGGGCTGGGACGACGAGGAAGCATCGGTCGGGCGGGACCTCTCAGGCCGGCGAGGCGGCCGAGTGGTGCCGGGATGGCTTCGCACGTATCGCGCTGGCGTGTGGCAGCAGGGGGAGGATCGTCCTGCGCCGTGGGGCGAGGTGGCGTATTTCCTGCCCGTTGACTTCGATGAGAACGGTGCCCCGCTCGTCAACGGCGAATCGGTGGATATCTCGAGCTTGCAACAACGGATCTCAAACGACCCGGTGTTGACGGAGCTGGATGCCCTGGCGGGGCCGGGGAAGAAGGCGCCGGTGGTGCTGGTGGGGCGTGGTGGTGCCTCGGGGTTCCGCTCGCCTGCGCAGTTCCTCGCCGATGAGCTGGATCGAAAGGTCTGGGCGCACACCAAGCACGGGGCGCTGGTGGAAGACAACGGCGAACACTTCGTGAGCACCATCGACGACGACCCGGACACCCCGTACGGGGACTGGGCCGGGATCGAGCCGATACCCGAGCCGGATCGGCAGCACGCCGGGAACAACGTGATCACGGCGCTGGACGGCAAGACGCAGTTCCGGGCGGACCAGGTGGTGACCCGGCTGGTGGTCGCACACGGCGGTAAGCCCTTCGGCCGTGTGTCGCGCCCGGACGAAACCCGAACCGACGAGGAGCTGTTGCGGGGGCACCTGGCCCGCAAGGTGATCAAACACATCACCTTCACCACCGGTGGCGAGAAGGAGCTGTACAGCGAGACACTCTCGTCGGCGCCCGCGGAGTACCTGCTCGTCACACACGGCGAGCCCGGAAAGGTGCAGCTTGTCGTCCGTATCGACGGCACCGACAGGGTCGTGTGGGTCAGTGCCAAGGAGGCTGCCCGGTATGAGGCCAGCCTGCCGGAGGTGGCTGCTCTGCGGGCGAAGTGGGCGCGGAACGAGCTGCCGCATGACTTCAAGGTGCACGCCCTGGCCTGCTATGGCGCCACGGGCAGTGCGGACCCGAACCGTCCGCCGGCTCTTACGCCGCATAAGCGGGTGCCGCCGGTGTATGACGAGCTGAACACCCCGTCGTTCGTGGAGCACACGGCCAACGGGAGCGGGATGCCTGCCATCGGCAGCATCCTTGTCACCACCACAGGGGCCGACATCGTGCACTTGCCTGATGGCAGCGGAGGTGGTTCGGTCACCGCCTATTCGGAGCCTGGGCGGGAGGAACTGGCGGGGTTGGCGCAGATCGCGGGGTTGCACGACGGCAAGGGTGAGGTGCTGCCGACCGTGCTGAAGCGGACTCTGCGGCTGGTTCGTGCGGCGCGTCGCATGAGTGAAGAGGACGTGGAGAATCTCGGCGGGTACCACGACGTGATTGCCGGTCTGGGTGCCGTGGAACGCATGCGGGCCGACGACCCGGATCTCGCGCGGCTTACTCCGTTCCACATGGAGCTTTTGCGCTGGCTGGCTGGTGCTGCTCCGGACAGCGATCTGGACACGAACCGGCTGAAGGAGGTGTTCGGGGCCGCTCGTGAGCTGGTGAAGGACGGTCGACGCGTCGGTCTTACGGCGCCCCCCGGCCAGCGGCTGGGCGCGGACGACCCCGCCGGCCGTCAGCTGCGGTGGGTCGTCGACGAGCTCACCCAGGCGGGCGACCGCCTGGTGCGCGACATCCTCGGTATGGAGGGTGGCGCCCGGGTGCGCCGGGCGGATCGTGCCCGTGTGCTGTGGGCGATGGTCCGTGCCGACGCGAGGTTCTCCGAACTGTCCGCGGACGAGGCCGAGGCGCTGGCACCTCGCGTGCAGCATCGGCCCGCTGCGGAGCGGGGCGATGTGGAGGGGCTGAAGCGGCTGATGCGTCAGGCCGCCGCCGCACATTGGGACATCTGGGATGCCGACGTGCTCGGTGCCTTCGACCTGCTGCAACGCGGCACCTTCCGCGAGTCGCGCCGCATCCGCACCGGCGGCAGACTGAGCGGCCTCAACTTGACCAACCAGGACCTTCCCAACGGCGTGGATACGAAGACCGTCTTCCAGGACAAGGGGTCGGTTTTCCAGGTCCTGTCGGAGGACGACGCCCCGTGGGAGGTCGCCGGCTTCGAGAACGCGTACGTCGTGTATCTCAAACGGGCTGCGCGGCCCGGCTGCTTCGTCCTGCAACTGGACGGCGAGGCGGAGGTGTACGCGACCGAAGGCGAGCTTCTGGCGTTGCTGAAGGTCAACCCCGACTGGCGGGAAGCGCCCCAGTCGGGCGAGGAGCCGGTGGTCTTCGTGGTCACCGGCGAGGGCGGCAAGACGATGCCGATCCTGCAGTCGCTCTACAACCACAACGGTCGCCACATCTACCTCTGGACGGGCAGAGGCGAGCTCTCCCATAACGCCGCCGACGACTCGGACTCGGACTGGGACGACCGCTCGGACTCGGACGACGCCTCCGACTCGCGGTACACCATCGTGCTCAGGCCGGCGCGCGACAAGACGGCGGGGTGGAAGGTAACCCCGGAGCCGGGCCATTCCGGTCAGTCGGGCAGTACAGGCGGAGCGCCGGGCCACGGGGGTGGGGGCGGTTGGACGCCTCCCGGGACGACGCTGGGTCCCTCTGCGTCCACGTCATCCACGCCGGGGCCTTCGCGTTCTGCGGCGGCCAGGCGCGGGGCCGGCGGGGGCCGGGCCGGCGAGACTGATGCCTCCCTCGGTGCCGACCCGCGTCCGGGGTATTCCTCGGGCGATACGGCGGACGGCGGTGTCGTCGAGAGCCGCGTGGGCTCCGGAACCGAAGGCGACGCCCTCATCGACCCGGACGGCCTGGTCAAGGGCGAGCCGGACTCGTCCTGGCTGAGGAGGTCGGCTGCGGTTTCGGGTTCGGCTGTGTCGGGCTTGGGGGCTTCGTCCGATGAGGCCGGGGCGGGCGACGAGTCCGAGGCCGAGAGCGAGTACAGCGTTGACGAGCGTGAGGGGGATGAGGCCCCCGAGGTGTCCGGCAACGGTGTGGTGGTGTCGAAGAGGCGGTTCAAAGAGTCGCTGCTCGTGGCGGAGTTGGGCCCTGACCGTAAGAGGGCGTGGGTCGGCCGGGATCCCTCGGGCCGGCTCGTAGGGGCGCGGTTGGTGCCGGGACGGGTTCGCACGTACCGCGGTGGCGTGCGGCAGAAGGCGAAGGAGCGTTCTGCGCCGTGGGGTGAGGTGGCGTATTTCCTGCCCGTTGACTTCGATAAGAACGGTGACCCGCTCGTCAAGGGCCGGCCCGCGGATGTCTCCAGTCTCCGGCAGAGGATTGCTGACGACGAGGCGTTGAGCAGGCTGGATGCCCTGGCGGGCAAGAGGGTGCCGGTGGTGCTGGTGGGGCGGGGTGGTGGCTCGGGGCTCCGCTCGCCCGCGCAGTTCCTCGCCGATGGTCTGAATCGTAAGGTCTGGGCGCACACCCGGCACGGGGCGCTGGTGGAAGACAACGGTGAACACTTCGTCAGCAGCATTGTCGGCGAGGCCCCAAAGAGTCCGTATGGGGATTGGGTTGGGGTTGAGCCGATACCCGAGTCCGATCAGCCGTCTGTCCGGGATCCTTGGATCAGGCTGCTGAATGGCAGGCGGATCCGGGCGCACCAAGTGCGGACCCGGCTGGTGGTCGGACCTGACGGTAAGCCTTTCGGCCGCGAGTCGGTCAAGATCGAAACCCGGGTCAGCGAGGGGGGGCTGCGGGGTTACCTGGGCCGCAAGGTGATCAAACACGTGGCCCTTACCACTGAGGGTCTGAAGAAGCTGTTCAGCGAGCCGATTTCCTCGCCACTGGAGGAGTACGTATTCAGCGCACACTCCGCCCCCGGAAAGGTGCTGCTGGTCGTCGATATCGATGGAGCTGAGAGGGAAGAGTGGGTCAGCGACAAGGAGGCTGCCCGGTTTGTGGCCAGCCTGCCTGAGGTGGCTGCTTTGCGGGCGAAGTGGGCGCGGAACGAGCTGCCGCGGGAGTTCAAGGTGCACGCCATGGCCTGCTATGGCGCCAGCGCTTCGGACCCGCACCGTCAGCTGAATCTTGTGCCGCATCGGCCGGTGCCGTGGGTGGATGACCCGTTGGACACCGTGTCGTTCGTCCAGCGCCTGGCCAAATGGGGCTTGCCTGCCATCGGCAGCCCCCTTGTCACCCTGACCGACGGCACGGTTGTGCACTCTGCTGATGGCGGTTGGGGTGGTTTGGTCACCACCGATGCGGAGCCGGGGCGGGAAAAGCTGGCGGAGTTGGCGGGGATTGCGGGGTTGCACGCGGGAGGCGGCGAGGTGCCGCTGACTGTGCTGAAGCAGACCCAGCGACTGGCTCGTGCGCTGCACATCGTCGATGACAATATCGAGCAGGATAGTGCCAGATATCACGAACTGTTCGCTGGTATGGGTGCCTTGGAGCTCTTGCGGGCCGACGACTTGGATCTGGCAGGGCTCGGTTCGTTCCGTTTGGAGTTCGTGCGCCTGCTGGCCGGTGGTGATCCGGACAGCGAGCTGAATCTGGACGTGGTCGAGAAGGTGGTGGGGGCCGCTCGTGAGTGGGTGAAGGGCGGTCGGAGCGCGGGTATTTCGACTGCCGTCGACTCGTGGCCTACCGCAGAGGGCCGTCGCGGTCTCGGCCTGCTGCGGGAGGCTGTCGCTGAGCTCAGCAGGGCGGGCGACGGTTTGGTGCGCGGCATCCTCGGCATGAAGAACCGTGCTCGGGTGGAGCGTGCGGATCGGGCCCGTGTGCTGTGGGCGGGGGTTCGTACTCGCATCAGGATGGCCGAGCTGTCCGAACTGCCGGCGGATGAGGTCGAGGTGCTGGCGCGCCACGTGCTGCATCAGGACGACGTGGAGCAGGGCGATGTGAAGGCTCTGGAGCGGCGGATATGGCAGGCCGCCGCCCACGGCTGGAACATTCGGAACGCCGACGAGCTCGGTGCCTTCGACCTCTGGAAACGCGGCACCTTCGGTGAGTCGCGGCGCATCCGCACCCGCAGCGAACTGAACGGCTTCAACTTCACCGATCAGGATCTCCCCAACGGCGTGGATACGAAGACAGTCGTCCAGGGCGACGGGTCGGTTCTGGACGCCCCGTGGGAGGGCGATCGTTTCGAGAACGCGTACGTCGTGTATCTCAAACGGGCCGCGCGGCCGGGCTACTTCGTCCTGCACCTGGACGGCGAGGACGAGGTGTATGCGACCGAAGGCGAGCTCTTGGCGTTGCTGAAGGTCAACCCCGACTGGTGGCAGATGCCCACGCCCTACAAGGGGCCGGTTGCCTTCGTGGTCACCGGCGAGGGCGGCAAGACGATGCCGATCCTGCAGGACCTCCACCACCACAATGGTCGCACCAGCTACCTCTGGACGGGCACAGCCGAGTTCTCCCGTCGTGACGACGACGACTCCGATTCCGATTCGCCGTACACCATCGTGCTCGGAACGGCCGGCCACTGGGAGAAGACCCCGTGGACGCCTCCCTCGGCCGGCACACCGGCTTCTTCCCCGTCTGTGGGTCCGACGTCCGAGCCGCCCGCCCCTGAGGACGGGGAACTGTCCGAGCCCGATTACGACTCGTCCGGTGCTCAGATGGACTTCTCCTCCGAGGACGAGTCAGATGACGTCTCCGAGCCGGACGACGGTGCTGCCCCTGTCGGTGAGTCGTCGATTTCCCTGTTGAGCAGGTCGGCCGTGCCTCCTTCCATGCCGCATCTGACGAGCGCGGATGCGTCCGCGGAGTCGAGTGATGAGTCCGACTCCGGGACGAGTTCTGATGGGAGTGATCCGGACGTCAGTGATTCCGGTGGGAGCGATTCGGACGTCAGCGATTCCGGTGGGAGCGATTCTGGCGTCAGCGATTCCGATGCCAGTGAATCGGACACCAGTGATTCTGACGTCACCGATTCCGATTCCGCCAGCGGCATCGGTTTCAGCGATAGCGAGTACGACGGCTACGACACCGACGGCAAGAAGGACGAACTGAAAGTTCCTGGTGAGGGTCTTCCCATGCCGCGGACCTTGAAAGAACTGCCGTTGTTGCAGGCTCAGTTGAGGGGCGGTGTTCCCGGCTCGAAGACATTGTCGGTCGGGCGGAATCTGACGGGCCGGACCGTGGGCCCTGTGGTGGTCGGCCGAGAGCGTCACTACAAGATCCGGCCTGGCCATAAGCCGCGGAAGACGCATGAGCGTCGTTCTGCGCGGTGGGGGGAGCATGCGTACATCCTGGCCGTTGACTTCGACGAGTACGGTGCCCCGCTCGTTAAGGGCAAGCCGGTGGACGCTTCGGTTCTGCGGCAACAGATCGCGAACGACCCGGTGTTGAAGAAGCTGGATGACCGGGCGGGCAAGAGGGTCCCGGTGGTGCTGGCGGGGCGAGGTGGTGCGTCGGGGTTCTACTCGCCGGGGCAGCGTCTGGCCGACAGTCTGGATCGTGACGTCTGGGCGCAGACCGTTGACGGTTCGTTGGTGGAGGACAAAGGCAGGCACTTCCTGGGTACGGTCGACCGCGACCCGCGCAAGCCGTATGGGGACTGGGCCCGGCTTCTGCCCGGCGAACCACCCAAGGACTTCCGGATGCTGGACACGGACGGAGACACGTGGTTCTGGGCGAGCCAGGTGGTGGACAAGCTGCTGGTCCGATCCGACGGGTCACCTTTCGGCCGCGAGTCGACCGCTGCCCTCGACGAGGACCGGAGGGCTGAGAAGAACTTGCGCCGGTACCCGGAGCACAAGGAGATCGACCACATCACCTTCACCACTGATGGCGTACAGGTGCTGTATCGCGGACCCTCTTCGCAGCCGGTGGGCCTGTTCACCGCACACGGCGCTTCCGGAGTGGCGGATCTCGCAGTCCGTATCGAGGGGCGTATCCAAGTGCAGCAGGTTGATGCCAAGCAGGCTGCCCGGTACGTGGAGAGTTGGCCCGAGGGCCGTGGCAAGGCGGCGCCTGGCTCCAAGTCCATCACCCTGGTCTGCCAAGGCGCCTCGGGCTCCGCGATCCCGAACACACCGCTGGGTCAGGCGCCGCATGAGCCGGTTGTGCCGTTTGTGGATGACCCGTTGGACACCACGGCGCTCCACCAGCACAGGGCCAATCTGAGGGGGATGCCTGCCGTCGCCAGCACCAACGACGCCCTCACCACCGGAGCGGTGGTGCATGCCCCCGATGGGCGCGGTGGTCAGGAGACTGCCTATCCGGAGCCGCGGCGGAAGGAACTGGCCGGGCTGGCGGAGATCGCGGGGTTGCACAAGAAGGGGGACGGTGAGGTCCCGCTGACCGTGCTGAGGGCGACCGAGCGGCTGGGCCGTGCGATGCGCCGGGTCTTCGGCCAGGATGTCGAGAAGGACCGCGCCAGGTACAACAGACTGCTCGCCGGCATGGGTGCCGTGGAGCGCATGCGGGCCAACGATCCGGAGTTGGCCCGGCTCACTCCGTTCCGTATGGAGTTGCTACGCCTGCTGATCGGTGTCGATTCGGACCGTGAGCTGGACCCGGACGCGGTCGAGGATGTGCTGGAGGACGCCCTTCAACGGGTGAAGCGCGACAAGAGCGCTGCCTTTACGGCGGATCCCGAGTCGTGGCTGGGCGCGGACGCCCGCCGCGGCGTCGACCTTCTGGGAATGGCCGTCGGCGAGCTCAAGAACACCAGCACGCGCGTGGTGCGCCACATCCTCAAGCTGGGGGACGACGCTGAGTTGGACCGGGGGCAGGCTGCCCGTGCGCTGTGGGCCATGGTCGCTTCCGGCAATAGGCGCTCCAAGCTGTCCGCCGAGGAGGCCGGGAAGCTGGCGCGCCGGGTGCTGCACAGGTCCGAACCGGCTCAGTGGGACGAGAAGACACGTAAGAGCTTGATGCGTGACTTGATGCGCCTGATGACGATGGCGGCCGCCGCCCACTGGGACATATGGGACGACGTCGCCCTGGGGGCCTTCAACCTCCTGAACCGTGGCGCCTTCGACGAGCGGTTCCTCATCGGCACCCTGAAGGATCCGCGTGGCGTCAACTGGGTCCGTCAGGATCTGTCACATGGGGTGAATACGAAGCGGATTACGCCCGTCGGGAAGGACGGATCTCTCGGGCCGCGGGAACGGCCCCGGTGGGGTAGCGACGCGTACGTGGTGTACGTCGAACGGGACGAGCAGACCGGCCACTTCGTTCTGCCGCTTCGCGGGGGCACGGTGTACGCGACCGAAGAGGAGCTTCTGGCGCTGCTGAGGGTCAACTCCGACTGGCCATGGGTGAAGCCGCGAGGAGCGGCGGTGGCCTTCCTGGTCACCGGGAGCGGTGGCCAGGCGATGCCGGGCCTGGAGCAGTTCTCCCAGGACATCGGTATCGACACCCACCTCTGGACGGGCCGGGCCAGACTGGATGCGAGGTCCACGAACCCGGAGAAGGGACACAGGATCCGGGTCATGCCGGCGCCCGGTGCAACAACCCCGGGTCACTGGGAGAAGACCACCTGGAAGCGCCCAAAGAAATACGGGAAGACCGCCCCCTCGGGCTCCGCACAGGCGGCTTCCTCGGGAGCGGCGGACACGCGCGGCCTTGAGCGGCCGGGCCCCGCATCGGAAGTACGGTCGCATGGTCCCGTGCCGACGGGCGGGGCGTCCGCGCTCACCGGCTTCGAGGACGGGTACGACGCCGACAGCGAGGACGAGACGGGTTCGGCTCCCCCGAGTGCTGTGTCGGTGTATGCGCGCGCGATGGAGGCGCGGGTGTCTCTCGCGGGGCCGGACCGGGCTCCGGATGTGCGGCATTTCCCGGGTGCAGCTTTCGAGGGGAGTGCGGTATCGGCGTATGGGCGGCATGGCGCGGCTGTGCTTCCCCGCTTCTCCGCGTCTTCCGGGCAGGCTGTGCAGTGGGCGGGACAGGCTGGTTCGTCTTCGGCCGGTGCCGGGATGCTGCCGCCGGGGAGCACGCATGCCTTCGCGGTGCTCGAGTCCGTGTCGTGGGCGCCCCCGGCAGCATCTTCTGCGGCGACGCTCGTCCCGCCTGCCGCGGGGCCGACCAGCATCGCCCTGGCCGCACTCGGTCACCGGCCTGTAGACAACGCGGCGACGCATCCGCTGCTGTCGGACGAGACGTCAGTGACTGGAGCGTCCAAGGACCGTGCGCAGGGGCGTAGCTGGCTGGTCGAAGGTGTGCAGCGCGTCATGCCGTGGCAGATGGCCCGCTATGTGATGGAGAACGGACGGCCCAAGAAGGTGTCCGACATCCCCGCCGGCGTGACGGTGTCATGGCCGGCCACCGCGTATACGGTCGCGGCGGGGCATGCCCACCGCCATGGGCTGTTGATCGGCGGTCAGGGGCAGATGGACGGCAACGGCCGTCAGATGCTGAACGGGCATCAGCTGTCGGAGCCGCTGGAGGAGCACCCCGATCTGGCGCATCTTCCTCAGGACCCGGGCACCGGTGCGCGGATCATGGATCCCCAGACCCTGGCCGATGTGCTGGCTGCCGACCCGAAATTGCGGGATCTGCCGAAGGACACGCCGGTGCTGCTGGTGATCCCGAATGCGGCGGTGGAGAACATCGACCTTGCGTATGCGGTCGCCGACGCTCTGGACATCCACCCTCAACTGGGGCGCGATGATGCCGCTCGGCAGCGGGGCGACGCCGGCAGGCAGGTGTGGATTCCCACCAGTGACTGGGGCCTGCTACGCAACGGGACCCGTCGCGAGCACCTCCTCGGGCTGAACGACACCGGTGAGTCCGCGCCGGTCGGCGGCTGGTTGGCGATCGACCCGAACCCGAACCGGAAGCCGCGCGCACGGCGCCCCCACAAGGCGCTGGACGGCTTCGTGTTCACCGAGGTCCGCGGCAGGCCGCTCGTGCACTACAACGAGCGGACCGGCACGATGTTCACGGCAAGCGACGACGAGCCGCGCCGACGGGACATGCGCGCCCAGAAGCTGCAGCGCTGCACCACGGTGGTGTACACCCTCAGACCCACCGGGTATCAGGGGGAATTCCATCTCGCCCAGACGTCGATGAGGTTTCCCTTCCCGTTCTTCGTCATCTGCGCCCACGGGGTGCCTGGTGGAGCCATGTTCGTCACCCCCGAGGGCCGGGCGGTATGGGTGGACGCCGCGACGGCCGCTTTCATCATCGCCACTTCGCGTGAGGTGGGGGAGCTGCCGAAGGACTTCTGGATCTATCTCGCTGTCTGCTACGCCTCCACAGCGGGCGACCCGAACCGGCCACTGAGGCCCGAACGTCTGCCGGTCCCGTTTGTCGACGACCCCCTGGAGGGGAATTCGCTCGCGCAGTCGACGTCCGACATGAGCGACCGCGGGGTTGTTGGCCACACCCATGTCACCGCGACCAACGACGGTTTTTTCACGGAGAATTCCACCGCGGCCGGGCAACTGGGGCGCGCTGTCATCCACCTGCCGTCGGGGCGGCCCGAAAAGCTGAAGAAGCTGGCGCGGGAGGCGGGCCTGCACAGCGGGTCGGGGGAGATCCCAGATGCGGTATTGAAGCAGATGAGGCGGCTGGTACTGGCGCTGCGCGAGGTGTTCGGCCCGTTCGTCGAGGGCGACCCGGACAAGCAGGATGATCAGGACGCCTACAAGAAGAAGCTGCGAGGCATCGGCGCGCTCGCGAAGATGTTCAACAACTCCCCGCTGCCCAGATTCACCCCCTTCCGGATAGAGGTGTTGAAACACGTCGCCCGCGCACTCGCCGGCCCGAACGTGACGGAGTTGACGGAGAGCCACTATGAGGCCGCATTCGAGGAGGCATTGCGGCTTCTGAACGCCGACCCGAGGGCCTCCCTGACCAAGGAGTTCCCCGACAAGGCGCAAAAGAGCGCCTTCGGGTACCTGGACTGCGATGGCGAGGACCTTGTCCGGAAGTTGACCGGCCGGCGGGCCGACGAGCAGCTCTCTCCGGCGGAAACGTCGAAGGCGTACTGGGCTCTGGTCCGGGCGGAGCAGATCGAGCGCACCCTGCCGCCGGGCGATCTGGAGGCCAGGTTCCGCGCTGCATTCCACACCGATCGGCAGGTCTCTCCAGCCGTGCAGCGGAACATGCTGACCCAACTGAGGGCCATGGCCGCTGCGGCAGGCCGCGACGCTTCGGATGATGCCGTCATCGGGGCGCTCGACCTGGTGGTGAGGCGCGATGCGTATCGTCGGCAGTGGCGGACGCCGACCGGGGCCGGATTCAATTGGGCCGGTACGCCGCTGCCCAACGGCATCGACATGACGAAGGTGTTCTGGGCGGGGCCTGGCGGGCTTCGCGAAGACACCGCGCCGTGGATCGCCACGGGCCAGAACGGCAATCGGCGTTCCGCCTATGGCATCTCCTTCGAGACGGGAGGCATGGGCGAGCGGGTCATGCATCTGCCGGGCGGTGCCGTCTCGACGAACGATGCCGAAATCTTCGAACTACTGATGAACGCCGCGGCAGAGCAGCGCATCGGTGTGGAGATACCGCTGGTGTTCCTGGTTTCCAGCCTCGGAGTCCCGGGCTCGCAGCTGCCACAGCGGTACTCCGACCACACGGCCCGGGTCAGTTGGGTCTTCACCGGACTGATCGAGGTCCGTCCGCACCCCACCGACCTGCAGGCACCGGGGCAGATCCTGCTGTATCCCGGACCCGGCGACCCGAACCCATCCTGGCGCCCGTTGTATTGGCAATCGCCGGTAGTGACTCCACCACCGCCGCCCCAGATACCCGGCTACGTTCACCGGCCGCAGGGCACCTCGCAGTCCGGCCAGTCCGGCCAATCGGGCAGCAGCACCGGAGGCGGAGGATCGAGCGTGCCGTGACCGACGGGTGAGGAAGCTCCGAGCCGTCCAACCACAGGCCGGACTCGGAGCGTGGAGACCGGACAACAGAACCGGCAACGCACACAGCACAGCGCATCGCGGAAAATGGAGAGCACAGATGTCGACTCCCCCGGAGAACCAGGATTCCACGTCACCCGACGAGCCAGACTCGCAGGCGGAGGACCGCACCACGGAAGAGGGTGCCCAGGAGCAGCCGCCCAGGCTCGTACGCCCCGGTGAACCGGGCTTCCCGCCGCCGCCCGAGGGCATAGTCGAGGCGGCGAAGCTGGCGCCCGGCCACTGGCTCAACGTCGTCGACCAGCAGTGGAGCGGCGAGGACGGCCAGGAGCCGCCCTCTTGGGCCACGCTCGGACGCTGGCGCACCGACGAGAACGGGGAGATCGTCGAATGGGAGCGGAACGACGAATACCGCCCCTCGCCCGAGAGGCTGGGATGGTCCGAGCCGGTCGGCCCCGCTGACAAGGCCGCCCAGTTGGCCGCCACGGGCTACGGTCCTGAAGAGGACCTCGTCCGCGCCCTCGCGGACGCCGATGTCGCCGTGTGCGTGGACGACGAGGGGGAGCCTGCCGTGGACGAGACCCCCGAGGGCGTACCCGCCGTCGCGATCTTCTCCACCTCCCCAGAACTGGACGCGGACAAGCTGCCTCCGCACGAAGTGATGCCGATGCAGGGGCTGTTGGAGCGGTTGGGGGACGACGAGGAGGTGCTGTTCCTCAGCTCCTCGGCGCCGGTGGCACTGCTCATCGAGAGGGACGTGCTCCGCGGCGTGCCCGGGGGGCAGGAGGCGACATGAGCGGATCGCCGAACAGGAGCGGACGGTAGGGGGTAAGGGCATTGCCGACGGCCCGGCGCAACAGGCAGCTGAACCGGTTCAGCCGGCCTGCGGCCCCGGCCCGTTGGACCCCGGCGGTGCCTGCAAAGCCCCCGGCCCGGTTCAGTCCGCCAGTACGCCCACGATGGCGCGGCGGATCGTGTCGGCCAGTGCCTCGAGGGCATCCGGGAGGGACACAGAGGGCACCGGACGCTACGGCGGCAACTACCGGCCGGCCGTGGGGACTTGCTTCGTCCATACCGTCATCGATGACTACTCCCGCGTTGTCTACGCCGAATGCCAGGACGACGAGACCGCCGCAACGGCGGTCGGTGTTCTTCATCGGGCGGTGGCCTGCGCTGTTGGCGGGGTGGTGGCTTGCTGCCGCTCATGGCACACGGCGGATGACGATTGCTTTCAGCGGGCGAAAACCCAGCGGTTCTTGTGGCCTACGGCGCAGCTTCCCACGTGGAGCGGCAGTCCCGCTTCTTTGGCCTTCTTGACGTCAGGCGTCTGGAGGCAGGACGAATGGCTCGCGTAGTTGCGAATCAACTGTTTTCCGTCCTTCTGCGGGTCCACCCACCAGAGCTGATTGTCATGGGTGCTCGTGTTGCACTTGCTGCCCTGCACCGCGGCTTTCTCGGATGCCGCCCCGTGGTGCGGCAGATCCATGCACCTGTCTGAACCGGCGTTTTGAATGGTGATGAGGTCGTGCCCGTTCGGGGCCTTATTGGCCTGGGCCACGCTCATATTCCACGCCTGACCTCCGCCGCCGGACCGGTGGCAACTCGACTGCTCAACGGTGTCGGACTTCTTTTGGCTACCGGACGTGGTCCCCGCGCACTTTCTGGTGGCCGCGTTCTGCATGAGAACATGTGACAGCCCCTGCCGCTTCCCTCCGACAGACTTCGGCGAGTTCTCGTCCCCCGATTTATCAGGCAGAAGTGAGGTCACCGACCCATCGGCCGTCTTCCCGCCTGCTCCCCCGTCCTCGGGTGACTGCGAGTGCTCTTGGCCGTGGGACGGGTCCGACGACTCAGCGGGCGACTTACTGGCGCTCGCCGATGGGGAGTGCGAATGCGTCTTTGACGAATCTGCCGCGTCCTTGGAGTCGTTGCCGCTGTGGTAACTGCGCCAGGCGCCAACTCCCAGCGCGCCGCCCGCAACGAGGGCGAGGACAGCGATGGCACCCGCGATCTTGACTGCCGTACGGGAGCGCTCACCTGGTTGACGTGATGTCGAGGTCAGGGCATCGATGATCCGGGCACGCAAGCGCCGTTTTGCGTTCTCCTGCTGCGAGTCACTCAACATTGCATCCTCTCGTGGCCGTTCTCCGGCGAAATGTGGGTGCGGCAGATCACTTCGGAGAGTGTCGCTTCCCGAGTCGGGTGTCGAGAGACGTGTTGAGCCGGACCACAGACGGTGCCCCCCGAGCACAAATATTCTTCAAAGTAAACCAGAGCGGTCTTATGTGCGGAGGTGGAGCTGGCCGACTCGATTATTAGTCCGGGGAATGGCCCGCATGTTGCGGAAAAATACCGGACGCTCGACCGCATCATCGCCCCCGGCCGGCCCATTCACGTCGTGCTGGACAACGGCGCCTCACATCGCACGGAAGACCAAGGCATGGCCGGCCGATCACCCACGCCGGCACGTGCGCTGGACGCCACCGCATGCATCCCGGCTCAACCAGGTCGAGCTGTTCTTCTCCGCCCTGACACGACGAGTCCTGCGACACGGCGAATTCACCAGCCGCAACGACCTTATCGACAAAATGGACACCTACGTGATCAACATCTCGCCCCCGAGTTCGACGGCGTCGTCGCGTCCGTGAGCCAGGGCGACCTCTTCCGCGAACACCCCCGACTCCTCCGCAGGGAACACCGGCTTCCGCATCGCCTCCGACGCACCCCGGTAACCGCCACGTCCACTGTGCACGTGGCGAAGGGATTTATCCGGGAGGGCGGCAACTAATCCCTGCCTCCTCTGCAACTCGCGGAACCCGCCGCTGTATCTCATTCAGCAGGAGGCCAAGGTGCCACGGGGTTGGCGACGGCGGGCTTCGGCCTCAATAGACGACAAGCGCACGCGGACCCCGGTCCGCACAGCGAACGAGAACGACAGAAAGCAAGGTGAACGAGACAATGGCCAAGCGAGTTGCACGCAAGACCTCCGTGATCGCGGGTGTCACCGCAGGTGTCCTGTCCCTGGGAGTCGCCAGTACGGCGCTGGCCACCAACGCCACGCAAGAGACCGCGACCGGGCGCACCACCGCCTCGGACTCGTCCAAGCGCGTCGAGGGTCGCACGGTCACGAAGGTTTCCCCCGAGAAGGTGCAGAAGAAGGTGGCGTACGTCTACAACTCGTACATCTACGCCTTGAAGAACGGGAATTGGCACAAGGCCGAGCGCGTGCGCGAGGCCCACCTGACCGCCCGCTGCGAAAAGGCGGCCAAGGCGTGGGCGCAGAGGCACAATGCCGACCCGATCATGCGGGCAAAGGGTCTTCCGAGGACAGAGGCCCACGGCGCTATCGGCGGCATGGACTGGAAGGGCTCCAAGGGGGACAAGGCCTACCTGAACGTCATCCTGAACTACAAGAAGCCCAAGACCGTCCACGTCACGTTCGACACCAAGGCGGGCAAGATCTCCGCGATCGGCTGACCCGGCCACTGACGGGCCGTCGCTCTTCCTCCTCCCCGAGAGCGGCGGCCCGGTCGCGTACAGGGGCTCTCGCTCCTCGTCATGCCATGTCTCAGGCTCTGGTCGAGAGCAGCGAGTGCCCCAGTACGGACCGCATCGCATGGACCACGGCCTGGCGGACCGGGTCTGGGGTCATGACCGATCACCGGGCCGACCTGGTGTCCAGGAGCGCATGCGGAAGATGAGCCGCCTCGCGTCGAGAGGTCACCGCCGGACACCGCGACGGGAACGGTGAGGCAAACGCGAAGGCAACACCCTCGATCCGGAGTTAATCCGGATCGAGGGTGATTTTTTCCGGTCACACCTGACTTGCCGCTGCTCCGAATGTGGGTCAGTTTCAACGTTCGTGAGCAATCGTTCGCTCGCGTTGCGGCGCCCGACTACTTCACCTGCCCGGGGTATCGCGATCGGCCGTCGATTCTGTACGAGCTGTGCGTGGCGGATGCGAAGGGAGACAGTCCGATGACCGAGCACATGCGGCCTCTCAGGCCGGAGCAGGGGCGGGAGCCGTCTTCACCATCGTCCTCCGAGGTCGCCCCCGACCTCGGCATGGCCTGGTCGGGCGCCGTCCGCTGCTCGGCGCCCTCGTTACGGTCACCAGGACCGCTTGCGCCAGCCGTTCCGTCCGCGTAGGTCCACGCCCCCCGCCCACATGGTCGACTTCTGCACCCTCCTCCGCGAGTAGTTCGGATATGGCGACTTGGCGAACGGTCCCGGGGCTGAATACGCCGCTGCTGACAGCGGCGAGGACCGCACGGGACTGCGCGTGGCACGCGGCGGGCGGGACAACGTGTCCCGCACAGTTGGACGTTGCGGCTGGACATTGCCAGGCACTCGGGCTCGCGCACCCCGGGCAGCACGGTCGCACCCTCGACGGCGCGACCGTGCGGCCGGCAACTGATCTCCACAAGCCGGCCGTTGTGGCCGTCGGCGTCGCGCTACTCGGCAGCATCGGCACGGCCGTCTACCGCACGCAGGTGGACAAGTCCCTGCCAGCAGCCGCATCTTCCGAAGCCACGGCCGCCGTCCGCGAGTCCCTCGGCGGCGCGGTCAACGCCGCAGCCGCGCAACCAGAGGGGCTCGAAAGCCGGCTATTGGAGATCGCCCGCGACGCCTTCACCCAAGGTTTCCATCTCAGCGCCGCCATCGGCGCCGTGGTGGCGTTCGCGATGGCGGTTACGGCTTCAGTGCTGCTGCGCGACCTGCGTGCCGACACTGATTCCGAATCGCCACCCAACTCGCTGATCACCGGCTCACCCTCAGCCTGATACTGAAGTCTCCCTGTGATGTTGGACAGCGGGTGGTTCAGCTGCGGGGCTGAGATCCTGCCTGGGCCAGTCCGGCGATTCCGCGCCACGGGTGCGAGCCGGTTCGTCGTCCGTGCTTGTCGACCCGTCAGCCGCCGGCCGACGTACGCAGCATCGATACGGGATCGGAGAAGAAGGCGTGCAGCGGCAGGCTGCCCGATCCCCGGATGAGGGACCCTTCGCCCAGGCCGGTCGGCACGATCCGTTCCGCCGCCTCGGGGCGGCTCAGCCGGTCGGCCGCCGCGACGCGGAGTGCGTCGAGATATTCGGGGGTCTGGAGGAGACCGCCGCCGAGGATGAGCAGTACGGGGTCCAGGAGGTCCAAGAGGATTCCGGCGGCGATGCCGACGTCCTCCGCCCGCTCTCTGAGCAGCGCCGCGGCGTCCGCGCTCCCGGACCGGGACTTCGCGACGAGCGACTCGAAGGATGCGTGTGGCGGCACGATGCCGGCCTGCCGCGCGCGTTCCAGCACGGCGACGTCGCTTGCCAGCGCCGCGAGGCAGTCGCTGCGTCCACATCGGCACCGGGTGCCCTCAACGGTGCGTCCCAGGGGGAGGTGGTCGATGGTCCCCGCCGCGGCGTCGTGACCGAGCCGGAGGCGCCCGTTGTCCATCAGGCCGGCGCCGACGATGTTGCCGATGAACAGGAACAGCGACGAACTGGTGTCGCGGGCGACCCCCAGGTAGGTTTCGGCCAGCGCCATGGCCCGGACGCTGCTGTCGACGAAGACCGGTTGATTATCGCTGCCGAGCTCGTCGGCGAGCCGGACGTCCCTCCAGCCGAGCAGCGGGTGGTCCACGACGACGCCTGCGTCCGGGTCGACGCGGCCTCCGGTGGCCACACCGGTTCCCAGGATGCGTTCGGGCCCACCGGCCAGTGCCGTCAAATGGTCGCGGAGGTCCCGGGCCTCATCGAGGATCGCTGTCTGTGTGCGTCCGCGGTGGGTTACGGCGTGTGCTGCGACGACGTTGCCGGCGAGGTCGAGCAGCCCGCCCGTCGTACGCCGCAGCCCGATGTGGATGCCGGCGAACCGGTGGTAGGAGGTGTCCAGGACCATGGGGACGCGGGGACGCCCTATGTCGCCGCCCGCCACCGCGGAGAGTTCCACCAGCATGCGGGCGCCGGCCATCTGTGCGGTGATCTTGGTGACGCTCGTCGCGCTGAGTGACGTGGCCTGGGCGATTTCCGAGCGTGCCTGCGCCCCGCGGTGCAGAAGGGTCCTGGCGACGAGTGCCATGTTGCGGCGCCGGAGGCTCTCGGGGCCGGCGCCGAAGGACCGCGCCACCTTGGGAAGCGGGCCGCCGTCGAGGCGCGCGGACGACCTTCGGTCGTGGGCGTCAGCGGAGTACATCGTCGCCCCGCAGAAGATCAAGGTTCACGGGACCGCACCCTTCCAAGCGCGGACTCGCTCCCGCAACCTTGTGTCTTCGGCCGCGCCCGTGAGGGGGAACTCCAGCGCTCCGGCCGTGCGGCGGAACACCCCTGAACTGACCGGCGGTTGGTGCCGTCATGACGTTTCTCCTGAGCTGAGAACAGGGGTCTGCGTCAAGTCGAGGCCCTCGCTGCTCAGTTCACCGGGGAAGTGGCACGCGGCGTACTGGCCGGGCCTCACCTCGGCGAGGTGCGGGCGCTCGGTCGCGCAGATGGTCCGCTCCGGCCTGGCGTTGGGCCCGATCGGGCAGCGGGTGTGGAACCGGCAGGCAGGAGGCGGGCTGACCGGACTCGGGACGTCGCCGGAGAGCACGATCCGCTCGCGGGACCGCTCGCGGACCGGGTCTGGTTCGGGTACCGCGGACAGCAGGCTTGCGGTGTAGGGATGCTGCGGATTCGCCGTGATCTCCTCCGACGGACCCGATTCGACGATCTGGCCGAGGTACATCACCATGATCCGGTGCGAGATGTGCCGCACGGTCGCGAGGTCGTGGCCGATGAACAAGTAGGCAAGCCCCAGGCGCCGTTGGAGGTCCTGGAGCAGGTTCACGATCTGCGCCTGGAGGGATACGTCCAGCGCGGAGACCGCCTCGTCACAGACGAGCAGCCGCGGGTTCACAGCGAGAGCGCGTGCGATGACGATGCGCTGCCGCTGGCCGCCGGAGAACTCGTGCGGGTAGCGCGAGGCCACTCCCGGGTCCAGGCCCACGAGGTCCAGGAGTTCTGCCACGCGCTTCCTCGCGTCGGCACCCTGGGCGAGCCGATGCACAAGGAGAGGCTCGCCGATGGCGTCCGCGACGGTGAGGCGAGGATTCAGGGACGACATCGGATCCTGGAAGACCAGTTGGGTCTGGCTGCGATACCACTTCAGGTCGCGGCCGCGCAGCACGCCGACGTCCCGGCCGTCGAAGCGCATGGTTCCCGAGGTGGCCGGGTGTATCCCCAGCAGGGTCTTGGCGAGTGTCGACTTCCCGCAACCCGACTCGCCCACCAGCCCGAGAGTTTCGCCGGGCGCGATCGAGAAGTCGACTCCGTCGACCGCGCTGACGTGGACGGTCCTGCGGCGCAGTGCTCCGGTACGCGTCTTCACCGGGAACGTCTTGCCCAAGTCGCCTACGTCCAGGAGGGGTTCGGCGGCGTCGCGCTCTGCGACATGATCCGCAGCCCGCATCGCCTGGTGCAGGCGTGGGAGTTCGCCGTCCTCGCCGGAGACCCAACAGGCCCATTCCCGGCGGCTGTCCGTCTTGCTGAAGAGAGGTGGCTGCTCACCGTGGCACCGCTCCACCGCTGAACCGCAGCGCGGCGCGTACGCGCAGCCCAGTATCGGGGTGACGAGGTCCGGCGGGCGTCCCTCGATGGGCACCAGAGGCAGTTGGCGGGACGTGGTGAGGTGCGGTGTCGCGGCGAGGAGAGCCCGCGTGTAGGGGTGCCGGGGCTGGGCGAACAGCTCGTCGGCCTGGGCCTGTTCGATGATGCGGCCGCCGTACATCACCGCGACCCGCTGGCAGGAGCGGGCCACCACACCGAGGTTGTGGGTGATGAGCACGATCGCGGTGCCCAGGTCGCGGTTGAGCTGGGCCAGCAGTTCGAGGATCTGCGCCTGGATGGTCACGTCGAGCGCGGTGGTCGGTTCGTCGGCGATGATAACGTCCGGCTTGTTGGCCAGCGCCATCGCGATCATCACCCGCTGGCGCATCCCGCCGGAGAAGGCATGGGGGTAGTCGGCCAGCTTGGCGTCGGGATCGGGGATTCCAACTCGTTCCATGAGTTCCAGGGCACGCGAACGGGCCTGGGCGCCGGTGAACTTGCCGTGGGCGAGCATCGCTTCGACGAGCTGGTCGCGTACGCGCATCACCGGATTGAGGGACGACATCGGATCCTGGAAGATCATGCTGATGCCGGCGCCGCGGACCTGGCGCATGGCGCTGTCTGAGAGATCGAGCAAGTTGCGTCCCTGGTAGATGACTTCGCCGGAGACGATGCGACCGGGTGGCCGCACGATGCGCGTCAGGGACATCGCGGTCACGGACTTGCCCGAGCCGGACTCGCCGACGAGTGCGAGAGTTTCGCCGGCCCGGACGTCGAACGTCACGCCGCCCACTGCCCGTACGACACCACGCTCGGTGGTGAAGTGGGTGACGAGGTCTCTTACTTGCAGGACCGGTTCAGTCATGAGCGATCGTCCTTCGGAAGTCGAGCGAGCAGTCCACCGTCCACGGGCAGGACCGTTCCGGTGACGAACGAGGCGTCGGGCCCGGCGAGGAACGCGACGCAGTGCGCTACCTCTGCCGGCCGGCCGGCACGGCGCAGCGGATATCGCGCCTCCATGTCTGCCAGCTGTGTGGGATCGCGCCAGATGGGGGCGTTGCGTTCGACTGTGACGAAGCCCGGTGCCACGGCGTTGACGCGTATTCCCAGCGGTCCCCACTCGACCGCCGCGTTGCGGGTGAAGGCCACAAGTCCCGCCTTGGCCGCGGCATACGCGCCGAACGTGGGCTCGCCACCGAACGCGTGGACGGAGGTGACGTTGACGATGGAGCCGGGACGTGAGCCGAGGGCGGCAGCGAATCGGCGGCTGAGCGCGACAGGCGCGTGCAGACAGACGGCCAGGGTGTGTTCCCAGCCTTCGTCGGTGCTGTCGAGCAGGGCGGCACGCTCTTCGGTGAACGCGCAGTTGACCAGCACCCTGAGTGCACCGGGCAGGGACGCGGCCACGTCCAGGCACCTCTGCTGAACGGCGGCGTCCGTGATGTCCCCGACGACCGCCTGCCAGGACGCGTCGGCGGTGATCGCGTCGTCGATATCGACGGCGACGATCTCGCTGCCGAGCTCCTGGAGTTGGGACGCGATCGCATGGCCGATCCCGTGGGCCGCGCCGGTGACGATGCTGGTGGTGCCGTTCAGCGCGGCCATCTCGGACCACCGCCTCTGTCGGCCGGCAACGGCCTGTTCGTGTTCGTGTTGGCGTTCATCGGCGCAGCAGCCCCCGGTTGAGGCCGTCGGCGATGAGGTTGAAGCCCAACACCAGTGCGGTGACCACGATGATGGGGCCCAGCGCGTACCACTGGTTCTGGTTGAGGAAGTTGGCGCTGGTCCGCAGCAGCGCACCCAGTGAGGGCTCTGGTGGGCGCACGCCGATGCCGACGAAGCTCATCGCGCCCTCTATGAAGACCGCCATGGACAGACTGAGCGCCGCCTGCACGATCAGTGCATCGAGCGCGTTGGGAAGGATGTGCCGCAGCAGCACGCGCGCCCGTCCCGCGCCGACGACCTCGGCGGCCACCACGTAGTCGCGGCCGCGCTGGGCCTGCACCGCGGACCGGGTCAGCCGTCCGAACATCGGGACGTTGACGAGGACCACGGTGACGACGATCGCCGTCATGCCAGGGCCGACGGCGGTCGCGGAGACGGCGACGCCCAGGACGAGGGCGGTGAAGGCAAGCATGACGTCGAAGATCCGCTGGACGATGGAGTCCACGACGCGGTGGAGCCCGCACAGGAGGCCGAGGACGGTGCCGAGTATGGCGCCGAGGGGCACGGCCGCACCGGCGACGATGACGTCCTGCCGGATGCCGAACAGGACCCGGCTGAAGACGTCCCGTCCGAACTCGTCGGTGCCGAGCAGGTGCGCCTGGCTGATCCCGGCGAAGTTGCTGCCGCCCTGGGCGTCGACGCCGTACGGCGCTATCCATGGCGCGAGGATGCCGAGAGCGAAGAGCACCGCGACGATGGTGATTCCGGCGATCGTCTCGGAATAGCGCAGCGCCCTGCTCCAGCGGGAGCGTTCGGCACCAACCGGGACAGCGGCGGCCGGAGTTGTGGTTACAGCGGTAGCGGTCATCACGCCTCCAGCCGGACGCGCGGATCTACACCGGCATGGGCAAGGTCGGTCAGGGTCTGTACGACGACGAACACCGCGACGGTGAAGAGCAGCAGGTCCTGAACGAGGACGTAGTCGCGGTTGAGTACCGAGTTCACAAGCAGGTCCCCGATTCCGTGCCAGCCGAAGATCGCCTCGACCACGATGGCGCCGCCGAGGAGCTGGCCGATCTGGATGCCGAGCACAGTCAAGACCGGGGGAAGTGCGTTGGGAATCATGTGTGCCCAGACCAGGCGGCGGGTCCGCAGACCCTTCGCCAGGCCGGTCCGGATGAACTCCTCGTCCTGAACCTGCCGGATCGAAGCGGCGAGGAAACGCGCGAGGACCGCGGTGGCGGTCAAGCCGAGGCACACCGCTGGCATCAGCAGGTACTGGACGGCGATCTCGGGATCCTGGGCGAGGGGCATGTAGCCGCCCGGGGGCAGCACTCTGACCGTCACGGCGACGAGCAGGACGAGGAGCACGCCGCTGACGTACGGCGGAAGCGCGAAAGCCAGCGAGACGAGCGCACCGACCACCTTGGTCAGCACCCGGTTGCGGCTGACGCCGAGGAGGATCCCGGCGATGCCACCGAGGATAATCGCCACGGTGAGTGCGCCGAGTGTCAGCGTGACTGTCTGCCCAAGTGCGGCACCCACGGCCTCGGCCGCCGGTTGACGGCGGACGTACGAGGTTCCCAGATCGCCGCTGAGCAGCCCGCGAATCCAGTCCACGTACTGGATGACGACGGACTGATCCAGGCCGAGGTCGTGGCGTACCGCGGCGACCGTGGCCGGGTTGGCGTCGGGTCCGGCCAGCACGATCGCCGCGTCGCCCTTCGCGAGGCGGGGGACCGCGAAGACCAGCATCGACGCCACCGCCAGCACGAGGACCGCGGAGGGTAGTCGCCTCAGGGCGTATCTCAGCATCGCGGGGTACTCACTTCGTCAGGTACGCATTGTCGAGGTCGATGTAGTCGTACTTGTTGTACTTCAGGTTCTTGAGTTTGGTGGAGATCGCGAACGTGTGTGAGCTGACCACCAGGTCGTTGACGAACTGCTGGTCCAGCAGGAAGTCGTTCATCTCGTCGTAGGCCGCGTCGGCCTTGGGTCCGTCGGGCGTCGTCCACAGTTTCTCGGCGAGATCGCGGTACTTGTCCGAGTCGAAGTTGGAGGCGTTCTTGTCGGCGTTGAACGGGAACGCACCCTTGACCAGCGTCGCCGGGTCCAGCTGGCCGAAACCGTGGACGTTGACGAATAGGCCGGGCAGGCCGCCACCGGAGAGCTTTCCGTAGAAGTCGGCTGCCTGCAGCGGTACGAGCTTCGCCTTCAGGCCGACCTTCTTGAGGTCGAACTGCACGATCTCGGCGATGGACTGGTTCGTCGGCAGTCCGGAGTTGAAGACGATGTTCACCGACTCGCCCTTGGCGCCTGCCTTGGCGATGAGTTTCTCGGCTTTGCTGGTGTCGCGCTTGTAGGTGCCGGCCTTCTCCTTGTCGAACGCCGGCGAGGAGGGCGACCAGGGCAGCGAGCTGGTCTGCCCGATGCCGGAGAGCACCTGCTTGCGGATGCGTTCGCGATCGACGGCCCAGGCGACGGCCCGGCGGAACTCCGGCTTGTTCAGCGGCGGGATCTTGACGTTGGAGCCGACGTAGTACGCGGCGTCAGCGGCATCGGAGGCGATGACTTTGAAGTTGGGGTCGCCCTTGAGAGAGGCCGTGTCGAGCGGCGCGAGGTCCAGGGCGAGTTGGCTCTGGCCGGAGGTGAGGGAGGACTTCATCGAGGACGACTGGCTCTGGACGTTGATCTTGACCCCGTCCAGGAACGGTCGTCCGCTCTTCCAGTAGCGGTCGTACTTCTTCAGCTCCAGCCCGGAGCCCGGGTTGTACTCGGCCACCTTGAAGGGGCCCGTCCCGACGAACTTCTTCCCGGCCAGGAGGTCGTCGAAGGTGACCTTGTCCACGATCGGCATGACCTCGAACAGGTCGAAGAGGTTCGAGACGGGTTTGTCCATGCGAAGGGTGACCTTCTGATCACCATCGGTCTCCACCTTGGTTATCGCCTGAGCTACATGCTTGAACTGCGACGGAACATCGTCCCGCTTGATCGCCTTGATGGTGAAGACGACGTCATCGGCGGTGAAGGCGCGCCCCGAGTGGAAGGTCACCCCTTTGCGCAGGTGCACCGTGACGGACTTGTTGTCGGCGGACGTCTGCCAACTGGTCGCCAGCTGCGGCTTGGGCTTGAGGGTGTCGCGGTCGTACTCGGTCAGGGTGTTGAACACGGTCCTGATGACCGTGAAGTTCGGGTTGTTCTGCGACAGGAAGGTGTTCGGGGCGATGTCGGCACTTTGAGCGATCGTCAAAGTGCCTCCCTTCTTGCGCCCCGATCCCTCTTGGTCGACGGCCGACTGACAGCCGGAAGAGGCGATCGCGGTGCAGGTCAGCAGGGCCGTTGCGGTGAGCGCGCCGCGCCGGGGGAGTGCGCGCTGGAACAATTGCTGGGACTTGAACATGTCGCTACCTCTGGAGAGTTGTGGACCACAGGACTCGGATACTGGGATGCCTCGAGTTGAGGGCCAGGCCGAGGCCCGGACGGTCATCGAGGTGCAGCCGGCCGTCGGCGATGCGTTCGCGGCCCCCGACGAGTTCGGAACGCCAAGACGCTTCGCCGAACTGGTTCTCCAGCACGGTGGCGTTGGGGCAGACCGCGAAGAGCTGGGCACTTGCTGCCGTTGCGACGGGACCTGAGGGGTTGTGCGGCGAGATGGCGAGCTCCGGGGCGCTCCGTGCCATGGACAGCACCCGCTTGATGCCGCCCGCGTGTTTCACGTCGGGCATCAGCACGTCGACCAGGCCCTCGGCCACCGCGATGCGGGCCTCCGCAGGATCGAAGACGAACTCGCCGCCCGCCAGCGGGATCGTCGTGGCAGCCCTCAACGCCCGGAGGTCATCGGTCTGTTCGATGGCGACCGCGTCCTCGAGCCATCCGATGCCGAGGTCTTCGAGCGCAGGCAGAAGCTCGTGGATCTCGTCAACGGAGAGCCGCTCGTGGCAGTCCACCTTCAGTTCGACGTCGTCGCCGACCGCGTCGCGGACCGCCCGGAGCCGGCTCAACCCGGCGGCGGGCAGCGGCTGATCTTCGAGTGCGACGTCGAACGGTGCGCACTTCACCGCCGAGAAGCCGGCAGTCACCGCTCGCGTCGCCGCTGCCGCCACGTCGGCCGGTTCGCGCCCGCCCGGCACCCGGTTGATGTTCGCGTAGAGGCGCACCGGGTCGGGGGCCGAACCACCGAGCCACTTCCAGACGGGCACGCCCGCCGCCTGCGCCGCGTGGTCGGTCAGCAACTGCTCCAGACCGCCCATGAGCGTCGCCGTGACGAATGCCTCCGGACGCTCCTGCTCGCCGACCCGCCGCGCGAGCGCATCGAGGACGCTCGCGTGCTCGGTCAACAGGCCCTGCTCGCGCCAGTCTTGAGAGAGCAGGGCCAGCTCGGCCACCAGCTTCGCGGGCTGTCCGGAGTCTGAGCACTCGCCCACGGCGATGTGATCAGCGTCCCTGAGAACCAGGAAATGCCAATGAGTCCGCTCGCTGACGCGGGACTCCAGCAACTCCAACGTGCGGCTCATCAGCGCCTCCGGAAGATTGCTAAACAGTAGAAATTAAGTCAGCCCACGTGTCAACGGTTGTGCGCCGAGCTTGCCGATCCCGGGGATTCCTGTGCCGGCAGCAGGGGCCGGCAGCAGGTGTCCTCGTTACGGGCCGGTGGTGCCAGGCCTTTCGCGCCCGCCCTGGGGCACGTCATCCGCCCACGGCTCCTCGGTCTCCCAGCGCAGCAGGTCGCCCGGCTGGCACTTGAGCACGTCGCAGAGCGCGGCGAGCGTTGCGAAGCGCACCGCCTTGGCGCGGCCGTTCTTGAGTACCGCCAGGTTGGCGGGGGTGATCCCGACGCGGTCCGCGAGTTCGCCCACGGACATCTTCCGCTTGGCCATCATCACGTCGATGTCGACGGTGATCGGCATCAGATCACCTCGTCCAACTCGGCCTGCATCTGCGACGCTTCGACGTCGCGTGCGACGGCCTGGGCGGGCAGCGTCCGCAGCACGAGCACGATGAGCGCGACCCCCAGGATGGCCACGCCGATCCCGGCCACGATGACGGTGACGCCCGGGTCGGCCCGCTGGCCCGGCGCGTTGATGGCCGTGACGCGAACCACACAAAGGGCAGCCGCCACGATCGCGCCGATCACGACGTGCACGTACCGGAAGGCGGCGTGGGAGAACACGGTTCCGCGTCGCACCATCGTCACCAGCCGCCATACGCGGACCAGCACGACCTGGACCGCGACCAGGCCCAGGATCGTGAAAGGTTAGGCAAGGGCTGGGACGGACGAGGTGCGGACGGAATCAGGAGTAATTCGCCACCTCGCGGATTAATGGACGTTGCCGCGGACTTACGGCTTCTCCGGCGAACTCCGCACATAGGGTCGGGCGTTGAAGCCGACGCGAGCAGGCCGGTGACCGGAGGACGAGGAAGGCGTGACTGTGCGAACCCTCACGAAGAACTTGACCTTCGTCGTCGGCACCGGCCGCAGCGGCTCCACGGCGCTGTCCCGGATCCTGCGGATGCACCCGGACGTGCTGAGCCTGAACGAGCTGTGCGCCAGCTTGCGGAACGGCTCCGCCTTCGGTGAATATCCGCTCTCCGGGCCGGAGTTCTGGGACGAGCTGACCGAGCCCACGCGCGTGTACAACGCCATGATCCGCAGCGGCCTGCCCCTGGGCGAATTCCTCTACAACCGTGATCCGGGACGGCGTTACTCGGCGGAGACGACCGGCATTCCCGCGATCAGTCTGATGACATTGCCGCATCTCAGCGACGATCCGGACGCACTGCTCGACTCGCTGGAGCCGGAGGTACGGGCGTGGCCGCGGCGGCCTGCACCGGACCAGTGGCGCGCACTGTTCGAGCTGCTACTGCGCGCCCAGATCTTCATAGGGCTCCCAGCGCTCCGCCGGCACCTCGGCGGTGGTGTTGCGGCCGCTCTGGAGCAGCTCCCAGAAGGTGTCCGGGGTGTCGGCGTCGCCGGGGAACCGGCACCCGATACCGACCACCGCGATCGGCTCGGCGCCGCCCTGGTCCGTACCCCGCCCATCGACTGTCACGTGTGGTTCCCTTCGAGATCCCAAGGTGTCCTCGTTCCGCCGGGCCCAGAACGTGCGCGCGCGGCCATCGGTCAGGTGGCCCAGGACGACGAGAGGATGCGCTCCGCACTCCCGGCGGGCTGATGACCGAAACGGCAGCGGTTTCGTGAGGAGCCACGGCTCCGGGCGGCTGAAAGTGTCATTCAGCACGAGGCGTGTTCGCTGCGTCAAACATCCAGAAAAGGACGTGGAATTACAAGAGGAGCGGTCCGGAGTAATTCCGCTCGGCATGGAATTAAGGGTCCTGTGAGTAAGCGTGCGTGGGGCGTCCTGGTCGCTTCGATTCCCTCAGGCATCGGTCATCGCGAAACCATCGGAAATTATGGCGATGCGCGAGGAATAAATACCTGTCCGGCCGGACTGCATGTAACGCCATCGACTGTCGCGACTTCCCGCTGTCAGTCGAACGTGGGCGTCTGCTCGCCGAGCATGCAGCTGAGGAGGCAGCGGGCGGAAATGTTCACGTGATTGCTGAAGCGGACGAACCGGGTGAGTTGTTCCGGGGTCGTCCAGCAGTATTCGGGAGGCACGTCCAGTCCGAAATCCTCGCCGACGTCGATGACGAGATAGCGGCTCTCCGCGTGGTAGAAGCGCCCGCCTTCCTCGGAGTGCAGGGCGTCGACGAGCACCCGGTGCCCGGGCGCCTCCCGCACCACGTCGAGGTAGCGGGGCCGGCGCGTGGCCGGCTCGTCGTCGTAGGTTTCCGGGATGCAGCACACCGTTGGCGCCATCTCGGTCAGGTCGTAGGTCCCGGCCTCGGTGCGGGCGTGGACGAGCACGTGGAAACTGCCGCCGATGCGCCGGCCGAGGAAGGCGATCAGCCCGCGTCCGGCCGGCGCCAGCATCGGCTGCCACCATTCGCCGACCTCGCGGCTGCTCGCGCGGACATGCATCCCCATGACGGAGAAGTGCCGGCCGTCCTCGCGCGCGATGACGCCGTTCTCGTGCCGCCAGTCCGGCACCTGTCCGAGCGGCACCAGTGCGCGGTCCAGACGGGTGCGGGTCTTCATCTCGGTGAACCAGCTGAGGACTTCACCGTCGGCATGCAGGGGGGTGCCGCTGCTGTACCGGCGGCGAACCCCGAGGTGCGGCGCGGCTCCGTCCGCATCGAGGAACGGCATGCCGGACAGGACGGTCCGCGAGTCCATGTTGATCAGATGCGGTTCGGTGAGTAGTTCCGCGATCTGGCTGAGGCTGAGCCAGCAGAAGTCCTCCGCCGCCGGGATCGGCTCGTCCGTCTGCACGATGACGTTGCGGTTGCGCTTGCCCAGGAACCACGAGCCCTGCTCCGACTGCAGGGCGTCGAAGACCGTCCGCCCCGGGCGCGGGTAGGAGAGGTGCTCGACGTACGGGACGTGGCTGCCGCCGTGTACCCGGGTGTAGTTGCTCCGGGTCGCCTGCACGGTGGGCGAGAGCTGTAGCAGGTTGATGTTGCCCGGCTCCATCTTGGCCTGCATCAAGCAGTGGACCTCGCCGTCCACGACGGAGACGACGATGCCGAGCATCCCGATCTCGGGCTGCACGATGATCGGTTGGGACCAGGAGCCGGTCGCCCGGCGGTTGGTGTCCACCCGGACTCCGCGGAATGCGAAGAACTTGCCGCTGCGGTGGACGATGTCTCCGGTCTGCTCGTCAGTCCGCCAGCCGTCCAGCTCTTCGAGCGCCGTGCGGGTCACCTCGTATGTGTGGGCCCGCCGGCGTTCGGCCAGCCACTGATGGAACTCCGCCAAGTCAGCAAACATCCTGTATTCCGCTCTCTCGCTGAGTTGGCATCGGACTTCCGGTGAACGCAGCGGCCCCCACGTCGGCTGTCCTGGCTCCGCTCAGGCCAACGCACCGGCCTGGCCCTGAACAGCACGCACCGCGACCGCCGTTCGGGCCGGACGACCGGCGCTCACAGTTCACGGCCCGGGCGGGCGGTCAGTCCTCGGCACTGATGTCCAGGATGTCGACGACGCACAGCACCGTCGACTTGGGCGGGATGCTGCCCACCGCCTGGGCCTTGTTGGTGGCCCGGTCGGGCGGGAGCGAGATCTCCAAGCGGCTTCCCTCCCGCCTGCCGACGAGGAGGCGGTCCCAGTCCCTGATCGACTGGCCGCCGCCGGCCTCGATGAGGACCGGCCCACCACGCCTGAAGGAACTGACCTTCACCAGCGCCGTCTTCCACTCCTGGAGGATGTAGTGGCACTTGACGCGCTGCGACTTGCGGATCTTCGGCCCCTTGCCCGAGATGAGGGTGCGCACGACGAGTTCACCGGGCGGAGTCCCGCGCTGCTTGTCCAGCTTCGGGTTTTCGCCGAGCCCGGTGCCTGCGACCACCTTCGGCAGGGGGCCGCTGCCCTCCGCCGGCTCGCCGGGTGGCACGGTCCCATCATCAGGATCGTCCCCTCCGCGCAGGCCGAGGACGGCTGCCGTCCCGCCCCCGCCGACCGCGACCACGCCGAGTCCGGCAAGGGCCAGCAGGGAACGACGGCTCATGCCCTTGCCCTTGCCCTTGCGTCGCACGGCGCCGACCGGGTCGCTTGGCGGAGGCGCGGAATGGGCGGGCTGGGACTTGAAGGCGGTGGACGGCGCGCCTGAAAGCTGAGTGGGAACGTAGGCGGGGCCGTAGGCATTGGAGGGTGCACCCGGCGCCGCGGGGCCGGGAGGTGGCGGCGGGAACGCGAGTGCCTCCCTGGAGCTCGTGGGGAGGCTTCCGAACGTGCCATCGCCGGGCACGCGCTCCACCTGTTGGGGAACCACCAGCACCGTTGAGATGTCCCGAGGCAGCCAGCGGCTTTCGCCGAACGTGTTCGGAACGGCGAACTCCCCGCGCAGTGCGGCGATCGTGGGACGCTGGGCCGGGTCCTTGGCGAGACACCGCTCGAGCGTGCCGCGCAGCCCCTCCGGTACGCCGTCGAGCTGGGGCTCTTCCTCCAGCGCGCGGTACATCAGGGTGAAGGTGTCGCCTTGTCCGAAGGGCCCTGCGCCGACAGCGGCGAACACGAGGGTCGCGCCCAGCGCGTACACGTCCGTGTGCGGGCCCACCGCGGCGCCGCGGAACTGCTCGGGCGCCGTGAATCCGGGGGTGCCGGTGAACTGCCCCGTCATGGTGATCTGGGAGTGCTCCGCCGAGCGGGATATCCCGAAGTCGATGACGCGGGGACCGTCGTCAGCGAGAAGGACGTTCGCGGGCTTCAGGTCACGGTGGGTGAGCCCGGCACCGTGGATGGCGTCCAGCGCCTCGGCAATCCCGGCCAGCAGGGCCCGAAGAGAACTCTCCGGCAGGACGCCCTCGTTGGAGACGGCGTCGGCAAGCGAGGTCGCGGGTATGTAGGCCGTGGCGAGCCACGGGCGCCGCGCCTCCGGATCGGCGTCGAGTACCGCGGCGGTGAACCGTCCGTCCACTTTCTGCGCGGCCTGCACCTCCCGCGCGAACCGCCTCCGGAACTCCGCGTCGTTCGCGAACTCCCCCCGCGCCACCTTGATCGCGGCCAACTGGCCCTGCGGCGACCTGCCGAGGAACACCTCTCCCATGCCCCCGCTGCCGAGTCTGCCCATCAGCTCGTACTGCCCGAACGTCTGAGGATCGCCGGTCTCCAGCGGTTTCACCCTGTGCCACCTTTCCTGTCACCCCTAGCCCTTTCCCACGTCACTGACCCGTAGCTCCAACTGCAATCCCCAGGCCTTATCGCCGCATCGTGCGAGGTAAAGGCCCGTGGATCGCACCGAGTTCGGTGGAGCGGAGGTTGTGCGTCAAGGAGGGGAAGGGGGCCGCGCTGAACCACGCACGCTGACTTCTGCCTGGCGACCACCTGAAGTCATGCGTGACCTGCCTCTTCACGGGCGCGTACGCAGCGGCTCTCGTCAGGGAGGATCCTGGTCAGAGCCGCTGCCCGTCGGCCCTAGGACTGGGACGGGCCAGGCTTCCAGTCCCGGACTGCCGCCAACCACCGGAATAAGAACGGCAGTTGCTCAGGCACTCTCACCGCGGTCCGGGGACGTTCACCTGGCTTAAGAGACGTTGCGGCCAAGGGTCTCCTCGACTGCGCCCGGCGCCGCCGTTTCACGTCCTCGTGCTGTGTGTCGCTCAACGCCGTTCCTCTCGCGGGTCTTTCCGGGCAGACCGGAGTGGGGCTCGTCCCACGGAAGCCCTGCCGGGTCGCCCGAGGGATTCGTTCGCTGCCCAAGAATCGGATTCCATACGTTGTCGCCGTAGCGCGCGGAGGAGACATCACGGGTTCGGGTCGCACGCGACTGAGGCGTGCTACCGGCTCGTAGTCAACCAGGGTCCTCCGCTGCTTCGGAAGGGAGCCCGGATTTAATCCGGTGCGGATGTCGACGTAGAACGAAAAGGATTCGGATACTTTTCGTGCAGAAACCATGGACGGTCGAATCTCCGCGGTGATCAACGGCCGTAGTGATGTACGCCTCCAGACCCGTGGATCCACCAGGGCGTAGGCGTTGTGATCGAAACATCGTGGCCGGCGACGAGCCGGTGGTCATCCGGGCCCGTTCACCAGCGGAGCATCTCCGGATCCTGCCTGCGGCGGGGTCTCTGCTCGACCGGGGTGCAGGCGCGCTGTTTCTTCTGCCGCGAACGTGGTTGTCCGCGGGCGGTGTTCGTGGAGCAGGCCGATGGTCTGGCCTGTTGGCGCGGTCGTTGAAGCCCCAGTCGAGCATCTTGGTCGCGTCGGAGTAGCGCTTGTCGCTGTTGAGGATGGTGCCCACGAGGGTGTGGCTGTCCCGGCGGGCGGCGAAGATCAGGCAGTCTCCGGCCGCGGTGCCCGAGCCGGTCTTGATGCCGATGACGCCCTTGTAGGAACCGAGCAGCTGGTTGGTGTTGTACCAGGTGTAGACCCGGCCGTTCGTCGCCTTCTGCTTGGTGGTCTCGGTCTTCACGACCTTGCTGATGTAGGGCTTGCCCAGCGCGTACTTGGCGAGCCTGGCCATGTCCCGCGGCGTCGAGAAGTTTTGGTTTTGCTTCTCGATGCCGTCGAGGAGTCGTACTGGGTGTGGGTCATGCCGAGCTGCTTGGCCTTGTCGTTCACCATCCCGATGAACGACTTGACCCGCTCGGTCCTCGTGTCGCCCTTCCCGAATGTGTCGGCCAGCGCGTACGCGGCGTCACAACCGGACGGCAGCAGCATCCCGTACAGAAGCTGGCCCACCGTGAGCTTGTCGCCGGTCTTCAGATCGGCCGTACTGGCGCCCCACTTGGTGACGTAGTCGCGGTAGGCGTTCTGGACCGTGACCTCGCGGTCGAGGTCGACGCCGGAGCCGGCGACGACGGACGCCGTCAGCACCCTCGTCGTGCTGGCCATCTCACGCGGGGTGTCGGCTCCCTTGCCGTACATGCCCTTGCCGGCGCCGTCCACCAGAAACGCACTCTTGGCCTTGATGCCGGGAGGGCCGTCGGGATTCTGCTCCTTGATGGTCTGGTCCGCCTGCGCGCTGACCACCATGGGCCCGCCCGCGAGCACGGCACCCGCCACTGCGGCCGTGGCGACGCGTGCCGGTTTGCCTCGGTATGAGTTTCACCCTTGCTCCTGTGCACTGCGGCGGTGGCAGAGCTGACGATCGATGGATCACTGGCAGGGGTCGCTTTCCGCCACTGATGAGGTGGAGGGGAACCGGCGGCGGGCGGGCGACGGGTATGCGACCGAGAACTCGCAGGGCTCTGCGTGCTGTGTTCTTTGCTGTCTTCTTCTTCACTTCTCGTTCTCTGGCGCCCCTTGGGTGCGCGGACCGGGAGTAGCGAACGCCCGTACAGGCCAAGGGCGTTGGCCCTTCATGCTGAGATGCACGGCGGGAGCCGGGACATGTACATGCCCCCGTCGGCAAGCGGCTTGCCGCCCAAGATGCACAACCCTTCTTGCGGCCGCAATCCGGGGGAAGGGATTAAAGGAGGACGCGCCGGAATTTTCTGAAGGCGACTATTGTCAAAGGTCAAAGACGAATAGTCGAGCGTGGATCAATTCTGGGAAAAAGGAAACCGTCCCAAAGGCCGCCATGTTGAATATTCAAACATTGCGGGACTATTTTGACTGTGCTCTACTCCGGCAAAGAGCAGCGAGTCCCGTCTCAATGATCCAAGGCGAGCTGCATCCGCATCCAGCGAAAACAGGATCCTCACGTCGAGTGAGATGCGAACGTGAGTCATGGCAGGAGGAAACATGCGCAAGATCAGCCGCATGAAGGCGGCGGTAATCGCGAGCGCGATTGCCGGTGGCCTGGGCTGTTCCCTATTCGCGGCCGGCCCGGCATCGGCAGATGTGGTTCCGCGCCAAAACTATCCGTCCAACACCCTCGCCAAGTGCCGGGACTACGCCAAGTCTTTTAAGGACAACCCACACGTTCACGATTGGAAGTGCGTCAAGAAGGGCGGCAAGTGGTACTACATCTGGAGGTGACCCGCTGATGACCGCGCATATCTGTTCCCGGAGAGAGACTGGCTCGGGGGAATGAGCAGATAGCAGGCGGGTGCAACGGTTTCGGCCCCGCGTTCCCAGCGGACGCGGGACCTTCCCCAGCGCGAATGATGCCCGCTCCGGGATCCGGAGCGGGCATCATTCGCGCTGGGGAAGCGTCAGATCGGAACGACTTCCAGCACGGAAACCAGTGACGCAGTGGGCATGACCGCACTGAGGGTCAGCCCAGCCCGCTGGAAGAGGATCTGGAATTCGGCGAGGCTGCGTTCCCGGCCGGTCGAGAGCGTCATCATGTTCAGATCCATCAGGGGAGGCAGCCCGGAGGAGCTCGTCTGATCGACGACGACCTCCGAAACGAGCACTCGCCCGCCGGGGTTGAGCGCCTTCCGGCAGTTGCTCAGAATCCGCACCCCGGCTTCGTCATCCCAGTCATGAAGGATGAACTTCAGCAGGTGTACATCCGCGGGCGGCACCGCGTCGAAGAAGTCGCCGCCGACGAAAGTGAACCGGTCGGCGACGCCCAGCCGCGCGGCGGAGGCCTCGGCTTCGGCCGCGGTGTGCGGCAGGTCGAGCACCATTCCGGTGAGCTCCGGATGACGCAGCATGAGGGTGTGGATGAAGTTCCCCCCGGCGCCGCCGACGTCCACGGCCGTCGCGGCGTCCTTGAGCTTGATCACGTCGGCCAGTTGCCGAGCCATGTCGTGGGTTATCGAGACCATCGCGTTGGTGAAGATGTCGGCCTCGTCCTGCCGGGTGGCGAGCCAGTCGAATATCGGCGCACCGAGGGTGGCTTCGGCCTGGGGCGTGCCGGTGCGTACCGCATCGGACAACCGCCCCCACGGCGCCCAGTGGGACGCCGACCCGCCCCAAAGGGCCAGGTGGTGCAGCGAGTCGGGGCGGTCGGTACGGAGGGTGTCGAGTAGCGGTGTCCCGGTGAACCGTTCTCCGTCCACGGCCTCGGCCAGGCCGAGGGAGGCGCAGGCCCGGAGGAAACGGAAGGTCGCCCCAGGCTCCAGCGACTCTGCCTCGGCGACCTCCGCGGCGGTGGCCCCGTCGGCGTGCAGATGATCCACGATGTGCAACTCGGCTGCGGTGTGCACCACTTGAGTGACCCAGTAGCCGGTGATCATTTGCAGCATCCGGCCTGTCTCCCCGTGCGCCGGTTCCGCCGAGCCTGCGGCGACGAGGGGCTGTTCGAACAGTGTCATGTCATTCCTCGCTTGGTTGTGATTCCGGGTGCGCCGGTCTCCGCGCTCGGACGGAGGCGGTGCAGGGCGGCGTGTGCTCGGCTCCCAGTCCGCCGCGTTCCTGCGCGGAAGCGGTTCACTGCGCGGCCGTGACCAGGGCGCCGAAGCTGGAGAGGGGCATGGGGTCGAGCCCGTCGGCGGTGTGAACCCTGAGGCGCTGTTCCGCGGTGAACACGGCTTCCTCAGTCACCGGCGCGGACGGGGGCATGGAAGGCTCTTCTCCTTCTGTGTATTCGTGGTACTCGTTGCCTTGGGACCGTTCCCTCTGGGCCGTCCTGCGCCCAACGCGCCTCCGCAAGCGCCGTGCTGAACCCGTCCGCCCTCCGGAATGCCGAGAGGCCATGCCATCGCAATTCACTCTCGGCACCGGGATTTCCGGGCAAGAGGATTACGGGGCGGGCGACGCGCCATGTGGTCGAACTCCCTCACTGAACAGAGAGGCCACCGCCCCATTCCCCTTAATCGTGGCCCAGTTCCGAGCAGTTCCGAGCAGTATGGCCCCTTGACTTTCCATCAGCATCGCCCTTCTGGGCCGGGTCTCGGAGGGGCGAGGCTGAACAGGCGCACTCGCGGCGCTGAGGTATCAGCAGCCCGCCCATGAGGTCTTGGTGACCCGCGACTCAGCCGCCCGGCGGCGAAACCACCGGAATAAATCCGGTGGCAAACTGCCGCCATGAGTAGTGAGTTGGCTGCGGAAATCGCGGGCGGGGTGGACCGGGAGCTGGCGCGGTCGGCGCAGGCAGGGGAGATATCCGCGCTGGAGCAACTGCTCGCTCGCCACCGTCCCGGGATGCTGGGTGTCGCCCTGATCATGCTCAGTGATTCGCCGAGGCCGAGGGCGCCGTGCAGGACGCCATACTCGTGGCGCTGAGCCGCATCGGAGACCTGCGGGACGCCGGCGCGGCCGGACCATGGCTGAAGGCGATCGTCCGCAACTGCTGCCGAATGCGGCTGCGGACGCGTACGCGGAGGCTTGTGCCCGTAGCCGACCTGCCGTCGCCCGCGAGAACGACCTCGACGAAGCGCTCGAGCGGCATGCGGCCCGGGACTGGGCGTGGCAGGCGGTGGAGCGATTGTCCCCGCCGCTGCGGCTGGTGACGATCCTCCGCTACTTCAGCGAAGCGCGTACCTTCGAGGAGATCGCCACGGTCTGCGGTGTGCCGGTGGGCATGGTGCGCAGCCGCCTCAGCACGGCGAGGGCGAAGCTCTGCTGCGAACTGCTCGCGGCCTCATCCGCGCCGCACGACGACGCCGCTGCGCTCACCGAGGCGCGGCGTCAGGAGGCCGCCGACGCGCAATCCGCCGCGGAGCGCGGCCACTTCGGTGACTTCCTGCGCGAGACATGGTCCGCCGACGTCGAGACCGTTTGGACCGATGGCACACGCACGCACGGCCTCGCTCCCGTACGCCAGGCAGTGGACACCTCAATGGAGTTCGGGTCCGGCAGCGGCTCGCCAACCTCGTCGCGAGCCGGGACATCGTGATCTGGGACATCGACGTGCTTAACCCGGAAGTCGAGAAGCACTGCCCCTCGCGACCGTCCTGGCTCATGTTCATCGAGGGCGGACGGGTGCGCCGCTTCCGCCACTTCGTCGGCGGATCGGTCACGGCTGCCTGCCTGCCTGAACTCGCCTAAAAGATCTGCGACGAGAGCGAAATTTCTCCGGTCCCTCTGCATCAAGCCAGCACAACACCCATGTGCTGAGGAGGACTTGAGATGGCCACGGATCGGTTCGCGGGCAAGGTCGTACTGGTCACCGGCGGCGGCTCCGGCATCGGCGCTGCCACCGCACACCGCTTCGGCATCGAGGGCGCGACGGTCGTGCTGATCGGACGGACGAAGGAAGAGCTGGACAAGGTGCTGGCGGAGGCGCCGAGCGGCACCACGCTGCTCGGCCGGGTCGCCGACGTGTCCGACGAGGAGGCGATCACCGGCTGGTCGACGAAGTGGCCAGTGCCCAGGGCCGGTTGGACATCCTCATCAACAACGCCGCCGTCGTTCCCCCGGGAACCGCCGGACAGGTCGGGACCGCGGGCTGGCGGCAGGCCATGTCGGTCAACGTGGACGGCGTCTTTCTTCGCCTCCCGGGCTGCGCTGCCCCACCCTGCGCCGGGCCGGCGGCAGCATCGTCAACGCCGGCTCCGCCTCCGGCCTCGGCGGAGACTGGGGCATCGCCGCCTACCACGCCTCGAAGGCCGCGGTGACCGAGCTGACGAACACGATGGCGCTGGACCACGGCACCCGACGGTCCGGTCCACCTCGCGCCATCGCGTCGTGACCTCCCCGCGTCGGCTGCTCACCATGGTGATCACAGCGGCCGCCCTGGGGTTGCGCGCGGCCCACCTGCCGGCCAAGTGCCCGAGGAGGGCGCGGCACGTGAACGGGGGACAGATCGAGTGACATGCAATGTCCTTATCGGCAGGCTGACTTGAGTCACCTCGCCGCGCACGGTGCGCAGCGTTCCCGAACGGGTGCGCAGTCGCCCGGGAGCCGCCAGAGGCCCCCGGCCTCGGGCGACCCGCTCCGCTCCCGGCGCGGCGAGTCAAGCCAGTCTGCGCCTCCCCGGCGCCGTCACCGTCGCCCTCCGATGCCCAGGATGCGCAGGGCGGAGCTGGCCGCGTCGAGTGGGGAACCGGCCACCGCATTCCTGCGTCAGTCAATGCTCCAGGAACGGGTTGGTGCGGTCAGGCATGTGCAGGACGAGCCGGACCAAGTTGGGGGCATCGCAACCGCACATTGAGTCCGAGCATGTTGCAGATGGTTGCGGATTAAATTAGGCCATGCTTCGCTGAATCGAGTCCGGTGGAAGCATTGACGCCACTACGGCCATGGCCAGTAATGCAGGCTTGGTCTGTTGTCGAGTGCGCACGGGTTGTGCATTGGCTCTGTGGGTCCGCTGGATTCCTGTCCGGAGAAGGGGGACCGGTCATCATGAATGAACCAGCAGCGCCATGTCTTGCCCGTACTCGGCTCGTGGTAGCGCCGATGCACAGCGCTGAAGCACGGATATTGTTACCGAGATATCGAAAATCTCCCCGCCGGGCGATCGGTCAGAGTGCGGGACGGGTCCGGACGGTGCCGGACAGCTCCCTGCCCTGCCAGTGGACGGGTCATCGCCGGGGCCCCAATGAGCACTGAACTCGCCTCCGGAGTTTTTCTCCCGGCGCCGGATCGATTAATCCGAGTCGAGTTCTCTTGCAGTCTCTCCGGATTGTATGCACTCATAAATATTCAACGCAGCGAAGTGGAATCATCCGACGCTTACCCGTCGGCCAAGCGTCATCGGTCCACGGAGGCACCTCGACCCGTTTCGGTAGAAACGTTCAGCGAGACCTCCATCACCCCAGTCGATTCGTTGTCAACCGCGGTTCCTCAAGGTGGAGAACGGCATGCAGCAATTTTCGGTCGTCATCCAGTACCCGCTGGACCTGGTCGGCATCTTCGCCTTCGCGATGTCCGGGGCGCTTCTGGCGGTCCGCAAGGACTTCGACATCTTCGGGACAGTGGTCCTCGCTGAGGTCGTGGGGCTGGGCGGCGGACTCTTCCGCGACATCGTGCTCGGCGTCACTCCCATCGCGTTCACCGACCTCGGCTATTCCCTCGCTCCGCTCGGTGCAGCGGCCATCGTCTTCTGCAGCCTCGCCGCCCAGCGCCACAAGATGGTCTGCGAGACGCTCGACGCCGCCGCCCTGGCTCTTTTCAGCGTCACGGGCACGATGGCCGCGTTGAACCACGGGTTCGGGCCGTTCCCCTCCAGTGCGCTGGGTGTCGCCACCGCCATCGGCGGAGGGACCTTCGCCAGCGTCCTCACTCGTGAGATCCCCCCGTTCCTGCGCTGGGATCAGGACCTGTACGCCCTGCCCGCGGTGGCCGGGGCCGGCGGAGTGGCGATCCTGCACACCCTCGGGAAGCTGACGGTCTCGACTGCCGTATCCGTGGCTACTGCCACGTTCGTCATACGGCTACTCGCGCTTCACTACCACTGGCGGACCCCGCGATCGTTTCTCTGGCGGGGGAAGCGCGCGGTGCGACTCCCGTCGCCCACCGCGCTGTCAGGACTCGACGCGCTGCCGCAGGACCCGAACCCAGAGCACACCCTGCGCCTGCGGCTCCCTGATGCACTGCCCCCTGTGCGACGGCGCCAACATACGCAGCCATTGGAACCTCTCGCCGACGCCACCGTCCAACTACGCCTCCCTGCGGGCGGGAACTTCGTGCCCCGGCCCGCACACGTCGGAGGAGCACATCGCGTCCGCGAGAGATCGTCCGCGCGCAGCAGGCACAACTTTCCCTCGTGACTGCGATGGTCGGCGGGCCCTGCTCACTGGACGTGATAACTCCCGTCGCTGATGCCGGATTTCGCCAGTGGATTCGCCGCCGTGCCCCAGCCGCCCCACGGCAGGTTGCGATACCACTCCTGGCTCCAGCAGACGCCGGCCGGCCGAGACCGCGCCTTGGACCGCGACATGCCGAACTGAACCTGCCGCGCGACGCCTCCGATGACGCAACCGGGGGCCGCGGCATACGCACCACCGACTTCAAGGACCAACCGATGCCCAGTCCCTTCAGCGCTCTCGCTCGACGCCGACCGCAGTACACCGCGGTGACACCAGTACTCGGCGGCCATCCGCCGGACTACGCCCGGCGCCCCCCACAGCCCATGGAACCCGGCGTTGCCTCTGCTGGAACCACATCGCTCAGTTGGACGTGGTACGTCACTGTCTCCGCCGACCGGGAGTACTTCGAAGCCATGAAGGCCGCCAGCGGCGTCCTCGGACAAGACCCTGTCTTCCCGGACTACTGCCCCGAGCGCTACTTCGCGCTGACGAGCCCACGGGTACGTATCGGGCGGTGGCACCGTTTCGACAACACGCCGCCGGAGATCGACCTGTCCGGCCCGCCGAGAGATCCGGGCGTCTCACGCGACCATGCGGCGCTCGTCCTGACAAATGACGATGGCTGGGCCGTCGTGGACCAGGGCTCCTCCAACGGCGTCGCGATCAACGGAGCGGCGTGGCCGATCACCCCCTATGTGCCGGTGCCCCTCGCGGAGGGGACCCGCGTCCACATCGGCGTGTGGACGACCATCATCCTGTGCCGCACCCTCGTCGCCGCAGCGCCCAGCGGGGCCGCGGCGTTCACCTGACAGGACTGTCTCCGCCCGGAGGCCGCGGAGCTTCCGGACGCGCATCGTCCGCTGCCCGCCGCCAGGCCGTCCGGACTCGGACTGTCTCCACGAATCCGCCTTCATCCGGAATGAGCCGTCCGACGTATTCGCAGAGCGCCTCCTCCGGATTAAATCACCGGCCATTACAGAATCTGACGGGAAAGCCCATGCACTCGGGTTGCCAGGTGCGTCGGCAGTGTGGCAGTTTTCACGGAAATCGACCCAGCGGAACCGTGTCCCGGGCTGAGGCGTCACGTACGGACTCCGCGGACATCGAAATCCCGGAGTTTCCCGCACGATCAATTAATCCGAGCAGGGTCAAATTGATCCAGCCCCGCTTCTCTTGCGCTCGGTTTTGATTGTGTGGATGTTTGACCGACGCCCGTATCGATGCTGGTGCGTCTCCGCATGGGACGGCGCCGATCAGTCGGGGCCAGGGAAGCAGCGGCCACGCCGACCACGTTTGACCTCGCCTAGAGGAAGGGAACAGCGCAGGCCAGCGGCCATCGACTGCGTGGCGGGGGAGCGCGGGGAAGGGTCGCCATCCGAGGTACGGACCGATGGCTCAAGAGTTGCCCGCCGTCGATGAGTCGCAAGCTGAGCTCCGACGAAAATGACGATGGGGAGTTCGGAGTCAGGGGCGAGACGAAGTCTCCTGCCGCTCAGCCCGCAGAACTCCTCATGTCCGGGACCAACACCCATCGCGGCGCGCACACTCGCACGGAAATCGAGAAGGAAGATGGCGATCTGAGATTCCTCGCCGCAGGAACACGTGACATGCCACAGGGCTGAATGAATTGTCACGGGTCCGCGATAGAGACGTCGTCGTCTGACGACATCGCTTCACTCCGCACGTCGATGCGTGAAGGATGAAATCGCTTCACGCGTTACCGCAAGCAACTAGCAGTCACCAACGGAGGTCCCAATGTCCACTCACCGCACCCGGAAGACGCTTCTGGCCGGTGTTTCCCTGCTCGCGGCCGGCATGCTGCTCGGGGCCTGCGGCCCCGAGGATATCGACTCGGGCGGCGACAACGGTGGCTCGTCCTCCCCGCGGCCCGAGCCGTCGGAGTCCGGGAGCGCCACCCCAGCCCCTGGCAAGGGCAGCGGCAAGTACATGGGCCAGGTGACGTACATGGCGCCGGGCAAGTTCATGGTCTCCGGTGACAAGGGCAGGCACGCTTTCAACGTTGCCAAGGACACCAAGATCATTGGCTGGGGCACGATCTGCGGGGAGCCGAACCAGCGGACCAAGTGCACCGAGCGCCAGCTGGAGGACTCCACGCAGGAGAAGAAGGTCATGGCGCGTGTTGTGCTGGACGAGCACGGCACGGCCACCGCCGTCACCGAGACCAAGCCCGGTACTGGCCCGGACACCGGCGGAGGCAATGTGAAGGGCAAGTACATGGGTCAGGTGAAGTACATGGCGGCGGGCAAGTACTTCGTGGACAGTAATAATGGCCTGCAGGCCTTCAACGTCGCCGAGAACACCAAGATCATTGGCTGGGGCACGATCTGCGGGGAGCCGAACCAGCGGACCAAGTGCACCGAGGCCCAGTTGGCGGACTCCACGCAGAAGAAGAAGGTCATGGCGCGTGTTGTGCTGGACGAGCACGGCACGGCCACCGCCGTCACCGAGCACAAGCCCGGCACCGCCGGAGACACCGGGGCCTGAGGCCACCGGCCGCGGGCGCACCACGCGGCGTACGACGGGCCCGGCCGCCAAGGACCGGGCCCGTCACGTGTGTTGACGCGGAAGCCCCTCTTCAGCCGCTCGTGCGCGCTACTCCCAAGCTCAGGCTCTCAGCGCCGAGAAAGGTACTCCAGGAAGCGGCAGCCACCAGAGCAGCTGGACATTCGCGCAAACCGGTCGCTGCTGAGGGCGAGTTGCAGTGGCTGAATCGGGCGCGCTCCTCAGGCTCGTACGAGATAGCGGTCGTAGAAGGAGTCGAGGAGACCGGAATCCCTGATCACGTTGTCCACCGGCTCCGTTTGCAGCCCCGGTGGCAGTTGGTCCACGTCGCGGCAGAGATATTTGGCCGCGAGAAGTGTCCCTGCGCGGAAGGCATCGAATCCGCCGTTCGGGATTCCCTCGGTCTCGAACAGGTTGAGTGAGCGGCCGTCGCCCAGCAGCATCACTTTCGCACCCGTCCGGAGTGTGCATCGGGTTCCGAGGCCGCGCACCGCCGAACGGACCGTCGTGTAAAGGTCGTTGGTGAGCACGGCGAAGTCCTTCGTCGCGAAGGCCGCGAGGAAAGCCCCGTCCTGCAGCAGGTCGAGGTCACCCTCGGACAGGGAGGGTTGGCCGGAGCCGCCGACGAGAAGGAAGTAATTGCCCGCGTGCAACGCCTTCTTGACGCTTCGATAGGTGGTGAACCCCTGTTCGGCGGCGCGGATCAGGGCGAGCGTGTCTGTGTCGGTGACGGAGACCCGGCAGCTCAGGCTGCGGAGCCCCTGGGCGATCCGGGCCCCCATGGTGCCGAAGCCGATCACCAGCACATCGCGGCCCAGGAAGGTCTCGCCCGGAAGGATCGTCCGCAGCCGGCGGACACAGGAGTCCGCGATCGCGGGGTAGGCACTGCAAGCTTTCAGGGCGCAACGGGCGACGTTCAGCACCGGGACGGTTACTCCGGCGGCCTGGACGCGGTTGACGCCGCTGACGGTGAGTTCGATTCCGGCATCGATCTGCGCCGGTCCTGCCTGTCCGCCGCCGAACTTCGAGATCACCAGCCCGCCTTCGTCTATGGCGAGGACCTTGCGGCCTTCGGCGTGCTCGGCGCGGATGAAGCCGTCGATGCGGGCCAGCATCTCCTGGGCGCCGGCCCTGGCCCCCGGGCCGAGGTCTCCCTCGTAGGCGGCCTGGTCCAGGACGCCGCTGATGTAGCCCCGGCGGCGGAGATAGGCGTGCATCCGCTGACGGTTCTTGGTCCTGTCGCCTTTTGCCATCGCCAGTACGCGGCTGGGCGGGATGCCGGCCCTTTCCATGGCCTGCAAGAAGCCGACGCCGTTCTCCACGTAGTGATCCCGGAAGATCAGCGACCAGCCTGCCAGTGCCGGCTCCGGCCCTGAGTAGCGCCGAAGCAGCGGCATGGCATCCCTGATGGTGTGCGCCTCGCTGTCGGTGAACGCGTTCACTTCCTCGTCGAGGCGGATGACCAGTTCGTCGAACCACCGCCGGCCCAACTCCGATGTGGCGTCCTCCAACTCCACCATGATCTCTACGGAGACCACGTCTGAGGACGAGGAGGAGGGGGCGTCCAGCGTCGTGGGAGACGAAGTCGGCAGACAGCGCCACCGCACGCGGATGGCGCTTCCGCTGAACCTGACAGTTATCAAGCCGCTCTGCGGGGCGGCGGCGTTCGGCTCGTTGCTTGCGAACTCAGGTGCTTCGACGCCGTATTCCCCGGCTAGTTTGATCATGATGTCCCGTACGTCTCCGGCGGAACTTGCGGCCCGGATGATTGTCCAGCGACCGTGATCCGTTGTCGACGCGGTGTCCCGCGGGAGCGACTCGGTTGTTGTCATGGCGGAGCCTCCTGCACCCCGAGCACGTGGGGTGTCCTCGTTTGTTGTCCCCACCAGGCGGCGGGCGCGCGAGAGTTGCGGGACAGGAGAATCCTGAAGCCGCTTCGGCTCGTGCCGTGCGCGGGGGCCTGTGAGGATTGGTCGATCGCGCTCTGTTCGCTTGCGGCGGAGCTGAAGTTGATCGCTTGTAGGTGTGGTCGGCGTTCTCACCGCACGTGTAAGTACAAGGCACTGGTGGAGAGGGGTTCCACGAGTTTCCTCCGTCCTGAATGGCGAGTGGCTCCCGCACTACGGGGCCACGCGGCGGCAACAGGGCGAATCTGTCCCGAGTGGTTGACGGGGAGCCTCGGTCCTGTCCTGACGCCGCATCGAAGTATTCCGGTCACGAAGTGCGCGTCGAGCATGTACCCGGATCAATCCTGAAGGAAAGCAGGGTGGCCCGGAATAATTCCGGTCAAGGGCCGGAATAAATCCGGCCCTTGACGAGGCTGGTGAGACCGGTTAATCAGTCGGCCCTGTCCATGATGAAGCGCCGGTGCGGTCGTTCAGTGCTTTGGCAGGTGGGCACGTACCTGGGACGGCACGGTCGGCGAAAAGGCACCGTTGCCCAGTTCTACCGTGATGCTCCCTGCCGGTGCCGCGAGTCTGTCGGCGGCTTGCGTCCAGCTCCCGGCATGTGACCTTGATTCGGTCACGGGACGGGTCCTGGATTATAACCGGCGGGCGCTGCTACGCATCTCCTGATGTGCCATTATCGATTACCGGCTACAAGTCTTTCTGTCAAAGGCCAGCGTAGAGGAGCTTGCATGCTGTCACTCGATCTGCATCCCATCTTCCGGAACAACAGAGACATCGACCAGAGCGTCCGCACCTTCATATTCAAGGCATACAGCTCGGGAGAGAAAGTCGTCGAGATAATTCCCGGCAAGGGCAAGGGGCAGCTCAAGAGTCACGTGCTCGCCTACCTCAGGCAGCGTCACATGAAGAGATTTTACAAGCGAGTTGAGGCCGACAGCTCCAACTCGGGACGGATCGTCGTCTATTTCAAGTAAGCTCCGACGGCTCCTGACGCTCTTCCAGCCCGAAGACTTCACACAGCGCTATCGGATGCCTTGGCAGTGGCAGCGGAGATGAGGCGGATGTGACGCGGAGAGCGGCTCTGGGGGCGATGCGTCCTCAGAGCTGTCGGGGCTCATGGTGTGCCTCTCATGAAGGCCGGCCCCGGTGGTGGCCGTTACGGCTAGCTCGATGCCGCGCCGGGCTCGGCACGAGGGTCGCCGTGTTGAGGTTGCTCGATACGGAGCTCGAGGCCCTCAAGCGTCCGGTGACGTAGTCGAATTCAGGCGAGTGGCTCTGATGAGACATGCCGTCGAGTTGTTGGCTGGATGTGTACTGGACATCCAAGAGATACCGTCTCAGCTGGTTCAACTGCCAGGTCAACTGCGGTTCAACTTCAGTGCATGTTGGACGGTCGTCCGGTGGCGTTCCCGTGAAGATGCAACGGGGGTCGCAGAGGCGGCCCCCGTTCAGGGCAATCGGTGTGTCCCTGTGTCGGCAAGGAGCGGATGTGCTGCCGCTGCGCGGGGGAGTGGCGCGCGTCCCGTGTGCGGGTGCGGCGCGTGGTCTTTCGTCACCGGAAGTCTCGGGGGTCGCCCGCAGACCTGACGAGAAGGATCGCGGCACTGCCGGGTCGGTGGCCTCTGGGGCGCCACATGATCTCTCGTGACGCTTCGGGCGCCCCGGCCGGAAGGCGCGTGCAGGGGCTCGTGCCTCTGTGTAAGGGTCAGATGTACATCGGCCGGCGGATCGATCTCCAAGAGTTGCCGTCAGCGTGGGGTTTCACCGCGTCATCGCTTCAGCGCTTCATCCGGCTCGGCGCACCGGAATCTGTGAGAGCGGACGTTCGGCTCGGCGCACCGGAATCTGTGAGAGCGGACGTTGGTCTTGCATGGGCAGGGCGACGGCTCCCAAGGCTGTGCTCATGTCGCCGAGCTTCGCTGCGCGGAGACTGACCTGCGATCGTGGTCCCGTCGTGACATGGCGATTGAGCTCTCGTGTGATCGGATCCATCAAGGCCGTTCCCGCTGCGGCGAGTTCACCGCCGACGACGATCACGTTCAGCCCGACGGCGTTGGCTATCGTGGACAGCACCCTGCCCACACCGGTCCCGGCCCGCGCCATTACGTCTCTGGCCGTCCGGTCGCCCTGCTTCGCCGCGGTGATCAACTGCGGCAGGGTTTCCGCCGCACCGCCCGCCGCACGGTAGGACTGCAGTACGGCTTTGGCAGAGGCCACTGTCTCCAGGCATCCGGTGCCTCCGCACGAGCAGGTAATGCCTTGCGGATCGGCGGCGATGTGGCCGAATTCCCCCGCGAGGCCTGACGCTCCGCGGTGCAGTGCGCCGCCGACCACGAGACCACCGCCCACGGTGCGCGAGAGTTGCAGGTACAGCACATCACTCTCCCCGGCGGCGGCGCCCCACTCCCACTCGGCCAGGGTCGCCAGTCGTGTGCTGCTGTCGAGGAGGACCTTGGCCCCGAACCGTTCTTGCACCAGTGCCGAGATCGCCGCGTGCCCGTCGGTGTCCGGGCCTCCGGAACCGGACGTGACCACTGGCCCCATCATTCCGACTCCGATCCGGCTGAGCGCTCCCGGACCCAGGCTGCGGCCCCTCAGCGACTCCACCAGCCGGTAGGCGATGCCGACACGGTCCCTCCATGACAGGTCCGGCGGGTGCGACTGGCTGGCTGTTCCGATGATCTCGTCGACCAGGCCTACGGCCACCCGCACTGCCTGTTGGGAGAAGTCGATCCCGAGCACCTGACTGGTTTGCGGAT
>NZ_AUEV01000023.1:0-68856 GCF_000426165.1 Streptomyces sp. TAA486 | reverse complement strand
GGCGTACCCGCACCCGGAGCAACCGGCGAAACGGTCGCGCTGAAGGTCACCGACTGCCCCACCACCGACGGATCCGGCACATCCGTCAACGCCGTTGTCGTCGCCGCCGCATTGACGGTGTGGCTGGCGGCACCGGACGAACCGGTGAAGTTGACGTCACCGCTGTAGGTGGCACTGGCGCTGAACGGAGAGCCTGCCGTCGTGGTGTAGGCATGCGAAGTCGTGGCCACACCAGCGACCAAAGGCACCACGACCACGGGACTGCCGTCACCGAAGTTGAACGTGACCGTCCCCGTGGGAGTGCCCATGTTGGGAGGGACGGGCGCGACCGTCGCCGTGAACGTCACCGGCTCACCCACCACCGATGGGTCCGGCGCATCCATCAGCGTCGTCGTCGACGACGGCACACCGACGTAGTCGTAGGCGAAGCCGCCACCCGGGCCGGCGGCGGTCACGACAGTGACCAGCACCGTACCGGGGGTTCCGGGAGGAACCACGACGTTGTTGATCACCGTGGACGCGACCACGTTGAAGCTGGTGGCGTTGATGTTGCCGAACTTCACGGCAGTCACACCGGTGAAACCGGTGCCGACGAGCGTGACCACGTTGCCGCCCGCGGTCGGCCCGGTTGCCGCCGGACTGATTGCCGTGATCCTCGCGCCGGGCGTCCCGGTGTAGGTGAACGCCTCGCCGTTGCTGGTGCCGCTGGGGTTGACCACGGTGATCAGGAGCGTGCCGCTTCCCGCGGGAACGGTGGCGTTGATCCTTACATCGTTGACCACGGTGAAGGTGGCATTGGTGCTGCCGAACTTCACGGCAGTGGCACCTGTGAAGTTGGAACCCGTGAGTTGGACCGTTTGGCCGGCAGAAGCCCTTGTTGGTTGAACGACACTGATCGTTGGTGCGGGCATGACGCAGCTCCTCCGCAGGAGATTCCAGGGCGGAGGCCTCACTCGCAGGGACGCGGCATCGTCAACTCCCCGCCCGCGCTTGGGAGCACGACAGGGGAGGGCCGTCCGGACAGTTGACGGAGTGAAGCCCATTGCCTCTTACCGCCAATGAAAGCGAACCGGATAGATACCCCGAAAGGAGTGAAATCTGGCAGAAGATGCATACGGAGTGAATAGGACAATCCCATGAAGGCATCGGCTGCGCCCGCTCGCGCCGGGGTACGCCCCTGCCGCGGAGCCACGCCTGACGCCGGAAGGTCACGACCGCGAAGGCATCCGCCCGCGGGACGGCACAGGCGCCTCCCGTGTCACCACCGTCGCCCTCCCCGTCGCCGGCAACCGCCGCACGCCGCTCCCGACCTCGCCCCCTCTTCGGCGGCCATTCACAAGCGCTCGCGGCGGCAAACCCCGGAAAAAACCACACCGACCGCTTCACGCGGTCCGGCGTGGCCGTGTTCACTGACGTATGTCCCTCATCAGATCCATGTCCTTCATGTCTTCATCGTGTTCTTCGTATAGGAGTTGCCGGTTCCCGTTGTCACTTTTCGTGCTGAAGGTGGTAAGCGGTCGCTCGCCGACGACGACTCGCGAGTAGATTTTTCCGTCGCATTGCGGCACAACCGTTTTCCAGGGCTACTGACTGCACTACGTTGTCAGGCGCGTACACCCCGCGAACCGGTCGGGTCAGACCAGCCCGTCTGACGGTTCTCCCGTTACGGGTCAGATCTGCGCCGTGAGCGATGCCCGTACGGCGGCAGTCTGCGCTCACTGGGGAAGCCCGCCCGAAAGCTCCACCTCGCGTGGCGACGGACAGTTGAACAGCGAGCTCGAGCACCGCCCGGACCAGGCGCCCATGCTTCACCGCTCCTGAACCGCCCGGCGGCTGCTCCTCGACAGCACTTCCGGCTCCACTGCAAATTGGTGGATCGGCGACTTCAGCACCCGCGTAAGCTGCCTTGAAAGAGAAATCATGAAAAGACCTCGCATTGCGGTATCGCGCCTTGTGGCCGCCGCAGCCGCTCTCACCATTACGGCGACTGCGTGCAGCGGCCTGAACAGCGCATCCGGTGAACAGGAGTTCAGCGGCCAGACCCTCACGGTCGCCGGCACCTGGGCCGACGCCGAAGGACAGAACTTCAGAAAGGTGCTCGACGGCTTCACGAAGAAGACGGGCGCCAAGGTGAAGTTCGCCTCGAGCCGCGAGCAAGGACAGGACGATTTCGCCCTTTTCATCCGCGACCTGCTCAAGAGCGGCAAGGCTCCGGACGTGGCGATGGTGCCGCAGGTGGGTGTGCTGCAGCAGTTCGCGCAGAAGGGGTGGCTGGAGCCGCTTCCGCCGAGGGTCGAGTTGGAGGCCGCCCGCAACTTCGCCCTCGTCTGGCAGAACTACGGCAGCGTCCGGCGGATCTTCTACGGCCTCTACTACAAGGCGTCGCACAAGTCGACGGTCTGGTACGACCCGAAGACGTTCGAGAAGGCCGACGTGCTTCCGCCGAAGACCTACGCGGAGATGATCGACAACGGCGGGAAACTGGCCAGGGCCGGCACTCCCGCCTTCTCCGTGGCCGGGAAGGACGCCTGGCCGCTCACCGACTGGTTCGAGAACATCTACCTCGCGCAGGCAGGGCCCGCCAACTACGCCAAGCTGGCCACGAACGAGATCGGCTGGACGGACCCCAGCGTCATCAAGGCCCTGAAGACCTTCGGCAAGCTGTTCACGGACGACAAGCTCGTGGCCGGCGGCGGGAACGAGGCCCTGCGCACCGACCTCAACGAGTCAGTCGGCGCCGTCTACGGCAAGAAGCAGAAGGCCGCGATGGTCTACGAGGGCGACTTCGTGGCGGGGATCATATCCGGCGCGTTCAAGAGGAAGGTCGACGAGGACGCCGACTTCTTCTCCTTCCCGCCCGTGGGCAAGGACAAGCAGGCCCCCGTGATCAGCGGCGGCGACGCCGCGGTCGCGATGAAGTCCGGCAAGAACAAGGACTTGGCCATGTCCTTCATCGAGTACCTGGCCAGCCCGAAGGCAGCCGAGATCTGGGCCAAGCAGGGCGGATTCCTCTCGCCCAACATCAACCTGAACCTCAACGCCTATCCGGACGAGACCACCCGCAAGGTCGCCAAGTCCCTCGTGGACGCGGGCGAGGCCGTGCAGTTCGACATGTCCGACCAGGCGCCGGGCGACTTCGGCGGCAAGCCCGGAGCTGGCGAATGGCAGCTGCTTCAGGACTTCATCCGCGACCCGTCCGACCCGGAGAAGACGGCCCAGAAGCTCGACCAGGCAGCCTCCAAGGCGTACTTGGACGCGTCGGCCACCGGCACCACGGGCTGAGTCCCGCGCACCGACAGCTCAGCGCGACGCCCGGTTCGACCGAGCGGGAACGGACCTTCCGCACCCGGCACAGGGGGACGACCGCCCCCGGTGAGGCCGCAGGTCCGTTCCCGGCTGCGCCGCGCAGCTCCCTCTCCCCTCCCGAGGCCCCGAATCCTCTCCCGCAGTCGCCTCCCCTCCCCCGGTGTTGCTCGCCTGACCACCCGCGGACCACGCTGATCCGTCCTCATGCGCCGTGTGCGATGTGACGACCGTGTGACGTGTCACAGACACGCAGGCGCGGATGTGGGAGCTTCAACTCCGTTACTCATCAGTAGAGTTGCTGCGATTCCGAGTGTGAGGTCCCGTCAGGTAGCGGGCCGCACCGGCTGCCGTCGACCCGTGCGCGGGCGTGCGCCGGGTGGTGGCTCCCCCTAGCTTCGCTGGGATGTACCCCAAGCGAACCTGCCTGGACGTCCGGCTCGGGACGGCCGGCCCGCAGGCGGGAGAGGATCGGATGAGCACTTCGGAAGCCACCACACTGGAGGAACTGGTCGACACGGACCGGTATCCCCTCACGGACCTCGACAGCGCCGGTGCGCGCGCCGTCCTCTCCCGGGCCAAGGAGGATCTGCTGGCCGATGGCTGCACCGTACTGCCGGACTTCATCCGCCCCTCGCTGCAGGAGACGCTGCAGAAGGAGTGCGCGGACATCGCACCCCGGGCGCACTTCGACGTCGCCACGGTCAACGTCTACAACATGGCCGTCGGCCCGGACCTGCCCGAGGACCATCCGGGGCGCATGGCCTTCGAGCGCGGCAACGCCTTCGTCCCGCGCGACAGGATCCCCGCCGGGTCCCTCATCAGCCGCCTCTACTCCGACGAGACCTTCAAGCGCTTCATCGCGGGCTGCTTCGAACTCGGCGAGCTGCACGAGCTGGCCGATCCGCTGTCAGGGCTGGTGCTCAATGTCGTCGAGCCGGGGATGGAACACCCCTGGCACTTCGACACCAACGAGTTCACTGTCAGCATGCTCACCCAAGAGGCCCAGGTCGGGGGGGTGTTCGAGTACTGCCCCAACATCCGGACTGCGCAGGAGGAGAACTTCGACGGAGTGCGTGACGTACTCCGGGGCAGGGGCGAGGAGTTGACGCGCCGTCTGCTTCTGCGTCCCGGGGACCTACAGCTGTTCAAGGGCCGCTTCTCCCTGCACCGCGTCAGCCCCGTGCGGGGCGGGTTCGCCCGCCAATCGGCGATCTTCGCCTACAGCGAGCGGCCCGGCGTCGTGGGAAGCGTCTCCCGCACCCGGCAGCTCTTCGGGCGTGTGCTGCCGGAGCATCTGGAGGCCGAGGGCCGCGCCGTGCGCGGCGACCGGCTGCTCGACTGACGACCGGCCGGGCGGCCCGCTGCCGAGGGCCGCCGATGCCGGCCGGCCTCACCGGTCTCCCATGCCGCGCCTACCACCCGTACACCGCTGCGACCCCTGCCACCCCCACAGGAGCAATCCGTGCGCTTCGACGCCACCGGGAAAGTCACGCTCGACCACATCTACAACAGGCCTGATCCGCGTGCCTACTTCAGGGAGCTGCGCGAGCTCGACTACTGCGTTCCTCAGCAGGCCAAGCCCTACTTCGCCAAGCTCATGGAGGAGTACCGCGACGCGCGGCAGGTGGCGGTGCCAAAGGTGCTGGACATCGGCTGCTCGTACGGCATCAACGCCGCACTGCTCAAGTACGACGTGACGATGGACGCGCTCTACGCCCGCTACTGCGACGAGCACCTCGGTGGCGAGGCCGGCGCCGGTGGCCGTGTCCGGGCCGAGGAGACCTCCGAGGCCCTGCTGGCCCGCGACCGCAAGCTGGCACGGTCGCACAGACCGGCGCGTCCGGTCCGCTTCGTGGGTCTGGACACCTCCGGCAGCGCGCTCGCGTACGCCCTCGAAGCGGGGTTCCTCGACGACGCCGTCCACGCGGACCTGGAGCAGGACGAGCCGTCTCCGCGGCAGCGCGCGCAGTTCGCCGGTACGGATCTGGTCATCTCCACGGGCTGCATCGGATATGTCACCGAGCGCACTCTTACGCGTATCGTCCGCTCCACGGGCGGCCAACTGCCCTGGATGGCGCACTTCGTGCTGCGCATGTTCCCGTTCGACCCCGTCGAGCGGGCGCTGGAGGAGCTGGGATACAGCACCGTCTGCGTCGACGACGTCTTCCGGCAGCGCCGGTTCGCCTCGCCGCAGGAGCAGACGCAGGTACTGGAGACGATGAAGGAAGCCGGAGTCGAGGCGGACGGCCTGGAGGCCGACGGCTGGCTGTACGCGCGGCTGTATCTTTCCCGTCCGTCCGGAACCGCAGGATGGCCCTGGTCCCCGGAACGGATCGCGCGGGAGAGCGCGGGCACGCCCGGGGCACCGGCCTCCCCCGCCACACCACCCACCGACGAACCGGAGTGAGAGCGCAAGTGAACACCAGTCAGGGAAGCGCGACTCAGGGAAGCGCCACGACCACCCCCACCTTCGCGCAGGAGGACTCTCTGCCGCGCGTGCCGCTGCCCACTCTTGAGGCCAGCTGCGAGAGGCTCCTCGCGTGGTGCGCGCCGCTGCTCTCCCCGGGTGAACTCGCCGCGTCCGAGGCCGAGGTGACGGCCTTCCTCGACCCGGACGGCCCGGGGCGCGTTCTACAGGCGGCGCTGGAGGAGTACAACTCCTCGGAAGGCGTGCACAGTTGGCTCGACACGTTCTGGCCGTACCGCTATCTGGGTCGGCGTGACCGCATCGCTCTGAACGCCAACTTCTTCTTCCTCTTCAGGGATTCGGACGAGTCGCAGGTGGAGAGGGCGGCGGGGCTCATCGCCGGCGCGCTCGGCTTCAAGCGGCAGATCGACGAGGAACTGATCCCGCCCGTGGTGCAGCGGGGGAAGCCGCAGTCGATGGAGCAGCTGAAGTACCTCTTCTCCAGCACGCGCATCCCTGGCGTGGAGCAGGACACCTCCCGCACCCCCTACTCGGCGGAGCGGCCCGGCCCGTCGCGGGAGCGGCACATCCTGGTGTTCTTCCGCGGCAACACCTTCCGGATGGACGTCATCGGTGAGGACGGCGCCCCGCACAGCCTCGAGGATCTGGAGGCGGGGCTGCGGGAGGTGATGAAGGCGGGCGCCGAGCCGGCGGGCGCGGGCGCCTCCGTCGGTCATCTCACCACCATGGCCCGCGCGGACTGGGCGAAGGCGCGGGCGTCGCTGCTGGACCTCGACCCGGGCAACGCCGAGTCCCTCCGCACCGTCGAGGACGCGTTGTTCTGCGTGTGCCTGGAGGACTTCGCGCCGTCCGGCGTCCAGGAGGCGTGCGACGAACTGCTCTACGGGGACCGCGGCAACCGCTGGTTCGACAAGGCCGTGTCGTTCGTGGTCTTCGAGGACGGCCGTGCGGGGCTGAACGTCGAGCACTGCCAGTTGGACGGCACCACGATCCTGAGCTTCGTCGACGCGCTGCTGCCCGTTCCGGCGGCGGTGCACTCCGGCCAGTCCGGTGCGCGCACCCAGGGATCCCCGGCGGTCCGGCCCGTGGAGTTCCGTCTCGACGACGCCCTGCGGGAGCAAGTGCGTTCGGCTGCCGAGGCGTTCGCGGAGTACGGGCGGAGCACCGCGACGCGCACCGTCTCCTTCGACGACTTCGGGAGCAACCAGGCCAAGGCCCTCGGAGTCTCGCCCGACGCCTTCGTGCAGGTCGCCTACCAGCTCGCCCACCAGCGTTCCAAGGGCCATCTGGGCGCCACGTACGAGTCGATCGCCACGCGGCAGTACAAGCACGGCCGCACGGAAGCGATGCGCGTGGTGACCCCGGAGATGTACGCGTTCGTGGACGCCATGGAGGACCCGGAGGCGGACACGGAGACCCGGCGCGTCGCCTTCCGTGCGGCCGCGGCCGGGCACGTGACGCGCGCGAAGGAGTGCCAGGATGTCGAGGCTCCCGAACAGCACCTGTGGGAGCTGGAGTTGATCCAGCGCCGCCGTGGCGCGGAGCTCGGGGTGAACGAGCAGCCCTCGCTGTTCCGCAGCGCGGGCTGGCTGAAGATGCGGGACGACTATCTGAGCACCAGCTCCGCGCCTTCCACCAACATCCAGTTCTTCGGGTTCGGTTCGACGAGCAGCCGCTGCATCGGCGTCGCCTACGTGCTGCTTCCGGAGCGCTTCAACCTCTACCTGAGCACTCCGCTCACGGTGGCGGACCAGATGCACACCTTCGCGGAGAAGCTCCGTGAGGCCGTGGGTGAACTGCGGGAGCTGCTGGCCGAGTAGTACCGGGTCGAGAGCGAGGAGGAGCGGGCGGGCCGTCGCGGGGACGGCCCGCCCGCCCGCGTGTGCGGGCGGATCACCCCCCGGAGGAGCGCGCAGACGTCAGCGAGGCGTGCAGCGGTTCGAGCCCCACGAGCAGGCTCCCCAGGGCGAGTTCGAAGCTGTCGCTGTCGATCTCCTCGGCGTGTGCCGGGATCAGATGTGCCTGCACGAGGTTGGGATAGCGCTCGAAGTAGACGCGCGTGTCGTCGGCGAAGCCGCTCGCGAAGGGTGTGGTGGCGGCCCCGATGACGAGGTACTTCACGGAGGCGGCGATCATTGTGGCCCAGCGCGGGGGCCAGCCGTCCCCGACGAGCCCGCCGTGCACGGCGTCGGCCATGGCAAGGAAGTCCTCGCGCCTGCCCGTGCCGGCGGCCACCACCGGGGCGGCGTTGGGGTGTCTGCTGAGCGCCGCGTGGTACGACCTCCCCCACGTCTCCAGGCCCTCGCGCCAGCCGCGCTCGAAGGCGGAGGTGTCCACCTGGCGGGTGAGCAGGTTGGCCACCGCGTCCAGCACGGCGTCCTTGTTGGGGTAGTGGCTGTAGAGCGAGGCGGCCTTCACGTCGAGCCTCAGGGCGAGGTTCCGCATGGAGAGCGCGCCGATGCCCTCGGAGTCGATCAGCTCCAGCGCGGTGTCACGGATCCGCTCCCGGCTGAGCAGCGGCGACTTCGGGCGTGGCATCGGGGCTCCTTGTGAAAACTAACGCCGTAAGGTTAACGTACGCGCAGGCAGAAACCTAACGCCGTTCGATGGACGATGGACGAGGAGATCTCCGTGCCGCCAGTGACACCCCAGACCCCGCTCGGCCTCTTCGGCACCGAAGCCCTGATCGGCGAGGAGGACCGCGCGATCCGGGACACGGTGCGGCAGTACGTCGAGGAGAAGGTGAAGCCCCAACTCGCCGACTGGTACGAGACCGGGTCGCTCCCCGTGCGCGAACTGGCCAAGGAACTGGGCTCGTTGGGCGTTCTCGGCATGCACCTGGACGGCTACGGCTGCGCGGGCACCACCGCCACCGCCTATGGGCTGGCGTGCATGGAGCTGGAGGCGGGCGACTCGGGGCTGCGGTCCCTGGTGTCGGTGCAGGGCTCCCTCGCGATGTTCGCGATCTGGAGGTACGGCAGCGAGGAGCAGAAGCAGCAGTGGCTTCCGTCGATGGCGGCCGGTGACGCGATCGGCTGCTTCGGCCTGACCGAGCCGGACTTCGGCTCCAACCCGGCCGGCATGCGCACCCGCGCGGTGCGCGACGGCTCCGACTGGGTGCTGGACGGCACCAAGATGTGGATCACCAACGGGTCCGTCGCCGACGTGGCCGTCGTGTGGGCGAGGACCGACGACCCGGGGAACAAGGTCCGCGGCTTCGTCGTACCGGCGGGCACCCCCGGATTCTCGGCGCCCGAGATCAAGAAGAAGATGTCGCTGCGCGCCTCGGTCACGTCCGAACTCGTCCTGGACGGCGTCAGGTTGCCCGAATCGGCGGTACTCCCCGACGCCGTCGGCCTCTCCGGCCCGCTCTCCTGCCTCAACGAGGCGCGCTACGGCATCGTCTTCGGCGCGCTCGGCGCCGCACGCGACTGCCTGGAGACCACCCTCGAATACGCCCGGCAGCGGGAGATCTTCGACAAGCCCCTGGCCGCCTACCAGATCTCGCAGGCCAAACTCGCCGACATGTCACTGGAGTTGGGCAAGGGGATGCTGCTGGCGCTGCATCTCGGAAGCCTCAAGGACGCCGGCCCGCTCCGTCCGGAACAGGTCAGCCTCGGCAAGCTCAACAGCGTCCGGGAGGCCATCGCCATCGCCCGTGAGTGCCGCACGATGCTCGGCGCCGCCGGGATCACCCTGGAGTACCCGGTCATGCGGCACGCCAACAACCTTGAGTCCGTGCTCACTTACGAGGGCACCTCCGAGGTGCACCAGCTGGTGATCGGTCAGGCGCTCACCGGCGAGGCCGCGTTCCGCTGACGGCGCGCCGCCGCCTCACGCGGCGGGCGCACGGTGGGCGACTACCTGGACGTTGCGTGCGGTGTGCCCGTGGAGCGTGGCGGCTGCCCCCGTTCGCTCCTCCTCGACGACGAAGCCGTTGCCGTGCAGCAGTGCCCGCAGCTGCTCGGGCCGGTGGTGCCGGAAGAGCCCTCCGTCGGGCGTGGAGAACGTGCCGTAGGCGCGGTACGGGGCCGAGGCCACGGCCTCCTCGTAGCGGCGTAAGTGGCGCTCGTCGTCCTGAAGGGGCACATCGCTGAGGTAGAGCACTCCGCCGGGCCTGATCAGCCGGGCGAGTTCCGCGACGAGCGCGTTCTGGTCGGCGTCGCCCGGGACGACGCCGAGCACGACGAACAGCAGCGCCGCGTCGAAGGAGTCCTGGGCCAGCGGCAGGGGCAGCGCCGTCTGCCGGGTCAGCTTCAGCCCCGGATGTTCGCGCAGTCCGCGCTCGATCATCGCCGCGGAAGGGTCCACGCCCTGCACGTCGACGTACCCGAGTTCGTCCAGCTGCGCCGTCAGCCGTCCGTAGCCGCACCCGTAGTCGAGGATCCGGGCGTCGCGGGGCACGTACCGCTCCAGCAGCCCGTGGTCGAGCGGATGCCTGAAGGTCATCGTCGCGCCGGCGGTCTCCCAGTACGTGTGCACGGCCGGGCGCGCGGATCCGGCGGAACCGGCGGAACTGGCAGGACCGGCAGAAGGAGCCATACAGGAAGCGTAACGACGGCGCGTCCGGAGCCACTGCAAGGAATCCGGACTTCCGCACTCCCACGCCCGAACCCGTCGGGGGTGATCGCCTCCCCCGCTGTCAGGTCAGGCACGTCAAGTACCGCGTCGTGCGCCGGCGTTCGCGTCCCGAGAGCGGCGATGCGGCAGATGGCGCGCGCCGCATCCGCGTGAACGGCATGTGGGCCGTGCCCTCCGCTGCGGGAGGGCACGGCCCACATGTTCACGCGTCCGCGAGGTACCGGTCCGGGCTCAGCGCTCAGCCGAGTGCCGCGAGCGCCTCGTTGAAGGTCTTCGAGGGACGCATCACGGCCGACGCCTTCGCCGCGTCCGGCCAGTAATATCCGCCGACGTCCGCGGGCGAACCCTGCACCGCGATCAACTCGTCGACGATGGCCTGCTCCTGCTCGCCCAACGTGCGGGCGAGGTCGGCGAAGGCCGCGGCGAGCTGCGTGTCCTCGGTCTGCGCCGCCAGCTCCTGCGCCCAGTACAGGGCCAGGTAGAAGTGGCTGCCGCGGTTGTCGAGGCCGCCGAGCCTGCGCGTCGGGGACTTGTTCTCGTGCAGGAAGGTCGCCGTCGCACGGTCCAGGGTGTCGGCGAGGATCTGGGCGCGCGCGTTGTCCGTCTTCTGCGCGAGGTGCTCGAAGCTGACCGCGAGCGCCAGGAACTCACCGAGGCTGTCCCAGCGCAGGTAGTTCTCCTTGACGAGCTGCTGCACGTGCTTGGGCGCCGAACCGCCCGCGCCGGTCTCGAAGAGCCCGCCGCCGTTGATGAGCGGCACGACGGAGAGCATCTTGGCGCTGGTGCCCAGTTCCAGGATGGGGAACAGGTCGGTCAGGTAGTCGCGCAGCACGTTGCCCGTGACGGAGATCGTGTTCTCGCCGCGGCGGATGCGCTCCAGGGAGAACGCGATCGCGTCGACGGGCGCCATGATCTCGATGCGCAGACCCTCCGTGTCGTGCTGCGGCAGGTACTGCTCGACCTTCGCGATGAGGTTCGCGTCGTGCGCACGGCCCTGGTCGAGCCAGAACACCGCCGGGTCGCCGGTCGCGCGGGCGCGGCTGACGGCGAGCTTGACCCAGTCCTGGACGGGGATGTCCTTGGTCTGGCACATGCGGAAGATGTCGCCGGTGCTGACGGCCTGCTCCAGTACGGCGTTTCCGCCGCCGTCGAGGACCCGCACGGTTCCGGTGGCGGGGATCTCGAAGGTCTTGTCGTGGCTGCCGTACTCCTCGGCCTTCTGCGCCATCAGGCCGACGTTGGGCACGGAACCCATCGTGGACGGGTCGTACTGGCCGTTGGCACGGCAGTCCTCGATCACGGCCTGGTAGATGCCGGCGTAGCTGCTGTCGGGGATGACGGCGAGGGTGTCCTGCTCCTGGTCGTCCTTGTTCCACATGTGGCCCGACGTGCGGATCATGGCCGGCATGGAGGCGTCGACGATGACGTCGCTCGGCACGTGCAGGTTGCTGATGCCGCGGTGGGAGTCGACCATCGCCAGGTCGGGGCCCTCGGCGAGCTCCGCCTCGAAGGACTCCTTGATCTTCGCGCCCTCGGGCAGGGACTCCAGGCCCTTGAAGATGCCGCCCAGGCCGTCGTTCGGGGTCAGGCCCGCCGCGGCAAGGGTCTTCCCGTACTCCGCGAACGTCTTCGGGAAGAACGCGCGGACCACGTGGCCGAAGATGATCGGGTCCGAGACCTTCATCATCGTGGCCTTCAGATGCACCGAGAACAGCACGCCCTCGGCCTTGGCGCGCGCGACCTGCGCTGTCAGGAACTCACGCAGCGCCGCTACGCGCATCACCGAGGCGTCGACGATCTCGCCTGCGAGCACGGGAACCGACTCGCGCAGAACCGTGGTGCTGCCGTCGTCGGCGGCCAGCTCGATGCGCAGCGAGCCGTCCGCGGGGACGATCACGGACTTCTCGGTGGACCGGAAGTCGTCGCCGTCCATGTGCGCGACGTTCGTCTTCGAATCCGCCGACCAGGCGCCCATGCGGTGTGGGTTGGACCGGGCGTAGTTCTTCACCGACGCCGGCGCGCGGCGGTCGGAGTTGCCCTCGCGGAGCACCGGGTTCACGGCGCTGCCCTTGACCTTGTCGTAGCGGGCGCGGATGTCGCGCTCCTCGTCGGTCTTCGGCTCGTCCGGGTAGTCCGGCAGCGCGAAGCCCTTCTCCTGAAGCTCGGCGACCGCCGCCTTCAGCTGCGGGATGGACGCCGAGATGTTCGGCAGCTTGATGATGTTCGCCTCGGGCGTCCTGGCCAGCTCACCGAGGTTGCCGAGGGCGTCCTCGACGCGCTGCCCGGGCTCCAGGCGCTCGGGGAACTGGGCGAGGATCCGCCCGGCCAGGGAGATGTCGCGGCTCTCGACACCGACCCCCGCCGTCGAGGCGTACGCCCTGACCACAGGCAGGAACGAATACGTCGCCAGGGCCGGGGCCTCGTCGGTGTCCGTATAGATGATGGTCGAGTCAGTCACCGGTACTCCGCTCCACGTGCTCCACGTCTACATCGTCTCGATATCAAGATATCTGGTCCGGGCGCCTCCCCGGACACCCGCCCCCGAATCCGGCCCGCGGGCGGTCGCAGGGCGGCCCGTCACTCACACCGGGTGGTCGCGCAGCCAGGCCAGGACCTGCCCCGCGTGCTCGTCGGGCGGGAAGACGGGGTAGAAGACGTGCTCCACCGCGCCGTCACGGATGACGAGCGTGATCCGCTTGTACAGCCGCATCCCGCCGGCTTCGAACGTGGGCAGAGCGAGGGGTGCCGAGGCCAGGCGACGGTTGGGGTCGGAGAGCATCGCGAACGGCAGGTGCAGCCGCTCCACGGCCTCACGCTGGTAGTCGCTGTCCTGGCTGGAGAGACCGAACACGGCTTCCGCGCCCGCGTCGAGCAGCTCCCTGTGGTGATCGCGGAAGCCGCACGACTCGGGAGTGCAGCCACGGGCGCCCGGGATGTCGTCCCAGCCTTCGGGCAGGTCCCTGCCCGGACGGCCGGTGAGCGGGTAGACGTAGAGGACCGTACGGCCCGGGGCGAGCCCGTCGATGCGGACCGACTCCCCCGCCGTGCTGAGCAGTTCGACGTTCGGCAACGCCGTGCCGGGCAGGTGCTGGGCGGCACCGTCGTCCTCGGGCACGGGCAGATCTGCGGGCAGGTTCAAGAAGTTCACGGCTGTGTCTCCTTCCGCCGTGAGAGCCTCTCATCCGACGACCCGCGCACGTCAGCCCCCGGTGGTCCGGTGCTGACCGGCAACCATGCCCCACGAAGCCGCCACCGGCGCAGACACACAGGTGTTCAGGCACAGGTCCGCCGGGTCGGATCAGTATGACTGGCAGGTCGAACTCGCTACCGGAACTAGTTCTCGTACCAGTCGAGAAAGGGGTGACCCGTGTCCATCACAGCCAGCGAGGCCCGCAAGAACCTGTTCCCATTGATCGAGCAGGTCAACAACGACCGCGCTCCCGTGCACATCACTTCCCGTAACGGCAACGCCGTGCTGCTGTCGGAGGAAGACTTTTCGTCCTGGCAGGAGACGATCTACCTGCTGCGCTCGCCCGCGAACGCCAGGCGATTGTCCGAGTCGATCGCCGAGGCCGAGGCGGGCAGGACCGAACCGCGCGAACTGATCGAGGTCGACGACAACGAGTGAAGACCGTATTCACCGAGCACGGGTGGGCGGACTATGTCCACTGGTCGGAGACGGACCGTCGCATGACCAGGCGCATCAACCGGCTCATCGAGGAATGCAAGCGTGATCCATTCGCGGGGATCGGCAAACCGGAGAGCCGCTCAAGGGTGACATGAGCGGCTACTGGTCCCGGAGGATCGACGACGAGCACCGATTGGTGTACCGAGCCAGAGGCGACGAACTCATCATGGTCCAGGCCTGGTATCACTACTGACCAGCGCAGGCGTCGTGACGTCGCTTGCGGGAACGTGATGAGTATCGGGCGATGAGACGAGAGCCCTGGAAGCTCTGGCCAAACCGGCCGCCACGCTTGATCATGGCTGCCGTCGCCCGACCGAAGTCCTCTCGCTGCCGGAGTCCGCATGCCGTTCGACATCGACCTCTTCCGCGCCCAGTTCCCGGCCCTCGCGACCGGGACGGCGTTCTTCGACGGGCCCGGCGGTACGCAGACGCCGCGCGCGGTCATCGAGGCGGTCGCGGGCGCGCTCGCCGGCCCGCTCTCCAACCGCGGCGACGGCAACCCCGCGGAGCGCAACGCGGAGACGCTGGTCGCCGAGGCCCGGCAGGCGCTGGGCGACCTGCTCGGTGCGGACCCGCGCGGCGTCGTCTTCGGCCGCAGCGCCACGCAGCTCGCCTACGACTTCTCCCGCACGCTCGCGAAGTCCTGGTCGCCGGGCGACGAGGTGGTGGTCACGCGCCTGGATCACGACTCCAACGTCCGCCCGTGGATACAGGCCGCCGAGCAGGCGGGCGCCACCGTGCGGTGGGCCGAATTCGACCCCGCGGACGGCGAGTTGACGGCCGAGGCCGTCGGCGCGGTCCTCTCCGGACGCACCCGCCTCGTCGCGCTCACCGGCGCCTCGAACCTGATCGGCACACGCCCGCCCGTCCCCGAGATCGCCCGCGTCGTCCACGAGGCGGGGGCCCTGCTCTATGTCGACGGCGTCCACCTCACCGCGCACTCCCTCATCGATCTGGAGTCGCTGGGCGCCGACTTCTTCGCCTGCTCCCCGTACAAGTTCCTCGGCCCGCACATGGGCGTGCTCGCCGCCCGGCCCGAGCTCCTGGAGACGCTGACTCCGGACAAGCTGCTGCCGTCCACCGATGTCGTTCCGGAACGCTTCGAGTTCGGCACCCTGCCCTACGAACTCCTCGCCGGGGCAGGCGCCGCCGTCGACGTCCTCGCAGCTCCGGGAGTACACCCCGAGCGCGACCGCAGGGAGCAACTCGTCGCCGCCTACTCGATGCTGGAGAAGCACGAGGACGCGCTGCTGCAGCGGATCGAGGGCGGCCTTGCCGGGCTCCCCGCCGTCCGCAAGCACTCGCGAGCCGCCGTGCGCACGCCGACGCTGCTGCTCACCTTCGAGGACGGCCACAACACCGCGGACGCTTCCCGCCACTTGGCGGAGCGGGGCATCAACGCCCCGTCCGGGTCCTTCTACGCGATCGAGGCCTCCCGCCGTCTTGGACTCGGCGACGCCGGAGGGCTGCGCGTGGGCCTGGCTCCGTACAACAACGCGGAGGACGTGGACCGGCTGCTGGAGGCTCTGGCGGACTTCCTGCGCTGAGCGGGTGGGGCAACGTCCGGTGTGAACGCCGGGACAAAGTGGGCGAGTTCGCGGCAGCCGGGCGAAGGCAGGGGTCCGGCGGTCAGGTCTGTCCGGAATCGTCACCGGTCACAGCGGCGTTCAGTTGAAACTGCGCCGCTCGAAAGTTGACAACTAACGCATGGATCACTCACTTCCTGGCTACATTTGACGGTGACCTGCCAACCGTGTGCCCAGCCAGCGTGCGGGAGGCAAAAACGAGGGAACGCGTCGTAACGGATTCCATCGAGGGGGCCGGCGATGGCAGCACTGAGGTGCTCCAAGTGCGGAGCACGAATTCAGTTGGACGGCACGTCGTCATGTTCGTGCGCGCCCGAGACCGCCGGCCGTAACGACGTGTCGGCGTTCCAGGCCTTCCGACCACGCCTGAAGAAGGCAGCCGTATCCCGGCGGCTCGAAGCGCGCCCGGCGGCATCCCGGAAGCTCGAAGCGGGCCCGGCCGCATCCCAGCAGCTCGAAGCGGGCCCGGCCGCACCGGTGAGCCACAGGGGTGGCCGTCGGCCCATGGACCGGCGCAGCACGGGTGTCGCCGTGGGCGTCGCCGCGGCCGTCGCGCTCGGGACCGTGGCATTCAGCGTGGACGCGATGAATTCGGGCTCGACGGTCCAGGGGGGCGGCAGGCCGGCGGTTTCGGTCTCACCCGACCCGGACATCGCCGCGCGAGAGGCGGCGGAGCGCTCCGAGGCGAACACACCCGATCAACCGGAGAACGGCAATCCCCCGCCGGCCGCGGGTGACGACGGTATGCGGCCCGCGGGCGACGGAGACGAAGACCGCCCCGGCTCGCAACCCCCCGCGTCGGATGACGGGGCGCCCTCCCCCGCACCGTCCGGGGACGAGGCGGGCGGCGCCGCTCAGGGCGGCTCCACCGGCAATCCGGGTGACGGAGAGGACGACGATGACGGCGGCGACGACGAGTCGGACGCCGGAGGTTCGCAGGGCGGCGGCGACAACGGCGGCGGCGACCAGGACGACGACGACAACGGCGGCATCCTGGGCGGCCTCCTGGGCCTCCTGTTCGGCGGCGGCGACGACGATGACCGCGACGACGGCCAGGACCATCGCGGAGGAGACGACCGCGGCGGCGACGACCGCGGAGGCGACCACAGGGGCGGCGGCGGCCACCACGGCGGGGGCGGCCACCACTAACGGGCGGGTGCCGCCCGGCACTTCCGCGAGGCGCTTCAGAACTTCCCCTTCACCGAGCGCGCCCGCGAGACCGGCGGCGCAGGCGTCCCCGGCCGGGGCCCGGCCGCTCGGCCGCTGAGCCGAGGCTTCAACACCCCGGCGAATTGGGCCGGTTCGCCCATGCATGGCCTTCTGCCCGCCGGGCACCCGGGCGCGGAAACCCGATCCGTGCATTGGAGGCAAACCGTGCTCGCCGCCATCATCGGCGCGATCCCGACCGTGTTCTCAACGATCCTCACGGTCGTCACGCTGCCCTTCAGAGTCGTCGCCCGCCTGCTCGGTGGTGCAAGAAGACGCGCCTAGTCACGACAACCGGCAGGAACCAGCGTCAACCGAAGGACAAGGAGGCCCGACATGGGCGACCGGCACGTAATGCCCGACGGCAGCCAGTGGAAGATCACCAACCCCGACGGCGTGAAGGCGACGACCCACACCGACACACAGGAAGAGGCCGTCCAGCGCGCCCGCGAAATCATCCAGAACGACGGTGGCGGCGAACTCGTCGTCCACGGCACGGACGGTCAGATCCGCGACAAGCGCACCCTCACCGCGGGGGCCGCCCCCAACTCACCGCGTGGCTGACGTTCCGCACGGTGAAGACACCGCGGAACACAGCGAATTCGGGAGGCCCGCACACAGCGGGCCTCCCTTTCGCGTCAGAAGCGGCGGTCCGCCTTCACGTCGCCGATGAGGAGCTTCCAGGAGGCGGCCGGCACGACGATGGCCGGACCATCGGGAACCTTGCTGTCACGGACCGGCACGACGCCGGGGAACCCGTCCGCCACCTCCACGCAGTTGCCGCCCTCCTGATTGCTGTAACTACTCCTGCGCCACGCGGCGCCGTTCAGACCGGGACGGATCGTTGGCTCCACGGTGACTGCCCTCCATCACGCAGCGAATCTGGTCGACATCTTCGAGGGCAGCGCCATCGCCCGCAAGCGATCGTAAATTGCCACATACCGCTTGACCTCGACTGCTTCCTCGAGGAGTTGGCCGTATTCGGAGCCCTCAGGCGCTGCAACTGGTCGCGCATGACGGCGGGTCCGCCGATGGGTCGCCTGAGGACTGCCTCATCAAGCACCACTCACAGTTCCGGGTGATCCGGTGCAGCGTGCACTGCTGGTCGGGGAACTCACCGCCAACGCTGTCCGCCACAGCCGCGCCCCGGGACGCGACTTCGCGCTCCGCCTCGTCCTCGACCCGGAGACGGGCCGCGTCCGCATCGAGGTCTCGGACGCGAATCCGGAACCGCCGCCCGCCCGTCCCGTGGACCCGGGACCGGACGACGAATCCGGACGGGGACTGCTCCTCGTCGACATCCTGGCCGCCCGCTGGGGCACTTCACCGCGCAGCCCGGTCGGGAAGACAGTCTGGGCCGAGGTCGAGCGGGAGCCGTGGGTGTGGTGAGAGCGGACCGCTGCCCTTCCGCCGACACCCACGGACGCGCAGCTGCCGCACCGCACAAGGCACAACCGAGGCGGCGAAGCCCCCTTCAGTGACCGCCCGTGTCGATGACGCAGAAGCGGTTGCCGTCGGGGTCGGCGAGCACGATGAAGTCGGCGTCGGCCGGATACATGTCCCAGTCGACGCGCTGCGCGCCGAGGGAGACCAGCCGTTCGACCTCGGCGGCCTGATCGGCCTTGTCCCCCGCGTACAGGTCCAGATGGATCCGGGGATACGTCTGCACGGGCGTCTCGCTCAGACCGAGCGACAGCTGCGCACCCGGCCCGTGCGGGGGCACCAGGACCGCCCAGGTGTCCTCCACCTCGTCACGCGGGACGTAACCGAGGGCCTCCGTCCAGAAGGCGACCGCACGCCGCACATCCGAGACGCCCACGACGACGGATCCGATTCTCAGCATGTGCCGATCCTGGCATGTGGCGGTTCCCACGGCGGCGGACAGCGTGTTGACGGGCCGCGGCTCGTCGCGGTCAGGGGAAAGGCAGTTCCGGAGCCGCGCGGGCAGTCCTGCCGGTGTTCGAGGTGGCCACGGTTGTCTGCCCGGAACCCTCGCGGGTCCTTCCGCGGGCTGGCAGGCTCACGCCATGACGCGACTCACATTTCCCGGGGGTGCCCGCTCCCCCCACCTGGCACCGGGCACGGACAGACCGTCGCGGCCGGTCTCCTGGTCCCGCACGCGTACGAAGGTCGTCGCCGTGACCGCCGGGATCGCCCTCGCGCTCGGTACGGGCGGCTCCGCCGGGGCGCGTACCGCCGCGCCCGCACCCTCGTGGCAGAAGGCCGTCGACCGCATCCTCGCCGACAAGCGGCTGGACGGAGCGGCGACGAGCATCGTGATCAGCGACGCGGAGAGCGGCCGGGTGCTGTACGACCGCAACCCCGGCAAGCGGCTGATGCCCGCGTCCAACACCAAGCTGCTGACCTCCGCCGCGGCGATGGACCTCCTCGGCCCCGGCTACCGCTACCGCACCGACGTCCTCGCCGACGGCGACCGGAGCGGCGGCCGTCTCGACGGCGACCTGTACGTGCGCGGCACCGGCGACCCGACGCTGCTCGCCAAGGACTACGACGCGATGGCGGCCGACGTCGCCGCAGCCGGGATCAAGACGGTGACCGGCAAGCTCGTCGCCGATGACACCCGGTTCGACTCGGAGCGGCTGGGACGCTCCTGGGCGGCGGACGACGAGTCGGCGTACTACTCCTCGCAGATCTCCGCGCTGAGCCTCGCGCCCGACACCGACTACGACACCGGCAACGTCTATCTGGAGATCGTCCCCGGCTCCACGGCGGGTGAGAAGCCCAAGGTCAAGGTCACGCCGTCCAACGACTACGTCGACGTCGACGTCACCGCCACCACCGTCGCCGGGAACGGGGAGAACTCGATCTCCGTCGACCGCGAGCACGGCGGCAACACCCTCACCGTGAGCGGCGGCATCCCGGTCGGCGCCGACCCGGAGGAGTCGTGGACGAGCGTGTGGGAGCCCACCGGTTACGCCGCCTCCGTCTTCGCCGACGCGCTGAAGCGGCACGGCGTAGACGTCGCGGGGAAGACGCAGCTGGGCAAGGCCACACCGGACGGGGCCGAGCGCGTCGCGCGTCATTCGTCGATGCCGCTGAAGAAGATCACCGTTCCGTTCATGAAGCTGTCCAACAACAACCACGCCGAGGTCCTCACGAAGACCATGGGTGACGAGAGCGCGGGCAAGGGCACCTGGAGCGCGGGGCTGAAGGCGATCGAGGGCTTCCTGAAGAAGGAGGGGGTGGACACCGCCACGCTGCGCCAGGTCGACGGCTCGGGACTGTCCCGTATGGACAACGTCTCCGCACGCCACATCTCCACGCTTCTCCACTCGGTGCGGAAGAAGCCCTGGTTCAAGCAGTGGTACGACGCGCTGCCGATCGCCTGCGCGGGGGACCGCATGACGGGCGGCACGCTGCGCTCACGGATGTGCGACACACCGGCCGAGGGCAACGCGCACGCCAAGACGGGTTCGCTGACGGGCGCTTCGGCGCTGTCGGGATACGTCACCGACGCGGACGGCCGCAAGCTCACCTACAGCATCATCCTCAACAACTACCTCGCCGATTCGGTGAAGGGCATCGAGGACTCGATCGTGGTCGCCCTCGCGTCCGACGGCCGCGAGACCGGGTCCGGGAAGAAGCCCGGGACGAAGGGCAAGGGCGAGGACCGGCGCCCGTCGGGGCCCCTCGTCGGCCCGGAGTGCTCCTGGAAGAAGCCCGCACGATGCTGACGCCTGGCTGACGGACCGCCGGGCCGGGTGCCGCTGCCGACGCGGTCCGGGCCCGGCGGGCTTGCCGGGGCGGCGGACGGTCGCCCAGCCGCGCGGAGCGGGACGGGAATCGCCTTCGGACGCGGCGTGGCCTGCTTCAGACCTGCACGGAAACCGTCGTTGACTGACGGCAGACCCGGCAGACCCGGCAGCCCGAAGCGCCGGCACACGAAGGAGACACCCCTATGACGGCCTGGACGAGCGACGAACTCGACAAGATCGCAGCAGCCGAGGAACTGGAGATCGCGCCCCGTCGGAACGACGGCTCCCTGCGCAACCCCGTACCGATCTGGGTCGTGCGCCACGGCGACGACCTGTACGTCCGCTCCTACAGAGGACGGGACGGCGCATGGTTCCAGGCAGCCCAGGCAGGTCGCGAGGGGCACATCCAAGCCGACGGAGTCGCCAAGGAGGTCAGCTTCACGGAAGAGACCGATCCCGGCCTCAACGAGCACATCGACGCCGCCTACCGCACCAAGTACCAGCGCCACAGCGCCCAGTACGTGGACCCCATGGTCGCCTCCGGGGCCCGGTCCGCGACGCTCAAGCTGACGCCGCGCTGAACCCTGGCCGTCCTCGGCGCCGGCCCCGGCGCTCGCCCGGGGCCGGTAACCATCCGGGGCCCGGCATCCGGGGTCGGTATGGATCCGGTACGCACCGGGTCGGTACGCGCCCTCGGGGCGGGCATTCGCCCGGGAGCAGCGGGCCGGCGTCGGCCCGAAGAACCGAGTGCAGCCGTCACACCTCAGGAGAAGCATGACCACCATCGCCATCATCGGAGCGGGACGCGGACTGGGAGCCGCCGCGGCGCGGCAGTTCGGACGCGAGGGATTCGACGTCGCACTCGTCTCCCGCAGCCAGGAGCGACTCGACGCGCTGGCCGCCGGCCTCGCCGACGAAGGTGTGACCGCGCGGGGGTTCGCCGCCGACGTACGCGACAGGGGCGCCCTCACCGCCGCGCTGGAGGCCGCCGCCGACGCTCTCGGCCCCATCGAGGTCCTTCAGTACAGCCCCGCGCCGCACAAGGACTTCATGCGGCCCGTGCTGGAGGCCACTCCCGCCGACCTGTCCGGCCCGGTCGAGTTCTCCCTCTACGCGCCCGCGGCCGCCGTGCAGCACGTACTGCCCGGCATGCGCCGCCTCGGCCGCGGCACCGTCCTCTTCGTCAACGGAGGCACCGCCGTCCGGCCACGCCCGGACTTCGCCGGCACGTCGGTCGCCTTCGCCGCCGAGAGCGCCTACGCGCAGATGCTGCACACCGCGCTCGCCGACGAGAACATCCACGTCGCCCAGCTCGTCATTCCCGGTGCCATCACGCCCGGACACCCGCGCAAGGACCCCGCGGTGCTCGCGGAGACCCTGCGGGACATGCACCGCGACCGGGGGGACTTCCGGGTCTTCGCCGAGGAGCTCGACGCCTGACCCCGGCCCGGGTGAGCCTGCCCGGGTTCAGCCCTTGAACGCCTTCGCGAACTCGTCCGCCGTCTTCCCGATGCCCGAACAGGTCGCCTGCGCCTTGGACTTCGGGCCTCCTGGGCAGGGCTTGTCGCGGGTTGCGGACCACATGGACAGGCCGCCCAGCTCCTTCTTGTCCGCGAACTTCCGCAGTTCCGTGGCGTCTTCGGGACGGAAGACCTCGCCCTCGACGTCGTTCACGCCGATCATCGGCGTCACCGAGAGCGTGTCCCAGGCCTCCTCCGCGTCCTTGACGCCCAGCGCGGCCTGGATCTGCTTGTGCGCGGCAGTTGCTGCCTGGACGGCGTACTCGCCCATGTCTCCGTCGTAGGAGGTGCCGTAGTCCATCGCCATGATGTTCACGCGGTTCACGCGTGCGCCGTTCTTCTGCGCGTTCTCCAGAACCGCGCGGGCGTCCCGGTTCAGGCCCGAGGGCATCACGGGGAGGGTGAAGGAGACGTTGAGGTTCGGACGCTGCCGCTGGAGCCGCACGATCGCCTGACTGCGAAGCTCGTTCGCCTTCTTGTCCGTCAGCGCGGGGCCCTCGAGATCGAAGTCGAGCTTCGTCAGCCCGTAGGTGTCGATGACCTTCGTGTAGGCGCTCGTCAGCTTGTCCACCGAGCCGCAGACCCGGGCGAGTTCGTTGCCGCTCTGGCCGCCGAAGGAGACCCTTACGTCGCCGCCCTCGTCGCGCAGCTCGTTCGCCTGCGCCGCCACCGGATTGTCTTCCAGCTGCTGCCTGCCGCCCCACTTGGGCACGCAGCCGCCTCCCGGGGAGACGAACGCGAGGTTGTACTCCTTCACACCGGTCCTCTCGGCCCTCTCCAGAAGGTCGTAGGAGGGCTTGAGGGACGTGTCCACGTACGGCGCGAAGTCCCCGGTTTCCGGCAGCGGGTCCTCGGTCTGCGAGGGCGTCGCCGGAGGCGGGCCGGTGGGCCCGGGATCCGTCTCCCCGCTCGAACAGGCGGCGAGCAACGACGCGGCAACTGCCGCCGCGGCCAAGGCGGTTACGGCACGCTTCCCTGCGCGGATCCTCGGGGCAGCCTGCGCTTCCGCGTGGTTCGCCATCGTGGGGCAGTCTCCTTCTGTGCGCGGGGGGTGGTCTTCCTCCCTCAGCAAGCTAACGACAACGGGACGGAGTATCAGCAGGTTGCGGACGTGGACGAAGGGACTTAGGCCACACTTAGGCCGGGTTTAAGGGAGGCGGGGGCCGGAGGGACGTCCGGCCCCGAACGGCGCTCCCCTCACGGCCTCCGAAGCCGCTCGCGAGGGAGCTCGGGGGCGCCCGGAGGCAGGCCGCTGCCTGACACCGCTCATGGCCCCCAGCGCGCGGCGCCGCGACCCGCCCCGGATCTCGAAGGTTGTACGGCCCGGCCGCACCGGTTCCTGATCGATTCCCGACCGAGACGGCATCGCGACCGGCGTCCCGCAACCCGCCCGACGGCACCCCCGTCCAACCTGCGACAACGAACCGCGCACAGCCAGAGGGGGACCCCTCATGAACGATCCGACACCGCCCGCGACATGGAACCGTCGCAGTCCCGGCCGGCGTCCGCGCCGGTCGCTCGCACTCCTCGCGGTGGGAGTGCTCGCCTCGGCGCTGGCCGTCGCGGGTTGCAGCAACAACTCAGCCACGGACTCCGGGAGTTCGACGAGCGAGCGGCAGTACGCGAACGAGGCATCCGGAAAGCGCGAGGGGCGCGCCGGCGCGGCGGCCGACAGTGGGGCACGCGCCAACACCGACGACACGACGGGCCAACAGGAAGGCCCGGCCAAGAAGAAGCCACCGAAGATCGAACCGGACCACGTCATCCGTAAGGCCAGGCTCACGGTCCAGGTCAAGGACGTGCCGTCCGCCCTGGACGACACCCGTACCACGGTGGAGAGCTCGGGCGGGTACGTCGGCGACGAGACCACCGACCGCGACGGCCAGAGCCACGAACGCTCGCGTCTGGTGCTCCGGGTACCGCAGGAGGAGTACGCGGACGTCCTGGAGGAGCTCTCGGGCAGCGGCAAGCTCATCGAGCGGAAGGTGTCGGCCGACGACGTCACCGACAAGGTGGTGGACGTCGAGAGCCGCATCGCCTCGCAGAAGGCAAGCGTCGAACGTGTACGGAAGCTGATGGACAAGGCGACAGGGCTCTCCGACATCGTCACTCTGGAAGGGCAGTTGAGCACCCGCCAGGCGGAGCTGGAAGCGCTCCAGGCGCAGCAGGCGTCGCTCAAGGACCGTACGTCGCTGGCCACGATCACTCTCGTGCTCTCGGAGACCGAGGTGGAGAAGAAGGACGACGGGACGGGCTTCACGGACGCACTGGGGGGCGGCTGGGACGCCTTCATCACGACGATGCGCTGGGTCGCGGTGGTGATCGGTGCGGCGCTGCCGTTCCTTGCCGCGCTGGCGGTGCTGCTGGTGGTCTGGCGGCTGGTCCGGGGCCGGCTGCCGCAGATCGTGCGCCGCTCGCCGGGGTCCGCCGTTCCTTCGGCCGCCGGCGGTGGCGGCAACTCACCGGTTCCGGCGAAGGCTTCGGCGAAGCCACCGGAGAGCGACTGAGCGACCGGCCGGGGATAGAGCCGGCTCCATGGCCTTCAGAGCCCACCGTCTCCGCGCTGAGAGCAGGCAACGCGGCCACGGGCCAGGGAAGTTGGCCGGAACGGAATTCCCCGCACGAAGCCGTGGGCCGCGCCTCCCGGTCAGGGAGCGCGGCCCACGGCCGACGAGCTCAACCATCCGCAGACCGGTCGTGGTCGGCGGTGCGGAAGCAGAGCACCGCACATGAACGGCACAAGGGGGCAGTCACGAGGGCCGGACGCGATCGGAGGCTCCTTCGTGAGCGGCAGGCTATGTTCCCTGCCCTGACCTTCTGTTGCCCGAGCCGCTCGCGACAGTGGCCGGCGCGAGCTCGTTGCTGACGAGAGCTTGAACGGTGTCGCCCAGCCTCACGCGCTGATCTTCCGAATAGGTCCGGAGAATGCGCGCAGCAGTGCTGAAGGAAACGTCCGCGTACTCGACGATCATGCCCTTGGCCATCTCGAAGGTGCTCTTCGCCGCGATGACGCTCTGCAGCCGCGTCAGGATCTCTCCTCGCGGCGTCGGTTCCGTCGACCACTGCATCAGGGCGAGCATCGTCGCGTCGGCCAGAGCCTGAGCGAGATGCTGATCCTCCGCGGCGAGCGGCCCTCGTCCGGTGCGGAAGAGATTGACTGCACCGACGACGTGTCCGTGCAGTCGCAGCGGCACCGTATGGACCGACGCGAAACCGGATGCCAGTGCGGCGGCTACGACCTCCGGCCAGCGTTCCCGCTCGGAGGAGAGGTCCGGAACGCTCATCTGACGCTGTTCGTGGTAGGTGTCCACGCAGGGACCCGAGTTCTTCTGCAGCTGCAGAACCTCGAGAAAATCCGCTTCCTCACTGGAGGCGGCCGTTGTCCGCAGACCGCCGCGGGCGTCGATCATCATCACGCCCACAGCCTCGACATCCAGCAGTCCCGCACAGTGATCGACAAGACGCTGGAAGAGAGACAGGGGGTCGAAGTCCTCGACCAGGGTGTCCGCCAAGGTGAGAAAGGCTTCGCTCACCTCTCGCTCACGGCTCAAGCTCTCCGCCTCCTGTCGCGCACACCGATACGGCCACCGGCCTACTCTCCAGCACGGAAATCATCCCTGCGGCCGGTGACGTCCTTTGCCAAGTCGGTGACGGTCTTGTCCAGCAAGAATGCCCGTGCACGCAGCCTTGCCATCGCTTCTTCGGCGTCCACGCCGAGCCTCACCATGAGCATCCCGACGGCCCGGTGCACCTCTTCGTGATTGGCCTCCGCCTCCATCCACCAGGCTACTCTCGGCTGCTCGTCGTCCGACGGCTGCTCCTGATGGAGGCCGGTGAGTGCCAGGACAACGGCATCGGCCGCTCGCATGCCGAGCCGGATCTCAGGCTCCTCCAGGGTGCTGGGGGTGGTGTTGTACAGGTCGACCGTGCCCAGTATGTGGCCGCCTTGGCTCATCGGGAACGAGAACACCGAGCCGGCACCTGCATCGACGGCGTGACTGGCGAAGACCGGCCACCGCCGCGTGTCCGGCCCGGCGGTCAGATCGACCGCGGAGACAGGTGCTCTCATCTCGGCCGCATAGTGGCAGGGGCCCTCACCCAGCGTGTACTGGATCTCTGCCAGTCGCGCGGCGATGTCGTCACTCGCGCACAGGGTCACCAGCGATCGTTTCGCTCCCCCGGCCAGCGAAAGGGAACCACCGGCCACCTGGAGCAGCCGCACACATGCGGCGCAGAGCCGCTCCGGCATCCCGCCAACCAACTCGCTCGGCGGCGGGAGTGCGGTCGAATCAGCCATGAAGCCGCGCCACCGGGTGTCGCTGTCGTCCTCCTCCGGCACCCCGAGCCGCTCCTCCGACTCGTCGGGATCCATGCCGCCTGGGTCCCCGCCGGTTCGCACGTTATTCACCTCCCCCGCTCGTTCGTTGCCTCCGATGATCCCTCACCAGGTAGCGAGCGGCCTTGTCGGTAGGGACGGACAGCAAGTGTCCCTGCCTCCAGCCCAGATGACACACAGCGACCATATCGGCCACCGCAACCACCCCACGGAGCCGTCCCGGTGGGGAGAAATCCCCGTGGTTCACGCGGCCCTGCCGGTAGTTGCTGTCCCTACGCGAGGCCGATGCAGCGGATGTGGGCTGGGCCCGATCAGCGAAGTTCGCGCCAAGGTGTGAGGTCGAGCCCCGGGTACCGCAGTGCCATCCCCGTCAGCGTCTCCGGCGTCCAGTAGGGGTGTCCGGGCGGTGGGAACCCGAAGGCGTGGAGCTGGCGCGGGGTGGCCCGCTCGACGAACCTGGACCAGTCCTCCTGCACCGCGGAGTAGGCCCAGCCCCGGCGCTGGCCCCAATGGACGCCGGAGGGACGGAAGTTGAGGTGCATGGTGTAGCGCGCGCCGCGCTGCGCGGTCATGGCAGTTCCGCGGTGAAGTGTCCCGATCTCGAAGGCGACCACGGTCCCCGCGGGACCGGCCGCAGACACCTCCGCCCCGTACAAACGGGGGCTTTCGCTGCCGGCGTGGAAGCGGCTGTCGCTGTCGAGGCCGGGACGCAGATACCTGTCGGGCACCGCGGGGAGATCCGCCGTGTGCTCCCGGGAGACCAGGTGCGCCGGGCCGCACTCCTCCGGCACGTCCGCCAGGTACACGAACATCTCCAACTGCCGGAAGCCCGGTGCGCTGCTGGGCACCAGCAGGGTGTGGCCCAGGTAGTCACGGTGCAGATCCTGGTCGTAGTCGCTGGCACCCGAGTACTTCGCCCAGGCCTCCGCCCCGTACATCTGGCAGCCGTCGTCCTCCAGCAGCGTCCCGGCGAGCGCCAGGAGCCGGTGGTTCACCGCGAGCAGGCTGATCTCCGTACCTTCGAACGGGAAGTAGTCGATCCCGGCGAACTGGTCACCGATGAAACGCTCGCGCCGCGGATCGGTTCCGTCATGGAAACCCTCGGCGGACGGGAACAGCAACTCCAGCTCATCCGCCGCAGGTTGCAACTCCTCGGGCGGGATGAACCCGGGAAGGATCACGAAGCCGTCCTCACACCACGCCTGTGCCGCCCCTCGCAGATCCATCGGGCCAGCGTGGCCACGGCGACAGCCGCCGGCAACCGCATTTCCGGCGGGTCGACGGGGCTTCGGCCCGGAAGCGGTTCGGGCCGACGCCGCGGTGCTCAGCCGGTACGACGCCCGTACCGGAAACGGCAGCCCCACGGGGGGGGGGGGAACACTCAGCCTTTCTCACGTCCCGGTAGCGGAGCTCCGCCCAGGAACGCCTCGTAGGCATCGCGGGCGTCATCGTCGATCTCCGGCGCCGCGCGGCCGAACCGGCCGTCGGACCGATCGCGTTTCGGGCCGGAGACCCAGAACTGCTCGTCGGTGTCCACGTCGTAGAAGTTGGCGTCCCGCATGCCCGGCCAACGACGCAGCGTGCGATGGCGGAAGTAAGCGGTCTGGGTCTTGGAGAATCGGACCCAGCCGATCCACGACGGGCCCGCGTCGGTGTCATGACCCGTCTTGAGCTGCACGTACATGATTCTCCGGGGCATGGGCCAACTGATTGAACTGCCCCGAAATTGGCCTCTGAGTTTCCGAAGTGACGCCCGGCACAAGGCCGTTGACCAGAGTGCGTCCAACCAGAATCGCGGTGCGCCGACGGCTTGCGCGGCCTTGCCACATCGGGCCACCGGGCGGTGTCTACCGCAGCGAGTGCCAGCCGAGATACACCCATGGCCAATGATCAAAGCCACTGCCCGGGTCGGGTCTGACCGCGATCACGGACTCCGCGGCCACGTACAGCCGACCCTCGTGAACGGTGCGCTCGCCTTTCGCGTAGACCTTGTCAGGGTCCCAGGCCGGGTAGGTCTCCGGAGCGTGCCTGGGTGCCGTCTCCGGCTTGCGGGTCGCGGGCAATGTCAGCACTCCTCACCGGCTATTCAGGCTGCCGCGCTGCAGTCACGTCTGTCATCGGCGGTCGAGACGGGAGTCGCGAGGGTCGAGCGTTGCGGCGTCGCGAGGAGTGCGCCCCGGACGGGATGCCGGGAACGCGCCGTCGCTGCCGCCTGGGCGGCGCTCTGTTCGGTGAGCGGCTGCGCGGAGAGCGCACATTCGTACACGGCCTTCCCCCTCCCTCGGGGGCCGGCCTCTGCTCCGTGGTCGCCCGGCGCCCCGCACCGGCCCAATATACATGAACTTCAGTACGTGTTATTGGCTGCGTGAATATTGGGTCGCCAGAGTCGAAAATCGCATGGAGTGCCCGAACCTCGCATCGGACGGACGTTCCTGACCAACGAGGCACGAGCGCCGCACCACGCGGATGGACCGGCCGGAGCATACGGTCGGGATCAGGACGCATCGGGCGCCCTGGCGACCCAAGCGGACATGACTGTGCCTGCTCGGCGCTGCTCACCCCTCCAGAGGAACTTTCATGCAAGCCATCACCGTCCGCGACCGTGACGCCGGCGTTCGCGGATTCGCCCTGACGGAACTGCCCTATCCCCACGCTGCTGAGAACGACGTCATCGTGCGCGTGCACGCCGCGGGGTTCACCCCTGGGGAACTCGCCTGGCCAGGGACATGGACCGACCGCGCCGGCCGCGACCGGACCCCGAGTGTGCCCGGGCACGAACTGTCCGGGGTGGTCGCCGAGTTGGGGTACGGCACCACCGGCCTCACCGTCGGCCAGCGGGTTTTCGGCATGGCCGACTGGTCCCGTGACGGATCGCTGGCCGAGTACACCGCGGTGGAGGCCCGCAACGTGGCCCCGCTGCCCGCGGACATCGACCACAGCGTGGCCGCCGCGCTGCCGATCTCAGGGCTGACCGCGTGGCAGGGTCTGTTCGACCACGGGCGACTCAAGGCGGGGCAGACGGTCCTGATCCACGGCGCCGCCGGCGGCGTCGGGTCGGTCGCGGTCCAACTCGCACGCGAGGTGGGAGCGCGGGTGATCGCCACCGGCCGGTCCACCGACCGGGACACGGCTCTCGGCCTGGGCGCCGACGCTTTTGTGGACCTGCAGGCGGACCGGCTGGAGGACGCCGGAGAGGTCGACGTCGTGTTCGACGTGATCGGCGGCAAGATCCTCGACCGCTCAGCCGCGCTGGTGCGTGCCGGTGGCACCCTCATCACCATCGCCGCCCCGCCCACGGTCAGGCCCGAGGACGGGCGGGCCGTCTTCTTCATCGTCGAACCCGACCGGGCCCGGCTCGCCGACCTCGCGCAGCGGCTGAGAGACGGACGGCTCAAGCCGGTCGTCGGCGACGTCTACCCGCTCGCCGAAACGCCCGCGGCCTTCGCGCCAGGACGCCGCAGCCCCGGCAAGACGATCATCCGCATCGTGTCGGACAGCCCCGCAGACCCCTGGCGCTGCTGATCACACCCGGTCAGTGGGGCGACGCGCCGCAGAGGATCCCGGTCCTGGACCGAGTTCTCGTTCCCCGCCCGTCGGGCGGGCGCCCTCGCAGCCGGCCGGAACCATCTGAGCAGCGACAAAGCGTAACGAAGTCGAGCGGACGATCAGCAAGTTGAAAAACAACCGGGCAGTTGCCACGCGCTTCGATAAGAGGGCCTGCGTCTTTCGCGGGACGGTCACCGTCGCCGCGATGCGCCACTACCTGTGGTCGTGATCCGGTCCGGACCCAATGGAATCCACCCCGGGTGTCACTCACCTGTTCGTACGGTTCTGTTGACGAGGCACGATCTGTTCACCTCAGCAGGCGCAGCAGGGCGTCGGCGGTCTCGTCAGGCGCGTCTTCGGCAGGGAAGTGCCCCGTCGAGGACAGGGTTTGCAGTCGGGCCCCAGGGATGGCGCGGGTGAGGCGCCGGGCGGTCGCGGCGCTGAGCCACTCGTCGCGCTCACCCCACAGGACGAGCGTGGGGACGGAGATCTCGGCCAGCTGGGCGACGACCTCTCTGGTGTCCTCGAAGCTCACGCTCTCCACTTGGTTGAGCCAGCGGTGCTGCCCGGCCGTCCCCGCCCAGGGTCGCAGATACGCGGCGACGACTTCGGGTGGCATGGGGTGGTGGGTGGCGGACTGGAAGCGTGTGGTGATGAGGTCGGTGAAGGCGTCGTGCGGCATGGTGCGGTACGCCTCCGCGTGGCGCTGCTGGTGCTCCGTGAACGGGGTGTTCCACGGCCCCAGCACGGCGGCGTCCAGCAGTGCGAGGCGGCGTGCGGGGGTCCGGTGCAGCAGGTGGGCGCGGAGCACGATGCCGCCGCCGATGTCGTGGCCGACCAGTGCGGGGTCCGTCAGCCCCCAGTGGGCCACGAGTTGGGTGAGGGTCGCCGCCTGTCGGGCGATGGAGGGGCAGACTCCGGAGTCTGGGCGTGAGTCGCCGAAGCCGAGCAGGTCCCAGACGTGCACCGTGCAGTGTTCGGCGAGCAGTGGAACGACCTTGCGCCACAGGTAGGACCACGCGGGCGTGCCGTGGACGAGGACGACGGGCGGACCGTGGCCGAAGACGCCCGTGGCGACCTCTCCGCCCTCGACTCGTACCCGGTCGGGAAGTTGCCACCCGTCGCACGGATCGCTCCGGACGTCGTCAGATGCGTGGGCGTTGTCGTGCTGAGCGTGCGCGGGCATACGGCCTCGCCTCCAAGCTAAGGGGTAAAGTCTTCTTTCTCCACTTACATTGGCTACCGTAGCCGTTGCGGCAGTGGGAGGTAAGGCGTGCAGATCTATTTCTCCGATTACACGGTGGGTGCGGGTGTGGCCACTGCTCTGGCGAACAGCTCACCCACGGTCCGTCTACGGACCAGCGAGACGCTGGGTGACCCCACCGCACTGGCGCGCTTCCTCGCCGAGCACACCGTCGAGCCCGCGGGCAGCCACCAGATCACCCGGGGCGATCTCGCCCAGGTGCACGCGCTGCGCGAGGAGGTGCGCGCGGCCCTGGCGGCGCCCACCGAGCAGGAGGCGGTCGAGCGGGCCAACACGCTGGTCGAACGCGCGGGCCGAGGCCCACTTTTGGTGCCGGATGCGGACGGTTGGCGCTGGGTGGTCGGTACCGCGCCCGAGGCGGGCATCGCCGACGAACTGGCGGTCCTTACGGGCGCCGGGCTGCTCGGCTCACTGCACGCCCTGGACCACGACCGGTTCCGGGACTGCGCGGCGCCCGAGTGCGCGGGAGTGTTCGTGGACACCAGCCGCGCCGGACGACGCCGTTACTGCAGCCCTCCGATCTGCGGCAACCGCCACAACGTCGCCCAGCACCGGGCACGCCGGAAAGACGGCTCACCGGACAGGTCCTAGTCCGACGCCCTTCTACGCCTCGGTCGTCCTGGACGCGGGCGAGAGCGTCAAGGTCCGTCCCAGTACCAGGGACTTGGAGACCCCGGCTTCACGGTGAGGACGTACACGCACTCGTGCCGAACAGCCAGGCACGCACACGGCCAGCCGGGGACAGGGCCTTCAGTGCCGCAACTGCCCGCAGCGCAAGGCCGGACACCCGAAGCCGCAGACCGGGTGGTGCGGTCCCGGGCGTTCGCGATGGATGTTCAGGAACGACATGAGTCTCCCCCAGCGGTTGCCGGGACGCCGCGCGTGAGCTCACCGACCACTCGACGGCTCAGCACGTACTGGGCGGCCGCGCAGTGGTGTTCGGGGTCGACTCCTCTGATGGACTCTCGCCCGTCAGCACGGAGATCAGCGCTTGGTCGCCCGCCGCGATCCGCCGGGCGACGACCGACAGCTGCTCGTGGTGGGTCCGTGCGTGATCCCGGATCACCGTGAACGCCTCATCCATCGGCACTCGCAGCCTCGCGGACAGTACTCCCTTGGCCTGCTCGATCGTGACTCTGCTGGTCAGGGCGTTCTGCAGCTGGCCTGCGAGGATCTCACCCTCCCGGAGACTGCGCTGGGACAGGATGCTCAGGGTGGAGATGTCCGCCAGTGCTTGAGCGACGTGCATGTCGGCCTCGGTCAGCGTGCGGGACTCGCTGTGGAAGAGGTTCAGGGTGCCGATGATCTCGCCGCGCAGCCGCAGCGGGAGTGCGTGGAGCGACGCGAAACCGGCTTCGCGTGCCGCCTCCCTGAGGCGCGGCCAGCTCGGGGTATCGAGATCTGCGTTGATCACCGGCTGCCCTGTCCTGAAACACTCCGCGCTGGGCCCGGCCTCGGTCTGTGACTCGAACACGTCCAGGAGCCGGGCGTGCTCGGAGGAGGCCGCGGCCGACCGCAGCCGACCGTGCTGATCGCCGAGCATGAGTCCGGCGGCCTGCACGTCGAGCAGTTCCACACAGCGGTGGGTCAGGGTGTGCAGGAGATCTATGACGTCGAAGTCGTCGACAAGAGTGTCCGCCAACTCCACGAACACCGTGACCAGTTGTTGTTCACGCATCGTGAGTCTTCCTCCAGCCGCGGCTCCGCCACCGGGCGGTAAGGGTAGCCGTTCTCGTCCATTGTCCGGTGTGGGGCAGGTTCGTCATAGGTGGTCGTTGAAGTCCAGCCGGTTCGCCACGACGTCCGCGGCGACTTCGTCAATGGGACGGTTGCTGCCGAAGGCGTGGCCCCGCAAGCGGAGCAGTGCCTCGTCCAGGCCGACGCCCAGTTGTGCAGCGATCATCCCGGTGGCCTGGTGCACCGAGGTACGCAGGACGACGAACTCGCCGTCAAACCCAAGCCGTAGCAGCAGTGAGGTCAGCGCGTCGGCCAGGACGAGCACGTCACCGATCTGCGTTGTGCTCATCGAGCCGGGCGAATCTCGGTGCAGCTCCAGTACACCGAGACCGATCGCCCCGATTCGCAGCGGAAATGCGAACACCGCGCGCACCCCGAGCTCACCGGCTGCGCTGGCGAAGGCCGGCCAGCGGGGTATCGGCATATCGACCAGATCCGGCTCGAGCACGAGAACGTCGTGACGTGCGGCGTCGATGGACGGGCCCTCTCCCAGCGTCAACTGGAGATTCCCCAAGGCGGCGTTGGTCGCCCCGTTGGACCAGACACTCTCGGCGGTTCCCGCCGTGGTGGTGACGACCGCGCCAAGACCGCTCACGCCCGCCACGGTTGCTACCTGGTCAGCGAGCGCCCCGGTCAGGTCACCGTGCGAGGTGATGCGTGCCAAGACGTCCGCCATGCGCTCACTGGCCACTATCGCCCGTCTCTCGCCGGCTTTCTGGTTGAGCCTCGTCATCCCGGGCCAACGCGGACCGGAACCTTGAGGGGCCGCTTGCCGGCAACGGCTCCCGCGATGCACGCTGTCATTTCGTGCAGCCTTGCTTGTTCTGTGCGCCAGTGATCTTGCCCCGTCGCGCGACGGCAGGACGAGCCAGTACAAGCCATCCTAGTGCCTCGGTACGCTCCGAGCGTGACCCGCTTGGCCCCAGGGCATCTGGCGTTATCGCTGCCGAAGATCAACGCTGACCTGGGCCCCTGCACGTCGCAGCCACCGGCCAGCTCACCCCATGACACCCGTTTTCCGTGACGGCGTTCGGGCTGGGCCCGTCGGGCCGGCAAGCCGCGCGCCGTTGAGGTCGCCGGTCGAGCGGTCGTGCTTCGTTCACGTCACCCGGAGTGAGTGCATGGATGCGCGCAACGGCACCCCGGAGTGACCGACGCTCGTAGCCCCCAAGTCCTCGTGGTTCCCCCTACGTTGGGGCAACGGTTGTGGCCGACCGGGTTCGGGTTCCGCCTATGCAGGGGATTATCGGTCCAGTTTCATGTTCGATGGCCGCCGTCCGGCGGCATCGTGCCGGCTGCGCGCCTGAGCCGTCACCACGGCACCGAAGGCAATTCCCCCAACACTGCCTACCAGGGAGAGACGTGAAACGTCATCTGCTGCGCGCACTGACAGCGCCCTTGCTCATCCTGTCGGCCATGGTGACCGGCCTGTCCGGTCACGCTCATGCCCAGGTCGCCGACGGTGACGGCGACGGACTCGACGACACGCTCGAGGACACCCTCGCCACCCACTTCATGCCGTGGGTCTGGTTCGACAGCGGCGAGGACTCCGGCTGCGCCGATCCGGCGACGAGCAGCAACCCCGGCACCGCACTCGCCCGGGTCAGACCCCACCCCGGCGACCCCGGGAAGATCGCGATCTTGTACACGGTCCTCTACCGCCAGGACTGCGGGGACTGGTTCGGCGGCGGGCACTCCGGCGACGTCGAACCGTTCGCCCTGACGCTCACGCCCCAGGCCGGCTGCGCGACCGGCTACGCGGCCTTTGCGCTGAAGACGACCGCACACGAGGGCACCGCCTTCGAGCACACCGACGAACGCCTGCTGGGCAACGACTGCGACTGGGGCCGGGCCGCCGGCGGCTCGCCCCAGGTCGCAAGGATCTACTCGGCCGAGAACAAGCACGGCAACTACGCCTCCCTCGACTCCTGCGAAGCGGGTGCGGCGGGCAACGACCACTGCTCGGAGAGCTTCACCCTCCCGTACAACGTCTTCAACGTGGGCGAGGACGGGGCACGGCGCTTCGACGAGCTGTCCGCCCACCAGTTCCCCGGTGAGTACGCCTGGACGCCCGTACCGTTCAGCGGGAGCCTCGACCGCGGGAGCGACGCCGGAACGATCCGTACGAAGCTCGTCAGCGACGGTCTGCTGGCCCGAGCCTCCTGAGACCGTTCGCTCGGGGAGGGCCCCGTCGCGTGGCGGGACCCTTGGCTCCGAGTGGAGGCCGGCGCTCACGGCTCCGAGTGGACGAACCGCCAAGTGGGCCCTCGAACTTCGAGGTTCGCCCTCAAGGTGGCTGCCCGAGCAGAGGAGCCGACGGGCCTCCCCGGCCCTTACAGAGGCGCCCTGGTGGACATCCAGATCTTGACGTTGTTCTCACGTGCAGCGCGGACTTGGTGCAGGCCGAGTCGCCCGTAGAGAGCGAGGGCTCGCTGATCGACCGTGAGTGGCGCACGTTCAGTCGACGACGGCGCCGCCGGTGATGTTGAGCTCGGTGGCGGTCATGGTCGCGGCGCGGTCGGAGGCGAGGAAAGCGGCGGCATGGGCGACGTCTTCGAGGCGGGGCCGGCGTCGGAGCAGGGTCGCGGTCGCCTCCGGGTCGTCCTCGGGCGGGTTGGATGAATCGGGCGAGCCCGGGGAGAGCAGCCAGGCGGCTCGGATCCCGTGCGGGCCGAGTTCGCCGGCGAGCTGGCGGCACAGGCCGGCAAGGGCGGACCAGGCGATGTGGGAGCCGCCGAGGTGGGGGATGGCTTCTCGGCCACCGCCCATTGCCAGGATCACCCCGGTGCGGCGGGGAATCATGTGGCGGGCTACGGCGGTGGCAAGGTTCAGGTGGGTAGTGACCGCCTTGGTGACGGGGCGTAGCACGTCTTCGTCCGCCATGTCGACCAGCGGGGCACCGTGCAGATCGTCGTTGGAAGTGGCGTTGAAGGCGATGTCGATGCCCGCGGAGTGCTGGGCGACGGCGTCGGCGTGCCGCTCGACTGCTGCTCGGTCAGTCGCGTCGAGCGGGGCGACCTCGGCGCGCCCCCCGGCTCGGGCGATCGTGCCGGCAAGTTCCTCCAGAGGTGCCTGGGTGCGTCCGACCAGATGGAGTGTGGCGCCTTCGCGGGCAAAGACGCGGGCGACCGCGGAGCCGATCGCTCCCGCGCCGCCGTAGACGATGGCGGTCTTGTTCTCCAGCAGCATGAGGTCCCTTGGGCAGTTGTGGGCGCGGCTGTGATCGCTTCTGAAGGCGACAAGGCCGTGACGCAGGTCCAGGTCGTTGCTCCTGTCGCAGGCGACGCCTTCCCACCTACGAAGTCGGACCGTGAGCGAACCCGGATTTCATCGATTCGACGCCGCGTTCGGCTCGGACGAGGGGACAGCCCTCGACGTCTCCTGACAACCGCAGACCGAAACATGCCGTGGGCCGTGCCTTCCCAGAGTGGAATACACGGCCCACGGCCCACGTACGTACGGCACAGGTCAGCAAGACATCACTCTGACCTGCACGGTCTCCAGACGTCGAAGTACAGCAGCGAAGGAAACCCTGACCTGCACAGAAGCAGAACGATCAGTGGGTCGGTGCACATCGGGTGGACAGCATGGGCATCCGGCTTCCGTACCGCACGTCATCCCGTCGTGCGACGGTCCACGAACGTGCGCAACTTGCCGCTGCCCGCGGTCCGTTCGAACGCGGCGCCGTCGGTGATCTCGACGGAGCACGTGAGGAGGTCCTCCTCCTCGACCGCGGAGCGCAGGGCCGGAACCTCCGCCAGGAAGGCGGCCCGGGCCGAGTCGGCCGACGGGGCGTAGCGCTCGTCGAGCCGGACGGTGAGCCGTTCCCGCGCGGCCTCCGAGGTGAGGACGATCTGGAGTTCTCCGCGGTAGCCGAGGTGCCTCTCGGCGGCGTCGACGAAGCGCCGGTAGTGATAGGAGTTCGTGCCGATGCGTGCCACGTCGCCGTGACGGCCGAGGAGTTCGATCCGCGGGGCGCGGCTGCCGCAGGGGCACACACCGCTCAGCGCCCGGCCGATGTCGCCGATCTGGTAGCGCTCGAGCCGCTGCCCGGAGCGGGCCCGGCTGGTGAAGACCAGTCGCCCCGGTTCACCGGCTCGTACCGGCCGGTCCTCCTCCAGGTCGAGGATCTCCAAGGTGTGCAGGTCGGTCAGTACGTGATGGACGGAGCCTTCGGCGTGCTCGCACTGGTACGCCAGCGGCCCGAGATCGGTGCTCCCGTACGCCGCCGACCGGATCACCTCGACACCGAAGTCGTCGGTGAGGACGCGGCGTTGCTCGGCGGTGAAGTGCTCGCCCCCGTAGTACACCTTCCGGACTCCGCCGTAGGCGCGCAGTGTGTCCCCCTGGGCGTGGAAGAGCTGCCAGAGGTAGGAGGGCATGCCGAAGAGGGTGTCGACCCGGTAGCTCACCAGGGCTTCCGCGACCGCGGCGAGGTCGGTGCCCGCGGACAGCGGGATCTGCGTGGCGTTCAGCCGCTCCAGTATGGAGAAGAAGCTGATGAAGCTGCCGTACAGACCGCCGCTGTAGAAGAGGTTGGCGGCACGGTCGCGGGCCGGATCGAACCCGGAGTCGAGGAGGCCGTTGGCAGCGGCGCGCATCTGGGTGTCGTAGTCGGTGTTGGTGAAGACCGAGAGGGCGGGCGCGCCTGTGCTGCCGCCGCTGCGGAAGTACAGGTGGGCGTGTTCGGGGGCCAGGCTCCGCAACTGCTCCTGGACGCCTGCCTTGTCGAGCAGCGGGCCGGTGGGCGGGGCCGGCTGTACGGCCGGAGCCACGAGGTCGTCCAGGCAGGAGGTGGCGGTGAAACGCTCGTCGGCCTGTACGGCGACCCGTCTGCTGTATCGCTGCAACGCGTAGACACCGTCGTGGGGTTCGCCGTCGTAAGCGTCGAGCATGGCGCCCACCGGGGTCACGCGCGTGACACCTGCGCTGACAACGGAGCGGGCGAGCTCCGCCACGTCTACGCGGCTGCCGGCGATCGCGGCGGTCTGGAGGTAGCGCCGCATGGGTCGCAGGGTGGCGGCCATGTCGTGGCGTGGCAGCGGCTTGACCCAGACGCTGCGGTGGAGCGGCGAGGCGGTCATCGCGCGACGGGTGTCGGCGAGGACGCGCCAGGAGCCGTCGGCGGCGGCGACGACCCGGGTCAGGCCGAGGTGCTGTTCGAGCCGGGCGACGAGTTCGGTGCTCGTGACCTCGGCGTGCTCGGCGACGTCGAGTGGGATGCGAGGCAACTTGTCGGAGGCTTCGGCCAGTCGGGCCGCGAAACTGTCCGCGAAGGCGAAGACCTCCTCCCGGTCGTCGGTGTCGAGGTAGACGACCTGAGGGCTGGAACAGGCCTTCTGGTCGAGGCGGCAGACGTCCGTGGCGAGCGCGGACTGGACGGAGGGGTCGCTCCAGGCGTCCCGGGTCAGGTACGCGAAGGAGATCTTGTGGCCCCACTCGACCAGTCGGCAGCCGGGCGGCGTGAGCGCGGCGATGCCGGCCACGGCCTCCTCGCCGCCCCAGACGGCGACCGCGTCGGCGGCGGCACACAGGGGCTCCAGCCATGCACGGCGGCCGGAGGGGAAGCTCAGGGCGATGACCCGGCGGGCGAGGATGCCGGTCTCGTCGGCGGCGGCGAGTTCGGCGAGCAGAAGCGGAGCGATTGGTGTGTCGGAGCTGCTCGTCTTCAGCACATTGAGGTTGCCGGTCAGTAGTCCCTCGACGACGCTCAGCGGAGCCACGCCCGCCGCGTTGCCCGGTGCGATGTGCACGACGAGGCCGAGCGGCGCCCACGCCTCGTAGACGGTCTCCCGGGCGTCGGGCCGGGTCAGCCTCTCCGGGTGGAGTCCGCCGAGTTCGCGGCGGAGCTTGCGCTCCAGCGCCGGGCGGCTGAGGGCCTCGGCCAACTCGGCGAGCAGGGAAGCTGCCTGCTCCGGTTCCGTGCCGCTCTCGGTGAGACAGTCCGTCAGCCGGGCATGAACCGGGTCACCGGGGGTGAGCAGTGCCTCGGAGAGCCGGTCGCAGGCGCACAGCACGACGTCGGTGGGCAGCTGCTCCGCCATCGTGCGCTCGGTGAGGGCGGGCAGGTCGGCGAGGAGCTCGGTGACCTTCGCGTCGTCGATGAACGTGCCCTGCCACAGGTGGAGTCCGCTGGTCGCTCCGGTGTTCGGCGCGCTGGTCATGACATTCCCTTCAGAAGTTCGGCGGCGGCCACCGCACAGCTGCGGTTGCGGCTCACTCCGGCCCTGCCGTGGACGGTGAACCAGGGGGTCGGCTGGGCGCAGCCGCATTCCTCGCCGGGGTGCAGCGAGGCGAGGTCGCCCATGAGCACGCTCTGCGCCGGGACCGAGGTGATGTACGGGGAGACGAGGTGGAGGTAGCCGCGCTCACCGTGGGGAAGCGGCTCGAGGGTGGCGGTGTCGCGCACGGCGGCACGGGACCACACCGGGACGTGCAGCCGGTGCCGTTCGCACTCGACGTAGGGCACGCAGTGCTCCACGGACCCGAAGGTGTCGCGGATGCGCTCGGAGGGGATGCCCAGGTACTCGGTGACCTCCGCGTAGAAGGCGTCCTTGCCGATCTGCCGGTCGGCGTGGCCCTTCCAGCCGCCGCCGAGCACGACGAGCGAGCCGGGCGGCAGCTGCACCGGAGGGACCCCCAGCGAACGCATCCGCTCGAGGGTGAAGTGGAGGAAGGCCGGGAAACCGAAGATCCGTACCGGCAGTCCCTCGTCGGCGTACCGCTGGAGCGCCTCGATGCAGCCGCGCACGTCGAACTCGTGTCCCGTGCCCGTGTGGCGCAGGGCGTGAGTGGTGTCCCGGGCGGGTGCGAAGTCGCACAGGTAGTTGTCGGTGAAAGATGTGCCGAGCTTCAGTCGGGGTGCGGGCTCGTAGCTGTAGAGCAGGTAGTTGACGGGTTGGTCCGGGGTGATCCACCCGTAGTGGTCGAAGACGCGGGCCACCATGCGCTGGGCGGAGCGGATGGTCCACTCGTCGAAGAACATCTGCGACTTCTGACCGGTGGTGCCGGATGAGGTGAGGTGGAGGAAGACCTCGTCCCGGGGTATGGAGAGCAGTTCGTGGCGCTTGAAGAAGTTGGCGTGCACGAGCGGGGCGCGGACGTCCGGACCCACGCTCAGGGACGGCGTCCCGGGCTCCTCGGTCAGCAACGACCGGAAGAACGGGGAGCGTTCGGCATGCCATGCGTTGCTCTCTGCCATCGCGGCGGCGAAGAGTCCGTCGGTCGCAGTGCCCTGCTCATAGGGTGCCGCGAGGTCGCACAGTTGCTGGACGTGCCGCAGCGACGCCGGATCGGGGACCTCGACGGGAAGCAGGTGGCGGTTCATGAGACAACCTCGTGAAGTGGAAGGTAGGTCGCGGTCCAGGCCCGCAAGTACGCGCTCAGGTACGGCTGCACCAGCGAACTCACGGCGGTGGCACGGAAGTCGATCTGGCGGTTGGTCCGGGAGAGCACGACGTAGTCGTGGAAGCGGTCGCCGAGGCGGCGCATGGCCGGATAGAGCGCGCTGGGAACGAATCCCGCGGCCAGGAAGGCGCTGAGCCCCGCGGTGTCGGAGAGCGGTAGCAGCGTCTCGACGTAGTCCACGCCGGTACGGGTGACCGCGGTCATCAGTGGTTCCAGGGCATGCGCCATGGCGGCGGGGCAGGGGTGCACCGCGAGGAGTGAGCAGCTTCCGGTGATCGGGTCCAGGTCCGCGTACGCCTCGAACTCACCGTTCTCCGGGGTGAGGATCGCGTTCGGGGAGTGCAGCGGGAAGAAGCGTCCCGCCGGGTCGGGGAACTGTTCGAGGAAGCGCCGGTTGACGAAGGAGCGGGCGGTGACGATCTCCATGGCCGTGGTGGAGGGGGCTGCCGGTCCGGTGAGCGGGCCCGCGTCCGGTGCCTCGACAGGACGGACGTTCACGTAGCCGATGCCCGAGGTCTCCTCCGCGGCGGTGAGGAGCGGAGCCAGCGGGGCGGGCACGTACGGCACCTGCTCGCGGCGGTCAAGTACGTCGTCGGCGTAGCGGGCGAAGAGCGCGAGGCTTTCGCAGCCCGCCACTTCGACGGCGTTGGGCATCAGCCCCAGCGGGCGGAACCCGTTGCGCACCACAATGTGCTGGGGGCCTTCGGTCACCACCCGCACCGTCGTGTAGATCGAGTCGAGGGAACCGGTGGCCAGGGCGCCGGTGCAGACGGCGCCGGTCAGCCGTCCGGCCAGTCCGCCCTCGCGGTGGACGGGGTGGACGACGAGTCCGACGAGTTTGCCGATCCGGCTCCCGGGGTCGGTCTGCACGACCACGGAGCCGGCCAGTTCCCCGGTGCCGGGCTTGCGTGCGACGAGCCAGTGGGTGTGCGGGTCGGCGATGAGCCGTCGCATCTCGGCGGGGTCGCTGCCGAGCGGCACCGGGTATCCGTGGCCGTAGACCTCGAAGTACAACTGCCGCAGTTCCGCGACGTCCTGGAGGACGGCGGGGGTGATCGTGACGGTCATCGTGCTCCTCCTTCAGCGGTGGCCGCGGCAGCCGCGGTGGCGGTGGCGGTGGCAGCCGTCGCGTCCGGCAGAACGTGCTCCTTGTCATGGGCGGAAGCGGAGTCGCCGGGGCCCGGAGCACCAGGGCACTGCCCGGCGGCTGCCGCCGTCGACCCGGAGCCGGGCGGGACCGTCAGTTCGTCGGCGGCCTTCCCCCGGGCGCCCGTCCACCACAGGACGAGCGCCACCGGCACCAGCCCCGTTGCCTGGACCAGGCAGAGGGTCTGCGGCGAGATCTGGTCGCCCAGGACGCCGAAGAGCAGGGAAGCGAGCGGGAAGGTGGCTCCGAGCAGCGACTGCATGACGGCGAAGAACCCCGGCTTGTCGGCGGGCGGTACGAGCCGCTGGAAGAGGGCCACGAACCGTACGCCGACGGCGCCCACGCACCATCCCGCGACGACCATGGCCACCGCGTAGGCGGTCCGGTCCGCGAGCATGCCCGGAAGGGCGAACGAGGCCGCCATGAGTCCGAGGCAGACGGCGCCGACCGTGGTCGGGCGTCCCGGCAGCCGGGCGCCGGTGAACGACCCGGCGAGGGTGCCGATGCCGAGCGACGCCTCCAGCAGCGCCACGGTCGAACCGTCGGCCCGCAGCACGGAGGCGGTGTAGAGCGGCATGACGACGAAGACGGCCGTAGTGAAGACGTTCGCCGCGGCGAAACTGAGCAGCACCCGCCGGATGAACGGCAGTCCGGCGAGGATCTGCCGCAGCGTACGGCGCGGGGCGGGAGCGTGCCCGCTGCCCGGCGCCGCCTCCTCGGCGGAGAGTGCCGCGCTTGCGCCGTCCGGCGTCCCCTCGGCTCCCGTCCGTCGGGGCGCCGTGCCGGGGAAGCGTGTGACGCCGATCAGCCCGGCGGCCAGCAGGTAGGCGCCGGCGCATCCGGCGACGATGCCCGGCAGCCCCCAGGCGTCGGCCACGAGCGGGCCGAGGAGGCCGCCGGCCAGCCCCGCGAGGGATTGCGTGGACAGCTCGAAGCCGGTCGCCGCCTCGATGTCGGCGTCGTCGACGAGTTCGGGCACGGACGTGGTCAGGCAGGGGTCGAACAGGGCCTGGCAGCCCGCCAGAAGCAGGGCCGCGCCGTAGGCGATGCCCGTCGGCAACGGAGTCGTGAACGCCCACGCCGCAGTGCACGCGGCGACCAGTCCGGCCGCGGCGGCCGACGCGGCCATGACGGACCGGTACGGGTTGCGGGCGATGACGGCGGCGACCACCGGGGCCAGGGCGACCGCGGGGAGCGTGCTCACGGCAAGGAACGCGCCGGAGGCGAGGCCCGGTTCGGACTCGGCGGAGTACCGCACGAGCCACCAGACGATGCCGACCTGGAACATCCGCGCCGAGGCCTGAGTGAGGACCTGGGCGATCCACACCGCACCGAAGGCCGGGTTGCGCAGGACGACGGGCAGTCGTCCGCGACGCGCCTTCGCCGCACTCATGCGTGCGGTCTTTCATCGATGGCGCGCATCAGCTTCCCGGAGCGGGAGTTGACGGCCAGGTCGGCATGCCGTACCCACTCCACGGCCATCGGGTGGATGTGCCGGGCCGCGACCGCCGCTTCGTACATCGGGCGGGCCGCCCGGAACGCCTTGTCCACGGCCGCGGTGAGTTCGGGCCGGCCCTCGTCCCGGAGGTCGGAGCCGAGGCGCAGCACCAGCCCGTCGCGGTCCTCCCAGCGGCGCACCACCAGCTGCAGACCGGTGATGTGGCCCGCGGGGTCGACCGAATGCACCAGGTCGTGCACGTCCTGGGTGTGCAGCGCCACCGGGCCGACGCGGAGCCCCTCTTCGGCGCGCCCGAGAATGCGGAAGTGTCCGGCTGCGGGGTCGGTCCACTCAGCGCGGTCACCGACGGGGTAGCGCAGGACCGGCATCAGGCGCCGGCGCAGGTCAGTCACGACGACGCGGCCGGGAACGCCGGGGCGGGTGAGGGGTTCCCCGGTGTGCTCGTCGAGGATCTCCACCACGGTGTGCGGGGTGAAGGCGCGGTGCAGCCGCGGGTCGTCGCCCGGCACAGCGGCGCCCACGAGTCCGGCATCCACCGCGGCGTAACCGACGGAGGCCACACGGGCGTTGGGGAAGGCCGTCGCCAGCAGGCGCTGCTGGTCGCTGAAGATGCTCTCGCCGCCGAAGAACAGGGTGGTCACGCAAGGCAGTTGGCGACCGTCGGCCTGCAAGTACTCGGCGAGGGAGCAGAAGGTCGTCGGGGTTCCGGCGATCACCTCGACGTCGAACTGCTCGAGTGTGCCGACGGTCGAGGCCAGGGGCGCGGCGCCGCCGATCGGAAGGCGGACGTTGGCGACCGGAGCCCGGTGCAGTGCGTCCAGGATGAAGGTGAAGCTGGCGTAGAGATCGCCCGTGTAGAAGAGGTCGGCGACCCGCTGACCGGGCCGCAGCCCGGCCTCGACCAGCCCGGCGCCGAAAGCCGTGGTGAATTCGTGCCATTCCTCCCGGGTGTAGAAGGAGAACTTCGGCGCCCCGGTGGTCCCTCCACTCTTGAAAACCACTGCCTCGTCCAACGGGCCGGTCAGCAGTGTGTTTCCGCGAGGGGTGTTGGCCTGCCAGAACTCGGTCTGGGGTATGACTGGCAGTTCACTCAGCTCCGTCACACGGTCGGGCAGACCGGAATAAAGAGCTGCGTAGAAGGACGAATTGCGGCGGACGAAGCGTACGAGTTCCGCGAGTGACTGAACGGGCATGGTTTCGTTTCCTGCTTCACGGCATGCGTAGGAGAACGGCGCCCCGGAAGAGCGGACACCGTCGGGGTGTGGGGTGGTTCAGCTGCAGTTCGTGCAGTACAGCGTTCTACGGCCCGTCCCGGAAATCTCACGGGGAGCCGGAATTCTTCTGGAAGACCCTGAGCAGAAGCCTCGCTTCTGCCTCGGTCAACTCTGGCTTGCTACTTACTGCCTGGGGCTTGCGCCGACGATCGACAGTAACACTCCCCCGACACGCCGATTACACCCAGCTCCGCACTGCGACGGTGAGTTACATCTCATGGCAGGAGAATTGTCATGACGGTGATGGGTATTGCCCGGCGGCGCTTCACCGGCGCTGCCGAAGCGGTCCCCGCCCGAGGACGCGACGGCGCCCGCGCATCCTCGGGGCCCCGACCTCAGGGCAGACGTCCGAGGCGTGGTCGACCGGGCGCACACGACGCTGGAAACGAACGGTGGCCCGCGGAGGACCCCTTGGGGCGTCCTCCGCGGGCCACCGAGGTGACGCGCCGTCGGAGACCGGATCAACCGGCCCCGCTCTGCTTCTGGATGTCGAAGTACAGCTGCGAAGGAGACCTGACCTGCACAGAAGCAGGACGTTCTGTGAGTCGGCGCGCATCAGGTGCACCTCGGGTGCACAGCGCGGGCATCTCACGTCGACCCTGCGTCGCCAGCATCCGGCTGACCTCTCGAATGTCCTGTGCACCAACCCGGCATCCAGACTCAGCGCTGACCCCACTCGCCGGAATTGATCTGGGTTGATCAACTCAGCAGTGAGGTCAGTGCGTTGGCGAGGGCTTCGCCTCCCTGCTGGGCCCGGTTCCCGTGACCAGGGCCGGCAGTGCCTGGGCAACCCCGTGCAGCGTGCCCGCCTGAGCGTCGGGAGTGGTAAGCGAAGTGGCGACGGTGTCACCGCTCGGACTTTCACTGCTGCTTTGGTGGCGGCGCGCGCTGCCCGTCGGTCAGACGGTCTCAGGGGCTCCAAGCATCGCGGAAGCCTCTTGGAAGGGGGTGAGGCCGCGCGTGGGCGCGGCGGCCTGGGGAAGGCCGCGGCAGGTGAAGCCGAGCCGGGTCATGGCCCGGAGGACTTCGCCGGCGCTGAAATCGCGGCGGTCCTGGCGTGTGATGACCTGGCCGACCTGCTTGACGGGGTAGGTGCGGCGGCCGATGGTCACGGATTCGCCGACGACCTGCTCGGGCCTGACGCCTTTCATCGATTCCAGGACGCCGGTCTTGGTGAGGTCGAAGGGGAAGCGGGCGATGATGCAGCGCATGGGTGCCTCACAAGGAGAAGAGCGAAGGGGGACGGTTCTGCTGCGGTGAAGTGTTCAGCGGACACGGCGGGGACGCCCGGGGCGCTGACTTGTTCATCAATGACAGGCGTCGAGTTGGCGGTAGTGCATCGCGTGCTGGGCTTCGGACATTGTGGTTACGGGTGTGGTGGACGGCCCGCGGTCGCCGAGGATGTTGCGCAGCTGGACACGGTCCGTGTGCTCGGAGCTGTCGCGAACCGCGACGAGCTGGGCCTGGGTGGCCGGTCCCGTGCGCAGGCCGTCGTTGTCGCTGACGAGCAGGTGCCCGGTGCGGGCACTGTCCATGGCGGCCGGGGCGACCTCGATGGTCATGTCGTCACAGACCTGCGGTCCGGTCGCTTCCAGTGCGTCAGCCTGCGTCCTGTGCACGGGGGTGGCACTCGCCGCTCGGGACTGCATCTGAACCAACGTCAGAGCGTGCCTTCTGCAGAGGTTGGTCAGCTTCCTGATCACGAAGGCTCTAGGCCGCCGCACCAAAGGAGGAGCGCCGCACCTTCACGCGCCGGGCAGCCGAAGCGGGGCTGCGTCGGCCGCGTGAGGATGCGCTGCGCTTACGCCTCTGCTCACCTTCGGTGACCGGCGCGGTGATCGTCACGGGGATGCCGGAGGGGGTCCGGGCGCCGGTGATCCGGCTGAGTGCCTCCTCACCGGAGCGGACCTGGGTGGTCTGGGGCACGATGCCGGCGGCAGCCATGAGGCGGGTCATGGTGCGGCGCTGGTTGGGGGTGACCAGGGTGACGACACTGCCGGACTCGCCCGCCCGCGCGGTGCGTCCGCCGCGGTGGAGGTAGTCCTTGTGGTCGGTCGGCGGGTCGACGTTGACGACGAGGTCGAGGCTGTCGACGTGGATGCCGCGCGCAGCGACGTTGGTCGCCACGAGCACGGTGACGTGCCCGGTCTTGAATTGGGCCAGGGTCCGGGTGCGCTGCGGCTGCGACTTCCCGCCGTGCAGCGCGGCCGCCCGCACCCCGCTGTTCAACAGGTTCTTCGTCAGCCGGTCGACGGCATGCTTGGTGTCGAGGAACATGATCACTCTGCCTTCGCGCGCCGCGATCTGCGTCGTCGTCGAGTGCTTGTCGGCCCCGTGGACGTGCAGCACGTGATGCTCCATCGTGGTGACCGCACCTGCGGACGGGTCGACGGAGTGCACGACCGGGTCGGTGAGGTATCGGCGGACCAGGAGATCGACGTTGCGGTCGAGGGTCGCGGAGAACAGCATCCGCTGGCCCTCAGGGCGGACCTGATCCAGGAGTGCGGTGACCTGGGGCATGAAGCCCATGTCGGCCATCTGGTCCGCCTCGTCCAGAACGGTGATCGCGACCTGGTTCAGCCGGCAGTCGCCGCGGTCGATGAGGTCCTTGAGGCGGCCCGGCGTCGCGACGACGACCTCGGCGCCACCGCGCAGCGCACTTGACTGCCTGCCGATCGACATTCCGCCGACGACGGTGGCAAGGCGCAGCTTCACCGAGCGGGCGTAGGGGGTCAAAGCGTCGGTCACCTGCTGCGCCAGCTCACGTGTCGGTACGAGGATCAGAGCCAGCGGCTGACGGGGCTCGGCGCGCTGGCCGGCGGTGCGGGCCAGCAGGGCCAGTCCGAAGGCGAGGGTCTTGCCGGAGCCGGTGCGCCCGCGTCCGAGGACGTCGCGGCCGGCGAGGGTGTTGGGCAGAGTCGCGCCCTGGATCGGGAATGGCACGCTCACGCCTTGCGCGGTCAGCGCGGCCAGCAGCCGCTCGGTCATGTCGAGGTCGGCGAATGCCTCCACGGCGGGCAGCGCGGGAGTGATCGTCTTCGGCAGGGCGAACTCGCCCTGCACGGCGGCGGACCGCCGGCCGTGGCCACCTGAGCGGCGCGGGCCCGCGGAACGGCTCGGGGCGGGCAACCCGAAGCGGCCGCCCCGCCCCGTACCGGCGCCGCCGGAGCCGAAAGCGGGACCGCCGGTGCGCCTGCGGGAGGAGCGGTCGTTCGTACGTGTGGAGTTCATTCAGAACCTTTCCTTGATACGGCACGTATCAAGGAATTCCCGCAGCGGAAGAGCAGCGCAGGGGATCACAAGAACGGGCCGAATGGAATGAGAATCTGGCCCTGCAGCGAATTCGGTGCGGGTCCAGGTGATGAAATGAGTGACGTCATGTGGACGTGAAATCCAGGACGTCGACGTGTGCAGATGGAAGAGCGGTCCGCAGGCTGCGGTTGCCCCCAGGCGAAACCACTGCGGAAAATTCCCGCAACTGGACTCGCCCCGGGAGACGCCAGCTACAAAGTGCGTGTCAACGTCAGGCGGGAACGATGTTCTCGGCGGTCGGGCCCTTCTGGCTCTGCGCGATGTCGAAGGTGACCTTCTGGCCTTCGATCAGCTCACGGAAGCCCTGGACTGCGATGTTCGAGAAGTGGGCGAACACGTCAGGACCGCCACCGTCCTGCTCGATGAAGCCGAACCCTTTGGCGGCGTTGAACCACTTCACGGTGCCAGATGTCATGCCATATCTCCCTTTGGGGCAGTACGCCGGGACCCGCAATGCACGGGTACCGGGTCGCCGCGATGATGCCCCGACCGGGAAGTACCCGGAAATACAAAAACGCTTCCAGTGGAAGAAAAACACCACCGGGAGCATCGGAAGTTTTGGGAACCAAGACTGCAACTGACATCGACAGTAGCACGCGATCGCAGCCTGCGGACGTCAGTTAAGTCCGCTCTCTTCGTTGCGGCAAAAACACTCCCCGCCCGACGGATTAAACCCTCACCTCGCGGTCGTAGATATTGATCCACCCGGAACGCCAAAGTTCTTGGAGCCATCGACGTCCGGCGAGGAGGATCGGCAGAGCACCGGATCCGGTGAGCCCTGCCGATACCGCTGCCTTGGCGCCACCGGGCGAGGAGGCGCTTACGTGTCTTGTCGCCGGGCGTCCGGGTGATGACCGCGGTGGCGCGGGCGGGGCGGTTGCGGCGTTGATGCTCATCATGTCCATTCACGGTCGCCCTGTTCGTGAATGCCCGGTCCCGTCTGTCAGGGCTTGTGCCCCGGCAGAGCCTGTTGACCCGACTGGTGACGACCCTCGCACCTGTCCGCTCACCGTTCGAGGTCGATTACCTCACCGTCGAACTCGCAAAAATCTATGTTGGCCGGAGTAGACATGGAGTGCTGATGTGGTTAGGGTTTCTCCCGTAGCCCAGAGAGACAGCAGGGCCTGGCAGAGACGAACTGCCGGCCAGCAGTACCCGAAGTTCGCAGGATGGTGCGGTGGTGGAGTTCCGAAGCCAGAGTTGTTGCAGGACGGCGACGGACTGACGACCGGACCGGGTGGCCGCAGTATCAGGGGCTGCCGTGAGCAGGACCGCAGTACCCAGCAGTGAAGTTCAGTGAGCAGCACCTCAGTGAAGGCGTCGGCTGCGGGCGCGCGCACTGGGAAGTTCGGCAGTGGGGTTCTAAGCCAGAGCAGACGCAGGACGGGCGACGGGGCTGGCTGCCGAAGGGCGGCGCTATCACAGGCCGCTAGCAGTTCGCATCACCAGCAGTACGCAGTATCCCGCTTGGTAAGTAGTTGATCACCGAGGGAAGAACGGAGGACCTAAGCGCCATCAGGATCGCCCGGGCGGAGTTTTGAGCCCGGGTACCGCAGGACATCGATAGTGAGGTGGTCTCCGGTCAAGCAACCGCGATCCCCGCACCCTCGACAGCATCTCGGTCGGGTCTGCGGAAACAGGAAGCCGACGCAGCATCAAGGTCGGCAGATGGTGTAGCAGTTCCTTCGGGGTCCTGGTGCCGTATGGCGCCAGGACCCCTCAATGCGTCCACAGAGAGGTGCAATGACAGCAGACGACTCGTTCAGCCGTCTCGACGACGACGATTACCCCGCCTACACGATGGGCCGGGCCGCCGAAATGCTCGGCACCACCCAGGGCTTCCTCCGAGCCATCGGAGAAGCCCGCCTCATCACCCCGCTCCGATCGGAGGGCGGCCACCGCCGCTACTCCCGCTACCAGTTGCGCATCGCCGCCCGGGCCCGGGAGCTTGTCGACCAGGGGACTCCCATCGAGGCTGCCTGCCGCATCATCATCCTCGAAGACCAACTCGAAGAAGCCCAGCGCATCAACGCTGAACACCACCGCGCCGCCGAATCAGCGGACCCGACAACCGCGGCCTGAGACGACTGAGACGTGCAACTCTCTCCCCGCGACTGCCGCCCACCCATGCTGCGCGGGACGCAAAGCGTTCCGGGCACCTTGAGCCTCGCTGCAAGCCACGTAGGTCTGGATGCCCGCCTGGATGCCCTCACCCGCCAGCCTGCTGGCAGGCCAGCAGCGACCGGCATCAACACCGAAGCCCCGAACTTGGTTTGCTTTGCCAGCCCTCGGCTTCGTGTGGGGATTGCAGCTCCCCTTGACGGCGGCACCTGACTACTCGGCAGCACATCCGACACCCGGTGCACTTCCGTGCACATGAGGGCGGAAAAGACGATGACCCGCGGAGGCGCTCGCAGGGCGCTTCCGCGGGTCATCAGTTCCCGTACCGCGAAGACCGGTTCGACCGGCCCCCGGTTCAGATGTCGAAGAACAGCTGCGAAAGAGCTCTGGCCGGCACAGAACCGAGACGTTGGCTGGGCCGGTGAACAGCGCGGGCGGCGCACTTCCGCCCGCGCTGTCAACTGTCGGGAAGTACACGGTCATCGCCCGCCTTGACGCCGACATTCACGGCATCCCGCTGCCCGACAGCCGTTCATTGCCCGCCACACCCACTCGAAGGCAAGCCACCGATCAGCCGTGTCAACGACGCATCAGGTCGATACATCTAGGCTCGTCCTCATGACTACTGCGGATATGCGCTACGGACGCTGTGGCGTGTGCGGCAGCGGCGAGGTGTACCGGGGTGAGTACGTGTCGCAGGCCGGGCTCCGCCAGCCCGGAGCGGGCAAGTTGGGGGCGAAGCAGCCGGTGTTCGACGCCTACGTGTGCGCGGCCTGCGGGCATATCCAACTGCACGTGCAACTGGACGCCAAGATGTCGTCACACATCCGGCACAAACTCGACTGGATACCGCCGCAACAGGGCATGGGCTAGCTTCTGACCTCGTGCGGCAAGCGCCCGGTCCTCGCCTGTCCGCGGATCCACGCTGCCCAATCAGACGCTGCGGCATGGGTCCTGAGCGAGGGCTTCCGGGATCGCCGTGGCTGATTCGGGAGGGTCCGGCGCAAGGTAAGCCGCTGCTCCGGCCAGTGTGCGTCGCACACGCCGGTCACTGTCGCTGACGAGCGCACGGTCGCATCCAGAACATGGATGCCGTCCACCCAGCTCAGCCTCTCCCGGGCTTGATGCCGTGATTCTCGAGGTGCTTCGTCGCGCGGAGGGGATTCCCGTACGTTGGAGTAGTGCGGTGGCCGGAGTTCACTTGTCTCCGGCCACCGCCATCGCGCTGCCGGGGTTAGATCGCTCGACGACGCCGAATACCCCCCTGTTGGTTTCGGTGCCTCTCGGATCGTGCCCGGTCAGCTCGTCAAACGCGAGGTGCGGCCGAGAACTTGTAGGTTCGCGTGCCCTTGCCGTCGTTGTTCCAGTTGAGCCGGAGCGCTGCGTCGCCGCGGCCGTACTTGCTGACCCGGCAGCCGACTCCTTCGGCGGTGTAGCTTCCGGTCGACTTCCCGAACTTGCCCCGGAGGGACCGCGAGGTCTTGTAGCAGCGCACAGGGTCCGACCCGGACTTGCTCTTCTTTACGTAGGTCCGCAGGCGGGCGCCGTCGAAGGGGCTGCTCGAGTAACTGCTGGGCGTCGACCAGCTGACTCGCGACTTGCCGTAGACCGTGCCGCCGGACCGCTTGGAGCAGACCTTGACCTTGAACGCGACGTTGTCCGCCCACGGTCCGGAGTAGCCGGGATTGTCGAGGCTGCGGCTGGAACTGTTGCAGTGCCAGCTGCCCGCCTTCGCCTCCGCCGGCGCGGAAGTACCGGCGGCCGAGACCGAGGGTACGGCCACGCCACCGAGCAGTACGGCGGTGCCGGCTGCGCACACCGCAGCCCGCCGCATCAGATTCGTTGTCATGGTAAGGAGTGCCCTTCTGGGTATCCCGCCCGGTCTGTCCGGGCGGACATCTGTGGTGGGGGTCATGAGTCCTCCCGCGGGTGGGAGTCGTTTGTGGTCGTCATGAAATTTGTGAGGGCGTCCACATCGTCCGGGCCGGGTGCCGACCGGTCTTTGAGCGGTCCTGCCCAGAGTCGGAGCGGTGAGGTCAGAGCGCAGATCAGATCGGCGAGAGGGTCGTCGGCCCAGGTGAATGCCACGCACAGCGGACGGTCAGGGGTGAGAGTGCCCGGGTGCTGGACGTACGGGACGTGGATGTACCGCGCCCCGGCGGCGGCTGTGCGTTCCGCTAAGCCGGCCGCGTGTGCCAGCGGCAAGGGGCCGAGCTGTACCCAGGTGGCGGGCGGAGAGAGGAGCGGAAGTGCGGGCAGGACCGCGGCGGTTGTCGAGTCAAGGGTGGGGAGGTAACTGATGAGGGTGGTGAGTCGGTGCACAGGCAGGGTGCCTGTGGTCCAGGAGTGCGGTTCGTAGCCGCCTTCGGTCAGCCAGGTGTGCAGGCTCGGCACGGCCTGGTCGCTCGCCAGCACCGCGATGCGCTCCGGTGTGTTCATCACCCCTCCTCGCTGCCGTCACCGGTGGTTCAAGAGGAAGGTAGAAGGCGGGTGGCCGAAACCCGTGGTGCATAGGCACCGATCAGGTGGTGCATTGGCGCCGCAGGAGAGACCAGCCGGTCCGCTTTCGATGAATCGGCTGGTCAGGGAGGCGATTTGAGGATCAGTGCGGAGCTGGGTCTTCTGCGGTGGGTTCGGGCAGGAGCCCGACGTCCAGGTCACCACGGATCACCAGCGCCCACAGCACCTCGTGCAGCCCACTACCGCCCGGGTCGGTCAGCGGAAGGGCCAACTTGTGCGCGAGTGCCTCCAACCTCCGCCTCACGGTGTTCCGGCCGAGCCCGCAGGCGCGGGCTGTCGCGATCGTCTCCGCGTTGTTCCGCAGCCACGTCGCCAGCAGTTCGATCGAGTCCGGGTCGGTCCGGGGAGAGAGCACCGCCTCGGCCCACCTGCGGGGACCGTCATGCCCCAGCAGACTCGCCAGCGGCTGTACGGGAGTGGTCGAGGCGTCGCCGACGGCCGGTACGGACGGTGCGGTCAGCGCGAGTTGGGCCACGGCCCGGTGCGTCTCCTGACGGTGGTCCAGGCCCATTGCACCGATGACGGTCTCCATGTAGGTACGGACGGTGGTGTGTCCCAGGTTCAGCAGCCGGGCGGCGATGGTGGTGCCCTCCGCTACGGCGACGACGGTGGCGTGGACCATGTCCCGCTGACCATCCGGGAAACGCCGTGCCAGGGGGGCTCGCACCGCGGCGGCCCACGCTGCGTAGAGATGCTGCGGAAGCTCACCGCTCAAGGTGGTGCCGCCGGCAGCGACCACGATGCGGTCCTCGGCGCCCCGGGCCGCGGCCAGAGCCCCCCGTGCCGTGGTGTAGAGGAAAGCGAGACTCCAGTAAGGCATCGTGTTGGAGACACCCACGGCCGCCCCGGTGCCCTCTGTCAGAGGGGAGAGCATGGACCGGACTGCGGCATCGTCCCGGGCGATCCGTTTCGGCAGCACGATCAGAACGTCCCGCTTCACCGCCGGGCATTCCGACACCAGAGCACGCCCCCCGGTCGCGTCCTCGGCAGCCAACATGGCCGGCTCACGGTCTTCCGCCGTCGCACACTGCAGTACGGCCATGCGCGCGTCCTGGCCTGTGAGTTGACCGGAGGGCAGCCCCGCAGCGGCGCGACGGGCATGGCCGACATCCCCCGTCAGCAGCTGCTGAACAATCCCAACCCGGACGGCCAGTTCCGTCTTCCTGAGTTGCTGCCGCAGCGCGACGCCCTGGGAGTAGAGGATGTGCCGGGCGGTCTGCTGCGCCAGATCGACCAGGTGCGGAGTCCATTCCCGCGGACCGGCGGCCACCAGCACCTCGAAGGGCCGCGTCGCGCTCGTGCGATGGAGCAGCACATGCGGTTTCCCCGGTATGTGAGCGGTGGGCCGCTTCCCGTCACGCACCTGTCTGTACGCCTCCTCGGCGACCTCGTTGCCGGTGATGATGTCGGGAGGCCACTCGCTCGGCGGTACCCGTCGTGCCGTGGCCTCCACGCGGGCCAGTTCGCCTGCCAGCCACCGGGTCAGACGGGCCGGGGCATTCTCCGGGTCGCGATGCTCCAGCTCCGTCGCCAGCCGCGCCCCGTACGCGATCTGCTCCCTGTGCGCCTCCTGCACGACCACCTGGAGGTCCACCAGGTCACCGCGGATACGCTCCGCGGTGGCCGACCCCGGCCGCACAGGGACAAGAACCGGGACCCCGCGGCGGGCGGCCTCCCGCTCGATGCCGTCCGGGAATGTCACACCGTCAGCCGCTGTGAGGGCTACGGCCGTGACTCCCTGCTGCACCAGGCGGGCTATGGCCTGCGGGATGGCGGCGGCGTCGATGTCTGCGCCCTCGGCAGGTATGACGGCCAGCGTCGCCGTGCCCGGCGTCGCCTCACTCAGCCGCCAGTCCGTATCCGTGATCACCACGCGCTCGACCACGGCGGACTCCCGCCGCAATGTATGGATCCCCGGGTAGTAACAGAGCCTGACCGCCGGGGAGTACAGAAGATCGGCCAGGCTCAGCATCCGTATCACTTCCTGCAGGGGGCGAAGCGACATCGTCCCCCATCCGCGCCACTTGAACCAGCATCAGAGACTGCAGGTCAGGTGAGGCGTGCCCCGCCTCACCTGCCATCGACAGCGCCGTCGAGGATCCGAGGCTTTCGGTGCTCCACGAGGACACGGGGGACTGATGCAGGGTCTGGTGACATCTGTCACCGCCCCGTGCATCGGTCCCCTTCTACGCCTCCGTGCTGCTGGACGCGGGTGAGAACATCAACGCCCTTGCGGAGTGCCTCGGCCACTCCGACCTTGGGTTCACGCTGCGGGCGCATACGCACCTGATGCCAAACAGTCAGGATCGCGCTCGCAACGCCATCGACGCCACGTTCGTCGCGGCCAAGGACGGCGAGGGCGATAACGGAGCCGCGCCAGTCGCGGCCTGAGAACTGCCGCCGCCCGTGTGGTGGCTATTCCTTGCGAGTGTGTTCGGTGGCGGCTACCCAGGTGACCACGTGTGCTCGGGTCTGCAGGTTCAGTCTGATCTTCACGGCTTCCAGATGGCTCGCGGCGGTACGTGGGGAGATGTGCAGGCGTGCGGCGATCTGCTGGTTCGTCAGGCCCTGTGCGACGAGTTCGGCCACCTGCCACTGGCGGGAGGTGAGAACCGAATCGGGGTGGTCGCAACGGCCCAGCGGCCAGGCGTTGTGCAGGGCGTAGCGGATGGCCTCGTCATGGCTGAGCCCCGCCCCGTCCGCCAGCGCGGCGGCGGCACGGGCCGGGGGCAGGTCCTGGCGGGCTCGGTCCGCGGCCGTCTGCACCATGTCCTTCCACCATGCGTCAGCGACCAGATGTGATTTTTCCCGGATCGTTTTCGCGGTGGAGAGCAGGCGCAGTCCGCGTTCGGGCTGGCCGTCGGTCATGGCGACGAGCGCCAGGCCTTCGAGGTTGTACAGCTTGCCCTCGGCGTCAACGGAATGCATGGCGAGCGCCATCGTGAAGTACTGGGCGGCCTCTTCGAACCGCTGCCGGGTGATGGAGACGCCGGCCGCGGTGTGCAGGGTGGCGCCGAGTGCCTCGGGCGCGTTGTCGCTGTCAAGTAACGACAGTGCCTCTTCGATGTGCCCGGTCGCCTCGTCGGCCCGGCCGATCATCAGCAGCTTCCAGGCGAGGCGGTTCAGGATCATCGCGAGGAGTGTGGGCTGCTCCAGTGTGCGGAGCAGCTCCACCTGCCGCTGATATATCCCGAGCGCCACGTCGTGCTCGCCCAGGCAGCTACGTGCTCTGCTGAGCGCACCGAGCGCGCGGACGATGAGCGTGGGATGCTCTCGGGTCTGGGCGATGCTGAGAGCTTCCTCCGCGGGGGCGACGGCATCCGCATGGTGCCCTCGTCGGCAGAGTGCTTCCGACAGCATGGTGGACAGGCAGGCGCGTCCTACCGAGGGGGATGGGTGGGCTGCGAGCAGCCTCTCCGCGAGCCTCTCGCCCTGGCGGGGAACGCCGCGCCTGTTCCAGCAGGACGTGAGCGCGGCGCCGAGGAGAGGTGTCCGGGGATCGCCGAGACGTTCAGCGGTGGTGACGGCGTAGTGCAGGTTGTGGCGTTCCCGGTCGAGTTGTCCGGCGAGGTCGACGGCGGGGTTGCTGGTCCACAGCAACAGCCTCTCCGAGAAATCCGCCATCCAGGCCAGCAGCCGCTCGTGCACTTCTTCGGTCTCGTCTGCCGCTTCGAGGCATTCCCCGCCGAAGACCCGCAGTGACTCGAGCATGCGGAATCGACCCGTGGCTGCCTGGTCGCTCACCAGCAGGGACTTGTCGGCCAAGGCGGTCAGCAGTGACCACACACGGTGTCCGGACAGTCCGAGACCGGCGCACAGAGCCGTCGCCAATGGCTCCTCGAAGCCGCCTGGGAGCACTGACATCCGACGGAACACCTGCTGCTGCTCCGCGTCGAGCAGGTCGTAGCTCCAGCTGATGGCGGACCGCAGGCTCTGGTGGCGGTGCGGCGCGGTGCGCAGACCGCCCACCAGCAGGTCGAGCCGCCGGTCGGCGTCCTCCAGCAGACGGGTGGGAGAGAGGAACGCGGTCTGCCGCGCGGCCAGTTCGATGGCGAGTGGGATGCCGTCGAGACGCATGCACACCGTCGCGACGGTTTCGGCCATCGTGTCCGTGAGGGTGAAGGATGGTTGCACCGAGCGCGCCCGGTGTACGAACAGTTGGACGGCGGCGCCGGAGCGGGCCACGGTGCCCCTGCCAGATCCGGGTACGGGCAGGGGTGTGACAGGGAAGACGGTCTCACCGGTGATCTGCAGAGCTTCGCGGCTGGTCGCCAGCACACTGAGCCGGGGACATCGCTCCAGTAACGGTTCGACGAGTTCCGCGCAGCTCTCGATCACATGCTCGCAGTTGTCCAGCACGATGAGGGCGGACCGGGAACCGCAGCCGTCAGCGACGGCCTCCTCGACGGAACCGGTCGGAATGGATCCGCCAAGGACGGCCGATGCGACCGTGGGCGCGACCAGCGAGCCATCCGACAGGGGCCCGAGGTTCACCCACCGCACACCACCACCGTAGGAAGCGCGGATCTTCGCGAGGCATTCCAGCGCCAGCCGCGTCTTGCCCACGCCACCCGGACCGGTCAGGGTGATCAGGCGGTTCTTGGCGAGTAGCGGACGCAGGTCCGCGAGTTCGCGTTCCCGCCCGACGAGCTGGTCCAGTACGGCCGGGGGATCGCCGTCCTGCTGGCGTGGCGGCGCTCCTGTGGAGGTGGCCGGGGCGTCGGCGAACGTGCCCTGTCCGGCCGCGTTCGCCTGTCGGTCTCCCGTCTCCGTGTTCGTCTCCGTGGGCGGCGGGCCGCCGCGGTGCTGTCCGATCGCGAAGACGCCGTGTCCGGAGTTGAACTGCCGGTGCAGCGTCATCGCCGGCATGTCGAGTGTGACGGCGAGCTGACGCCAGCTCACTCCCCGCTGCCGGGCACGTGCCACAGCGGCTCGCAGGGCCCAGCCACTGGTCCTCTGCAGTTCGGCCAGTACCGAGGCCTGATCCTTCTCGCTTTCGCCATTCGGAGATGTCCGCGCAATTACCTCCAGGCGCACCAGGCTGCGCACAAGAGTGCGGAGGGAAGCGGAAGCATCCTGCTCATGACTCACCACCTCATCGTGCATGTGGCCGCGAAGTGGGCGGAGTTCATGGTGCTTGTGTGACAAGGACCAGGGCGGGATTGCGATGTGCGTGAGAAGTCGAGTGGTGTTTGATTCCGATCTCTTGCGTTCCTCTCCACTTGTGTGGGGGTGCTATCCGTCATGCGGCTGAACCAGATCGGTACGCCCCAGGCGTCCTGCGGTCACCCCCGGTGGCCCCTGTCGCCCCCGACGTCCGGTAGCGGCCGGCCAGGTTGTGCGGGTGCGGATTCGCACCGCCCCTCATCGCTGCACGATCTGCCGATGCACACTCAGTCAGCAGCCGGTGAGGATCGAAAGACAGGTGATGGGGCAGATCACTTTGGCTCGTAGTCCAACACTTCGGGCCGAAGAAAATGACTCTAGAACCCAGAGATGACTGCGATGAGCCAGACCATTCAGATCCACGGCACTGAGGACACACAAGCGCGGCAAGCGGGTCGAAGGCGGTCGGCGTCACCGGACCGGGGGCAGACCTCCGGCTACCGAAGACAGCCCACCTGAAACGCTGCCACAGACTCTGTGAATCTCGATATCGACCGGACCGGTCGCGTCGGGCAGTACCCGACGCACGGGCGCGCGGGCCCACGAGCAGCGCGCCTTCCACCAAGACCGCCGGGGTCACTTACCAACTGCCAACAGAGTTCACGTACGGCCGACACCTGTGAGCGGTGTGGCCCGCCCACATGAACCTGCCCCTGAATGAGGAGCTCTGAGTCCAACTCCCATGCGTGATGTGCTTCTTAGTGTCCCTGCTCCCACGCCACCGCCTCGTCCGTCGCGCATCAGAGCAGGTCGTAACCCCCAGCCGACCCGAGAGCAACGTGGGCGCGGGTTGGAAACCAATGCGATGGCAGTGCTCGGTGTGAGCGCGGCCGAAGAGAAGGTCTACCGGTACTTCCTCCGCAACCCGAACACCCCCGTTGAGGAGATCCACGCGGAGCTGAACCTCGACAAGGAGTCAGTACCGGACTGTGTTGACAGGTTGCTGGACCTGGGCATGCTGCGCATCATCGGCGGGCGCCGCATGATCCCTACCGATCCGCACACCGCCATCGCGCGGCTCGCGGACCAGCGACTGGGAGCGCTGCACAGCGAACTCCAGCAGGTCACCGGGTGTCGGCAGATCGCCGATTCGCTGCGTACCGAGCAGAGTTCACGGACTACCGCCTCGTGTGATGTCGAGCAGCTCACGGATCTGGCGGAGATGCGCAACCGGATAGACGACCTCTCCTTCTTCGCGCGGGAGGAAGTGCTCTCCGTCGAACCTTACGAGGAATTGCAGCCGGAGAGCATCGAGTACGCCCGCCGCCTGGACCTGCGCTGTCTGCGCAGGGGAATCCGGCTGCACATGATCGTGCTGCGCGCCGCGCTCGATCATCCCCCTACAGCCGCCTATCTGCGCGAACTGGCGGGCCAAGGAGCACGGATCCGGGTGGTCGACGAGACCACGGAACGCATCCTGGCCTACGACCGGAACGTCGCCGTGGTGCCCGTGGATCCCGCTGAAACGTCACGCGGAGCGTTGATAGCCCACGAGAGCGGGTTGGTCTCCAGCATCGTCGCCCTCTTCTGGCGGATCTGGGAACAGGCCGAGGAACTCCCGGCCAGCGACGAGGAGTCAGCCGACGAAGCGCTGATCGCCGCGACCAAGCGCGAGGTGCTCGTGGCCATGTGTTCGGGCGACAAGGACGAGGCCGCCGCACGGAGCATCGGCGTATCGGTGCGTACGTTCCGGCGCAAAGTCGCAGCCGTGATGAAGCACCTGGGGGCTGACAACAGGGCACAGGCGGCACTGTTGGCCCGCGAGCGGGGCTGGATCTGAACCCGGGTCAGCCCATGCCCTCCGCCACAGTCGGCTCGGGTGCCAGTGAGGGTGTGGTGGTGATGCCGAAGCGTGTGCGTAGTGCGGATCGTGCGGCCAGGTAGCCGGACATGCCGTGGACGCTGGGTCCTGGTGGGGTTGCCGCGGAGCATAGGAAGAGGCCGGGTAGTGGGGTGCGGTAGGGGTCGATGCTGAGGGTGGGGCGGGCGAGGGACTGGGTCAGGGTCATGGCGCCGCAGCCGATGTCGCCGCCGACGTAGTTGGGGTTGTAGGTCTCGTAGCCGGCGCCGGTGACGGAGCGGTGGGCGAGGATGGTGTCGGTGAAGCCGGGGGCGTAGTGCTCGATGCGGGAGCGCACGAGTTCTGCGGGTTCTCTGGGGTCGCCGTTGGGGACGTGGGCGTAGGCCCATACCGGGCGTTTGCCGGGGCGTGCGCGGCCCGGGTCCGTGACGGCTGGGTCGACCAGCAGCACGAAGGGTTCCTGGGTGGGTATGCCGCGGGCGGTCAGGGTCTCCTGGTGGGTCATCTGGGCGTGGGTGCCGCCGAGGTGCACGGTTCCGGCTCTCCCCACGGCGGGGTTGGCCCAGGGGATGGGTTCGGTGACCAGGAAGTCGACCTTGGCGGCAGCTGGGCCGTAGCGGTATCGCTTGAGGCGGCGGGTGTAGCGCGGTGGCAGTTGGTCCTCTGCGAGGGTCAGTAGTCCTTTGACGCTGGTGTCCAGCAGGATCGTGTGGGCGCTGGTGAGCTGGTCCAGGCTGGTGATGGGGCAGTTGGTGTGGAAGCTGCCGCCGTGTGCGGTGATGTCGGCGGCCATGGCCCGGGCGATGCGGGCGCTGCCTCCGCGTGGCAATGGCCAGCCGGAGCCGTGGGCGAGGTGACCCAGCAGCATCGTGACGGCTGCGGAGGCGAGGCTGGGGAGTTTGCCCATGGCGTGTGCGGCGACGCCGGTGAGCAGGGCGGCTGCTTCTTCGGTGGCGAAGCGGGCGGCGCCGAGACGGCTGGCGTGTACCGGTATCCGGGTGGCCAGTGCCAGTGCGGCGGACGGGTCGTGGGGCAGGGTGCGCTGGCCGGAGAGGATCAGGTCCACCACGCCCTGGCTGTGGTTCAGCAGTGGCTGCATCAGTGTCCGCCAGCGTTCGCCGTCCGGGCCGAGTTCCCTGCAGGTGGCGGCCAGGTCGTGGTGGGCGAGTCCGGCCCGGCCGCCTTCCAGCGGGTGGGCGTAGGAGATTTCCGGGTGCAGGAGTTCCACGCCGCGGGTGGCGAGGTCGAATTCGCGGAAGAAGCGGGAGGCGGCGGCCATGGGATGGACGGCGGCGCAGATGTCGTGGGCCACGTCCTGCTCGAAGAGCGGCTGGGTGCGCAGTCCGCCGCCGATGGTGTCGGCCGCCTCGTACAGCTCCACCTTCAAACCCGCCCGGGCCAGAGTCACCCCCGCCGCCAACCCGTTGGGCCCAGTACCCACAACCGCCACGTCGGCGGAGGTCATACGGTGCCGCCCACCGGTTCCGGGAACTGCTGACCGGCCTGGACGTCCGAGGTGCCCTCCGCGCTCTGCGGCTGGAACGCGTCCGCATCCGGCCTGAGTTGCTGCGGCGGGTGCTCGAACGCCTCGTAGGCCGGGTGCTGTTGCTCCAGTCGCGGAATGACCGGCTCGCCCACGAGCCCTGACTCGGCGTGGAGCTGGGAGCCGGCGAGACGGCGGTAGAGGTCGTCCCGCTCCATCAGATCGTCGTGGACTCCGGTGGCACGGACCCTGCCGTTCTCCAGCACGACGATCTGGTCCGCGTCGATCACCGTGGAGATGCGGTGCGCGATCGCGACGACCGCGCAGTGCCGGGAGATCCGCTGGAGCACTTGCCGGAAATCCCGCTCCGAGTCGGAGTCCAGATGGGAAGTGGCCTCGTCCAGAAGTGTGATCGCGGGCTTCTGCAGCAGCGTGCGGGCGATGCACAGCCGCTGCCGCTGACCGCCGGAGAGCCCGCTGCCCTGATCGCCCAGATCGGTGTCGAGTCCTTGTGGCAGACCTTGGATGACGTCCGAGAGACCAGCCATCTCCACGGCCTCGCGGATGTCGGCGTCTGCGGCCTCCGGGTTGGCGTATGTGAGGTTCTCCCGGATGGTGCCGCGCATCGTCGCGCTGTCCTGCTGTACGTAGCCCACCAGTCCGCGGACGGTGTCCAGGGGCAGTGCTTCGATGTTCTGGCCGCCGAGAAGGATCCTGCCGCCGTCCAGCCGGTAGAAGCGCTCGATGAGCTGGAACAGGGTCGTCTTGCCCGCTCCGGACGGGCCGACGATCGCGGTCAGTCCGCGCGTCGGTACGTGGAAGGACACGCCCGCCAGCGCGTTCGCCTCCGCACTCTGCCCGTCATACCCGAACCGGACGTCGTGGAACTCGATCGCGCCCCGGTCCTGGACCAGCGATCCGACGAGAGCGGGCTGCTGGACCCGTTCCTCCTGCCCCTCCTGGGGCAGTACGGTCAGCCCGTCCACCCGCTGTACCGCGGCGCGCCCCTGTACGAACTGGCCGATGGCCATGAAGAACAGCACCAGCGGCGACACCAGGTAGAAGAGGTACATGACAAAGGCGGTCAGGTCAGCGATCGACATCGCTCCGCCGGCCACGCGGGTCGTCCCGACGCCGACCACGATGGCCAGCGCCGCCTGGGTACCGACGTTCATGGACGGCATCAGCAGCGCGTTGAACGCGTTGACCCGGATTCCCGACGTACGTGCGAGGTGGGCCTGTTGGCCGATCCGCAGCATCTCCCGGTCCTCCGCACGGGAGGCCTTGACCGTGGGCAGCGCCGAGAGCACCCGCTGCACATCGGTGCCGAACGCACCGGTGTCCTCGCGGTTCTGCACGGCTACCTGCCGGAGTTTGCGGGCGAGGCCGATGGACACCAGGCTGGCCACTCCCAGACAGGCCAGCGTGATCAGCATGAGCCAGATGTCGATGGCGAACATCAGGGCGACACCGCCGATGATCGTCGCCCCGTTGATGAAGAGCTGCGCGAGGCTCTGCGAAAGCGCGATCTTCACCAGGGAGGTGTCGGTCACCGTCCGGGTGAGGATGTCGCCCTGTGGCTGCTTGTTGACCGACGACAATTTCGCCCGCAGCAGCCGTTCGATCAGGATCCGGCGGACGTCGAAGACGATGTTCTCCCCGGTTCGTCCGATGGCGTAGGCCTGGAGTGAGGAGAAGGCCGCGTCCGCGCAGAAGAGTACGACGAGCAGAGTGATCGGCCCGGCGAGCGACCGGCCCAGCTCGGCAGTCTCGATCAGCTTGCCGATGGCGTAGGGCTGGGCGAGCGAGGCGACCACACCGAGCAGTCCCAGCAGCATGCCCGTGATCAGCAGCGCCCGGTGCTGGAGAGAGACGGTCCAGACTGATTCCGGCTTGCCGCAGGTCCCCTCCCAGGTGGTGCGGTCGGTCTTGCGGCTGTGCCGTCCGCGGCCCCGCCGACGATCGGTGTACCGCGTGGCGGTCATTGCGGGCTCCTTCCGGAGTTGGTGGGTCGTGTCCCGGAGTTGGTGGGTCGTGCTTCGGTGGCTGCTGGGTTCCGCGCCGGGCTCGCCGGCCCGTCTCACCATCCCGTCAGGGGACCTCGTAGACGGCGATGTACATCGCGCCGCGCTCGTCGTATGCCGTGCCCTGCCAGTCCGACCAGCGGTGAACCAGTTCCAGCCCGCACGCGGTGGCGTGGCGGTCGACCTCCTCCGGCGGGATGAGCCGGTTGACGTCGGAGGCGATGCGGAAGCTGTTGTCCTCGAACCAGATGTGGGACGACTGCCACAGACCCGTGTCCTTCTCGACCCACCAGGAGGTGAGCAGCCCGGTGTTGGGGTCCGGGTAAGGAGCGAAAGAGGTGAAGTGCCCGCTGTCCTGGCTCATGGCGAGGATTCCCGGGGTGTTGAAGTTCTCGATCACCAGGCGGCCGCCCGGTGCAACGCGGTGTGCGGCCATGGCGACCGCCTGCCGCTGCTGCTCGGGTTCGAGCACCATCGAGAGGGTCCCGCACACCAGGTAGACGAGGGGATAGCTGCACTCGTCCTCGTATGTGCGCAGGTCACCGTGGACGGCCTGGACCGGAGCGCCGGCGCGTTCCACGTCGCGGCGCAGTTCCTCGAGCATCTCCGGGGAGGAGTCGACGCCGATGACAGCGCCGATGCGTTCGGCGAGCGGTATGGCGATCCGCCCGGTGCCCACGCCCAGTTCCAGGGCGGGACCGCCATCGGCCATGGATGCGAGAGCCTCGGCAATCGCCTCCGCACCGGCGTTCTTGGGGAAGAGCTTGTCGTAGAAGTCGGCGAACCTGCGGCCGTAGCCGGGGTCGTCGACCTGCGGCGCGGCCTCGCTCTTCGTCATGCCGCGTGCTCCAATTGGTCTGCGGCACCAGTGTGATCGGCGTCGTCGGCGTGGTCCGTGGGATCTGGCTCGGACAGCCGGATGAAGGGAGAGATGAAGGAGTACTGCGGGTCCTCGGAGTCGTCGTGTCCGCTGTAGAGCACCACCAGGAACTGGAAGCCCGTGAGCGAGACCCGTCGCGGGTCGGACTCGTCGAGGTGCCGGATGACGAAGTCGCGAAGCAGCCGGTACGCCGCACTGTCGGCGACCTTCACATCCTTACGGCCGATCAACCGGCCCAGTTCGCCGCACACGTCGAAGATGGCCTTCTCCTGACGGCGGCCGGGGAACCAGACGGCGTGGGCCCATTTCCGTTTGTTGATCTGTGATGCCGACTGCCAGGCGGACTGCTCGCCGTCGGTGTCCAGCGTCCGGTACAGCAGGTGGAAGTCGTGCCGGGCCGGGGTCGGGGCGAAGAACCGCCAGTTGGGTATGAGCAGCCCGACCTTGTCGGCTATCCGAAGCCGATCGAAGGCTGTGTTCGGGTGCTGGCTCAGTATCGTGATCGTCAGCCAGCTCGCGAAGCCGAACTCCACCGCCCGCCTTATCGCTTCGCTCTTGGTCCTGGGCAGCAACATCAGCGCACCTCCGGCGCGTCGGGTGTCGGGCGGAGCCCGCTCGTGCGGAGCCCGATGGTGAACTCCCGGATCAGCTCTGCTACCTGGGCCGCGGGCCGTTCGTTCATCACGAGCTCGTCGTGCCTTGCGTCCTCGATCAGGCACAGGTCGCCATCGGGCGACGTGCCAACGAGCTCCCGGTGCAGCTCGGCGTGGATCGGGTCCCTGGCGTGCGTGGTGGCCGCGGCCACCAACCGGAGCGGTACGCCAACCTTCGGCAGCACGCCGTCGTGATTGAGGAACTCGGTGTGGGTCGCGCGCCATTCACGAACGGTGGCCTTCCACAGCTTCCAGTCGCGGAACTGGTCCAGAACCAGCGGCCGCATGTCCTCAGGCAGCCACCGCAGCCAGGGAGGCGAGGTGAGCAGGCTGCCCAGACCGAGCCTGGCGGACTCCGGCATGAGCGCCAGAGCGGAGGTCAACACGTTGGCGCCGTCGGCCTGTACGCGCGACCGCAGCAGCTCGGCGGGGTGGCTGGGGTCCAGCAGCACAACGCCGGTCACCAGGTCGCGCAGCGGCTCGATCGCCCGTAGCGTGAGATGGCCGCCGAGCGAGTGTCCGACGAGTACCACCGGCCTGGACGGGCAGACCTCACGGACCAGGTCGCACAGGTCGGCGACGGCCGCGGCAAGGGAGAAGGGCTCCCGCAGCCGGTACTCACTTCGTCCGTACCCGGCCCGGTTGTACGCCAGAACCGGGTGGTCGCAGCCGAGCATGCGGCGCAGCCGGATCCAGTGCTCCACGGTGGAGCACAGGCCGGTCTCGCAGACCAGGACCGGCGACGAATCCGGTCCTTCGGCCTCGGTGAGCTGATAGGCGAGCACGTTGCCCGTGGACGTCTCGAAGAACGACTCGTCGCCCTGGCCTCGCAGCACCCTGCGGTGGCGAAGCTGCTGGACGGTCAGCCCGGTCGCGACGACGGCGCTCAGCAGGCCGCCGGCGATGCGAGGGAGCGCATCGTTGCGGGGATGCATCGTGATCCTCGTGGTTGCGGTCATCGTCCGCCTCCGCCGGGCTTCGTGAACCCACGGCTCTGGGTGACACGGCTCTGGGTGACATAGAGGATCGCGGGATAGGTCGCCAGGAAGGCCCACACGAAACGGCTCAGACCCATCACCCGGGCGTTGACCACGTGGAACGAGCCGAGTCCGGCGAGCATCGCCGGGGTGAGCCGTCCCTTGGCGAGGAATACCGCGGGGAAGGCGCACTCCATGGCGAGTACCGCGTGCGCCAGCTTCCGGGATGCCTTGGGATAGCGCTTCATCAGGTCGTAGACCTTGCCGTCACCGTAGGTCTCGGTGCGCATGATGCCCGGCAGGGCCTCGCCGGAGCGCCAGACGGGGCTGGCGATCTTCACATAGCCCGATGTGGCGTACGAGAGCGTGGCCTGGAGCGCCACGTACCACAGGCAGCTGTCGACGAGTGCGGGCTGCCGCTGGCCGAGTCGGGCGATCATGGCCGCGGACTGCACGAGGAAGGAGAGCTGATCCGATCCGTCGGTGCCGTAGTGGTGCCTCGGGTAGGTGGCGACCGAGGTGAGCGCGAGGAAGCCGTTCGCGGCAGCGCGGTGGTGCCGACTGGTGCCCGGTACGAGCAGCGAGGCGCTGGCAAGTGCGCGGGCCCCGTGGATCCACCGGGTGACGTCCGGCCTGGCGAGGAAATCGAGCGACGCGCGCACCTTCGGCGGTGCCCATGTGTAATTGTCCCGGGCCAGATCCCAGTTGTTCAATCCGCCTTTCTGGCGGTCGCGTTCGGCTGCCAGTATTTCCAGACTGCTCATGAGATATGCGGTCGCGCTGAGCTGTTCCGCGGTCGTCAGTGCGCGCTCCCGGCCTATGACCGGGGAGGAGATTGATCTCCGTGCTGCAGAGGAGATGTTCATCGTTGCTTTTCCCTTTCCCTTCCCCGGCCATAGGAATTATGTGCCGCCTCTCACCGGCGTGGGTGGCAGGTGGTTATCGAGAGGCGGCATCGGGCGGCGTGAGTCAGCCGCCCGCGGCCTGCCCGGCGGCGTTTCCGACCGCAATGCCGCCGGCTGCCGCACCGGCAATGGCGGCTGCGCCGGCAAGCCCGGCGCCGACCGCGGCAGGAGTGGCGAGGACCGGAGACATCCGGCCGTTCCACTCGTTCTCACCGGCGTGTATCGAGACGCCGTTGAGTTCCTGGCTTGCGTTGACCTTGGTGGAGACTGCAGTCACGTTTACTCCTTGAGCGACGGTTTGATTCTGCTTGGGGCGCCGATGTGGCGGTTGTCAGCCGGCCTGGGCCTGGGTGACCCCGAGCCCGACGCCGGCTCCGAACGCACCCGCGGTGACCAGGGCTCCCCCGGCAACGGCAGCCGGGGTGGACAGGACGGGCTCGGCCGGCGACAGGTCCTCCGCGTTCGCGGCATCCGTCAGTACGGTGTCCAGCAGGTGACTGTTGTTGACCTTCTCAAGCAGCATGGATGTGTCTCCTTCTTTCTCGTACTTTCGTGGCTTCTCGTATGGCACCGGACTCGGGAGCCGAGTGCGCGGAAATCACGGAATCCCGTCATCAGAATGGTGATTGGATTCCTCGGCTGCTCGCTTCCGACATCACATACGATGGCATGCGTCAATCTCCGAACGAAGGGGTTTCGGTGTCATCTTGCTGCCTCGCATGCGGCAGCATCGGGCCTCCATTAGGCCGCCAGCCGTGTGGGAGTGTTGTGGGTATGCAAATGACGCTCGATGAGCAGGTAGTTCTGCTCTCCATTGACGCTCGGGGGCGCTTTCCGGAGCCGTGGCGGACAGATTGCGCCGCCGCCGGAGCTGTCCTCCTTGAACTGGCCTTGGCAGGGCGGCTCGACGTGGACGACCACAAGGTCGTCGTAGCCGACCGGACACCTGTGGGCTCTGCCGTACTGGACGACGTGCTTGCGGTGCTGGCCGCACGCGAGAAGCCGGCCACCGCGCAGAGCTGGGTGCGTGAGCTCCGTAAGAGCGTTCGCGGTAAGGCACTGGACCGGCTTCGGGAAAGGGGGACAGTGGGCGAGGAGGTGAGCAGGACGCTGGGGCTGTTCACCACACGTCGCTACCCCACGCTCGACAGCTCCCTAGAGGTCGCGCTCCGGGATCGGTTGGCCGGTGTGGTGCTACGGGGCGAGACACCGGATGAACGCACCGTCGGCTTGGCGGTTGTGCTGAGTGCTGCTGGTATGTACGAGTGCGCCTTCCCCGGGGTCCCGGCCCGGGACGTCGAACGGCGCACGGCGAAGCTGGCACATGACAACTGGGCCGCTCCCGCAGTACGTAGGGCCCTTGAGGCAATGCAGTACGAACTCGTCGCCGTCGTGGGCGCCGCCACCGTGGGCGCCGCCGTCGCCGGCACCAGCTAGTACTCCAGCGGTGATTCCCTATCGTCGCTGGAGCGAGGGGGTGTTGCCGAGAATCAGGTCGGAGGCCTTCTCGGCGAGCATCGCCGTTCACGAACGTACGAAGAGACGCTTCCGCCGCAGCTCAAGCACGGTTGCTAACCCTGGTCAACGAGGTCGTACGCGGCTCCGAGCAGTACGAACAGACTTGGAAAGCGTGTTGGGTTCAGCCCCTCACTGGTTCGAGTCTCGTGCCCTCCGCCCAGCCTCCGCAGGCTGTCACGCAAACCGACGCCGAATAGGTACTGGTGATCAGTTCCCCCTCATCTATGCCCCCGAGGGGCCGGCTCCGTTCTTGGAATCGGCCGCTTCGCTCTTCGTGTCCAAGGCTCTTCTTCGTCTGGGGCCCTCAGACGGAGTTTCAGCCAGTTCGGCTGCAGCGGCGACGGACTCATTCCAACTGTGCGCCCGCCCGTGGGTCATAGTGACGATTTTCCGGTGTTGAGCACTTGTATGAACACGGGCCCGCGGGGTGTGACATCTGTTCATGGTGCTGAACCGGTGGCACTCCTAGCGTCTGGGCACGTGCTTTTCGTCGCCGGGCAATCCCCGGCGCCCCGCTTCCCACATGTGCGGGTCGGCGTGCCCAGCGGGCGCCGTCACCGGAGTGGGTGGCTGTACTCATAGACCCCTTGGAGGGCCGCCCCATCGGGCGGACTGCCCGGGGTACGCCTCGGAATCAAACCTTCCCTCCCCCAGCCCCCCGGTGGTGGCTCGGCCGTGCCGGACCGACCACGCACCGGGGCTCTCCGACGATCCATCACGAGAGGGACACCATGAGCATCGAGAGGTCTGGCGGCGCAACACCGCCTGAGCCGCTCCCTTCGCCGCGTCCGCTCCATCTCCGTTGCCACTGCGGCCAGTTGCTGATCAGATGCGGCGGCTGCAGCGACTTCCGTTGCCTCAACTGCGACCCCTACCGGTCCGATGACTGTGTCTTCTCTCTCTGAGCACCCCCGTGAAGACGAGCGCGGCAGCGCGCTAGTCGACGACAGACCCCGCGACCGGGATGACGGCGGTGGCGAACACGGGGCATCCGGACGGTACTTCGTGGTGATCGGCGCCGACATGGCGCGCAGGGTGTGCGGTTCGCTGCAGTCGGCCGGACACCGTGTATGCCATCTCGGCCGGCCCACGGACGAGGAACTGCGCGGTGCGCTGGACGGAGAAGTCGCGGGAGTCGCGGTCCTGCTCGACGACGACGTCGAGTCCCTGCGCTACGCACTGACGACCGAGCACATTCGGCCCAACGTCCCATTGGTGGTAACGGTCTTCGACAGAACCGTCGCCGAACAACTCAGCCGCGTGGTCCCGAACTGCCGGGTCACCTCCCCAGCCGA
>NZ_AUEV01000022.1:0-100448 GCF_000426165.1 Streptomyces sp. TAA486 | reverse complement strand
TACTCACCCGTTCGCCACTAATCCACCCCCGAAAGGGCTTCATCGTTCGACTTGCATGTGTTAAGCACGCCGCCAGCGTTCGTCCTGAGCCAGGATCAAACTCTCCGTGAATGCCTTCAAAAAGACAGACCACAAAGAGCGGCACAACCAGGAGGAATAATCCCCGTCGTGCACAGCGTCCTCGCTGTCATCAAAGAAATCCACACCCCCAAAAAACCCGGGGATGCGGGGTATCAACATATCTGGCGTTGACTTTTGGCACGCTGTTGAGTTCTCAAAGAACGGACGCTTCCATCACAACCCTCACGGGCCACTCCGGGCGCTTCCCTCTCGGTGATCCCGACACTATCAGATCTGAATTCCCGTTCCGAACGGACCGGATTTCCCTCTCTGATTCCCCTGCCGGGAGGGGCCGTCTTCCGACGCGGCCGCCACAGTAGAGGAACTCCCCCGGCACCTCAAAATCGAGACGCCTCACAACCCACACCGAACTGATTTCCGCACACACAGGCACACGAAAAACAGCCCCGCGTTAAGGGGGATCACACCATCAGTGGTTGCCGTCGGACGGCGGGAGTGTCACCGGCGGAGCCATTGCGGCTGACCGGCAACTGTTGGAGCTTACACCACGTGCGAACGCCCCCCAAAACCGCTCCGGGTAAAGGCACGTGGAGGTCAATCAGCGCTTGCCGGCGGCCAGTTCGCGGCTGCGGTCGCGTGCCGCCTCGAGGGCGTCCAGCACGGCGGCGCGCACACGGTGGTTCTCGAGTTCGCGGATGGCGTTGATGGTGGTGCCGGCCGGCGAAGTGACGTTCTCCCGCAGGGTCACCGGGTGGTCGCCGCTGTCGCGGAGCATCGCCGCGGCGCCGATGGCGGCCTGGACGATCAGGTCGTGGGCCTTGTCACGCGGCAGCCCCAGGAGGATCCCCGCGTCCGTCATCGCCTCGACGAGGAAGTAGAAGTACGCCGGACCGGAGCCCGAGAGCGCGGTTGCCGCGTCCTGCTGGGACTCCGGGACGCGCAGCGTCTTGCCGACTCCGTTGAAGATCTCCTCGGTGAGGGCGAGATGGGCCTCGGTGGCGTGGCTGCCGGCTGAGACCACCGACATCGCCTCGTCCACGAGTGCGGGGGTGTTGGTCATCACGCGGACGACCGGGGTACCGGGCTGGAGCCGCTCCTCGAAGAGCGAAGTGGGAAGACCGGCGGCGCCGCTGATGACGAGGCGTTCGGCGGGGGTGTGCGGAGCCAGTTCGTCCAGCAGCGTGTGCATGTCCTGCGGCTTGACCGTGAGGATGAGGGTGTCCGCGTGCTTGGCGGCCTCGGTGTTGCTGACAGCCTCCACCCCGTGCCGGTCGCGCAGTTCCCGGGCCCGCTCGGGGCGGCGCGCGGTGACCAGGAGGTGGGACGGTGACCAGCCGCCCCTGAGCATCCCCGAGAGCAGGGCCTCACCGATCTTGCCGGTGCCGAGGACGGCGACTTTCTGGGTCATCGGGTGGTTCACCTCGTCCAGTGCGTACACGTGCTGTCTTCATCCTCGCACCGGCGCACGGGCCGCGGCGCATCCGTCCGGTTGGTGGATGCGCCGCGGCCGCACGGTCATGGCGTGCGTCGCCGCAGGGTCGCCGCGCCCACGAAGAGGACGAGGAGGGCCGAGCCCGCGACGATTACCCCGTCCCGAACGAAGTCGCCGGTGGGATCGGAGTGCTGGAGCACCTCGTTCATGCCGTCGACGGCGTACGACATGGGCAGGACGTTGGAGATGTACTCGAGGACCGGCTGCATACTGTCGCGCGGCGCGAAGAGGCCGCACAGCAGGATCTGCGGAAAGATGATCGCCGGCATGAACTGCACGACCTGGAACTCCGACGAGGCGAAGGCGCTCACGAAGAGCCCGAGGGCGGTGCCGAGGATCGCGTCCAGCAGGGCGATCAGCAGCAGCATGCCCGGTGAGCCCGCGAAGTCGAGGTCGAGGAGCCACACGGCCACAGTCGTGGCGATGGATGCCTGCACGACGGCGAGAACTCCGAACGCGAGCGCGTAGCCGGCGATCAGGTCCCCCTTCCCGAGCGGCATCGACAGCAGCCGCTCCAGGGTTCCCGAGGTGCGTTCGCGAAGGGTGGCGATGGACGTCACCAGGAACATCGTCACCAGCGGGAAGATGCCGAGCAGGGATGCGCCGATGGAGTCGAAGGCGCGCCGGTCGGCGTCGAAGACGTAGTACAGGAGGACGAGGAGCAGGACGGGCACGAACAGCAGCAGGCCGATCGTGCGGTGGTCGTGGCCGAGCTGGCGCAGTACGCGCCGGGCGGTGGCGAGGGTTCGGGCCGGCTTCATGGCTGTTCTCCGCGGGTCAGGGGCCAGCAGTTCGGGGGCAGGGTGCACGGGTGTGCCGTGCTGCGTGCAGGGTTCAGGACCCGGCGGTCTCGGCCCGGCGGGCCTCGTCCACCAGGTGCAGGAAGGCGCCTTCGACCGAGTCCGTGTGCGTACGGGCGCGGAGGGCGGCCGGGGAGTCGGCGGCCAGAAGCCGGCCGGAACGCATGAGCAGCAGGTTCTGGCAGCGGTCCGCCTCGTCCATGACGTGCGAGGAGATGAGGAGGGTGGTGCCGCGCTCCGCGGCGAGGCGGTGGAAGAGGTTCCACAGGTCGCGGCGGAGTACGGGGTCGAGGCCGACCGTGGGCTCGTCGAGTACGAGCAGCTCGGGCGTGCCGAGCAGGGCGACGGCGAGGGAGACGCGGGAGTGCTGGCCGCCGGAGAGGTTCCCGGTGAGTGAGTCGGCGTGGGAGGTGAGGTCCACGTCGTTCAGGGCCCGGTCCACCGTCCCGGAGCGCTCCCGGCGGGGGATCCCGAGGACGGCCGCGTAGTAGTCGAGGTTCTGGCGTGCGGTCAGGTCGCCGTAGACCGAGGGGTCCTGGGTGACGTAGCCGACGCGGGCGCGCAGGGGCGCCGATCCGGCCGGGCGGCCGAGCACGTCGAGGGTGCCGGTGACCTTGGCCTGGGTGCCGACCAGAGCGCGCATGAGCGTGGACTTGCCGCAGCCGGACGGGCCGAGCAGGCCGGTGACGCTGCCCGCGGGGACGTCGAAGGTGAGGTCGTCGACGACCGTACGGCCGCCTCGGACGACGCTGAGGCCGGCCGCGTGGATCGCCGGGCGTCCCGACCCCTGGGATTCACGTGCTGCCGGTCCCGGAGGACGCTTATTCATCATGTGATGAATTGTGTGGCGCACTCCTGGCCTGCGTCAAGCGCCGATGACAACCGCACTCGCACGCACGTATGACACCGGACCGGAACGGGGACGGGTTACAGCCATCCGCCCGTCGCTTTTCACGCAGAGTGCCTGTGCCGACTTGCAAACGCGCACAGCCTGGTTGACACAATGAAACCCTCTGTCAACAAGCGGTCGGGCGGATCGAGGGAGGCTTGATGCCGGCGAGCACACGCAGCGGCGTACGGGCCTTCGTCAGCGCCATGGTCCTGATGCTCGCCGCCCTTCTGGGCGCGGAATGCGTGTCCGCGCAGGCCATTGCGCAGGGAATGCGACCGGCGACGGCAGCTGCCGCGTACTCGGCGGTTCCGTACGAGCACACCGGCACGGCCGAGGACGACTGCAAACCGAGGCACGGACCGCGCCGCTCGACCAGCGTCCAGGCACCGAGGGGGACCCCCGGACGCGTGTGCGACTGCGATGTCCAGGCGATCGGGTCGCAGCGACGGGCGGCGTCGGTCACTGAACGTGATGGCGCCGCGCGTGGCCGCGCGGTCGACCGGCCCCTGCTCCACCAGACCTTCCGCTGCTGATCGTTGGAACGTACCCGCGTTCATCCGTGCGGACCGGACGTGCCGGCCGGACCCGGCGCCCGCCCCGCACGATCCCTCCGCTCCCTTTTCGTTCAGCGAACCCTGCAGCGACCCGTCGCGCCGTGTCCCGCCGCGCCATGCGGCGTGGACAGGCGGGCGGGCTGGAGATGCCCCATGCCTGTGAAATTCAAGGCCCGCGAGACCCTCCGGGCCGATGTCACCGCGTCCCTCGTCGTCTTCCTCGTCGCACTGCCGTTGTGTGTCGGCATCGCCGTCGCGTCAGGCGTCCCGGCCGAACTCGGCCTGGTCACCGGAATCGTGGGCGGCCTCGTTGTCGGGCTGCTGCCCGGCAGCAGCCTCCAGGTGAGCGGGCCCGCGGCAGGCCTGACCGTGCTCGTGTACGAGGCCGTGCAGGCTTACGGCCTCGCCGTTCTCGGCGTGCTGGTGCTGTGTGCCGGACTGCTTCAGCTGCTCATGGGCGCGCTGCGCCTGGGCAGGTGGTTCCGGGCGATCTCCGTCGCCGTCGTGCAGGGCATGCTCGCGGGGATCGGCATGGTGCTGATCGCGGGCCAGGTCTACGCGATGGCCGACGCGAAGGCGCCCGCCGGCGGTCCCGCGAAGATCATGGGGCTGCCGGGGCTCGGTGGCGACCTGCTCGGCGGCGGCATCGCACCGACGGCGGCCCTCTTGGGAGCGGGGACCATCGCCGTCCTCGTCCTGTGGCCCAGGTGGAGGCGCGCCGCGAAGGTCCTGCCCGCGCCGCTGGCCGCCGTCGGGCTCGCGACCGCGGCGACTGCCGCCTTCGACCTTCCGGTCGCGCGCGTACGGGTGCAGGGCGTGCTGGAGGCCGTACAGCCGCCCGGTGCACAGGACTTCGGGGCGCTGCTGTCGGTCGGGGTGGCCGCGACGGTGCTGGCCTTCACGCTCATCGCGTCGGCCGAGTCGCTCTTCAGCGCTGCTGCCGTGGACCGGCTGCACGACGGTCCCCGTACGGACTACGACAAGGAGCTGATGGCGCAGGGCGCGGGCAACGCGGTGTGCGGTGCGCTGGGCGCGCTGCCGATGACCGCAGTCATCGTGCGCAGCTCCGCGAACGTCGCCGCGGGTGCGCGGACCAAGCTCTCGCGTGTGCTGCACGGGGTGTGGCTGCTGCTCTTCGTGGCCGCGCTGCCGGGGGCGCTGGGAATGATTCCGGTGGCCACGCTGGCGGCGGTGCTGGTGCACGCGGGCTGGAAACTCATTCCCGTACGGCAGTTCGTGCCGCTGTGGCGGGAGCACCGTGCGGAGGCGGTGGTGCTGGCGGTGACCGCCTTCGCGATCGTGGGCACGAACCTGTTCGAGGGCGTGCTGGCCGGGCTGCTGCTGGCGGTGGTCAAGACCGCGTGGGAGATCTCGCACGTGCAGGTCGAGACGGAGGACGCCGGCCCGGATCAGGCGCTGCGCGTACGGGTGCTGGGCAACGCGACGTTCCTGCGGCTGCCCAAGCTGCTGGACCAGCTGGAGGCCCTGCCCGCGGACCGGAACGTCGAGCTCAATCTGGCAGGGCTGCGGCACGTCGACCACGCGTGCGGGATGGCACTGGCGGCGTGGGAGGAGGAACACAACTCCCGTGCGGGGGCTGCGCCTTCGCTCTCACCGGCAGCTCAGGGGCCCTCAGGCTCCGGGGGCTCGGGAGGGTCGGCGGCACCCGGGTGACGGACGACTCGGGTGACGGACGACTCGGGTGACGGGCGGCCGGCGGTCACTCGACCTCGCGCATCATCTTCCGGTCCAGCGAGTCGATGGCACGCCGGGCCGTCGTCAGCTCCTCGATGCTGCGACGGTGCAACTCGACGTTGTCCTCGAGGAGTTCCGCGTACTTGCGGGCGAGTTCCTTGTACTGCTCCTCGCGCGCCGCGAGCATGCGGGCGCGCCAGGTCGCGGCGATCTGCCATACGAGCACGATCAGCAGGACGAAGACGCCCGCGGTCCCGATGGCCGCTGCCCAGACTCCGGCAGGATCGGCGACCGCGAGGCCGACTGCTTGCTCACTCACTTCGCTGCCTCTTTCTCCGACTCCTGCGGGAATGTGCGCACTTGATGATGCGCACAGAGCAGGCGGGCCGGGAAGGACGCCACCGCGGACATCGGGGGCCGTTCAGGGTTCTCCCCGAGGCGGTTCCGGGTGCCGCCGTCAGCAGCACCCGGAAGGGTCCGTACGGCGGACCCGTAGGGGTCCCGCACGGCCCAAGCCGGACGGACGGCCGGGCCGGTTGCGGGCTAGCCGCCGAGCTGAGTCAGGTCGCGCACCGCGCCCTTGTCTGCGCTGGTGGCCATGACCGCGTAGGCGCGCAGCGCCGTGGACACCTTGCGGTCGCGGTCGCGGGGCGCGTACCGGCCGTTCAGTGCCTCGCGGCGCGCGGCGAGTTCCTCGTCCGGGACGTTCAGCCTCATGGTGCGGTTCGGGATGTCGATGACGATCTCGTCGTCGGTCTCGACGAGCGCGATCGTGCCGCCGCCCGCCGCCTCCGGCGAGACGTGGCCGATGGACAGGCCCGAAGTGCCGCCCGAGAAGCGGCCGTCGGTGATGAGCGCGCATGCCTTGCCGAGCCCGCGTCCCTTGAGGAACGACGTCGGGTAGAGCATCTCCTGCATGCCGGGGCCGCCCTTGGGGCCCTCGTAGCGGATGACGACGACGTCGCCCTCCTTGACCTGCTTGGCGAGGATGGCCTCGACGGCCTGCTCCTGCGACTCGCAGACCACGGCCGGGCCGGTGAAGGTGAGGATCGACTCGTCGACGCCCGCCGTCTTCACGACGCAGCCGTTCTCGGCGAGGTTGCCGTAGAGCACGGCGAGCCCGCCCTGCTGGGAGTAGGCGTGATCGATGTCGCGGATGCAGCCGCCCGCGGCGTCGGTGTCGAGGGAGTCCCAGCGCTCGGACTGCGAGAAGGCCGAGGCGGAACGGACACAGCCGGGCGCCGCGTGGAAGAGTTCCGTGGCCTTCGCGGAGGGCGAGCCGCCGCGGATGTCCCAGCTCTTGAGCCAGTCGGCCAGCGACGGGGAGTGCACGCTGTGCACGTCTTCGTTGAGCCTGCCCGCGCGGTAGAGCTCGCCGAGGATGGCGGGGATGCCTCCGGCGCGGTGCACGTCCTCCATGTAGTACGTGCCGTTCGGCGCGACCTTGGTCAGGCAGGGCAGTGAGCGGGAGAGCCGGTCGATGTCCGCCATCGTGAAGTCGAGCTCGGCCTCCTGGGCGGCGGCCAGCAGGTGCAGGATCGTGTTGGTGGAGCCGCCCATGGCGATGTCGAGCGCCATGGCGTTCTCGAAGGCGGCACGGCTGCCGATGCTCCGGGGCAGCACCGTCTCGTCGTCCTGCTCGTAGTAGCGCTTGGCCAGCTCGACGACGGCGGCGCCAGCGTCCTCGTACAGCGCCTTGCGGGCGGTGTGCGTGGCGAGGACGGAGCCGTTGCCCGGCAGGGAGAGGCCCATGGCCTCGGTGAGGCAGTTCATCGAGTTGGCGGTGAACATGCCGGAACAGGAGCCGCAGGTGGGACAGGCGCTGTCCTCGATGCGGCGCATGTCCTCGTCCGAGACGCTCTCATTGGCGGACTCGGAGATGGCACTGATCAGGTCGAGCTTGCGGACCGTGCCGTTGACGAGGGTCGCCGTGCCGGACTCCATGGGGCCGCCGGAGACGAAGACGGTCGGGATGTTGAGCCGCATCGCGGCGTTGAGCATCCCGGGCGTGATCTTGTCGCAGTTGGAGATGCAGATCAGGGCGTCGGCGCAGTGCGCCTCCGTCATGTACTCCACCGAGTCGGCGATCAGGTCGCGGGAGGGCAGGGAGTAGAGCATGCCGCCGTGGCCCATGGCGATGCCGTCGTCCACGGCGATGGTGTTGAACTCGCGCGGGATGCCGCCCGCCGCCTTGATCGCGTCGCTCACGATCCTGCCCACGGGCTGAAGGTGCGTGTGCCCGGGGACGAACTCGGTGAAGCTGTTGGAGACCGCGATGATCGGCTTGCCGAAGTCCTCGCGCGCTACGCCCGAGGCCTGCATGAGGGCTCGGGCACCCGCCATGTTGCGGCCGTGTGTGACGGTGCGGGACCTCAGCTCGGGCATGGTGGAACTCCCTCGTACGGTGCGTGCGCCTTCCGGTGACGCGCGATGTCTCCGGTGCGCGCCGCCCGGCGCCTGCGTTCGCCTCGCCTGCGGGGCGGCAGCTCGCACATTCGGTAGCGCCCGAGGATACGCCCACACGCCCGCGATCCGGACCTCGGGATCACATGCTGAGACCTGCCGTCCAGGGCGGCCGCACGGCCGCCGGCGGCCTGCCCCCGCCGGGGCTCAGCCGGTGAGATGCCGCTGCACGACGGGCGCGAGCCGGGGGATCAGCTCCTCGGGCGGCACTGACGCGATCGGCTCCACCTTGATCACATAACGCAGCATCGCGGTGCCGACCAGCTGCGCCATCGCCAGCTCCAGCCTCAGTGCCGCATCGGGCGCGTCCAGGGCGCCTGCGACCCGCTCCAGCAGGTTGCGGGTCATGAGGCCACGGAAGATCGACGCTGCCGTCTCATTGGTGAGCGCGGAGCGCATGATGGCGAGCAGGGGTTCACGGGTGGCCGCGTCCTCCCAGATGCCGAAGATGTAGCCGACGATTTGCTCGCCCCACTCCTCGGGACTGCCCGAGAGCAGCAAGTCGGGCATCTGCATGGCGGGCGCCATCGCTCCCTGCACGGCGGCGGAGAAGACCTGCTCCTTGGTGCCGAAGTAGTGGTGCACGAGGGCGGAGTCCACGCCCGCGCCGCGCGCGATCGCCCGGATCGACGCCTTGTCGTAGCCGCGCTCCGCGAACTCCGTACGTGCCGAGCTGAGGATGCGGTCCCGGCTTGCCGGCTCTCCGGCGCCCTTCTCCGCCGACGCGGGGCGGCCGCGTCTGCGTACCGGCCCGTTCGCGCTCACCGCTGGCCTTGCGGGGACGCGCCCCCGACGGCCGCCGACGCCAGGTGGAGCCGCGTGTACGCGAGTGCCTCGGCGAGGTCGGTCTCCCGCTCGGCCGCGGACATCGCGCGACGGGTGTTGACCTCGACGACCACGTGGCCGTCGAAGCCGGTCGCACCGAGCCGCTCCAGCATCTCCGCGCACGGCTGCGTGCCGCGCCCGGGGACCAGGTGCTCGTCCTTGTTGGATCCGGTGCCGTCCGCGATGTGCACGTGCCCGAGCCTGTCACCCATGCGGTCAAGCATGGCAAGGGTGTCGGTGCGGGACGTCGCAGTGTGCGAGAGGTCGATCGTGAAGTGCCGGTAGTCGTCCTGGGTCGGGTCCCAGTCGGGCGCGTAGGCCAGCATCTCGCGGTCGCGGTAGCGCCACGGGAACATGTTCTCGACGGCGAAGCGCACGTCGGTCTCGCCTGCCATCCGCCACACTCCGCTGACGAAGTCGCGCGCGTAGTTGCGCTGCCAACGGAAGGGCGGGTGCACGACGACCGTCGACGCACCGAGCCGCTCGGCCGCGTACCGCGCACGCTGGAGCTTCACCCAGGGATCCGTGGACCACACGCGCTGCGTGATCAGCAGACAGGGGGCATGTACGGCGAGCACGGGCACGCCGTGGAAGTCGGAAAGGCGGCGCAGTGCCTCGATGTCCTGGCTCACCGGGTCCGTCCACACCATGACCTCGACTCCGTCGTAGCCGAGGCGTGCGGCGATCTCGAAGGCCGTCGCCGTCGACTCCGGATAGACGGAGGCCGTGGACAGGGCGACCTTCACATCGGGGACGCGCGCAGCAGGTTGAACCACAGCAGACAGCCTAAGGCTCCGGCTGGATGATCAACCTGGGAGCGGAAGGCCACCCCGCCGCGGTGCACCCGTTGATCGTCCCGCTGGTCACGACGCTGCCGCGACGCCCCATGGGGGCCGCGGCAGCGCGCGTACGGCCCCCGCTGCCGTGAGGGATCTCACGAGCCGCGCAGGTGGTCGAGGCGGCGCAGGATCACGCCCTCGCGCAGCGCCCAGGGGCAGATCTCGACCTCGTCGACGCGGAAGAGATCCATCGCGGCCTCCGCGACCATGGCGCCGGCGAGGAGTTGGCGAGCCCTGCCCTCCGAGACCCCCGGCAGTTCCGCACGTTCCTCGACGGTCATGGCTTCCAGGCGCGGGACCCATTCCTCCAGCCCGGCGCGGCTCAACCGCCGTTCGACGTACGGGCCTTCGGAGCTTCGTGCCGCACCGGCGATGCGGGCGAGCTGCTTGAACGTCTTGGACGTGCCCACCGCGTGGTCCGGGGAGTTGAAGCGGGTGAACTCGCCGACGACGCGGGCGATTTCGGTCCGTACGTGGCGGCGCAGCGACCGCAGCGCCTCCGTGTCGGGCGGATCACCGGGCAGCCAGCCGCTGGTGAGCCTGCCGGCGCCGAGGGGCAGCGAGACGGCGACGTCCGGCTCCTCGTCCTGCCCGAAGGCGATCTCCAGCGAGCCTCCGCCGATGTCGAGGAGCAGCAGCCGGCCCACGGACCAGCCGAACCAGCGACGCGAGGCGAGGAAGGTGAGCCGCGCCTCGTCCTCGCCCGTGAGCACCTCCAGCTTGACGCCGGTCTCCTCGGCGACGCGTGCGAGTACGTGCTCCGCGTTGGCCGCCTCGCGCACGGCGGAGGTGGCGAAAGGGAGAAGGTCCTCGACGCCCTGGTCCTCGGCGACTTGAAGTGCCTCGGCGACGGTGGCGGCGAGGCGGTCGATGCCGTCGGAGTTGATCGCGCCCTCCCCGTCGAGGAGTTCGGCGAGTCTGAGCTCTGCCTTGTGGGAATAGGCGGGAAGGGGTCGCGCGCCGGAGTGCGCGTCTACGACGAGCAGGTGGACCGTGTTCGAGCCCACGTCGAGGACACCGAGTCTCATACGGTCACGCTAGCCGTATCGGGCGCCGCCACGGCTACGCTGGGGCACGTGGGTAAGACGAAAGCGGCGAAGCGCCGGAAGCAGGGCGGACAGGTAAAGCCGGGGCAGCCGGGACAACAGGCCCAGGGAGCTCAAGAGGCACAGGGCCACCAGGAGGCACAGATCGCACAGCAGCGGGCCGGCGGGAGCAGTGCGGTGGACGAGGAAGCGCAGGGCCGGGACGGCGCCGGCCCCCGGTCCGAGGAGACCGGCCTGGACTTCCCGCGGGCCTGGGTGGAGTTCCCCGACCCCGCCGACGACGAACAGCTCTTCCGCTGCGACCTGACGTGGCTCACCTCGCGGTGGCAGTGCGTCTTCGGGCAGGGCTGTCAGGGCATCAGGCCCGGCCGGGCGGACGACGGCTGCTGCACGCTGGGCGCGCACTTCTCCGACGAGGAGGACGAGGAGCGCGTCGCCGCGCACGTGGCGCGACTGACGCCCGAGACATGGCAGTTCCACGACGTGGGCACCGAGTCCGGCTGGGTGGAGAACGACGAGAACGACGGGGAGCGGCAGACGCGCCGCTGGGATGGGGCGTGCATCTTCAACAACCGGCCCGGGTTCGCCGGCGGTCAGGGCTGTGCCCTGCACAAGCTGGCGCTGCGGGAGGGCCGGGAACCGCTGGAGACGAAGCCGGACGTGTGCTGGCAGCTGCCCATCCGCAGGACCTTCGAGTGGGTCGAGCAAGCCGACGGCGAGCAGGTGCTGGTCGTCTCGATCGGCGAGTACGACAGGCGGGGTTGGGGTCCGGGAGGGCACGACCTCCACTGGTGGTGCACCTCGGCACCCTCCGCGCACGGGGCCGGTGACCCCGTATTTGTGTCGTACAAGCCGGAGTTGACGGAGTTGATGGGAGAGGCGGGCTATGAGGCCCTCGCCGAGCTGTGCGAACAGCGGCTCGGTGCCGACGGCAACGGCGGTGCGGCTTCCCGTCCGGGGTCGCGGTTCTCGCCGCTGCCGCTGCTGGCTCCGCACCCGGCCGACCCGCGGCCGACGCGGAACTGAACGAGGGCGGTGGCCCCGGCCGGTCGGCTGTGTCGACCGGCCGGGGCCGCTGCCCGCGTCAGCGGGGGGACGAACTCGGGTCGCCGGAGGACGGGGGATCCGACGGCGGCGGAGTCGTCGGATCCTCTGACGGCGTCGGAGTGGGATCGTCGGACGGCGTCGGAGTCGGGTGGTTCGACGGCGGCTTCGGTGAGGTCGATCCGGAACCTCGTCCCTGGATCGTGACGACAGCACCGGACGGTGCGACCCGGATGTGCGCGGACCAGGCGCCCGCGGGCTCCCGGCTCCGCAGGACACCGACCCGGACCGTGATGGTCTCGCCGGGTCGCAGCACGCCGCTCGTACGGCTGAAGACCAGCCATGAGGCGTCACCGGACATCGACCAGCGCACGGGTGAACTCCCGCTCGCCGTCAGCCTGATGAGCGTCGCGCCGCCCACGGGCCGTGCGTCGACGGCCAGCCGGCCGGCGCCCTCGGTGGCCCCGTCCTTGTCCTTGCCGTCCTTGTCCTTGCCGTCCTTCTTGCGCGAGTCGGCGCCCTTGTCGTGCTTCCGGTGGCCGTCGTGCCCGCGCGTACCGTCCTGCGCCGCGTTCTCGAACGGCTGCCCGCGCAGGGCCGATTCCTCGTCGGGGCCGGCGGCCGAGACGGACGAGCCGTCCGACTCCCCGGTCAGCGGAGCACCCCGGTACGCCGCCCACAGCGCGAGCACGGGGGCGGCGATGACCGTGGCCACGACCGTGGTGGTCACGGCCCTGGAGCGCAGCTTGTCGCGGCGCGCGCCACGGTCCTTCACCTCCACCGGGAAGCCCGTCCTGTCGAACCGGGGGATGTGCTTGTGACGCGCCCGCCGCACGGCGAGCACGGCAGCCTCCACGGCCGGACTCGGGGCCTCGAGCACCGCCAGCACCGCGGTACCCGCCGGCGCGGTGCCCGGCCACGCGACGCCGGACATGGCCCGCTCGGCGGCGCGGCGGCAGTGCGGGCACTCGTCGACGTGCTTGACGAGTTCGCGCCGGAAGGCGGGGCCGAGCAGCAGCTGGTCCTCACCGGCGAGGCCCGAGACGGCGGGGCAGCCACCGGACTTGACGACGGCGAGCGCGGCGCGGGTGCGCTCCACCTCGCAGGCCGCCTGTGAGAGCACCGCGCTCGCGGCCTCGGCGCTGAGCGACAGCACGGCGGCTACTTCGTGCGCGGGCAGGCCGTGGCGCACCGCCAGTTCCAGCGCCTCACGCTGCTCGGGTGTGGTGCCGGCAGCCTCCGGCCATGCGAGGGCCGCCAGGTCGCGGCGGCGCTGCGTGCGAGCGGCCTCGGTGAGATGCGCGGCGGTGGCCGGCACCGTGCCGCGGTTGCCCTCGCGGCTGTTCTGCTCGGCCAGCCGACGCAGGCAGACCCAGCGGGCGAGCGCGTACAGCCACGGCCGGTGCAGGGCGCGGCGGGAGGGGGCGCGGTCACGCTCGTGCTGCCGCTCGGCGATCACGAGCGCTTCGCCGACGGCGCTGATGGCCGCGTCGTGCTCGCACATCACCGACAGGCAGTACGTGAACAGGCCGTCCAGGTACGGCTCGTAGCGGACCAGCCCCGGGTCGGTCGACCAGCCCTCCGGAGCCGCCTCTGCCGTTGCCGTCGCAACTGAGGCCGCACCGGCGCCGGCTGACCGACCGACCGACCCCTCGGCCTCGGGCCACGCGACCGTGCCGGCGGAGGTGCCCGCCGTGCGCACGGCGCCGGAGGTGCCCGCCGCGTCGGCGACGGCCGAAGCGGCCGCACCGGCCTTGCCGCTCGCCCCCGCCTTCGGGGACGAGCCGGCTCTGCTGAAGACCTTGGACGCACCGGAGCGCTGGTGCTGCTTCGGCCGCCGCACCGAATGCGCACGGTGTGCACCGGTGGTGTGCGTGGGGTGGTCGCGCCTGCTGCTCATCACCCGGAGACGGTAGGCGGGCGGCGCTTCCGCTGCGGACCCAGTTGCCCAGGTTTAATCCTTACGGGTGACCATCTCCCACGAAAGGGGACGTGCCTCCTCTCGAAGGGCCCAACTGCCCTTACACGCACGGGTGACACCGGGTGGCACGGGAAGCGGCCGACGCCGCACACGCAGCGTGACAGGAGAGCGCGGAAGGGTTGGCCCGAGCCGGTACGCGACGTCACCACCGGAGGTTCGAGCAGCCTGCGGAACCCGGGTGGTGCCCGCGCTGTCAGCGCCCCCGTCTACGGTGACGACCATGGCTCCCCGCAAACCCTCCGCCAAGGACCGCCCCACGTACCGCTGTTCGGAGTGCGGCTGGCAGACGGCCAAGTGGCTCGGCCGCTGCCCGGAGTGTCACGCGTGGGGCACCGTCGACGAGGTCGGCGGCGCTCCCGCCGCGCGCACGACGGCGCCCGGCCGCGTCTCCGCCTCCGCCCTGCCCATCGGCCAGGTCGACAGCACGCAGGTCGCGGCGCGCGGCACCGGTGTCCCGGAGCTGGACCGGGTGCTCGGCGGCGGGCTGGTGCCCGGAGCGGTGGTCCTGGTCGCGGGCGAGCCGGGCGTGGGCAAGTCGACGTTGCTGCTGGACGTCGCGGCCAAGGCGTCCGACGAGGCCCATCACACGCTTTACGTCACGGGTGAGGAGTCGGCGGGCCAGGTGCGGCTGCGCGCGGACCGCATCGGGGCGATCGGCGACCACCTGTACCTCGCCGCGGAGACCGACCTGTCCGCCGTCCTCGCGCACCTGGACGAGGTGAAGCCCAGCCTGCTGGTCATGGACTCCGTCCAGACCGTCGCGTCCCCCGAGATCGACGGCGCCGCCGGCGGAGTGGCACAGGTGCGCGAGGTGGCCGCCGCCCTGATCCGCGCCTCCAAGGAGCGCGGCATGTCCACGCTGCTCGTCGGCCACGTCACCAAGGACGGGTCGATCGCCGGGCCGCGCCTCCTGGAGCATCTCGTCGACGTCGTCCTGCACTTCGAGGGCGACCGTCACGCGCGGCTGCGCCTGGTGCGCGGCGTGAAGAACCGGTACGGGACGACCGACGAGGTCGGCTGCTTCGAGCTCCACGACGAGGGCATCACGGGCCTCGCCGACCCTTCAGGGCTCTTCCTGACCCGGCGCGCCGAGCCGGTACCGGGCACCTGCCTGACGGTGACGCTGGAGGGCCGCCGTCCCCTCGTCGCGGAGGTGCAGGCGCTCACCGTGGACAGCCAGATCCCCTCCCCCCGGCGCACGACCTCTGGCCTGGAGACCTCCCGCGTCTCGATGATGCTCGCGGTGCTGGAGCAGCGGGGCAGGATCAGCGCCCTCGGCAAGCGGGACATCTACAGCGCGACCGTCGGCGGCGTGAAGCTCTCCGAACCGGCCGCGGACCTGGCCGTCGCGCTGGCTCTGGCGAGCGCGGCGAGTGACACCCCGCTCCCGAAGAACCTCGTCGCCGTGGGCGAGGTCGGTCTCGCCGGTGAGGTGCGCCGCGTCACGGGCGTGCAGCGCCGGCTCGCGGAGGCCGCCCGTCTGGGCTTCACACACGCCCTCGTTCCGGTCGACCCCGGGAAGGTCCCGGAGGGCATGCGCGTGCGCGAGGTCGCGGACATCGGGGATGCGCTGGCCGTGCTGCCCACCCGGTCCAAGGCGTCCGGCACACTCCGGCAGGGTGCCGCCCCGCCAGCGCAGTAGGGTGCGGCGCGCGCCGCCGGTAGACTTTGCCCCGGTCCCGCCCGTACGCACGAACGACCGAAGGAGTGCCGTGGCAGCCAATGACCGGGCAGCAGCTCCCGGCAGGACCGGTGGGGGAGGATCCGGTGCCGAGGGCCTGATGCGCGCCACGCTGAGCGCGGTGGCGCCCGGTACAGCCCTGCGTGACGGCCTTGAGCGGGTCCTGCGAGGCAACACCGGCGGACTCATCCTCCTCGGCATGGACAGGAACGTCGAACCGCTGTGCACCGGCGGCTTCGTCCTCGATGTGGACTTCTCGGCGACGCGGCTGCGCGAGCTGTGCAAGCTGGACGGCGCGCTGATCATCGACCGTGACATCACCAAGATCGTGCGGGCCGGCGTACAGCTCGTGCCGGACGCCTCGATCCCCACGGAGGAGACCGGCACCAGGCACCGCACCGCGCAGCGGATCTCCATCCAGACGGGATACCCGGTGGTCTCCGTCAGCCAGTCGATGCGACTGATCGCGCTCTACGTGGACGGGCAGCGGCGCGTGCTGGAGGACTCGGCGGCGATCCTCTCCCGCGCCAACCAGGCCCTGGCCACCCTGGAGCGCTACAAGCTGCGGCTCGACGAGGTCGCGGGAACGCTCTCCGCACTGGAGATCGAGGACCTGGTGACGGTACGCGACGCCTCCGCCGTGGCCCAGCGCCTCGAAATGGTGCGCCGCATCGCGACGGAGATCGCGGAATACGTCGTGGAGTTGGGCACGGACGGGCGGCTGCTCTCCCTCCAGCTCGACGAGTTGATCGCGGGAGTCGAGCCGGAGCGCGAGCTGGTGGCCCGCGACTACGTGCCGGAGCCGAGCGGGCGCCGCTCCCGCACGGTCGGCGAGGCCCTCGGCGAACTGGACAGGCTCACCCACTCCGAGCTGCTCGAACTGCCCACGGTGGCGCGGGCGCTGGGCTACAGCGGGGCTCCCGAGACGCTGGACTCCGCCGTCTCACCCCGCGGATTCCGGCTGCTGGCGAAGGTGCCGAGGCTGCCGGGCACCGTCATCGAGCGCCTGGTCGAACACTTCGGCGGTCTGCAGAAGCTGCTCGCGGCGAGCGTGGACGATCTGCAGACTGTCGACGGAGTCGGAGAGGCGCGGGCCCGCTCCGTGCGGGAAGGACTCTCCAGACTCGCGGAGTCCAGCATTCTGGAGCGGTACGTCTGAGGGGACGTTACCTGCCGGGCGGCCGCACACCGGCGCCCGGCCGTCCCGCGCACGCCTGCTGCCGGGTCTCGTAGGGGAAGCGGCCCCTATTTCAGTTCGAAGGAGGCGTCGAGCTCCTTCACGCCCTTGACGTCGACCTCGATCTCGTAGTCACCGGGCTTCACCGAATCGCTCGCCGGCGTACCGCAGTTGGCCACACTGGGCTCGCGGTACCAGACGAAGGTGTGGGTGGAGGTCCCGCTCCCGGAGAGCTGGTAGAGCGCGGGCTTCTCATCGCGTACGCAGTCGTCGGACTCCCAGATCTTCTTGCCGCCGGCGCTCTTGACGGTGACGATCGACTCCTTGCGTCCCAGGTCGAGCTTGCAGGGCGTGCCGCGCTTGTTCTTCACCGTCAGCTCGAACTCGGGCTTCTCCCCCGGCTCGTACTCCTCGTGCACGCTGCGTAGGGTCACCGTGACGCCGGAACCGCAGGCCGGCAGCTTGGACCCGGCCGGTACGGCCGCGCCGCCGCCGGAATCACCCGAGCCGCCTCCCGCTCCCGAGCCGGAACCGCCGCCGCCCGCGCTGTCGCCGCCGGTGGTGGCCGACGAGCCGCTGCCGCCGGGCCGCCAGCCCGAGCCGCCGCCCGACGATCCGTCATCCGCGCCACCGGATCCGCCGTCCCCTTCGTCGCCTCCGGAGCCGCCCTGGGAGCCGGCGCCCTCGTTGGACTCGTCGCGCCCGCCGGGGCGTTCGGTGATCGCGGGACCGGAATCCGTCGGCCCGGGTGTGATGGTGCTGACGGGCGGCTTGCCGTCGTCACCCTTGCCCTGGTTGCCACTGTCACCGCCGCCCAGGCCGAGCGCCCAGACCGCGAGCAGAACCAGCAGCGCGACGATGACAAGAGCAACTGCCCTTCGGCGCCAGTAGATGGAGGAAGGGAGGGGGCCGATCGGATTACGCAGTGATCCCACGCGCAAACCTTACGAGACAACGCGGGCCCCAAAGCCCGGTACCCGTTGCACGATGCGGCAACTTTTATGATGAACGTGCGGATCATCCGTACCTGAATTGCGAAGACCCTGTACACACACCTCTCATAGGCTGATGTGACGACCCTTCACGAGCACCGGAGGGCTTCCGTTCAGGAAGTCTCCGCATCCGGCACGGGGCCGCTGCCGCCGTCAGCGCGCCACGATCTCGCCCACCGCGCCGCCCACTTCGCGCACGCGCGTTCCAACTCCCCGTCCCGCCGGGACAGCGGCGCGTACCAGGGGTGTCACGGATGAGATGACCACACCCGTCGCCTGTGCGTCGCGTCTCTCGGGCGGCTGCCTCCGTGTCAGGATCGGTCCTGCCATGACTGCGACCACCGAGACCGCTCCGCCCGAGCCCGAGCCCGGAGCCGAGTCGGCAGAGACCCCCGGCTCCTTCGAGCAGACCGCCCGCGCCCTCCACTCCCCCGTCGTCGACTGGTTCGACGCGAACGCCCGAGACCTTCCCTGGCGCCGCCCCGAAGCGGGCGCGTGGGGGGTCATGGTCAGCGAGTTCATGCTGCAGCAGACCCCCGTGAACCGGGTGCTGCCGGTGTACGAGCAGTGGCTCAGCCGCTGGCCACGCCCCGCCGACCTCGCCGCCGAACCGCCCGGCGAAGCCGTGCGCGCCTGGGGGCGGCTCGGCTACCCGCGGCGCGCTCTGCGCCTGCACGGTGCCGCGGCCGCCATAGCTGAACGGCACGGCGGCGACGTGCCGCGCGAACACCCGCAACTCCTGGCGCTGCCCGGCGTCGGCGAGTACACGGCGGCGGCCGTCGCCTCATTCGCATACGGACAGCGGCACGCGGTCCTGGACACCAACGTCCGCCGCGTCTTCGCCCGTTCGGTCAGCGGCCGGCAGTACCCGCCGAACGCCACCACCGCCGCCGAGCGCAAGCTCGCCCGCGCGCTGCTCCCCGAGGACGAGACGACGGCGGCGCGCTGGGCGGCCGCGACGATGGAACTCGGGGCGCTGGTGTGCACCGCTCGCGCCCCCTCCTGCTCGCGGTGCCCGATCACGCATCTCTGTGCGTGGCAGCTTGCGGGTGCTCCCGAACACGTGGACCCGCCGCGCCGCACCCAGACCTATGCCGGGACGGACCGGCAGGTGCGCGGGAAGCTGCTGGCGGTGCTGCGCGAGGCGGTGACGCCCGTGCCGCAGGCCACCCTCGACCGCGTCTGGAACGACCCCGTACAGCGGGCGCGCGCCCTGGACGGACTGGTGGCCGACGGCCTCGTCGAGCCGATGCACGGCGGCTTCTACCGGCTGCCACTCACCTGACCTCGACGGCGCCGCCGGTCCCCCGGGCGCGGCGGCGCCGTCGGCTTGTCCTTCCCGGGCGTCGTCCCGGGCTCGTCCTAGGCGTCGCCCTGTGCGTCGTCGACGGAGCCGCTCCAGGGCTTGCTCATGTCCAGCTCCTCGCTCTCCCGCTGCTGGGTGAGCGAGTACCAGTTGCCGGACGGATCGCGGAAGAGAGCCTCGATGCCGTACGGGCGCTCCTGCGGCTCCTGAAGGAACTCGACGCCCTTCGCCTTCAGCTCGGCATACGTGGCGTGGCAGTCGTCGGTGCTGAACACGCCCGCCCCGAGCGCGCCCTTGTTCACCAGCGTCGTCATGGCCTCGCGCGACTCCGGGTCCAGGCCGGGGCCGTCCGGGCGCATCAGGGTGAGCTGCACGTCGGGCTGCCCGGGAGGGCTGACGGTGACCCAGCGCATCTCGCCCATGTCCATGTCCATGCGCTCGGTGAAGCCGAGGGTCTCGACGAAGAACTTCTTGTCGCGCTCCTGGTCGGTGGACCAGACGGTGGTGATGGCCAGACTCTTGATCACGGTCAGCTCCGGATCTGTCGACGGTCAGGGATCTCGCCGCGGCAGTGCCCGCGGCTGTGTCTCACCTTTTCAGCGCCGCTGTCGGGGGGCTTCTCCGTTGTTGCGCTCTTCGCCGCCCGGCACCGGCCCGTCGCCGGGCGAGCCCTCAGGGCCCGTGCCCGGCGGACGCCCGGGCGCCGGAGGAGCCTCCTTGAAGCCGCCGGTGAAGAGCATCGCGTAGCAGCCGGGGATCATCGCCGCCGCCCTGCGGCCGTGCTGCCTGCGGTAGTCGCTCGGGCTGGTGCCGGTCTGCTTCTTGAAGCGCGCGGAGAAGGTGCCGAGGCTGGTGAAGCCCACCGCCATGCAGATCTCCGTCACCGACAGGTTCACCGAGCGCAGCAGCTCCTCCGCCCGCTCGATCCGGCGGCGGCTGAGGTACTGGCCCGGCGACTCCCCGTAGGCGGCCTTGAAGGCCCGGACGAAGTGATAACGCGAGTAACCGGCATGGGCCGCGACGGCGTCCAGGTCGAGCCCGGGATCGGACCAGTCGCGGTCCATGGCGTCCTTGGCGAGGCGCATGGCGCGCAGTCGCGCCATGCCCGGCGTGTTCATGCGTAGAGGCTGTCACACGGGGCTGACACTGCCCTCGGGCTCCGTGGACGGTTCGGCCTCGTCCTTCGCGGCCGGCTCTTCGCCCTTGAGCGGGACCTCCCTGACGAACCAGGTGGCGACGAAGATGAGCAGCGCCGTCACGGCCGCGACCAAGAAGACGGTGTGTGTGCCGTCGGCCACCGCGTGCTCGTACGCCTCGCGCACCTGCGCCGGCAGCCGCTCCAGCGACGCCGCGTCCAGCTGCGCGGGTGTCCCGCTGCCACCGCTGGGCCCGCCGCCCGCGGCGGGGCCAGCGCGCTCGGTCATGGTCTCCCGGACGCGGTCGGCGAAGAGCGTGCCCATGAGGGCGACGCCGAAGGAGCCGCCGATCGTGCGGAAGAGCGTGGTCGTCGACGAGGCGACACCCATGTCCTTCAGCTCCACGCTGTTCTGTGCGATGAGCATCGTCAGCTGCATCAAAAAGCCCATGCCGGCGCCGAGCACCATCATGTAGAGCGCGGAGGTGGTCCGGCTCGTGCCGACGTCCAGCTGCGCGAGGAGGAGGAGCCCGACGGGGATCAGGGCGCCGCCGATCACCGGATACGCGCGGTACCGGCCGGTGCGCGTGGTGGCCCGGCCCGTGGTCACGGAGACGACCATCATCGGCAGCAGCACGGGCAGGAGCAGCAGCCCGGAGTTGGTCGCCGAGGCGCCCTGGACGCTCTGCTGGTAGAGCGGCAGGAACGTCATGGCTCCGAACATCACGAAGCCCAGCAGGAAACCGATCAGCGCCATCAGTGAGAAGTTGCGGCTGCGGAAGATGCCCAGCGGCAGTACGGGCTCCGCGACCCGCCGCTCCACGACGAGGAACGCCACGACCGCGGCGAGCGCCAGCGCGGAGAGGCCGATGATCACGGACGAGGACCAGTCGTACTCCGTGCCGCCCCAGCTGGTGACCAGTACCGCGGCGGTGATCCCCGTGGTGAGCAGGATCGCCCCCGTGTAGTCGATGCTGCCCTTCGCACGCCTCCTGGGCAGATGCAGCAGGGTGACGACCATGACGAGCGCGATGCCGCCCAGGGGGACGTTGATGTAGAAGGCCCAGCGCCAGCCGAGGTGGTCGGTGAGGGTGCCTCCCACGAGCGGGCCACCGATCATGGCGAGCGACATGACTCCGGCCATCATGCCCATGTACTTGCCGCGCTCGCGGGGCGGCACCAGCTCGCCCATGATCGCCATCGCGCCGACCATCAGGCCGCCGGCACCGAGACCCTGGAGCGCGCGGAAGCCGATGAGCTGGGACATCGTCTGTGCGGCACCCGAGGCGACGGAACCGGCGAGGAAGACCACGATCGAGGTCAGGAAGACGCCCTTGCGGCCGTACATGTCGCCGATCTTCCCCCAGAGCGGCGTCGAGGCGGCCGTCGTGAGGGTGTAGGCGGTGACCACCCAGGAGAGGTGCTCAAGGCCGCCGAGCTCGCCCACGATCGTGGGCATCGCGGTGCCGACGATCATGTTGTCGAGCATGGCCAGCATCACGGCGATCATCAGCGCGAAGACGGACATCCGTACGCTGGGGCCGGGCCCTCCGTCGGCCTTCCCGGCCGGCTGTCCCGCTGTCTCCGTGCTCATCCCGCTCCCCCACCTCACTTACTTGCCGACCGGCTAGTTGAGTACCATGAGCAAGTTAGGACGGCAGCTAGCCGGGCGTCAAGTAAGTTTGTCGGGAGACGAGGGGCCGAGGCTCATGACCAGGGGCAACACGCGGCAGCGCATTCAGGACGTCGCCCTGGAGCTCTTCGCGGCACGCGGATACGAGAAGACCTCGCTCCGGGAGATCGCCGAGCATCTCGGCGTCACCAAGGCCGCGCTGTACTACCACTTCAAGACCAAGGAAGACATCGTCATCAGCCTGTTCGAGGACCTGGCCCGGCCCTGCGACGAGCTGATCGCATGGGCCGGCGAGCAGCCTCCCGTCCTGGAGACGAAGCTGGAGGTGCTGCGGCGCTACAGCGAGGTCCTGCACCAGGCCGCCCCCCTCTTCCGCTTCATGCACGAGAATCAGGCCACGATGCGCGAGCTGAGCATCGGCGAGTCCTTCAAGGACCGACTGCTGAAGCTGATCGCCATCATCCAGCTGCCGGACGCCGGGCTGAGCGATCAAGTGCGCTGTTCCGCCGCGCTGTTCACGGTGCACGCAGGGATGTTCACGCTTCAGGACATCGAGAGCGACCCCGAGGACAAGCGTCAGGCCGTCCTCGAAGTCGCCCAGGAGCTGCTGGCCACGGCGCACGGGGGCAGTGACTGACCCAGCCGGCGCGCTGCGCGGTGGCACGACCCGGCCGAGGGACGAGCCCGTCCGCACCAGGTCGCACAGACCACCGCGGCGCGGTTCCCGTCCCGTGGGGGAACCGCGCCGGGCAGAACCGCCCCGGCCGGACCGGTCGGGACCGGTCCGGCCGGGGCTGACGGCTCGTCAGATCTTGACGCCGTGCGAACGCATGACCTGGACCGGCTCCTTGCCGGACCCGTAGTCAGGCGTGCTGCGGATCTCGAAGTGCAGATGCGGACCGGACGAGTTGCCGGTCGAGCCCGAAAGCCCGATCTTCTGGCCGGTCTTCACCTGCTGACCGGACTTCACCTTCAGCTTCGAGAGGTGCGCGTACTGGGAGTAGGTGCCGTTCTTGTGCTTGATGACGATGGCGTTGCCGTACGAAGAGCCGTCACCGGCGCCGTTCGGGCCCGCCTTGACGACGGTGCCGCTGTGCACGGCCTTCACGGGAGTGCCGGTCGGCACCGCGAAGTCCTGGCCGGAATGCTTGTGCGACCAGCGGTCACCGCTGTTGCCGAACCCAGCACTCAGCTGGTACTTGCCGGACACGGGCTTGGTCCATGAGTGCGCCTTCTTCTTCACGGAGCTCTTGCGGTCGGCGCTGCGCGAACTCCGGTCTTCCTTCTGGTCCTCCGCGCGCTCCTGCGCCTTCTTCTTGGCCGCGGCCTGCATGTGCTGCTGGTCGGCCTGCGCACGCGCGGAGTCGGCCTGTGACCGCGCGGAGTCGGCCATCTGCGACGCGGTTCCTGACGCGAAGACGTCGCCCTGCCCGTCCGAGTGGGCGGCGACAGCCGAGCCCGCACCCAGGACCACCGATACGCCGAGCCCGGCCGCTATTACGGCGAGGCGGTTGCGGCTACGGGGGTTGTGCGCGTTCTTGGGCGTCTTCGACATACGGGTACTACCTCCGGAATGGCTTGGGGGAACCCCGGCGTGGGATCTCGGGGACAAATCATTGGTAACCCGCACGATCCGGGATACCAAAGAGCGTTATTACTAATGCGGCCGGTAAGGACAGAGAGGACGGCAAGGCACTCTTAAGGATTATTCGGACAGCGTCCATGCGGCCGTCCCCTCACAACCGCTCTGTGCAGCGGCGCACCGCGGAAGGCGGAAGACCGGAACTCGGCGCCGCGGCACTCCTAACGCCGCTCGTACACGCCTGCGGGGCTGTGCCCCACCTCACGCCGAGAAGCATCTGCGGGGCCGGTTCACAGGGGTGGCGAGTGACCCACGTCGCATGACCGTGTGTGCATGCGCGGACAGGGAGCGTGCATCCCTGCGACTCCCCAACTCCCGCGCCGGGCGCCCTTCCCGTCCCTTACGATCCGCCCATGGAGCCCGTCACGATCGCCACGCGCATCGCCTCCGCAGCGGTCGGACCGATCGTCAAGAAGCTGTTCGTGCAGGAGGGCCCGGGAGCGGGACTGACCGACCGGCCGGTCCGCGTCTCCTCGCTCGTCTCCTTCAGGGGCGAGAAGCGCACCCTCACGGACAGGGACCTGCGCAGGCTGGCCGCCGAGTTGACGGAGCGCGCCGCTCACGTGTCCGGCCCGCGCGAGGGCCCCTGCGAGGAGACCCGCCGCGAACTGGCCGACGCGCTCACGACCGCCTTGCACAGCCTCGGCGACCTGGAGATGGACGACGTGCAGGCAGTTCGCCTCGGACCCCAGGGCCTTGCGCGGAGGCTGACCGTCCCGCGCTCGCTCTCGGCCGACGCCGACGCGTACTTCGGGCCCCTGCTGCACACGGCCTGCCTGCACATCCTGGACTTCTTCAGCCGCCGCTCGACGTTCATCCCCCGCACCCTCACCGAGCAGACGCACCAGCTCGACCGCCTCATCAACACCGCCGATCTGCTCCTCGAACGCGTCCCGGCACGCTCGGCGGAGGACGCCCGCTTCGAGCAGCGCTACGCGGAGCACATCGCCCGCAGGCACGGGGAACTGGCCATCTACGGCCTCGACTTCGGCCACCACCGCGAGTGGCGCCTCGACGCCGCCTACATACCGCTCGAGATCACGCAGGACACGCCGGACGCCCAGGGGACGCACGGTGGCGCAGATGAGCAGGTACAGCCCCTCCGTTCGGGGGCACCGCTGGCGGCCGACCGCATCCTGGCCGGTCACGACCGGGTCTTGCTGCGCGGCGGCGCCGGCTCGGGCAAGACGACGCTGATGCAGTGGCTGGCGGTGACGGCCGCCCGGCAGGCCTACGACGAGCAGACGACGCATCTGCTGGGCCGCGTCCCCTTCGTACTGCCGCTCCGTCGCATCATGCACGAGGGCCTGCCTGCACCGGACCGCTTCCTGCACGCGGTACGCAGCAACCTCGCCGGGGCGCAGCCCGACGGGTGGGCCCTGCGGGTGCTCACGGCGGGCCGTGCGCTCCTCCTGATCGACGGCGTCGACGAGGTGCCCGCGGACCGGAGGGAGGAGGCGAGGCGCTGGCTGCGGGAACTGACCGGCGACTTCCCCGGCAACCTCTGGCTGGTCACGTCGCGTCCGTCCGCCGCTCCCGAGAACTGGCTGGCCGGGCAGGGCTTCACGGAGCTGTCTCTCTCGCCGATGTCGCGTTACGACGTCGCCGCGTTCATCAGCCGCTGGCACAGCGCCGCCGAGGCGGAGCCCGGACATGCCGAGGCCCTGATCACCGCCGTCCGCACCAACCCCGACCTGGGGCGTCTCGCCGTCAACCCGCTGATGTGCGGGCTGCTGTGCGCGCTCAGCCGCGAACGCTGCGGGGCCCTCCCGTACGGCCGCAGGGATCTGTACGACGCGGCGCTCTCGATGCTGCTGGAGCGCCGCGACCGCGAGCGTTCCGTACCGGTACCGGACGGGCTGCGCCTGACGAAGGACGCTCAGTTGCTGCTGCTCGAGCGGCTGGCGCACTGGATGATCCGCAACGGCCGCACGGAGATGGACGAGGAGGACGCCGTCGCCCAACTCGGCCGCTCGCTGCCGTTGGTGGCTCCGGTCGACGCCACACCCAGGGAGCTCTTCCGGTATCTGCTCGACCGGTCCGGGGTGCTGCGCGAACCGGCGGAGGGCCGCGTCGACTTCGTACACCGCACGTTCCAGGACGCTCTGGGCGCCAAGGCGGCGGTCGAGGAGGGCGACTTCCCGCTGCTGCTCGACAACGCGCACAAGGATCACTGGGAGGACGTGATCCGCATGGCGGTCGCCTACGCGCAGCCCGTGGACCGTGCGCGGCTGCTGCGCGGGCTCGTCACGCGCGTGCCGGACGAGGACGGTTCGGAAGGAGCGAAGGAGGGCGCGGATGGAGCGGAGGAGGGCCGGCAGCCCGGCGGCGTACGGAATCTGCTGCTGGCCGCGGCCTGCCTGGAGCATGCGACCGACCTGCATCCGCAGGTGCGCGAGGAGGTCACCGCGAAGACCTCGCGGCTCTTCCCGCCGAGGAGCATGGCCGCTGCGCGTCATGTGGCCGATATCGGGGGCCCGATGCTGCTGGGACTGCTGCCCGGACCGGAGGGGCTCACGGACGCCGAGGCCACGTGTGCGGTCGTGGCCGCCTCCCGTACGGGTACGGACGCCGCGCTCCCGGTGCTGGCACGCTTCCGCGACCACTCCTCGCTCGATCTGAGGCGTCAACTGGTCTGGGCGTGGCACCGGTTCGACACGGACGAGTACGCGCGCGAGATCATCGCTCATCTCGACGAGTCGCAGCTGTACTTCACCGCGCACCACACCGACCATCTGCGTGCTCTGCGTGCCATGGGCGGCCGCTCGCGCGTCCAGATCGTCGGCAAGTACCACCCCGACCAGCTGGTCGAACACCTCGACCCGCACCGGCTGACGCACCTGTGGCTGCGCGACGGCTACGTGCGTCAGGGTGGGCAGGAGTGGCTTTCCGCCTTCCCGCGCCTGCACACGCTCGTCGTCCCGGAGACGGCGCCCCGGTACACGGCAACTCTCCCCGCCCATCTGACAGTTGTGCGGGAGAGCGACGTGTTCTCCGCCGGCTGACGGCGGTCGGCTCCCCGACCGTGGCCGGGCGGGGTCCGGCCGAATAGGCTGGACACGCAACGTGACCTGACGCACACTCATCCGCTTCGCCTGTCAGCGCACTCCACCGCCGACAGCAGCCCTGCCGGGAGTCCCCGAGTCCATGGATCAGCCCGTCGTACGTCTCGCCTCCTCCGTCGTCGACCCGCTCATCAGTCCTCTTCTCGTTCCGGGCCCGGTCGCTGCCGCCGCTCCGGCGTCTCCCTCGGGGCGGCTCATGGCCCACCTGGTCGCCTACCGCGGCGAGGAACCGACGCTGGGCTGGGCCGAACTGTCCGAGGTGGCCGCCGAGTTGATGCGGCTGGGACTGAGGGGCACGGGGCAGCGGCTGGCCGCGGACGAGGAGCCCGCCGTCGCGAACCTCCTCGCACACTCGCTGTGGGCGGTCGGCGACCTGGACACCACGGACGCGGAGGCCGTGCGGCTGGGGGCGCCCGCATACGCGAGGCGGCTGCACTCCGCCGTGCCGGACACCGACCCCGAACTGTCCTCCGAGGCCTCGTGGTTCTTCGAGGACCTGCTGGCGGCCGTCTGCCTCCACTTCCTCCATCTGATCGTCGAGAGCTCCCCCGCGCTCGCCAACTCGCTTCCCGACCAGTGCAAGTACGTCCGCGAACTCGTCGAATTCGAGGACAGGGAGGCGCTGGCGGCGTCGGCGGCCCGGCCCGGCCCGGAGGACGCCGAGTTCGAGCTGCGGTATCTGCGGCACGTCGCGGAGCAGTTCAACCGCGTCACCATCTACGGCATCGACCTGCCCAACCCCGACGCGCCCGACCACTGGTCCCTCGACGCGACCTACCTCAACCTCTCCGCGGAGTTCAGCGGCGACGGCGACACCGCAGACGCCAACGGCGACGGGCAGGGCTTCCCCGAGGAGAACGCAGATCAGAGCGGCGACGAGCACGGCAGCGAATCAGGTGCCGGTGCCGGAGGGGCCGCCCCCGTCATGACCGCGGACCGCGCACTGGCCAGGCACAAACGCGTGCTGCTGCGCGGGGTCGCGGGCTCGGGCAAGACCACCCTCATCCAGTGGCTGGCCGTCTCCACCGCACGCGCGGCCCTCCCCGAGGAACTGCAGACGCTGCACGACCGCATACCTTTCGTGCTGCCCGTGCGCCGCTTCGCCACCGAGGGATTTCCCGCTCCCGCGGAGTTCCTGTCGGCCGTGCACCATCCACTCGCGGCGGAGGCACCGGAGGGCTGGGTCGAACGCGTACTGGCCTCGGAGCGGGGCCTGCTTCTCGTCGACGGCATCGACGAGGCGCCGGAGCCCCAACGCGAGGCGGTCCACGTCCAGTTACGCCCGCTGCTGCAGAGGTACTCCGGCAACCTGTGCCTCGTCACCTCGCGTCCGCCGGCCGTGGACGCGGACTGGCTGGCCGAGGACGGCTTCACGGACCTCACTCTCGCCCCGATGAACCGCGACCAGGTCGCGGCCTTCATCACCGCCTGGCACACCGCGGCACGCACCGACGAGGGGAAAGACCACGACCGTCTGAACGAGTACAAGGAAATGCTGCTGCGGTCCATCCCACTCTTCCGCGAGCTGCGCGTACTCGCCACCAATCCGCTGATGTGCGGGCTGATCTGCGCCTTGAACCGCGACAGGTCGGGCTCCATGCCGAAGGGCCGCGGGGAGCTGTACGACGCGGCGATGAAGATGCTCCTGGAGCGACGCGACCCCGAGCGGCGGGTGCAGGCGGACACGATCGTCCTGCCACGCGCGCACCGCGAGACCCTGCTGCGCAAGCTCGCCTTTCGCATGCTGACCGACGAGCGCACCGTTCTCGACCACGCGGGCGCGCTACGGGAGATCGCTCGTCACCTCCCCGCCCTGCCCAAGGTCGCGGGTCAGGGAAATCCGGAGCAGATCTTCGACCACTTGCTGGAGCGCACCGGGCTGCTGCGTGAACAGGCGGACAGATCCGTGGAGTTCGTCCACCGCACGGTTCAGGACTACCTGGCGGCGAAGGAAGCGGTGGAGCAGGGCAGTCTGGACCTGCTGTTGGAGCACGCGCACGAGCCGGAGTGGGAGGAAGTCTTCCGCATGGCGGTCGCCCACGCCCGCCCGCGCGAGTGCGCGACGCTGCTGCAGGGACTCCTCGCTCCCGGAGCGATCGGGATGAAGCGGAAGCGGCGGCGGCTGCTCGCGGCGGCGTGTCTGGAGTACGTCACCGAGCTGGACCCGGAGACCCACGCCCGCGTGCGCCGCGAGACGCAGAACATGGTCTCGCCCACCGACGACCGGGGCGCCCGCGGGCTCGGCTGGGTCGGCCCGATCGTGCTGGAGATGATTCCCGATCCGGCGTCGGTGCCGGAGGAGAAGGCATACCGGCTGGCCCTCACCGTGACGCGCATCGAGGACGACGCCGCCGTCGACTATCTGGCCCGGATGCGGCACCGCAAGTCGCTGAAGGTGCGTACCGAACTCGCCCGCGGGTGGCGCAACTTCGAGACGGAGCGGTACGCGGCAGAGGTCATCCGGCACCTCGACCCCGAAGGGCTGTTCTTCCCCGTCACGGACCGGGCCGAGCTGACGGAGTTGCGGAAGCTGGGCGGCAGGGAGCGGGTGAAGATCGTCGGCCGGTTCACACCGGGTGAGCTGCTGGACGGGCTCGTGGCCGACCGGCTCACCCATCTGTGGATCGCCTTCGACCTGGGCGCGGGCATGAAGATGGGGTGGCTGAGCTCGTTCCCGTCGCTGACCGCGCTGCGCGTGGATCCGCGCCTGCCACCGGTGACCGACGTACCGGACGGCATACGCGTCATCGAGCACCCCGCATGAACCACGAGAAGTCCCCCGCCACTCGGTGACGGGGGACTTCTCGCAGTAGGGCCTCGGCCTTACGCCTCCTTGGAGAGGTTGGGGCCACCGCCCGCCGCCGACTCCACCGGAGGTGCGTCGGGCAGGGCGGCCTTCTCCTCGCCGCGGAAGGTGAACTTCTTGTCCTCGTCGGTCTCACCCTCGGTGTCCACGACCACGATGTGGCCAGGACGCAGCTCACCGAAGAGGATCTTCTCGGACAGCTGGTCCTCGATCTCGCGCTGGATCGTCCGGCGCAGCGGCCGGGCGCCCATCACGGGGTCGTAGCCTCGCTTCGCGAGCAGCTGCTTGGCGTCCGTGCTCAGCTCCAGACCCATGTCGCGGTCCTTGAGCCGCTCGTCCACCATCGCGAGCATCAGGTCGACGATGCGGATGATGTCGTCCTGGGTCAGCTGGTGGAAGACCACCGTGTCGTCGACACGGTTGAGGAACTCCGGGCGGAAGTGCTGCTTCAGCTCGTCGTTGACCTTGGCCTTCATCCGGTCGTACCCGGCACTGACGTCACCCTGGCCGGCGAAGCCCAGGTTGAACCCCTTGGAGATGTCCCGGGTGCCGAGGTTGGTCGTCATGATGATGACCGTGTTCTTGAAGTCGACGACCCGGCCCTGGGAGTCGGTCAGGCGGCCGTCCTCCAGGATCTGCAGCAGGGAGTTGAAGATGTCCGCGTGCGCCTTCTCGACCTCGTCGAAGAGGACCACGGAGAACGGCTTGCGGCGGACCTTCTCGGTCAGCTGACCGCCCTCTTCGTATCCCACGTATCCGGGAGGCGAGCCGAAGAGCCGGGAGACGGTGTGCTTCTCGCTGAACTCCGACATGTCGAGGGAGATCAGCGCCTCCTCGTCGCCGAAGAGGAACTCGGCGAGCGTCTTGGACAGCTCCGTCTTACCAACACCGGACGGGCCCGCGAAGATGAACGAACCACCGGGACGCTTCGGGTCCTTCAGACCGGCGCGCGTACGCCGGATCGCCTGGGAGAGCGCCTTGATGGCGTCCTCCTGCCCGATGACGCGCTTGTGCAGCTCGTCCTCCATGCGCAGCAGACGCGAGGACTCCTCCTCGGTGAGCTTGAAGACCGGGATGCCCGTGGCCGTGGCCAGGACCTCCGCGATCAGCTCCTCGTCCACCTCGGCGACGACGTCCATGTCGCCGGCCTTCCACTCCTTCTCCCGCTTGGCCTTCTGGGCCAGCAGCTGCTTCTCCGTGTCGCGGAGAGAGGCCGCCTTCTCGAAGTCCTGCGAGTCGATCGCGGACTCCTTGTCCCGGCGCACGTTCGCGATCTTCTCGTCGAACTCGCGCAGGTCCGGCGGCGCGGTCATCCGGCGGATGCGCATGCGGGAGCCGGCCTCGTCGATCAGGTCGATCGCCTTGTCCGGCAGGAACCGGTCGGAGATGTAGCGGTCGGCGAGCGTGGCGGCGCCGACCAGGGCGGCGTCCGTGATGGAGACGCGGTGGTGCGCCTCGTACCGGTCGCGCAGACCCTTGAGGATCTCGATGGTGTGCGGCAGCGACGGCTCGGCGACCTGGATGGGCTGGAAGCGGCGCTCGAGGGCCGCGTCCTTCTCCAGGTGCTTGCGGTACTCGTCGAGCGTCGTGGCACCGATCGTCTGCAGCTCACCGCGGGCCAGCATCGGCTTGAGGATGCTCGCGGCGTCGATCGCGCCCTCGGCGGCGCCCGCACCGACCAGCGTGTGCAGCTCGTCGATGAACAGGATGATGTCGCCGCGGGTGCGGATCTCCTTGAGCACCTTCTTCAGGCGCTCCTCGAAGTCACCGCGGTAGCGGGAGCCGGCGACCAGGGCACCCAGGTCGAGGGTGTAGAGGTGCTTGTCCTTGAGGGTCTCCGGCACCTCGCCCTTGACGATCGCCTGCGCCAGACCCTCGACGACGGCGGTCTTGCCGACGCCGGGCTCGCCGATGAGCACCGGGTTGTTCTTCGTACGGCGCGAAAGCACCTGCATGACCCGCTCGATCTCCTTCTCGCGCCCGATGACCGGGTCGAGCTTGGATTCGCGGGCGGCCTGCGTGAGGTTGCGGCCGAACTGGTCCAGGACAAGGGAGGTCGAGGGCGTGCCCTCGGCGGGGCCGCCTGCGGTGGCCGCCTCCTTGCCGCCGGAGTAGCCGGAGAGCAGCTGGATGACCTGCTGCCGCACCCGGTTCAGATCGGCGCCCAGCTTCACGAGGACCTGGGCGGCGACGCCCTCGCCCTCGCGGATCAGGCCGAGCAGGATGTGTTCCGTACCGATGTAATTGTGGCCGAGCTGAAGGGCCTCACGGAGCGACAGCTCCAGCACCTTCTTCGCACGGGGCGTGAAGGGGATGTGGCCCGAGGGCGCCTGCTGGCCCTGGCCGATGATCTCCTCCACCTGCTGGCGGACCGCCTCGAGCGAAATCCCGAGGCTCTCCAGTGCCTTAGCGGCGACACCCTCACCCTCGTGGATCAGGCCCAGGAGGATGTGCTCGGTGCCGATGTAGTTGTGGTTGAGCATCCGGGCTTCTTCCTGAGCCAGGACGACAACCCGCCGCGCGCGGTCGGTGAACCTCTCGAACATCGTTAATCGCTCCTCAGAGCGGTCAGGCAGTAAGGGGACGCTCCCCTCTCTGTCCTTCCGCAGCTTAGTCCCGCAAGCGGGGACCGCTCATTCCATCTGCCGACTCCGGCCCGGCTGCGCCGACGGCCGGCCACGCTCCCGAGGGAAGCACAGTCGGGCCTCCTTCCCCGAACAGCCGACAACACTTCCAACCCGATGGTGCGAGACGATGTTCCCGCAGGCCAGGCGTATCCACCCTGATTCACTACGCCCACGGCGAACGGCTCTTGGCCGAATGGCTCCCGGCTCGTCGTCATCGCTCTTCGCACCCCCCGTGTCACCAGGTCTTTGTGCTGCTGTCCGGCCTGAAGCAGGCAGGACCGACCTCAGAACCTTCTTACCCGCTCGCACTGACACTCCATGCCGGGCTTGTCCGAGTCGGCAGAGGGCATCCGCTGAGGGCGAACAGCCTTGCACCTGGCGCTTCTCACGCACGTCACCTTGTGCGCACGCGTGAACACACAGAGCTGTCAAGTGTAGCCGCGGCACAACGCCCCGTAACCCGGAGGGGGTTCGTCAGTTGCTCCGGTCGTGAGCTTCGCGATTCCCGGGCCGCACACGGCTTCCGGCGCCCACGTCCCCGGGGGCGGGGGCGCCGGTGAGGGTGCCCCGGAAGGCGCCGGCGGTTACGACGCGCTGGTGCTTTCCGCGGATGCGGGCCTGGCACTGCTGCGGCGCCGGGGCGTGCAAACGGGACCCGTGGCGTTCGACAGGGAAAGCGGATGCGTTCAGCTGCTCGTCCCGGAGGGCAGCGCGGAGGAATTACCGGGACTGCTGGAGTGGCTCGAATGGGGCGGCATCGAACTGGGGCTGGCGGGCCGTACCGCTTACGACCCTCGGGAGGCCGCCGTATGGCTGCGGCCTCCCGGGCCGGGGCGTGAGGCGGATCGCATCGATCTCGTACGGCTGGTCAGCGCTGCGGCGACGGAATGCCACCGGGCGAGGCTTCGAAGCACCGCACGTAAGTCGCGGGATCAGCCGTTGGCCTTCTCGTAGGCCTCTCGGATATTGGCCGGAACACGGCCGCGGTCGTTGACCTCGTAACCCTGTTCCTTCGCCCAGGCACGGATCTTCGCGGTGTCCTGACTGCTGCCGCCGCCGGAGACACGGCCCTTTCCGCGAGCCGAACGGCCACCGGTACGCCGGCCGCCCTTCACATACGGATCGAGCACCGTACGGAGCTTGTCCGCATTAGAGGTGGACAGGTCGATCTCGTAGGTCTTCCCGTCCAGAGCGAACGTCACTGTCTCGTCGGCCTCGCCGCCCTCGAGGTCGTCGACCAGAAGAACCTGAACCTTCTGCGCCACCGCGTACTCCCATTCGTCATGGATAACTCGATTACTGATACTGACGAAGAAAGCAAACCGCTTTTCGGGGAGAAACACAAACCCTCGGTTGAGTTTGTCCGGTCCACCGACGGGATTGGCGGGATCTTTCGGACAAAGCGCCACCGTCGTCCCTCGGTCGAGTGGCATGGAGCGGTCACGAGTCCGTCACTCAGAGATGCAGAAGCATGCGACTGTTGCCCAAGGTGTTCGGCTTCACTCGTTCGAGACCCAGGAACTCTGCCACTCCCTCGTCAAAGGAACGCAGCAGTTCGCTGTAGACATCGCCGTCGACCGGCGTCTCCCCGATCTCCGTGAAGCCGTGCCTGGTGAAGAAGTCCACTTCGAAGGTGAGACAGAAAATGCGCCGCACACCCAGCCATCGTGCGGTGTTCAGGAGCTTCTCCAGCAGGAGATGACCCACGCCGGTGCCCTTGAGCGCGGGATCGACCGCGAGCGTCCTGACCTCGGCCAAGTCCTCCCACATCACATGGAGAGCGCCGCATGCGACCACCTCGGCGTCGTGATCGCGTTCCGCCACCCAGAACTCCTGAATGTCCTCGTAAAGGGTGACCGTGGCTTTGTCGAGCAGGATGCGGTCGCGTGAGTAGACATCGATGAGGTGGCGCACTGCGCGCACATCTGTCGTGCGTGCACGGCGGACGGTGACTTCTGATACGGAAGGGGATGGGGACGCCATGAACGGGACGCTATCGCCCTTGCCGAAGGCGGCACTCTCCGGGTCCGGGGCGTTCCCCGACGCCTTCCTGAGACGTTCCGGTGGCCTTCCCGGAGACGTTCCGGGCACGTTCCGCCACAGGTTCCCGAGCGGCTTCCTGAGCGCTTCCGTTCCGGGGCCGCGCTCCCCTGCTCCGTGAGTTCCGCGAGTTCAGCACCGTTCTACGGCGTTCTACGGAGTTCTACGGGACTCCACGGGTTCAGCGCGTTCCGCGTTCAACCGCGGTCCTTCTTCTGCGTTGGCTAGTGGGTCTCACGCGGCGCTCTCTCCGGAGCATCGACATGCACATCGTTCAGCTGCACGACGCGCAACGCATCACGTACGGCATCGAGCTGTTCCGGAGTCATGCGGCCGAAGAACTCCACGAGAGCGGCGGCGGCGTTGTCACTCGACGCCCAGGCCTCGTTCATGAGTGCGGCGGAGTAGGCGGCACGCGTCGAGACCGGCTCATATCGATAGGCCCGGCCTTCTTGGCGTCTGCGGAGCCAGCCCTTCTGGTGGAGGTTGTCCATTACGGTCATGACCGTCGTGTACGCGATGGACCGGTCGTCCCGCAGATCCTCGAGAACTTCCCGCACGGTGACGGGACGGTTCCACCGCCATACCCGCGTCATGACGGCGTCTTCCAACTCTCCCAATGGCCGAGGCACGCCGTGAATAATAGTCGGAGTTGTCCCGAATACCGCAGGGAAGATCGCGGATCAGTCCGCTTTCTTCTGCCTGACGCGCTCCGCACGGGCGAAGGCGGCGTCCACGGCCGCGTCTTCCTTGGCCTTGTTCGCGCCACCCTGGCTCTTCACGATCGTCACGATGAGAGCGGTGAATGCCACCGCCATCACGACGGGCGGTGTCAGTGCCGCGATGTAGTCCATGCCTGTCGTGCCTCCTTCAGAACAGGCCTCCAGACTACGGCAGCCCTCCAGGGCGCCCGAGACCGGCCACGGGCGCCTGAGGGAGCGTGAGGGCGCACGGCTCCCTCAGTCCCTCAGCTACGGCTGACGCCCGTCACCTACGGTCGGCGTCCCTCAGGTACGGCTGACGTTGCGCTCGTAGACGAGGCGGAGGCCGATCAGCGTCAGCCAGGGCTCGTGCTCGTCGATGGCGGATGCCTCGCCCAGCACCATCGGTGCGAGGCCGCCGGTGGCGATGACCGTCACGTCGTCCGGGTCGTCGGTGAGCTCACGGGCGATGCGGTCGACGACACCGTCCACCTGGCCGGCGAAGCCATAGAGGATGCCCGACTGCATGGCCTCGACGGTGTTCTTGCCGATGACGCTGCGCGGGCGGGCCAGCTCGATCTTGCGCAGCTGCGCGCCGCGCACGCCGAGCGCGTCCACGGAGATCTCGATGCCGGGGGCGATGACGCCGCCGACGTACTCGCCCCGCGCGGAGACGGCGTCGAAGGTGGTGGCCGTGCCGAAGTCGACGACCACGCAGGGGCCGCCGTACAGCTCGACCGCGGCGAGAGCGTTGATGATGCGGTCGGCGCCGACCTCCTTGGGGTTGTCCATGAGGATCGGCACACCCGTCTTCACGCCCGGCTCGACGAGGACTGCCGGGATGTCGCCGTAGTAGCGGCGGGTCACCTCGCGCAGCTCGTGCAGCACGGACGGGACGGTCGAGCAGATGGCGATGCCCTCCACGTTGTCGCCGAGCTCCTCGCCGAGGAGGGGGTGCATGCCCATCAACCCCTGGAGGAGCACTGCGAGTTCGTCGGCCGTGCGGCGGGCGTCGGTGGAGATGCGCCAGTGCTCGACGATGTCTTCGCCGTCGAAGAGGCCCAGGACGGTGTGAGTGTTACCGACGTCGATGGTCAGCAGCATCAGTCATCAACCTCTTCGCGCTTCTCACCGGCGCCTTCCGTCTCGCGGAGGTCCAGGCCGATGTCGAGGATCGGGGAGGAGTGGGTGAGGGCGCCGACGGCGAGGAAGTCGACGCCGGTCGCGGCGTAGTCCCCGGCGTTCTCCAGAGTGAGACGGCCGGAGGACTCCAGCTGGGCACGCCCCGCGACGAGGGCCACGGCCGCCGCCGTCTCGTCCGGCGTGAAGTTGTCGAGCAGGATCAGGTCGGCGCCCTCGGCGAGCACCCCCTCGATCTGGTCGAGGCGGTCGACCTCCACCTCGATGGGGATGTCCGGGAACTCGGCGCGCACGAGTCTGAACGCCTCGGCGACGCCGCCCGCCGCCACCACGTGGTTGTCCTTGATGAGCGCCGCGTCGGAGAGGGAGAAGCGGTGGTTCGTGCCGCCGCCGCAGCGGACCGCGTACTTCTCCAGGGCGCGCAGCCCCGGCGTCGTCTTGCGGGTGTCGCGTACGCGCGTCTCGGCGTGCGTGCCGGAGTCGGCGGCTGTGGCGGCGCGGGAGATCTCGTCCGCCCAGCTGCGGGTGACGGTGGCGATGCCGGAGAGACGGCAGAGCAGGTTGAGGGCGCTGCGCTCGGCGGTGAGCAGGTCACGGGTGCGCGTGCGTACCGTCAGCAGCCGCTGCCCGGCCTCGACCTGGCCGCCGTCCTCGACGTGGCGCTCCACCTCGAACTCGTCCGTGCACACCACGGAGAGGACGGCCTCGGCGATGTGCAGCCCGGCGACGGTCCCCTCCTCCCGGGCGACGAAGTCGCCTGTGGAGAAGGCGAGTTCGGGGATGGTCGCGACGGTGGTGACGTCGACGCCGTGATCGAGGTCCTCCTCGATGGCCAGGTGCGCGATGTCCTCGACCTGTACGGGGTCGAGACCCGCGTCGGCCAGGAGCCGCGCGAGGTCGGGGTCGAGTCCGCAGTCCAGCGGATCCAGGTCCCACGCGGCGTCCGCGCCCTCCGAGCCGCCACTGCCGCACCCGCAGGAGTCGCCGCAGCCGCCGGACTGCGGGGTGAGGGCCGAGGCGGGACCGCCGATCTGGAGCAGGGGCACGTCGACGGGCTGAGGGCGTCGCTCCTCCGGGGAGTCCGGAAAGGGGCTGGTCACGGCTTCTCCGTAGGGGTGTGTGGTGGCGGGGCCTGTGATGCTTCGGAACGGTCCGGAGCGCTGCCGGGCTCCGGGAGGGCGTCCGCGGCCGGCGGGAACACGGTCGGCGGAAATGCGGTCGTCGGGGTCGTACGGACGTCGAGACTACGGCCCGCCCCGTGCACACCAATGACGAGGTGCCGGCGCCAGGCGGCATCGTCCCGGCCGGGGTGGTCCTCGCGCCAGTGGCAGCCGCGGGTCTCCTCCCTGCGGAGCGCGGCCGCGACGAGGACGCGGGCGACGAGGTGAAGGTTGGCGGTCTCCCACGTCTCCACACCGGGGTCGGCCGGCTTGTGCGCCGTGACCGCGGTGAGCGCGTCGAGGCGGGCGGCGGCATCGGCGAGGCTGGCTGCGGAGCGCAGGACTCCGGCGCCGGCCGTCATGACGCGCTGGATGTCGGGTCGTGCCTCCGCGGGAAGCAGGGGTGTCACGCCGGGCCCGTGCGCGGCATCGGTGGCCGGGCGGTGGGAAGCGGGGGCGTCCTCGCCGCTGCCTTCAGCACCCTCCTCAACGGCCTGTGACACGGCATCGGCGATGCGTTCGGCGAAGACCAGGCCCTCCAGCAGGCTGTTGGAGGCGAGCCGGTTCGCGCCGTGCACACCGGTGCAGGCGACCTCGCCGCACGCGTACAGGCCGGGGACGGTGGTGCGGCCGTGGAGATCCGTGCGCACGCCGCCGCTGGCGTAGTGCGCGGCCGGTGCCACGGGGACGACCTCGGTCACCGGATCGATGCCGTGGCTGCGGCAGGCCTCGAGGATCGTGGGGAAGCGGGACTCCCACATGGCGGCGCCGAAGTGGCGGGCGTCGAGATACATGTGCTCGGTACCCGGGTCCGCGCCCGCCTCGGCGGCCCGCCGCATGATCGCCTTGGCGACGATGTCGCGCGGCGCCAGCTCCGCCAGTTCGTGCTGCCCGGCCATGAAGCGCACGCCGTCGGCGTCGACGAGATGGGCGCCCTCGCCGCGTACGGCCTCCGAGATCAGCGGCTGCTGACCCTCGGCGTCGGCGCCCAGGTACAGCACCGTCGGGTGGAACTGCACGAACTCCAGGTCGCTGACCTCGGCTCCCGCGCGCAGGGCCAGGGCGACGCCGTCGCCGGTGGACACGGACGGGTTGGTGGTCGCGGAGAAGACCTGGCCCATGCCGCCGGTGGCGAGCACGACCGCCGGGGCGTGCACCGCTCCGACGCCGTCGTGCTGGCCCTCGCCCATCACATGCAAGGTGACGCCCGCGGCAGCGCCGTCCGCCGTCTTGAGCAGGTCGAGCACGAGGGCGTTCTCGACGGTACGGAGGCCACCGCGACCGCCGCGCCCGTCCCGTACGGCGTCGAGGAGCGCGCGGGAGATCTCCGCGCCGGTCGCGTCGCCGCCCGCGTGCGCGATGCGCCGGCGGTGGTGGCCGCCCTCGCGGGTCAGCTGTATCTCGCCGGTGCGGGGGTCGGCGTCGAAGCGGGCCCCGGTGCCGATGAGGCGCCGCACGGCGGCGGGCCCCTCGGTCACGAGCGTGCGGACGGCCTCCTCGTCGCACAGCCCCGCTCCGGCGACGAGGGTGTCGTCGAGGTGCTGTGCGGGGCTGTCGCCCTCGCCGAGGGCGGCCGCGATGCCGCCCTGCGCCCAGCGCGTGGAGCCGTCGTCGAGGCGCGCCTTGGTGACGACGACCGTGCGGAGCCCGGCGGCGTCGCAGCGCAGAGCAGCCGTCAGACCGGCGACGCCGGAGCCGACGACCACGACGTCCGCGTCGATCCGCCAGCCGGGCGCGGGGGCACGGAGCGGGCCCGTGCTGCCGGTTGGTACGGGAACGTCGAGGCTGTGACCGTGGCGCTCACCTGCCGCGGTTCGGGCCGCCCCGGCGGGCTCCTCCTGGCCGAGGGACCGCGTCCCCTTGGGCCCCGTCATCGCAGCGAACCGAGGGGCAGGAGGATGTTGTCGATCAGCCGGGTGCCGCCGACGCGGGCGGCGACCGCGAGCACGCCTTCTTCCGCGTCTGCCGCTTTTTCCGCACCCGTTGGAGGCGTGTGGCCGGACTCCCCCGCGCGTTCGGTGAGTTCGGTGAAGTCGGCGGGATCGATGAGGGCCAAGTAGTCCACGTGCAGGGGTGGTTCGCGACGGGCGGCACCGTCCAGGACCGCGCGCGCCGCCGCCAGGGCGGTGTCGATGCCGTCGGGCATCGCGTCCCGTGCCGCGAACAGGGCCCCGGAGAGGGCGAGCGCGCTGTCACGCTCATCGGGCGAGAGGTAGCGGTTGCGGCTGGAGAGGGCCATTCCGTCGGACTCGCGTACGGTCGGCACCCCGATGATCTCCACGGGGAAGTTCAGGTCCGTCACCATCCGCCGGATCAGGGCGAGTTGCTGTGCGTCCTTCTGCCCGTACAGCGAGATGTCGGGCGCGGTCATGTGCAGCAGCTTCGCCACGACGGTGAGCACACCGTCGAAGTGCCCGGGCCTGTACGCACCTTCGAAGCGCTCGCCCATCGGGCCGGCGGACACGCGGACCTGCGGGCCGGTCTCCCCCTGGCCTCTTCCCCCGGCGCTCCGTGAGGATCCGGCGCTCTCCGGGTAGACCTCCTCGACGGACGGTGCGAACACCACGTCCGCGCCCGCCTCTTCGGCCACTTCCAGATCGGCGTCGAGCGTGCGCGGATAGCGGTCGAGGTCCTCGGAGGGGCCGAACTGGAGCGGATTGACGAACACGGTGACGACCACCTGCCCTTGCCGACCCACGCGCTCACGTGCGGTGCGGATGAGCGAGGCGTGCCCGGCGTGCAACGCGCCCATCGTCATGACGACGGCTCGCTCCCCGGGCGCTCCGGCTCCGAACCCGGCGGCCGTGGCGCGCAGTTCGGCGGCCGTATGGACAAGTCGTATGTGCCGCAGGTGCGTTCCGGCTGCCACGCCGTTCGGCTCCGCTCCCGCGGTGTCCGACGCCGCGGCAGCCGGTGCCGCGTTCTCTGCCGTGCCCTTCATCAGCGCCGGCCTCCTTCGGACAGGACGTCGAGCAGTTCCTCGGCGAGTTCGGGCTTGAGGAGGCCCTGGTCGATGGCGCGGTCCGCGGTGGCGCGTGCCATCGCGAGGTAGCTGGCGACCATGCGCGGTGCGTGTTCGGCGAGTTCGGCGAGGTGCGCGGAGACGGTGCCCGCGTCGCCGCGCGCGACCGGTCCCGTCAGTGCCGCGTCGCCGGAGCGCAGGCTGTTGTCGAGCGCGGCGCCCAGCAGCGGCCCGAGCATCTTCTCGGGTGCCTCGACCCCGGAGGCGCGCAGCAGGTCGACGGACTGCCCGACAAGGGTGACGAGGTGATTCGCGCCGATCGCCAGGGCCGCGTGGTAGAGGGGCCGTGCCTCCTCCGCGATCCACTCCGGTTCACCGCCCATCTCGATGACGAGCGCCTGGGCGGCGAGCCGCAGCTCCTCGGGCGCCGTGACGCCGAACGAGCAGCCCGCGAGGCGCTGTACGTCGACGGGCGTCCCCGTGAACGTCATGACCGGATGCAGGGCTATCGGCAACGCGCCCGCGCGCAGGGCCGGTTCGAGCACGCGCGTGCCGTAGCGGCCCGAGGTGTGGGCGATGAGCTGGCCCTGCCGCACGGCGCCCGTCTCGGCGAGCCCGGTGATCAGCTCGGGCAGCACGTCGTCCGGCACGGTGAGCAGCACCAGATCGGCCTGGGCCAGGACCTGGGGCGGGTCGACGAGCGGGACGCCGGGAAGCAGCTCCGCGGCGCGGCGCCGCGAGCGCTCCGAGACGCCGGAGGCGGCGACCGGACGGTGCCCGGCCAGCCGCAGGGCGGCGCCGAGAGCGGGGCCGACACGGCCGGTGCCGACGACGCCGACGGTGAGGCGTGCAGGCCGGTCCTCCGCCCGGGCGGGGCCGCTCAGGCCTCCGCCGGAGGCGTCCGGAGGGTTGGCTGGGTGCTGATCGTTCACGGCTTGGCGGCCTTCCGTATTCCGTTCCGGTCCTCGCCAGGTACCGGACGTCCTGCGGGCCATGCTATTCCTTCGCGGCGAGCGGGAGCGCCGAAGGGGCGCACGGGGTCGGCGGATGCACCCCGCGGCGGCGACCGGCCCCGCAGGGGGAGGGAACCCCCGCGCGCGGCCGCCCCACCGTCACCGCGAGCGAGGCGCCGGGGGCACCCTGGCGGCCCGCGCCCCCCGGAAGCGAGGATGCCCGTCATGGACGGACCTGAGCGGGAGGAACGGGCGCGGCTGCAGCGCGCATGGAACGGTGCCGTGCGCAAGCTCGCGGCGGGCCCCACCGCTGAGACCATCGGCGCACGCCTGGCACGTCTGGCGGCGGAGGGCGCCGACGCGTACGACCTCACCGGCTGGTCCGACATGTACGGGAACGAGGACGGCATCGTCGGGGAGCTGGAGCGGCGCACGGCAGCCGCCCTCGGCACGGAGGCCGCCGCCTTCTTCCCCACCGGGACGATGGCGCAGCAGGCCGCGCTGCGCTGCTGGGCGGACCGTACGGGCGACGCCACGGTCGCCATGCATCCGCTCGCTCACCCGGTGCGTTGGGAGGGCGATGCCCTGCGGCGGCTCACCGGCCTGAACGTGGTGCACCCGACGGACGCGCCCCGCCTCCCGTCCGCGGACGAAGTACGGGACGTGGCCGAGCCGTTCGGCACCCTCGCCCTCGAACTGCCCCTGCGCGAGGCCGGGTTCCTGCTGCCGTCCTGGGACGAGCTGACCTCCACGGTCGCCGCTGCGCGCGAACGGGACGCCGTCGTGCACTTCGACGGCGCCCGGCTGTGGGAGTGCCCCACGCACTTCGGCCGCACCCTGGCCGAGATCGCCTCGCTCGCCGACACCGTCTACGTCAGCTTCTACAAGTCCCTCGGTGGCCTCTCCGGGGCCGCGCTCGCCGGCCCAGAGGCGGTCGTCAAGGACGCGGCAGCGTGGCGGCACCGCTACGGTGGCCAGCTCTTCCAGCAGTGGCCCACGGCCCTGGCCGCGCTGGTGGGCCTGGAGCGCGAACTGCCGCGCCTGCCCGAGTACGTGGCGCACGCGAAGCTCGTCGCGGAAGCGCTGCACGGGGCGCTGGCGGAGTCGGACGTGCCGTGGTGGCTGGTGACGCCGCGCGTGCCGCACACCCATCAGTTCCAGGTCTGGCTGCCGTACGGGGTGAAGGAGTTGACCGAGGCGAGCGCCCGCCAGGCGGAGAAGACCGGGACGCTGCTCTTCAGGCGCTGGTCCGAGCCGACGGGTGCGCCCCCCGGCCTGTCGATGCACGAGGTGACGGTCGCCGGGGACGGACTCGAGTGGTCCGCGGAGGACGTACGGGCGGCCTTCGCGGACTTCCTCGGCTTCCTGCGGGCGTCCGGGACGTGGTCCGCGTTCGGGTCGGGCGCAGGCGCGGAGTGAGCGCGTAGCCGCCGAATCCGGCGGTGGCCGGCTCCCCGGGACCTCTACTGCGCGCCGCCACCCGCCCTGACCAGCTTCGTCTCGTACGCGAGGACGACCGCCTGCACACGGTCGCGCAGTTCGAGCTTGGCCAGGATGCGGCCCACATGGGTCTTCACGGTCGCCTCGGAGAGCACGAGCTGGGCGGCGATCTCACCGTTCGAGAGGCCCTGCGCGACGAGCGTCAGCACCTCCCGCTCCCGGTCGGTCAGCCGCTCAAGCCCGCGCGAGAGGGGCTCGGGAGTGGTGGCGGGCAGCACCGTCGAGAAGCGGTCGATGAGCCGGCGCGTGGTGCTCGGAGCGACCACCGCGTCCCCGCTGTGCACGGCGCGGATCGCGGCGAGCAGATCGGCCGGCGGCACGTCCTTGAGCATGAAGCCGCTCGCACCCGCCTTGAGGGCCGAGAAGGCGTACTCGTCGAGGTCGAAGGTCGTCAGGATCAGCACCTTCGGCGAACCGGGCCCGCCCTCGCTCCCGGAGCAGATGCGGCGGGTGGCCTCGACCCCGTCGACGTTCGGCATCCGCACGTCCATCAGCACGACGTCGACGGCCGTCGAACGCAGCGTCTCCAGTGCCTGGGCGCCGTCCCCGGCCTCGGCGACGACCTCCATGTCCTGCTGCGCGGCCAGCACCATCCGGAAGCCGGTGCGCAGCAGCATCTGATCGTCGACGAGCATCACGCGGATCGTCATCGGGGCCCCTTCGAGGTGGTCTTGGCGGGAGGTGCGGACGCGTACGACTCGGATGCGGCGTACGACTCGGATGCGGACAAGGGCTTCGTTCCTCTGCTGCTCAGTGGGCGGCCTTGAGCGGCAGCACGGCGCTGATCCGGAAGCCGCCGCCGGGCCGCGGGCCGGTCTCCAGACTGCCGCCGACCATGCCGACGCGTTCGCGCATTCCGATGAGGCCGTGACCGAGCCCGTCGGTGCCGCCGTCCTCGTACAGCTCGCGCTCCGCGCCCCGCCCGTCGTCCTCCGCGAGCAGCGACAGGTCGTCCGGGCCGTAGCGGAGCATCACGGTCGCTCCGACCTCGGGGCCGCCGTGCTTGCGTGTGTTGGTCAGCGCCTCCTGCACCACGCGGTACGCGGTCAGTTCGACGCTGCTGGGCAATGGGCGCGGAGTGCCCTCTATCGAGAAGCTGACGGTGAGGCCCGCGCCTCTGACCTGGTCGATCAGTTCCGAGAGCTGCTCGACGCCGGGCTGCGGGAGGTATTCGCCGATCCCCTCCCTGCCTTCGCGGCCCTGGCCGCCGGAGCCGCCCCCGCCCTCGCCGGTGCGGAGCACTCCGAGGAGCCGGCGCATCTCCGCGAGCGCCTGACGGCCCGTCCCGGAGATCGTCTCCAGGGCCTGCTTGGTCTGGTCGGGAGCGGAGTCCAGCACGTACGCGGCACCGTCGGCCTGAACGACCATCACCGAGACGTTGTGAGCGACGACGTCGTGCAACTCGCGGGCGATGCGGGCCCGTTCGGCGGCGGCAGCGATCTTCGTCTGCGCCTCGCGCTCCTTCTCCAGGCGCGTGGCGCGCTCTTCGAGCTGCGCGTAGTAGGCGCGGCGGGTGCGCAGCGAGTCTCCGAGCACCCAGGCGAGGAGGAAGGTCACCGTCAGGAAGATGTCGCCGAGGATCGTACCGGCGAGCGACTGCCTCTCGTCGGGCCAGCGGAGCGTGGCGATGGTGGGAGCGAGGAGGGCTGCGCACAGCGCGAAACGCGACGCCCAGCGGATGTTCCGGGACGCGACCGTGAAGACGATCACCAGCATGGCGAAGTTGCTGGGCCCCACCTCGACGTGCGTGACGACCTGTGCCACGCCGGTGCCGGACGCCAGGACGAGCATCTTCTCCGGTACGCGGCGGCGCAGCGCGACCACCGTGCACATCGCCAGGACGATGGGGATCGCGGCTATCTGCTCGTCGGGGCCGTGCGGCAGCCCATCCCCGTCGCCCTCCACGCTCGAGACGAGCCACACCGCCGAGATCATCAGCAGCAGGACAGCCCACAAGCTGTCCACCCAGGTGGGATGCCGGCGGATGAAATCGTAAATGCGGTGCACATAACCCAGCGTATTCAGACCGAGCACGTGCCGGGGTCAGCCCGAGGGGCGATCCCGTGGCCGCCCGCCTACTCCGCAAGGTGGAGGAGGACCGTCCGCACCGCTCGCCTAACGTGGCCACGTGAGCACACCCCACACCGGCCCGGAGCCCGGCGTCACGAGCGGAACGGACGGCGTCTGGCTGCCCTGGCGGACCGCCGCGGAGCGCGCGCTCTACGGGACGCGGGACGTGGACTCGGACATGGCGGCGGACGCCGGTGCGAGGGCGGACGAGGGCGCCGGGCAGGCGGACGGCGCGGGAGCCGGCGGCACTGGAGCTGCCGGGGCAGGAGCGGGGGGCGGGGGCTTCTTCGTGCGCGAGGCACCCGCGGCCCACTTCCGTACGTCCGTGCACGCCTCGCCGCTCTTCGCGGTCGCGGTCGCCCGCCTGCTGCGGCACGTCGACGACGCGCTCGGCCACCCCGAGGAGCTCGCCATGGTGGACGTCGGCGCCGGGCGCGGAGAACTGCTCACCGGCGTGCTCGGGGCGCTGCCCGCGGACGTCGCCGCGCGTGTGCGGCCGTACGCGGTCGAGCGGGCTGCCCGTCCCGAGGGACTGGACGAACGGATCGTGTGGTCCCGGCAGTTGCCCGCTCCTCCCAAAGCGGCCGGCCTGCTCTTCGCGAACGAATGGCTCGACAACGTGCCCGTCGACGTCGCCGAGACCGATTCCGGCGGGGTGCCGCGCACCGTGCTCGTACGGACGTCGGACGGCGCCGAACGGCTCGGCGATCCCCTGAGCGGACCCGACGCGGAGTGGCTGGAGCGGTGGTGGCCGCTGGGGCCGGCCGGCTTCGACCCCGGCGGGCCCGCCGGACCCGATCGCGCGGAGCCCGGGCTGCGCGCCGAGATCGGGCGTCCGCGCGACGAGGCGTGGGCAGCGGCCGTACGCACGCTCGGGCAGGGACTCGCCATCGCCGTCGACTACGGGCACTTCCGCGAGAACCGCCCGCCCTTCGGCACGCTCACCGGCTACCTCGACGGCCGCGAGGTGCACCCCGTACCGGACGGCAGCCGGGATCTCACGGCGCACGTCGCGATCGACGCCTGCGCGGCCGCGGGTGCGCGGGCCGCCGCACGCCGCAGCACTGCCACGCCCGGCGACCCGACGGAGACCGCCGGGACAGCGCCTCCGGCCGTACGGTCCCAGCGGGACGCCCTCCACAGCCTGGGGATCGACGGTGCCCGTCCCCCCCTCTCGCTGGCGTCCAGTGATCCCGCCGCGTACGTACGGCAGTTGGCCTCGGCCGGTGAGGCCACTGAGCTGACCGGCACGGGCGGGCTCGGTTCCTTCAGCTGGCTGATCCAGCCGCTCGGCGGCGTACCGTCACCCTTCGGCTGACCGGCCCTCGTCAGCCGCGGAGGCGGGCACATCGGGCACCTCGTGCAGCAAGGCCCCGGCCTGCGGGGCGGCCTGGGTCTGGGAGGCGTGCGCCGCGCCGCCTGTCATCCAGCGTTCGGGACGTGCCTCCCGACGTCCTGTACGCGAGCGCTCCGCCTGCGCGTGCACCAGCGCGCGCGCCTCGTCCGCGTCGCGCAGCCGGGCCGCGGTCCAGCCGTTGGCGCCGTGGTCGACGGCCACGTCAGCCAGCCGCATCCTGCGCTCCCAAGGGCCCTGCGCGAAGCGCACGCTCTGCACCTTCGCGTGCGGGACGAGCGTGACCCGACGGCTGATCAGGCCGCTGCGGGTGACGAAGACGGAGTCGGTCGCCCCGTGCCCATAGCCACGCCACAGCAGCGGCACACACCAGCGGGCGCGGCGGGGCGCGGGAGCAGTCGTCCCGGCCGCGGCCGCGAGGTCGACGCCGGGCAGCACACGAGCGAGAACGTCGGCCGCCTCACCCCGCGGGGCGACCGGAATGAGCACCCCGCCCTTGTCCTTGCCGGCGCCCGCGATCTCCAGCTCGACGCGCACCCAGCCACGGCGCCGCCACAGCAGCGGCTCTGTGATCCGCACGGACTGCACCCGTCCCGGCGGCACGGTGGCGTGCTCGCGGTCCAGCAGGCCGTGGTCGAGGCGCAGCCCGTCCGGCGACTCGGCCACAGTCCAGTCGTACTCCTTGAGGAAGCGGCCGCCCGTGCTCGCCCAGACACCGCCGAGGGCCGGGACGAGAGCGGCGACGGCGCCCAGGGCGCTGTCGCTGGCGACGTACACGAGGGCGGGTACGACGAGCATCATCAGCAGCGCGCCCCAGCCGGTGCCCATGAGCAGCAGGCCCGTGACGAGCGTGCGGGTGCCGACGCGCAGCAGTTCGCGGGCCGGGGCCTCACCGGCCTCCGGTGCGGCGTCCGGGGCGATACCGGCGGCGCGGGCGAGGAGTTCGGCCCGCAGGGCGACCGCCTCGCGCTCGCCGAGGAAGGCGAGTTCGTCCTTCGCCTCGGTGCCCACGACGTCCAGCTTGAGCTTGGCGACCCCGGCGACGCGGGCCAGCAGCGGCCTGCCGACGTCGACGGCCTGTACGCGGTCGAGGCGGATGTGCGCGGTGCGGCGGAAGACCAGGCCCGTGCGGATGCGCAGTTCGGTGTCGGTGACGAGGTAGCTGGTGAACCACCAGGAGAAGAAGCCGTAGGCCGCCGCGACCGGGAGCAGCACCGCGAACGCGGCAGCCAGCCAGCCCGGCGTCAGATGCGTGAACCACTCACGGGTCCGCTCGAAGTCGTGCACGGAGAAGGCCACCAGACCCGCGACGGGGGCCCAGGCCCGGCGCCAGGGCGTGACGGGATGCAGCCGCTTGCCCTCCGAGCGGTCGGGCAGCGCGGGCCCGTTGCCGGTGTCCTTCCCGGAGTCCTTGCCGGGGTCCTTGCCAGGGTCCGTGCCGATGGCGTTCCCGGCTTCTGCCACGGTCCCTGGGCCTGGGCCTGCCCCTGGGCTCGTGCTCGTCGCAGCTCCGGATCCTGCCCCCGTGCCCGGGCCGGTGCGGCTGCCCGCCTGCCCGGCGGCCGGATCCGCCCCGTCCTCCGCTCCGCGTACCTCGCTCACAGCTCCGCGCTCTCCACCCGGCTCACAGCCCCGCCGACCTGGCGCCGCCGAGCTCCGTGAGCCTGTCGCGCAGCCGCTCGGCCTCGTCCGGCACGAGACCCGGGATCTCGGCGTCGGTCGTGGCGGCGGCGGTGTGCAGCTGAACGCGTGCGAGGCCGTAGCGCCGCTCCAGCGGACCCGAGGTGACCTCCACGAGCTGCATGCGCCCGTACGGCACCACCGTCAGCTCCCGCCAGAGCACGCCCCGGCTGATGAGCAGGTCGTCCGCGCGCTCCGAGTACCGCCAGGAACGCCAGTTGCGCTCCAGCGCGCCCCAGCCCCACACGGCGAAGGCGCAAGGCAGCAGCGCGAAAGCAGCCCACACCTGGCCGGCCGTCGGCCAGAGCACGCCGGCCGTCACGGCGGCCAGCGGAAGCAGCGTGCTCAGCAGCACGACCCTGCGCATCCGCAGCAGCGCACGCTCGACACCGCTCCACCGCTCGGGCTCGCCTGCGGGCCCCGGCTCGTCAGGCCCGGCGGTCCCGGGCCCGCTCGCGGCACCGGTTGCGGCACCCTTCGCTGCGCTTCCCGGGTCGTTCCCCGCATCGGACATCCCCGTCCCCGTCGTCATGCGGCCACCCTACGGCCGGGTCAGGCAGGAGGGGCAGGCTCCGGGAGATACACCGCCGCCGGGGGACGCCGAAGGGGCGGGTGCGAGACTGAGCCCATGAGTCAGCGGACGATGACGGACGGCACCGCGGCGGCACCCGACGGCCCGGGGAAGCCGACCACTGTCGGCATCGGCGGTGCCGCGGAGAGCTCCGACATGGTGCTCAACATCGGCCCCCAGCACCCCTCGACGCACGGGGTCCTGCGGCTGCGGCTCGTCCTCGACGGCGAGCTGATCAGTCAGGTCGAGCCCGTCGTGGGCTATATGCACCGCGGGGCGGAGAAGCTGTTCGAGGCCCGCGACTACCGGCAGATCATCGTCCTCGCCAACCGCCACGACTGGCTGTCCGCCTTCTCGAACGAGCTCGGCGTGGTGCTCGCCGTCGAGCGCATGCTCGGCATGGAGGTTCCCGAGCGAGCCGTGTGGATGCGCACGCTGCTCGCCGAACTCAACCGCGTCCTCAACCACTTGATGTTCCTCGGCTCCTATCCGCTGGAGCTGGGCGGCATCACGCCGGTCTTCCACGCGTTCCGCGAACGCGAGGAACTGCAGCACGTGATGGAGGAGATCTCCGGCGGCCGGATGCACTACATGTTCAACCGTGTCGGCGGGCTGAAGGAAGACCTTCCGGCCGGCTGGCAGGGCCGGGCCCGGCAGGCGGTCTCCGACGTCCGGTCGCGGATGGGCACCTTCGACCGCCTGGTGACGGGGAACGAGATCTTCCGCGGACGCACCCGTGGCGTCGGAGTCCTCGACCAGGCGACCGCGCACGCCTACGGGGTGAGCGGCCCCATCGCCCGTGCCTCCGGTGTCGACTTCGACCTCCGCCGCGACGAGCCGTATCTGGCGTACGGAGAACTGCGGGACACCCTCAAGGTCGTCACCCGGACCGAGGGTGACTGCCTCGCCCGCTTCGAGGTGCTGCTGGAGCAGGTGCACAACTCGCTCGACCTCGCGGACGCGTGCCTCGACCGGCTCTCGCAACTGCCGCCCGGGCCGGTCAACCAGCGGCTGCCGAAGGTGCTGAAGGCACCGGAAGGGGCCACATACGCCTGGACCGAGAACCCGCTCGGACTCAACGGCTACTACCTGGTCTCCAAGGGGGAGAAGACGCCGTACCGGCTCAAGCTCCGCTCGGCCTCGTTCAACAACATCCAGGCGCTGACGGAGCTGCTGCCCGGGACGCTGGTCGCCGACATGGTGGCGATCCTGGGGTCGTTCTTCTTCGTCGTGGGCGACATCGACAAGTAGCCGGTACGGGGCCCGCGCATCTGTGCCGCGGCGGACGGGCCTGCGAGGGCCGTGCGCCGTCCACCGCCCCCCCCCGGATCTCCGCGGCCCGTGAGGCGGCTGCGTCAGCCGACGTTGCGCACGCCGGTGTCCGACGTGGACTTGGATCCCGTGGACGTACGGGGCTTCGGCGTCGAGGGCCCGGACTTCGCTTCGGATTCCGCTTCGGCGCTCTTGTCCGCCTTCGGCTCGGGGTCGGCGGCCGCGTCCGGCCCCTTCTCGGACTCCGCTTCCGACTTCTCGGACTCCGGCTCCGACTTCCCGGACCCCGGCTTCGCCGATGAGTCGGTCTTCGCGATCGGCTCGGGCTTCTTTTCGGCGTCGGGCTCCGTGGCCGGCCCGGAACCCTCGGTGGGTTCGCCCTGCTTCTCGCCGGGGTCTTCCGCCTCGCCCGACGCAGCGCCCGGCTCCGGTTCGGTGTCCGACTCCGGCTTCGCGGAGGGCGTCTGCTTCGCCTCAGGCTCCGGCTTCGCCGCCGATGCGGGGCCGGAGTCCGAGTCCGTCTTGGCGGTCGGTTCGGACGTGGCAGCGGATTCCTCGCGCTTCCCGGACTTCGGCCCGGTGCCCACCCCCGCCTTGGCGGCCTGCTCGGGCTTCCCGGCCGGCTCGGGCTGCTTCTTGCCGGGCTGGTCCGCCTTGCCGGACGCGCCCGGCTCCGGCTTCGCGGAGGACTCCGGCTTGCCCGATGCGGTCCCGTCCGTCCCCGCCGTTCTCTCGTCCGAGCCCGTCCCTGCCTTTTCGGGGGTTCCGCTCGACGTGGTCGTACCGCCCGACCGGGTGCCGCCGGGCTCCGGTTCGGCGCCAGGTGCGTCTGCCGCCTTCGCCGACGGTCTGTCCGGTCCGGCCCCTGAACCGGTCCCGCGCCGACGCGACTTGGGATCCTGCGACGAGTCCGCACCCCCGGACTCCCCGGCGTCCGCCTCGGAGGACTCCGACGACTCCGATGCCTCCGACGACTCCTCCCGTACGGTCACGTCGCGCTTGGCATGCCTGCCGGACGGACGAGCCGGTTCGGCGGCCGACGAGCCAGAACCGGCCCCGGACTCGGGCCGCCCGGTACGTGTCCGCGGAGCGGAAACCCCCGAACTCGCCTTCGCCGCCGTCCCCTTGGCAACCTTCCCCTTGAGCTCCGTCCCCTTGGGCTCCGTGGACTCCTCTGCCTTCTCCGGCTGCTGAGCCTCCGTCGCGCTGTCCGAGTCCTTCGTCCCGCCCGGCTCACCGGGCGCGGGCGGCTCCCCCGGCACGGGCCGAGCGCCCCGACTCTTCGCGCCGCTCCTGCCGTTCGTGCCGGCCTTCGTGCTCGCAGGTCCCGGCTCCGGCTGTGCCGCGCTGCCGTTGATCGTCGGCCGGGAGTCCCTTGCCGGACCGGCCGCCTCGGACACCTCGTCCGTCTCCGCGGCCTCGGCCTGCTCCGCCACATCGCGCGGCTCGCGCGGTTCACGGAGTTCGAACAGCTCGGAAGCCTCGCGGGGTTCACGTCCTGCCCTGGACGGCGCGGACGATGCGCCCTGCGCTCCCTGCGTGGCGGACAGCCTCTTAGCACGCCGCTTCGGCTTGGCCGCGCCCGCGGTGCCGAAGAAGTCGAACTTCCCGCTCTCCGGCTCTCCCGGCCGACGCTCCTCGAGAGCCGGCTGCGGCTTGTACACAACCGCCTGCCGCACGGCCTCGCGCTCCTGCTCGCGCAGTTCACGCTCCCTGCGGAGCGTCTCCTGCCGTTCGAGTTCCTGCTCTTCCTCTTGCTGCTCCTCGCGCTCCTGCTCCTCGCGTTCCTGCATCCGCGCGATGTTGCGGCTGAGGTTCCGCAGCGCCTCGTTCGCCTGGAGGTAGGTCAGCGGAGTCGGGGCGCCCGACGGGTGGCGGTGGTCCGTGGCCGTCGCGGCGAGGGCCTTGGTCGGCTCGCCGGACTCCAGTTGCAGCTGCCGCCGCCCCTCCAGGGCGCTCGCCCGCTCCGTCTCGGCATTCGCGTAGCGGCGCAGAAGATCCGCGTGTTCGTTGCGCAGCTGCGCCAGTTCGCCGCGCTTCTCGCGAAGCCTGGTCCGCGTCTTCTCCCGCCCCTGGCGGGCCTCCTCGAGTTGGCCCTCCAGTTCGGCCTGCCGCTCCTCGGCGCGCCACTCCGTGCTCGCCTGCTTGGCCTTGAGCTCGCCGACACGCTTGCCCGCCGACCTGTCCCAGGCCCGAAGCATCACGGCACCGGTCACGGCAGCCACGGCGGCACCTGCCGCACAGGCCCTGAGCAGCACCGTTTCCGCGTCACCGACGCCGACTTCGCCGAACAGCCAGGCGGCGCCCGCGCAGATCAGTGCGGCCACCGTTACGGATGCCGGGGCGAGGACCCGGTGCAGTGGCTGCGAATGGCGATGACGTCCACGAGGCATGGCCTGGAATGTACCTTGCAAGACTCCGATCAGGCACCGGACATGGGGCATTGTTACGCCGCCACAACCCGTTGCTGTCCTCTTTCGCCTCCGCTGTCCCCTTCTGGAATTCCTCGCTCCGGCAGCCTTGCGCATTGGGCCGGAAAGCCCTCCTGAGACGCCTCACGGACCTCCGCGAGACGTCTCTCTCGGACATCCCGGACGCGCTCAAAGCAGGCTTGCCGGAAGTGCCGGTTTCCTCAGAGGAGCTTCTCGGCCTTGAGGAACTCCTCGGCGACGTCCTTCGGCTTCTGCCGCTCCGCGTCCACCTTCCTGTTGAGGTCGGCGAGGTCCTTGGTGGTGAGGACCTTCGTCAGCTTCTCCAGAGCCGCGGAGACCTTCTCGTCGCCCGCCTTCTTGGCGTTGACGACCGGCAGCACGTTGTCGGCGTTCTGCAGGCCCTTGTCGTCCTCGAGCAGCACGAGCCCGAAGTCCTCGAGGGTGGCGTCGGTCGTCGTCGTCAGCACCATCTGGTCGGTGCCGTCCTTGACGGCCTCCTTCGCCTGGGTCGTACCGACGCCCTTGGGGTCGATGCCGGTGATGTCGATGTCGTACGTCTTCTCCAGGCCGGGGCGGCAGAAGGGCCGCTCCTCGCACTCGTCGCTCGCCGCCAGCTTGACCTTCTCGCCGGACTTTCCGAGGTCCGAGAGCGTCTTGAGCTTGTGCTTCTTCGCGAACTGCTCGGTGACCGCGAAGGCGTTCTGGTCGACGGCGTCACCGGCGGGCAGCACCTTCAGTCCGCGGGGCTTCGCGAGCTTCTCCAGCGCGGCTGTCGTCTTCCCGATGTCGTTGGAGGCGACGGGCTTCGCCTTCGGCCCGTTCTCCTTCGCGTTCAGGAACTCGGCGAGCGTCGCCGCGTACTCCGGTACGACGTCGATCTCGCCCTTCTCCAGGGCCGGTTCGTACAGCTCGCGGTTCTTCAGCTTGCTGATCGAAGTGCTGTAGCCGGCCTTCGTCAGCAGCTTCGAGTACAGCTCCGCCATGATCTGCGACTCGGTGAATCCGGCCGAGCCGATGACCAGTTCGCCCTTGGAGCCGCCGTCGGCGGAGCCGCCGCCCTCCTTCTCCAGGCTGTTGCCGCCGCACGCGGTCAGGGCCGTGGCCAGAACGGCCACCGCGCCGCCCGCGGCCAGCAGGGTGCGTGCCCGTCGGGGCTTCCGGTCGGGCTTCGGGGTTGCTGCCTCATTCATCATGTCCACCGTTCATCAGGGGTACGGGGGTCACCCGAGGCATCGGAACCCCAGGCCAGGGAGTTGTCGGTCGTCATCTGTCAGGACGCCGGCTGTCAGGACGTCGGCTGGGCGGGGATCACCTTTTCATCGAAGCCCGAGGGCGTCGAAGGGGAATGCGAAGGGGATCCGGGCTTCCCGGACCTCCCGGCGCCGCGGGACCTGCCGGAGGCCGGGGCCCTCCCGCTCCTGCGACGGCCCCGCATCGGGTCCAGCAGCCGCTCGGCCCCCACCAGCACGCCCTCCACCAGCAGTGCGAGCGCCGCGACGAGCGCCGCGCCGGCCACGACCTGCGGGGTGTCGTACGTCCCGAAGCCCGCCGTGATGATGCGGCCGAGACCGCCGCCGCCCGGCAGCGCCGCCAGCGTCGCCGTCGCCACGACCTGCACCGCCGCCGACCTCACGCCCGTCATGATCAGCGGGAAGGCGAGCGGCACCTCGACACGGCCCAGCAGCTGCCATCCCGACATGCCCATTCCGCGGGCCGCCTCGACCACGTCACGGTCGGCCTCGCGCATCCCGACGTAGGCGTTCGTCAGCAGCGGCGGAAGCGCGAAGAGCACGAGCGCGATGATCGTCGGGAGGTCGCCCTGCTTGCCCAGGGGGCTCAGCGTCAGCAGGACGAGCACCGCGAACGTGGGCACCGCACGTCCCACGTTGGAGATGTTGACGGCGAGCGCGCCACCGCGCCCCACGTGCCCGAGCCACAGCGCGACGGGCAGGGCGACGGCGCATGCGATGCCGAGGCAGACGACGGTCAGGTAGAGGTGCTCGGCGAGCCGGTGCGTCACGCCGTCGCCGCCGGTCCAGTTGGCGCCCGTGATCAGCCACGTCCACGCGTCCAGGAAGAAGCTCACCGTCACGCCCCCTTGCCGGCCGGCTCCGGCGCCCCGCGGACGCCGTCGTTCGCACCGTCCGCGCCGGCGGCGTCCCATGCTGCGACATCGGCTGTGTCCGTGCCGTTGCGGCGCCGCCCGCGCCAGCGCCCGCGCGTGCGGGCCCAGGGCGTCAGCAGCCGCTGCACACCGAGCAACAGCACGTCGGCGACCACGGCCAGCAGCACGCAGATCACCGACGCGGTCAGCACCTGCGCCCTGAAGAAGCTGTCCATGCCGTCGTAGATGAGATTGCCGAGACCGCCGTAGCCGACGATCGCACCGACCGTCGTCAGCGCCACCGCGGAGACGGTCGCGATCCGCACGCCTGCCATCAGAGCCGGCAGCGCGAGTGGCAGTTCCACGCCGAAGAGCAGCCGGTACGGGCCGTAGCCCATGCCCCGCGCGGCCTCCCGGGCCTCCTCGGGGACGGATTCGAGACCGGCCAGGATGTTCCGTACGAGCACGGTGAGCGAATAGAGCACCAGACCTGTCACGACGACTGCCGCGCCCACACCGAAGAGCGGGAGCAGCAGCGCGTACATCGCCAGCGACGGCACCGTGTAGAGCACCGTGGTCAGCCCGAGCACGGGCCCGTAGGCGCGCTGCCAGCGGCGGGCCGCGAGCGCGAGGGGAAAGGCGACCAGCAGCGCCAGCAGCACCGAGGCGACGGTGATCCCGACGTGCTCCACGGTCGCGTCCGTCAGCTCCTGGCCACGCGTGCGCACGTACTCGGCGCAGATCCAGTCGTTCGCGGAGAGGCAGTCGCCGCCCTGCCGCGCCGCGGCCCCGGCCAGGGCCGCCGCTCGCTCGACGCCGTTCACCCCGCTCACCCCCTCAACCCGCTCGCTGCGCTCGTCGTGGCCCGCTCACAACGGACACCTACGTCACCGGGCGCGTCACGTGCGCCCGTAAGCATGCCGGGAGACCGTACAGTCCGCTACCGACAGCCGCTCCGAACTGCCACACTCCTGCAACACAGACTTCATCCGGCCCCCGGAAGAATGCGGCCGAGGCCGATGACGTCGGCAGCCGACGAGGGCCCAGGACGGTGGCCGGCAGAGCAGACCGGACCAGGGCCGAATCCCGAGCCGAGCGATGAGAATGAGACGATGATCCGCTTCGAGAACGTCACAAAGCGCTACCCGGACGGCACCAGCGCCGTGCACGAGCTGTCGCTGGAGGTGGCGCGGGGCGAACTCGTCACCCTCGTCGGGCCGTCCGGCTGCGGCAAGACGACCACGATGAAGATGGTCAACAGGCTGATCGAGCCGACGTCCGGACGGATCCTGCTCGACGGCGAGGACATCTCCACCGTCGACCCGGTCGAACTCCGCCGCCGCATCGGCTACGTCATCCAGCAGGTGGGGCTCTTCCCGCACAAGACGGTGCTCGACAACACGGCCACCGTCCCGTTCCTGCTCGGCTGGTCCAAGGCCGAGCGCCGCAAGCGCGCCGCCGAGCTGCTGGAGATGGTCGGCCTCGACCCGGCCCGCTACGGCGACCGCTACCCGGACCAGCTCAGCGGCGGCCAGCGGCAGCGCGTCGGCGTCGCGAGGGCGCTCGCCGCGGACCCGCCGGTGCTGCTCATGGACGAGCCGTTCGGCGCCGTCGACCCGGTGGTGCGTGAGCATCTGCAGAACGAGTTCCTGAAACTCCAGTCCACGCTGCACAAGACGGTCCTCTTCGTCACCCACGACATCGAGGAGGCCGTGCGGCTCGGCGACCGCATCGCCGTGTACGGGGACGGCCGCATCGAGCAGTTCGACCCTCCGGCGAAGGTGCTAGGCGCACCCGCCACCCCGTACGTCGCGGACTTCGTGGGCGCCGACCGCGGTCTGAAGCGGCTGTCGGTCACCCCGATCGAGCACGGCGACCTGGAGGCACCGCCGGTCGTGCACCTCGACGACCCGCTCGACAAGGCCCGCGCCCGCATGCAGAGCGAGGGCGCACGCTGGGCCGTGGTACTCGATGACGCGGACGAGCTGCACGGATGGCTCGCCGCCGACGCGCTGGACACGGACGCCGGCACCGCCGCCGACGCCGACGCGAAGACCGACACGACAGCCGCCGCGAAGGCCGCGGGCAAGAACGCGCCCCCCACGGTCGCGGACCACGCCCGCCGCATGGAGGCGTGGCTGCCGCTCGGCTCGCCCCTGAAGCAGGCGTTCAGCAGCATGCTCCAGCACGACGCGGGCTGGATCGCCGTGCTGGACGACGCGGACCGCTTCGTCGGCGTGCTGACACCCGGCCGGCTGCACGAGGCGCTGCGCCGTTCCATCGACGCGGACGAACGCGACGTCAGCCGCGACGAGGTGGAGCTGGAGACGGTGGCGGACGCGTAACGAACCGCTCCACGACAGGGGTGCGCGCGGCCCCTCCGTCCATCGCCGCACAGGTGGAGGCGAGTTGACCACCCGGGGGTCTCGTGCTTCACTCCACCGCATGACCGGCACCGAGTTGCACCCCTGGCGGAGGGTCCACCTGGACCTGCTCCGCTACGTGGGCTGCGTGTGTCGTCCGTCCTGTTGATCAAGTCAGGCCATTCCACGCGCTCTTGATGAGCACGTGCCCTCGATCACATTGAGGACGGTTCTCCGTGTCTCCCGCATCCCCCGCCACACCTGTGTCCGGTTCCGGCTCCACGCCCGGAGCGGATCCCGCCCCAGTCACCGCCGACGCGCCCGCAGTCGACGCACCCGCCGCAGTTCCCGCACCCACCGAGGCCCAGCTCCTCGCATTCGTCCGGGAGACGGCCGCCGACGCCGGGCTCATCGCCTCGCTCCCCCTCGACCCCGAGGGCCGCACCTGGCTCCGGCTGAACGGACCCGGCGGCAGCGAGGCATGGATCATCAGCTGGCCGCCCGGGACCGGCACCGGCTGGCACGACCACGGCGGCTCCCACGGCGCCTTCGCCGCGGCCGGGGGCCGTCTCACCGAGCAGTCCCTCGCCGTCCGGCTCCCCACCGATGGGTGGGAGACGCTGGAGCTGGCGGACGGAGTGGATCGCGAGCGTGAACTGACCTCGGGCCGCGGACGCGCCTTCGGGCCCCATCACGTGCACCAGGTGCTCAACGAGACCGAGGACGAGCACGCGGTCTCCGTCCACGCCTACTACCCACCGCTGCCGCTCATGCGCCGGTACAGCCGCACGGGCGCACTGCTGCGCCTGGAGCAGGTCGAGCGCCCGGGCGAGTGGGAATGATGCGCGACCTCACGGGCGCCTGGAGCAGGTCGAGCCATTGGGGTCTCCCCAGGCCCCACGGGCCGAGGGGAAGAGTGGGAATGATGTGGCGCCTCAGCGCTGCGCCTGGAGCAGGTCGAGCCATTGCGGTCTCCCCAGGCCCCACGGCCCGAGGGGACGAGCGCGCATGACCGGCGTTCCGGAGGCGTCCGGCGACGCCTCGCCCCCGAGCCGCGTCGACTCCCTGCTGGCGTCGGCGCGCTCCGGGCTGTCCCGGCTCGGCGCCGAGGCGGCCGCACATGCCCAGCGCGAGGAGGGCGCGCTGCTCGTCGACATCCGCTACGCCACGCTGCGGGACCGGGACGGCACCATACCCGGTGCCCTGATCGTCGAGCGCAACGAACTCGAGTGGCGTCTGGACCCGACCTGTCCGCACCGCTCACCCGAGGCGTTCCCCCCGGCCCGTGGGGCCTGGGGAGACCCCAAGGCGTTCGACCTGCCCGTCGTCGTGGTGTGCAACGAGGGTTACGCCTCCAGCCTCGCGGCCCGTTCGCTCCGCGACCTGGGACTGCACCGGGCCACGGACCTCGAAGGCGGCTTCCAGTCCTGGCGTGCCGCAGGACTCCCCGTCACGCCACCCGTCACCCCTGGAGAGGATGCGCGGCCTACGCTGGAGACATGAATCCATCGCGTGGCCGCGTCGCCGGACTCCCGGACTGGAACCGCTGTGCCGTGATGGGGGTGGTCAACGTCACGCCGGACTCCTTCTCCGACGGCGGCAAGTGGTTCGACAGCGAAGTGGCGATCAAGCGGGGCCTCGACCTGGTGGCCGAGGGCGCCGACCTGGTCGACGTCGGGGGCGAGTCGACACGTCCGGGCGCACCCCGCGTCGACGAGGAAGAGGAGCTGCGGCGGGTGCTCCCCGTCGTCCGGGGTCTGGCCTCGGAGAACGTGCTGGTCAGCGTCGACACGATGCGGGCCTCCGTCGCGCAGCTGGCTCTGGAGGCGGGCGCGGTGCTCGTCAACGACGTCAGCGGCGGCATGGCCGACCCGCGGATGCTCCCCACGGTGGCCGCCGCAGAGGTCCCCTTCGTGGTCATGCACTGGCGCGGCCAGTCCATCGACATGAACAACCGCGCCGTCTACGACGACGTCACCGCGGAGGTCATCGCGGAGCTGCGCGCGAGCCTCGACCGCGCGGTGGACGCCGGCGTCGCCCCGGACCGGATCGTCGCCGACCCCGGACTGGGCTTCGCCAAACAGGCCCAGCACGATCTGCGCCTGGTGTCCGAACTCGGCCGTCTGCGTGCGGAATTGGGCCGACCGCTTCTGGTGGCCGCCTCCCGCAAGCGGTTCCTGGGCCGTGTACTCGCGGCCACCGACGGCGCCCCGGTTCCGCCCGCGCGTGAACGGGACGCCGCCACGGCGGCCGTGTCGGCCCTGGCGGCCCGCGAGGGCGCGTGGGCGGTGCGCGTGCACGAGGTACGGGCGAGCGCCGACGCGGTCCGCGTCGTACACGCCGTGGAGAGCGCGGCCGAGCCGGGCGCCGGAGCCGAGGATCCGGGCGGCACCGCGAAACCAGCGGGCGTCGACCAGGTGGGGCGGCAAGGGTGAGCCGGGGCGCCCGTACCGACATCGAGGCGGTCGAGGCCGCGAACACGGCCCTGTACGACGCGGTGGAGCACGCGGATCTCGACGCGCTGCAGAACCTGTGGATGGACGACGGCATCAGCGTCGTGCACCCGGGCTGGCCGGTGCTGACCGGCCGGGAGGAGGTGCTGCGCTCCTACGCCCTGATCATGGCGAACACGGACTACGTGCAGTTCTTCCTGACGGACGTCGAGGTCGCCGTCCACGGTGACACGGCCCTCGTGAACTGCACGGAGAACATCCTCAGCGGCGGCCCCGCCGAGGACGACGGCTCGGCCGGCCCGCTCGTGGGCGGTCTTGTCGTCGCCACGAACGTCTTCCGGCGGGCCGAGAGCGGGAACTGGAAGGTCTGGTCGCACCACGGTTCGCCCGTCCTGGTCGAGCGCGAGGGCGAGGACGACGACGAGGGCGGCCTCGACGACGGCGACGTCCACCTCTGACATCGGCCGGGCTGTCGCCGCGCTCCCCCTACCGCGACCGCCCGGCCCGGCTCGGGTTGTTCGCTGCGCGCGGGCGCGCGAAGCGAACAACGACCGTCCTGCGGACCGGCGCGCCCCGTGGGCGCGCCGTCAACGCACGCATTCGCGCCACTCCGGGTGTGGCCCGTACCACTCCTTCGCAGCAGCTCGGCCGGAATGCGAGCGTGGAGATCGGCGCTGTCGGGTAGGCACCCGCCCCGGGCAGGTACTTGCACCGCCCACGGGTAGATTCGATGCGGCAATGCTGACGACACGCGCCGCGCAGCTGTGACCAGGACCGAGGACGGGAGTGATACGCGTGGACCACCTCGCACTGCGGGGCTTGCGGGCCCGCGGGCATCACGGAGTCCTCGAACGGGAACGGGAGGAGGGTCAGACCTTCGTCGTGGACGTGGAGCTGGGCCTGGACACCCGCCCCGCCGCAGGAGGCGACGACCTCGCCAAGACCGTTCATTACGGCGTTCTCGCCGAGGAGATCGTGGGGATCGTCGAGGGAGAGCCCGTCGACCTGATCGAGACCCTCGCGCAGAGGATCGCCGATGCCTGCCTCGCGTATACGCGGGTGCAGGTGGCAGAGGTGATCGTGCACAAACCGGACGCCCCGATCACCGTCCCCTTCGACGACGTGACCATCACAATCAAGCGGAGTCGCGCATGACGCCGAACAGTGACCCGACCGTACAGCCGGTGCCCGCCTCCGTCGTGCACCAGGTGGATGCGGCAGACACCACGCTTCACAACCCGCAGCAGGCGGTGATCGCGCTCGGCAGCAACGTGGGGAACCGCCTGGAGCGGCTGCAGAGCGCCGTGGACGCGCTCGCCGACACCCCGGGCATGAAGGTCGTCGCCGTCTCACCCGTCTACGAGACGGAGCCGTGGGGTGTGGATCCTGACAGTCAGCCCTCGTACTTCAACGCCGTCGTGCTCGTACGCACGACACTGCCACCCGGCTCCCTGCTCGAACGGGGACACGCGATCGAGGAGGCCCTCGAACGTGTGCGGGACGAGCATTGGGGGCCGCGGACCATCGACGTCGACATCGTCGCCTACCAGGACGTCATCTCGAACGACCCCCTGCTGACACTGCCTCACCCGCGCGCCCACGAACGGGCCTTCGTGCTCGTTCCGTGGCACGACGTGGACCCGGGTGCCGAGGTGCCCGGACACGGCGCGGTGGCGGAGCTTGTGGCGAGACTGGGACGCGAAGGCGTAGCAGCCCGGACGGATCTGGAACTCAGCCTGCCCGAGTAGTCGTTGGGAACCCCGTGAAGGAACTGCGTATCCCCGTCCTGGCGGGTGTCTTCGTCGTCGCCGGGGTACTGGCCTGGGCGGTGTCGCGGCTGTGGAACTCGCTGGGCACCCTGCCCGCCGTACCCGTCGCCGCGCCTGTCGTGCTCGCGATCATCGCGACGGTGCTGCTGGCCACCGCGCTCTCGCTGCGCTCCCGGCTCAAGGCACAGCGCGAACGCGAGCCGGGAGCGAAGGGCGTGGATCCGATGATGGCGGCGCGGGCCGTCCTCTTCGGGCACGCCAGCGCTCTGGTGGCGTCGCTGGTCGCCGGGATCTACGGAGGCATCGGGGTCTTCCTGCTGATGGACCCGTCCGAGGCGCCGGCACGCGACGACCAGACGATCTACGCCGGCCTGTCCGTCCTGGCGGGCGTGGCAGTGGTGGCGACGGCGATCTTCCTGGAGCGCGTCTGCCGGCTCCCCGATGACGACGACCACGACGACCCGTCGGCCGCTGCGGCGGCCTGAGCGCCTTCTCAGCGCAGGATCAGGCTCATCGCCTCGGAACGCGTCGCGGCGTCCCGCAGCTGGCCGCGGACCGCGGACGTGACGGTCTTCGCACCCGGCTTGCGTATGCCGCGCATCGACATGCACATGTGCTCGCACTCCAGGACGACGATCACTCCGCGCGGGTCCAGTATCTGCATCAGTGACTCGGCGATCTGCGTCGTCAGCCGCTCCTGGACCTGGGGCCGGCGGGCATAGACGTCGACGAGCCGCGCGAGCTTCGACAGACCCGTGATCTTGCCGTCCGCCGAGGGGATGTAGCCGACGTGGGCGACGCCGTGGAACGGCACGAGATGGTGCTCACACGTGCTGAAGACCTCGATGTCCTTCACCAGGACCATCTCGTCGTGGCCCAGGTCGAAGGTGGTCGTCAGCACGTCCTCGGGACGCTGGTGCAGGCCGGCGAACAGCTCCTTGTACGCCCGCATGACACGGGCGGGAGTCTCCAGCAGTCCCTCGCGGTCCGGATCCTCGCCGACCGCGATCAGCAGCTCGCGTACGGCGTTCTCCGCGCGCTTCTCGTCGAATTCGGCCGTGGGGAACTCGCCCTCTCCGAGCGTCACCGGGTCGGTCATCTGTCGCCTCGTTCCTGGTACCTGCTGCACAAGCAGTCAGCCGCGCCCCTCAGGTCTCACAACCCGGGGGGCGCGGCTGGAATTCCACGACCCGCTGTGGGCCGTTGCACAGCTACTGCTTCTAGCTCTCCGTCGGATCGGCCGGTTCGACGACGGCGTCGGCCTCGTGCGGGCCGATCTCCTTGCCGCCGCTCTTCTCGAGGGTGGGAACGGAGCCGTTCCCGTTGCTCAGAGCGGGCGACGAGACCGGCGGACGCGTGGAGGGCGTACGCCGCGACGAGCCGGTCCAGGCCGGACGATTCGGACGCTTGATGACGGGGGCGAAGACTTCGGCGATCTCCTCCTTGCCGAGCGTCTCCTTCTCCAGAAGTGCGAGGACCAGGTTGTCGAGGACGTCGCGGTTCTCCACCAGGATTTCCCAGGCTTCGTTGTGCGCCGTCTCGATCAGGCTCTTGACCTCCTCGTCCACCAGGCCCGCGACCTCCTCGGAGTAGTCGCGCTGGTGGCCCATCTCCTTGCCCAGGAAGGGCTCGGACTGGTCGGAGCCGAACTTGATGGCGCCCAGCCGCTCGGTCATGCCGTACTGCGTGACCATGGCACGAGCTGTGGCCGTCGCCTTCTCGATGTCGTTCGCCGCACCCGTCGTCGGGTCGTGGAAGACCAGTTCCTCGGCGGCGCGCCCGCCCAGCATGTATGCGAGCTGGTCGAGCATCTCGTTGCGCGTGGTCGAGTACTTGTCCTCGTCCGGCAGGACCATCGTGTAGCCGAGAGCACGGCCTCTGGAGAGAATCGTGATCTTGTGTACGGGGTCGGAGTTCGGCGAAGCCGCCGCGACCAGGGCGTGTCCGCCCTCGTGGTACGCGGTGATCTTCTTCTCCTTGTCGCTCATGATTCTGGTCCGCTTCTGCGGACCGGCGACGACCCGGTCGATGGCCTCGTCCAGATACCTGTTGTCGATCAGCTTCTGGTCACCGCGGGCGGTGAGCAGCGCTGCCTCGTTCAGGACGTTGCTGAGGTCGGCACCGGTGAAGCCCGGCGTACGGCGGGCCACGGCACCCAGGTCCACGTCGGGCGCCATCGGCTTGCCCTTCTGGTGCACCTTGAGGATCTCGTGCCTGCCCTGCATGTCCGGTCGGTCGACCGCGATCTGACGGTCGAACCGGCCGGGACGCAGCAGCGCCGGGTCCAGGATGTCGGGCCGGTTCGTGGCGGCGATCAGGATGACCCCGCCCTTGACGTCGAAGCCGTCCATCTCGACCAGCAGCTGGTTCAGTGTCTGCTCGCGCTCGTCGTGACCGCCGCCCATGCCGGCGCCGCGGTGGCGGCCGACGGCGTCGATCTCGTCGACGAAGACGATCGCCGGAGCGTTCGCCTTGGCCTGCTCGAACAGGTCACGGACCCGGGAGGCACCGACACCGACGAACATCTCGACGAAGTCGGAACCGGAGATCGAGTAGAACGGCACACCGGCCTCACCCGCGACGGCGCGGGCCAGCAGCGTCTTGCCCGTACCGGGCGGCCCGTACAGGAGCACACCCTTGGGGATCTTGGCGCCGACGGCCTGGAACTTGGCGGGCTCCTGCAGGAACTCCTTGATCTCCTGGAGCTCCTCGCACGCCTCGTCCGACCCCGCGACGTCGGAGAACGTCGTCTTCGGGGTGTCCTTGGTGATCAGCTTGGCCTTCGACTTGCCGAAGTTCATCACCCGGGAGCCGCCGCCCTGCATCTGATTCATCAGGAACAGGAAAACGACGATGATGAGGACGAACGGCAGGAACGACAGCAGCATCCCGACGAACGGGTTCTGCTGCTGCGGCGCGACCGTGTAGCCCTTGGTGATCTCGTTCTGCTCGTACTTGCTCTGCAGCTTCTTGGCGAGGTCGACACCCTGGGAGTCGATGTAGCTCGCCTTGATCTTGTCGCTGTCCTCGACCTTGGCGCCGTCCTTGAGCTCGAGCTTCACGATCTGCTCATCGCCTGTCGTGAGCTCGGCGGACTTCACCTTGTCCTGGTCGATCGCCCGGACGACCTGTCCCGTGTCCACCGTCTTGTAGCCGCCGGACGAGCCGACGACCTGCATCAACACGACCACGGCGAGGACGGCCAGCACGATCCACATGACCGGCCCGCGGAAGTATCGCTTCACGTCCATCCATACGGAGCGCGTGCGCCCCGTCCCTCCTGCCACAGTGAGTTGAAAAGGCTGACCTTCGGACGGTACCTCAGCATTGTCTCTGGGCGCCGCCGAGGACGGTCAAACAGAACCGTCCTGGCTCGTCCAACGGAGCGCGGCCCCGCATGGTTCCCGCTGGGTGCCGGGGTGCTCAGCCGCCGTAGACGTGCGGTGCGAGCGTTGCGACGAATGGGAGGTTCCGGTACTTCTCCGCGTAGTCGAGTCCGTAACCGACGACGAACTCGTTGGGGATGTCGAAGCCCGCCCACTTCACGTCGATCGCCACCTTTGCCGCATCGGGCTTGCGCAGCAGGGTGCAGACGTTCAGCGACGCGGGTTCACGCGAGCCGAGGTTGGAGAGCAGCCACGAGAGCGTCAGCCCCGAGTCGATGATGTCCTCGACGATCAGGACGTGCTTGCCCTTGATGTCGGTGTCGAGGTCCTTGAGGATGCGGACGACCCCGGAGGACTGGGTGCCGGCGCCGTAGGAGGAGACCGCCATCCAGTCCATGGTCACCGGTGTCGAGACGGCACGTGCCAGGTCGGCCATCACCATCACCGCGCCCTTGAGGACGCCGACGAGCAGCAGGTCCTTGCCCCCGTACTCGTCGTCGATGTTCCCGGCCAGCTCGGCCAGCTTCGCGTCGATCTCTTCCTTTGTGATGAGCACCGACTTGAGGTCGGTGCCCATGTCCTTCTCGTCCACGCGTGCCGCTCTCGGTCGAGGTCCCGGGCCCACGCTGCCGCCGGCCGGAGACCGCCCCGGGAGGGGCGGTCAGCCGGTCGGTGTCGGCGGGGTCTGTGAGCCATGCCGGATGACAAGTCTGCCACCCTGCCTCGCGGCCTCGACACGGCCTGGCAGATTGATGGCGCGCTGACCGCGCCAGGCCGTGAGCAGCCGGTCGACTTCTTCGAGATGGCGGGCGAAGAGCGAGCCCGCGGGGGCACCCGCGGCGACGGCGGCGCGGCGCAGCACGCGGCGGCGTACCGCCGACGGGAGTGCATAGAGCCGGGCGGTGTCCAGCTCCACCCCGTCCCAGCCGTCGGTGCCCGGCTGGTCGGTGCGTACGGCCCTCTCGGCCTGGAGGGCCCAGGAGTCGAGAGCGTCGGCGTCGTCGCGGGAGAGACGTGCGGTACGGGCGAGCGCCTCGACGACACCCTTGCCCAGTGCTTTCTCCAGCACCGGCAGGGCCTCGTGACGCACGCGGGAGCGGGTGTAGGCGGGGTCGTCGTTGTGGGGGTCGTCCCATACGGGCAGCGACTGTGCGAGGCAGGCCTTGCGGGTGGTCTGCCTGTCGATGGCGAGGAACGGGCGGCGGTAGCGGTCCGCAGGGCCGGTGACTTCCGCCATGCCGGACAGAGAACGCGTACCGGAACCGCGGGCCAGCCCGAGGAGCACCGTCTCGGCCTGGTCGTCACGGGTGTGTCCGAGCAGCACGGCCTTGGCGCCGCAGCGGTCGGCCATGTCGTCGAGAGCTGCGTACCGCGCGGTGCGCGCGGCGGCTTCGGGGCCGGTGTTCGTACGTCCGATGGTGATGGCGATCGATTCGACGGGATGGAGTCGGAGGGCGGTGAGCCGCTCGGCGACCTCCTGGGCGCGATCGGCCGATCCGGCCTGAAGACCGTGGTCGATCGTCACGCCTCCCGCGCGGAGGCCGAGCCGGGGGGCTTCGAAGGCGAGGGCGGAGGCGAGCGCCATGGAGTCGGCGCCGCCGGAACAGGCCACGAGGACGAGCGGTGGCTCGCCCGGGCTGCGGGTGTCGCCGGCATTCTCACTGACGACGGCTTGCTCGCTGAGGACGTCGTGAAGTGCGCGGCGAACCGCGAGACGTATTGCAGCGACCGCGGGATGGGGACCCATGTCCGATTCACTTCCTCGAAGGAGTCTTGTCACGCTGAGTGTGTTGATGGTGACAGAGATGGAAGGGTTCCCAGAGCATCGCACGCGGAGCGGCCAATCTCGGTCCCTCGGACGAGTGATTACCGGGGCTTCCTGTGGTCCCCGCCCGCTCCGGAGAGTAGCCGTCGGACCCCCGCGGCAGACATGCCTCTCGCATCATCAGCACCTCCCCTCGCGAACTCGTCCCTCCTGCGTGCGGCCGCGACACGGGAGCTGTCCCCGGGTCGCGGCCGGCCCCGCGGGTCAGGAGCGCATGCGCGCGACCCAGTCGGCAGGGCTGACGATCTCCGACTTCGTGGGGAGCGTGTTGGGCGAGGTCCAGACGCGGTTGAAGCCGTCCATGCCCAGGTCCTCGACGACGGCCCGTACGAACCGCTCGCCCTCGCGGTACTGGCGCAGCTTGGCGTCGAGGCCGAGCAGCTTGCGCAGAACCTGGTCCAGCCGTCCGGCACCGGTGGCACGGCGCTTCTGGAACTTCTCGCGGATCTCCGAGACGCTCGGCACGACCTCCGGGCCGACGCCGTCCATCACGTAGTCGGCGTGGCCCTCCAGCAGCGACATCACGGCGGTGAGGCGGCTGAGGATCTCGCGCTGCGTGGGTGTCTGCACCAGCTCGACGAGCCCGGCCCGCCCGGCGTCCGGCTTCTCCTCCCCCTCCGCGCCCTGCGAGCGCGCGCCGGAGACCGACTGCGCGACCTCGCGCATCCGCTCCAGCAGCGTGGAGGGGTCCATGTCGGTCTCGCTGAGGAAGGCCTGGATCTCGCCCTGGATGTGGTCGCGGAGCCAGGGGACGGCGGCGAACTGCGTGCGGTGCGTGTCCTCGTGCAGGCACACCCAGAGGCGGAAGTCGTGCGGGTCGACTTCGAGTTCGCGCTCGACGTGCACGATGTTCGGCGCGACGAGCAGCAGACGGCCGGCACCGTCGGCGCCGCCGGGCAGCTCGCGGGTCGCCGGGGCGAACGTCTCGTACTGGCCGAGCACGCGCGAGGCGAGGAACGAGAGCAGCATGCCGACCTCGACGCCCGTCACCTTGCCGCCGACCGCACCGAGCACGGCCCCGCCGGGGGTGCCCGAGCGGCGCTCCTGCACCTTCGCGAGCAGCGGCGTGAGGAGTTCCCTGAAGCCGGCGACGTTGGCGCGCACCCAGCCGGGCCGGTCGACGACGAGGACAGGGGTGTCCGACTCCGACGGCCTGTCCGGCTGCATCCCCGTGAAGCCGCGCACGTGCTCCTCGGACGACTTCGCGTGACGGCGAAGCTCCGAGACGGCCGCTCGCGCCTCCTCGCGGGTCACTTCCGGGCCCGGCCGTACGAGCCGGGTCGCGGTCGCGACCGCGAGATTCCAGTCGACCATCTCCACACCACCGAGGCTCGTCATGACTTCACGGTACGTGGCACCGCCGCCGGGCGGGAGGCTGCACCGACGGCGCAGGGGTCCCCGCCCGGGGGCGTTCCGCGGTTCCTGCCGAGGTCAGCCCTCCGACGGCGAATCCCGGCAGCCGCAGTTGGCGAGTGCGGCCGCGAGGCTGTCCAGGGAGCGCTGCGCGCCCTTTCCGTCGGTGGTTCCGGACGTCATGAAGGCGAAGGCCAGCAGTCGGCCGTCAGCGTCCACGACGGTGCCGGCGAGGGTGTTCACGCCGGTGAGGGTTCCGGTCTTGGCACGTACGAGACCGGCGCCCTGCTTGCCCTTGTCTCCGCCGTACCTGCCGCCGAGGGTGCCGGTGAAGTGGGCGACCGGCATGCCCGTCAGGACGGGGCGCAGCCCGGCGTGGTCGGGGTCGGCGGCGCGCACGAGGAGGCCGGTCAGCAGCTTGGGCGACACCTTGTCGCGGCGGTCGAGACCGCTGCCGTCGGCGAAGTGGGCGCCCTTCAGGGAGATTCCGAGCTTGCCGAGGCGATGACGTACGGCCTTGCCGGCGCCCTTGAAGCTCGCGGTCTCGCCCGCGGCGAGGGCGGTGTGCCGGGCGAGGGCCTCGGCGATGTCGTTGTCGCTGTAGGTCAGCATCCGCTCGACGAGCGCGGAGAGCGGGGCCGAGCGGTGCACGGCCAGCTCCTTCGCCTTGCCCGGCGCCTTCCCCTCCTTGGGCTTGCCCTTGACGTCGACTCCGTGCTTCCCGAGCGCCTTGGCGAAGGCCTCGGCGGCGTCCTTCGCGGGGTCGCCGGACCGCGGCGCCGGGCCGTGCGGCGGTGCGTCGCCGTCCTTGCCGTCCCCGGAACCGCCTCCGAGGCGGGCCTCGTCGACCATGAGCGGACTGACGGGCGCGAGGTTGTCGTTGGTGCCGATGGAGTGGCGGAGAGGGCCGCTGTAGCGCGAAGTGTCGTACCGGAGCGAGACCTTGCCGTCGTGCCCGTTCAGCCGGCGGGCCGTGTCGCGTGCGAGGCCGTCGAGCGCGGCGGAGGTGAGGGTCGGGTCGCCTCCGCCCTGGAGGACGACCTCGCCGGAGCCCTTGCCGCGCAACGCCCGGGTGGGGATGCGGTGGTCGGCGCCGCGTGCCGAGAGCGCGGCCGCCGCGGTGGCCAGCTTGACGGTCGAGGCGGGGGTGACCGCGGTGCCGTCCTTGGTGGCGTACAGCTTCCGGCCCGCGGCCGCGTCGACGACCGAGACCGCGCGGACCTTGCCCAAGTCGCCGTCCTTCAGCAGCGGTTCGAGCGTGTCGGCGAGCGCGTCCTCGCTGGGCGGGGGCACTCCTGCCGCGCCCGGGCCGTGTGAGGGCTTGGCGTCGCGGCCGCCGCCGGCGGCGGCGCGTACTGCGTCCATGTCGAGTGCGGCGAGCACGTCCGGCGCTCCCGGGGCGCCCTTGCCCGGGCCGTCCCCTGTGTGGTTCCCGCCACTTCGGCCTTCCCCGGCGGCGGCCCGTGAACGCTCCGCCGTACGCTGGCCCGAGTCCCACGGTCCGCTCGCGGCAACCGCCGTGACGGCGAGCACCAGTCCGATTGCGGCGGCACCGGCCGTCACTCCGACGGTCTGCCGCCGCTGCGGAGTCGCGGTCCGCCAGTGCTGCCGGATCCGCCGCCCGTGACGACGGGCACGGGCCCGGGCCTTCCGGTATGCCCGGATCGCGGTGTCACGCACCTCTGAGGCGGTGTCACGCACCTCGATCAGCCCCTTTCGCGCCCGTGTACGTGCGTGGGGGACACTTAATCACCAGATACATGTGCTGATCATTGAGGAGCCTTCCTTGGAGTTCGACGTCGTCATCGAGATCCCGAAGGGTTCGCGGAACAAGTACGAGGTGGATCACGTGACCGGGCGCATCCGTCTGGACCGGCACCTTTTCACCTCGACCGTGTACCCCGCCGACTACGGCTTCGTCGACCACACTCTCGGCGAGGACGGCGACCCGCTGGACGCGCTCGTGCTGCTCGATGAACCCACCTTTCCCGGTTGCATCATCAAGTCCCGCGCCATCGGCATGTTCCGCATGACGGACGAGGCCGGGGGCGACGACAAGCTGCTGTGCGTACCCGCGTCCGATCCGCGGATGGAGCACTTGCGGGACATCCACCACGTGAGCGAGTTCGACCGGCTCGAGATCCAGCACTTCTTCGAGGTCTACAAGGACCTGGAGCCCGGCAAGTCCGTCGAGGGTGCCAACTGGGTCGGCCGTGCCGAGGCCGAGGCCGAGGTCGAAGCGTCGATCAAGCGGCTTGAGGCCCACGGCGACCACTGAAGCACCGAACCGGGCCTCCGGCGAGACGGGACGGTACGAACGGCGTAGGCACACACGGCTGCGCTCCGGCGGACGGGGCGCAGCCTTCGCGTGTGCGGTCACCCCGCGGACGGGCTCCAGGCACGCGGCGCCCGGCGGGCGTCCCGACCCCCGGCCTGTCCTCCCGGCAGGGCTTCTTGTTGTCCAGCCCGGGGTGATGCCGGGCGCTGAGGGCTACCCGAACCTGGCCGTGGAGAACGGGCTCAGATCGATGCCGGGGGACTCACCGAGCGCGAGCGTCGCGGCGCACTCTCCGACCGCCGGCCCGAACTTGAATCCGTGCCCGGAGCAGGCCGAGACGTGAACGACCGCCGGGTCCGTCGGGGAGCGTTCTATGACGAAGCTGCCGTCGGGCGCCATCGTGTAATAGCAGTAGCGTGACCTGATGGGTTCCGGCAGGATCCGCCGCCCGAAGATGCGGTCCGTCATCTTCGCCATCTCCCGCACGTACTCGTCGGACACCTTTCGAGGCGTCACGTCCATGGGGTCCCCCGACCGCTGCTGCCTGTTGTGGAACCCGATCTTTATCTCGCGGCCGCCCTGGGCCGATTCCGGAACCCCGTACACGACCTCGCCCTCCGGCGACTCGTAGAGGAATGCCGGAAAGCCCTCATTGCCGGACTCCCCGTCGGTGAGGAACCAGTGGACGGGCACCCGCACCGGCTGAAGGAGACCGCCGAGCCCGGGGACGCCGTGCATCCAAGGCCCCGTCGCCATGATCACGGCTCCGCACGAGATCGTCTCTCCGGAGTGCAGGCTCACCATCGTGCCGCGCTCTGCCTGCTGTACGTCCGCCACCCCGTCTCCGAACCGGATCACCGCCCGCCGGCGCACCGCGGCGTCGATCATGGCCAGGCGTGCCCGGTTCGCCAGGACCGTGTGGGCACCCGGTTCGTACAGGACTGCCATGTCGGCGCTGATGTCGAACCAGGGGAAGCGGGAATTGAGTTCGTCCGCCGTCCACGTCTCGTGGTCGATACCGCCCGACTGGGCGGTCCTTCCGCTCAGTTCGACGACGCCGCTGGACCGGGGTCCCACGAAGACGCCGCCGTTGCGGACGAGCAGCGTGTCGGCGTGGGCTCGCTCCAGCTCGTTCCACAGGGCGTCCGCCCGGTTCAACAGCGGTAGGTAATCAGCGCCTTCCCAGTACGCCCGGCGGAAGATGCGGCTCTCCCCGTGGGACGACCCGAAGCGATGCGTGGGCCCGTGCGGATCCACCGCGAGCACGCGGGCGCCGCGTTCCGCCAGCGACCAGGAGGCGGCCGCGCCGAAGACCCCCAGGCCCGCTACGAGTACGTCGACGTTCTTCACAGCTTTGCCCTCTCTTCTGACTGCTGCGGCGCACGTGGGGACTTACGGGCGCGCACTATGGAGTCGATGACGATGGAGATCAGCGAGAGCCAGACCACGGCGAAGCACAGCACGGTGTTTCCGGAGGGCCTCTGGCCGTAGAAGGCCAGCGCGACGACGAACTGCGTGGTCGGAAGGACGTACTGGAGGAACCCCGAAGCGGTGAGCGTTATCTTCTTCGCCCCCCAGGAGATGAGCCACAGCGGCGTCACGGATACGAGACCGCACAGCGCCAGCAGGGCGAAATCCGTCCGTTCCGCGGCCGGACCCGGATCGAGCGAGTAGGACGACGCGAGGACGGCAGCACCGATTCCGACGGTGAGCAGTGTGGTTTCCAGCGTGAGCCCGGTGACGGCGTCCGCCGTGGTGAGCTTCTTGAGGAAGGCGTACGTCCCCCAGGTCAGCCCGATGGTGACGTACACCCACCATTCGAGTTCCGAACTGCGCGCGATGAGCAACGCCACACCGAGCAGGCACATGACGAGTGCGGTTCTGTGCACCAGCCCGAGACGTTCGCGCATCACCATCGCGCCCAGGACGACCGTCACGGCCGGTGCCACCAGGTAGCCGAGGCCGGTCTCGATGACCCGGCCGTGGATCGAACCCCAGATGAAGGTGAGCCAGTTCAGGCAGACAACGGCCGCGGCGGCGAGGTGGATGAGCACCAGCTTCGGGCTCGACGCCGTGCTGACCGCCTCCCTGAGCCGGCCCATCAGCGCAAGCGCGGCGCCGAGCGTGATCAGTGACACCAGGATGCGAAAGCCCAGCAGTGTCGCCGAGGGGACGTGGGCGAGAGCGTGCCAGAACAGAGATGACGCACCGAGAATCACATTGGCGACGACCATCGCCGAGACGCCGGACGCGGTTCCCCGACCTTGCGACGTGCTACTCACGCGTTTCCCCGTCCCGATCCGGCGGATCCGGTCGCACGGCATTCGACGATCTCGTACGACCAGTGAAGTGTGCCGTCGTGGCTGGCGCTGAACGCGGCTCCATGCTGCTCCTTCCAGTGGTCGAACTCCTTGAGGAGGACGTCCCTGAAGGTTCGCCATTCCTCGCTGTAGAAGAACAGCGGGAAGCTGTGGCGCTCGATCAGCCTGAACTCCAGCGGTACGTGGCCACCCTCCTCGTCGCGCAGGGACGACAGCACGTCCTGGATTCCCGTCATGGAGTTGAGGCCGATGACCGCGCGGCCCGCCGGCGTGAGATGCCGCGGCAACTGCCGCAAGAACTCGGCGAGTACCTTCTCGCCCGAGAACATGGCCGAGAGATCGAGGCCGAGCTGCCCCCGGCTGTTCAATTCCCGCTCACACGCCGTGGACGGCGTACGCCATCCCGGAGGGTTGAAGACGATCAGATCGAACCGGCGGTCCGCTCCGGAGCAGTCGAAGAGGCTTCCCCGTTCGAACGCGACATGGCGATCACCGAAGTTGAGCAGTTCGTTCTGTGCGGCGGTACCGACTGCCGGGGCGGAGACGTCCGTCGCCAGTATGTCTCGCGCGCCCATGCTGCGCAGCAGAAGTGCCAGTGCGCCGCTTCCGGTCCCCATGTCGAGCACCGAGCCGTTCAGCACGCCCGGACCCAGACTCCGCACCAGATAGTCGCCCAACGCCAGACCGGCCGGACTGACTCTGAACACACCCCGCCGGTCCAGCAGCCGCAAGGAATGGCCGAGTCCGAAGTACACCTCGTACGACTCGTCCCCGGCAGACAGATGCGAACCGGTGTCGGGAACCGACTGAATTACGCCCAGCATGCTCTCCCTCGTACCCTTCCGTTCCTGCGAACCGAATTCCTCGACCCCGGGTCGGGGCATGGCTATCGACCGATGCCGCCCAGTTCACGTGACCGGTCTGCCGACCTGTTCAGCCCTTCCGCGAGGATCTCCTGAAGGCCCCTCTCCTGATAGAGGAAGATGCCTTGCTCCGTCGTACCGCCCGGTGTCATCACGTCCTTGCACAGCTCCTCCGGATCCCGTTCCGTGAACTCGATCAGCTTCGCCGATCCTCTGAGGACCTGACACGTCATGAGCCGGGCCTGATCGACCGGAAAGCCTTTCTCCAGAGCGAAGTCGATGAATGCGCCGGCTATGTGGGCGACAAAGGCGGGGCCGCCACCGCAGAGGGCAGTGGCATCGTCGATCATGGCTTCGTCGCGGACGGTGGCGACGCGTCCGATGGCGGAGAGGACCTGCTGGCCCAGGTCGAGTTCCTCCGGCGTGACGACGGGGCCGGGGCAGAGGACGGTCATTCCCTCGGAGACTTCGGACGGGGTGTTCGGTATGGCGCGCACGACGTGCTCCGTGTCCAGCAGGCCGATCATGGCCTGAATGCTCACACCGGCCATCACGGAGACCACGAGTGAATTCTCCGAGAACTTTCCCTTGTACGTGGCCGCGAAGGCCTCGAATTGCTGCGGCTGCACGGCCAGGATGACGATGTCGCCGGGCTGCGCCTCGTAATGGACGTACGGCTCGATGCCGAACTCTTCCCGCATGGCACGCCGGCGGTCGTGTGCTACTTCGACGACTGCGAGCGGAAGCCCGGAATCCGCATCTCGGAGGCCGGAAATCAAAGCGGAACCCATATGCCCAGCGCCGATGACGACAACACGATTCACAAGACTCTCCCCGAGAATTCAGCTTGTTTCGTGGGTGACGGAAGCACGGGACGCTCGTGCTCCTCGCCCGGGAGAAATACTCCATGCAACGTGGCGTACAGGACACGTCTCATGGCAGCGTGATCCTGTATTGCACAAACATGCCGAGGGTAAAACACCATGAATCAGACATGCGGTGAGGTGTGCGGGTCTCCCCTGCTTTGCGACGAGGGAGTCGCCGCATACGAAGAGGCCATAGCCACCGGACCGTTCGCATCTGAGGCCGTGCCCCCATGTCTGCGCAGACTGGGCCTGGTGAGCTCCTCCGGCTCGGAGGAACTGCGGCCGGTGCCTCCGGGCGTGGCAGCCGCCCACCACGTCGCGCCGCTGGAACGAGAGCTGTCGCGGAGACGCGACGACCTGGCCGGCGTCGCACAGTCCTTCGAGATGATCGAAAATGCCTACAAGCGTGGGCGGTCGAGACGTCTTCCGGACGTGGCGCTCTTACAGGGCGAGACGGATGTCGAAGCGAGTCTCCAGCGGTCCCTCGACGAGTGCCGGGCGGAATTCATCACCGCCCACCCCGGCGCGGGACGGTCACCCGAAATTCTGAGCCAAGTTCTGGAACGCGATCTTCCGGTGCTCCGGCGGGGCGTGCGCAAACGCGTGATCTACCAGCACACCATCCGCACCCACGGTCCGACCCTCGACTACATCGAATGCATCGTCAGTGAAGGCGGTGAGACGCGCACTCTCAGCGAACTCTTCGACAGGCTCATCGTCTTCGACCGCCAGGTCGCCTACGTGTCATGTCCTTCTCGCGCTGAGCACTCGCTCGTGGAGATACGCCAGCCGGCCCTCGTCCACTACCTGAGCCGCGCGTTCGAAGTCGCCTGGGGACGGGCCACGCCGCTGCCGACGCGCCCTCGGGGAGACCGTTCGGCAGCCGTCATCGGCGACTTGCAGCGAAGCATCATGCGGATGCTGGTCAGCGGCTTCACCGACGACAGAATCGCGCGTGAACTCGGCATGGGCCGCCGCACCGTGTCCGAACACGTGCGAAGGCTCTCCGAACGCTTCGGAAGCAGCAGCCGCGCCCAACTCGGCTACGCCATAGCCGTATCCGGAGAGTTGGCAGAGCGCTGAGGCTCCGTGACGAGCGCCGGCCCCCTCACACCGGTGGGGAGCAGTTGCGGGCGGCGACGAGGCGTTCGGGAGATCGGCCTAGAAGCCGCGGGTGCGCTTGGCCGCGCGGCGGCCGGGCAGCGGCGTCTCCACGCCGGGGCTCTTGATGAACAGCCGCGCCAGCTCGCCGCCCAGGTTGACGCCGATGGCGATGGCAAGCGCGAGTGCGACGGCCCTGGACATGCTCAGGATGCCCTCGTCCATGTGTCCCTGGGCGATGTTGAGCAGTCCGAAGTACGTGGCACTACCGGGCAGCAACGGTCCGATCGCCGCCGTGATGTACGGCAGCGACGACGCGAACTGGTAGCGGGACATCAACTGCCCGAAGAGGCCGACCAGTCCGGCCGCGGTGACCGTCGCCGCCACCGCGTCGACGTTCACCGGAGGGTTCGTCAGCGCCCCGTAGACCAGCCAGGCGACACCGCCGTTGAGGGTCGCCAGGACCACGGTGTGACGTTCCTGCTGGAGCAGTACGCAGAAGGCCAGAGCCAGCAGCATCGCCGCGAAGAGCTGTATCACCGGGCTGACGTCGCCGTGCGTGTTCTCCGGCGTGAGCTCGGCGCCCAGCTTCGAGCCGATGTAGAGCATCACCAGCACGCCGCCGACGATGCCGACGACGAGGTAGATGACCTCCAGCAGGCGGGCCGCCGCCGTGATGTAGAAGCCGGTCAGCCCGTCGTGCACGGCCGCGACCAGTGCCCGGCCGGGGATCAGCGCGAAGAGACCACCGGTGATGACGGCCGCGGCCTTGAGCTTCGTCTCCTCCTGCGAGTCGAAGAGCGCCACAGCGACGCCCATCGCCGCCGGGGGGACCGCGGCGACCGTGAACTGGTAGAACTCCGGCAGTCCGCGTGCCGCGCACAGCCACGCCAGCCTGTCGCCGAGCATCGCCCCGATCGCGGCCAGTACGAAGACCAGCCCGTCACCGCCGACGAGCAGCGACGCGGCGCCGGAGAGCAGGCCGCTGGCGAGGGTCAGCGCGTTCTTGGAGTACGGGTGGCGGTTACGGCGCATGGCGGCGAGGCGCCGGTAGGCCTCCTCCAGCGTGACGTCGCCCTTGGTGATGTCGTCGACGAGCCTGAAGACGCCGGCGAGACGCGTGTAGTCGGTGCCGCGGCGGCGTACCGTCCGGCCGACCGTGACCGGGTCGTCGACCAGCGAGGGCTGGTGCGTTATCGAGATCAGCGTGAAGGTGACGGTGGGCTCGCAGCGGTCGAGCCCGAAGGCGTGGGCCACGCCGAACATCGCGGCCTCGACGTCCTCGGCACCCTCGCCTCCCGCGAGCAGCAGTTCGCCGATGCGGAGCGTGAGGTCGAGCACACGGGGCACGGCGGGGCCCGTCTCCGTGTCCTCGGGACGGCCGGGCCTCTCCGGCGCGGGCCGCTCCGCGAGCGGCATCCGGATCATCGTGCGCATCCGGTCCTGCCACGGGCCGCCCGGCTTTATCAGGGAGACCTTCGGAACACCCTCGGGCGGTGTGAAGGCGCTGCCGAACTCCTGCGGCGGCGACGTCAACAGCCCCTCGGGAACGGCGAATTCGGAGCTGGGGTGGTCGTCCGGTAGGGGCGGCAGCGGCATGCCCTGGGGCGGTGTGAACGCGCTGTGCACCTCTTCGGCGAGTTGCTGCCGCGCCTCCTCCGAGGCATCCCCGTTCTCCGCCGACCGGCCGTTGCGCTTCGGCTCCCCGACCACTTTCTTCCCGCTCCCTAACACTCGCGTCCGCGGCCTTCGCCCACTTCCGCCCGCTGGTCCGAAGCATAGGGTCGCTCCCGGGCGGAGGTCCCGGTCAGGGTGCCCGTAAGGGTGGTTCCCGACACGCGTGCGACGGCACCCGCGGAACGTGGCGGAAACTGTGCGCTGCGGGGTTGGGCCGGATCCGGCAGGCTCAGCGCCCCAGTGCGCGGTAGCGGCGCACGGAGAGCGTGAAGAACACCACAGCCAGCACCACGGGCCAGACGACGGCCAGCAGCAGCGCGTGCTCCGTCGCCCACGAACCGCCGCCGCCCCACACGGGGTTGGCGAAAAGTTCACGTACGGCCTGTGCGGTGGCCGACATCGGGTTCCACTCGGCGACCGCGCCCATCCACCCCGGCATGGTGTCGGGGGAGGTGAACGCGTTCGAGAGAAACGCCACAGGCCAGACCAGGATCTGCACGGCCTGCACCAGTTCCGGCCTGCCGGCGACGAGACCGAGGTAGATGCCGACCCACAGCAGCGCGAAGCGCAGCAGGAGGAGCAGGGCCACCGCGGCGAGTGCCGCCGCTGCCGTGCCGTGCCAGCGCCACCCCATCGCGAGCCCGACGGCCAGCAGCACGAGCAGACTGAGCGCCGACTGCAGCATGTCCAGCACGCTCCGCCCGACGAGCACCGCCGAGGAATGCATCGGCAGCGAGCGGAACCTGTCGATCACTCCCTTCGTCAGGTCCTGCGTCAGCGCGACCATGGTCGACTCCAGCCCGAAGGCCATGGTGAGCGCGAGCATGCCGGGCACCAGGAACTCGCGGTAGTTCTCCACACCCATGCCGCCGCCGAGGAAGTAGGCGAACATCACCAGCATCAGCACGGGGAAGGCCAGGCCCACCACTGCCTGCACGGGCTGCCGCCGCCAGTGCGAGAGGCCGCGCCGGGTCATCGTCCAGGAATCGGTCATCACGTAGCTGCTCATGCGACTGCCTCCGCGGGCTGCTGCTCGGTCATCGTTCCGGTCTGCGGCCCGCCGGTCAGGTGCAGGAAGACCTCGTCGAGGGTCGGCCTGCGCAGGGCGACGTCCTCCGCTTCGATGCCGGCCTCACCCAGCGCCCTCACGGTCTCGGTCAGCGCGGCCATGCGGTCGGACACCGGGGCGCTCACCAGCCGCCGGTACGGGTCGCTCTCGACGGCGGCATCCGGGGACGTGCCGCCTCCCGTACGGGAGAGGGCCGCGGCCAGGGCGGAGGCGGCGGCGTCCAGGTCCGCTGCTTCGTGCACGACGACGTCGATGCGGTCACCGCCGAGGCGGGACTTGAGCTCCCCGGTGGTGCCCTCGGCCACCACTCGCCCGCCGTCGATCACGGCGACGGAGTCCGCGAGCTGGTCCGCCTCCTCCAGGTACTGGGTGGTGAGCAGTACGGTCGCTCCCCCGCCGGCCAGTGAGCGCACCGCGTCCCAGACCTCGGTGCGGCCGCGCGGGTCGAGGCCCGTCGTCGGCTCGTCGAGGAAAAGGACGTCCGGTGCACCGCCGTCAACGGTGCCGAGCAGCGCGACAGCCAGGTCGAGGCGGCGGCGCATACCTCCGCTGTACCGGCGCACGGCCTTGCGGCCGGTGTCCGCGAGCCCGAAGCGATCGAGGAGTTCGCCCGCGCGCGTCCTCGCCGTCCGGGCACCGAGGTGGTGGAGCCTCCCGAACATCTCGAGGTTCTCCCTGCCGCCCAGCTCCTCGTCGAGGGCCGCGTGCTGCCCCAACAGGCCGATGCGGCGGCGCACTTGGCCGGGCTGCCGCACCACGTCCCAGCCGGCGACCTCTGCGCGCCCGGCGCTCGGGCGGACAAGGGTGGCGAGGATCCGTACGAGCGTGGTCTTGCCGGCGCCGTTGGGTCCCAGGAGTCCCTGGACGGTGCCGCGCGGCACGGTCAGATCCAGGCCCGCGAGCGCGGGCTTGCCCCCGTAGTCCTTGTGCAGCCCCACGGCCACGATCGCGTCGTCGGTGTTCATGCCGCTCCTCCACCCCAATAGTTCTGATCAAATTTGACTACCCGCCCTTGGCAGGTTAGCCGGACCGAGGCCCATTAGTCAAAGTTGATGAGCTGTCTTACTGCCCCGCTGTCCTACTGCCCCGCGAACGGGTTCTCGGTGCCCGGCGGTAGCACGTCGACCTGACGCTCACCCTCGCCCGCCATGACGTACGCACCGTTCTCGAGGCGCTCCACCAGTCCGCGCGCCCACTCCGCGCCGCTGTCGGCGTTGTGCACCCAGAGCTTCATGATCTCGCCGATGTGGCCCCACTCCTCGGGGGTGCTCTCGTCCGGCGCCCAGTGGCTCGTCACCTCCTGCCGCCACTCCTCCAGGGACGCGATGCGCTTCTTGAGCAGCGAGACGGCCTCGTCGCGGGGCAGATCGACGATGAAGCCGACGCCCGAGGTGAGCATGTCCTGCTTCTCGTCGATGGCCGTGAGCGCGTGACGCAGCAGCCTCATGAACTCGGCGCTGCCGGCATCGGTCACCTCGTACTGCGTGCGGGGCGGGCCGCCGGCGGTGCTCGGAGCGGTCTCGTACTGACGCAGCAGACCTTGCTTGGCCAGTTGCTTGAGCGCGTGGTAGATCGAGCCCGGTTTGGCGTTGGACCACTCGTGCGCGCCCCAGAACTCCAGGTCGTTGCGGACCATGTAGCCGTGTGCCCGCCCGTGTTGGCGCACCGCGCCCAGCACCAGCAGCCGGATCGCCGACATCGTCTCCCTCTCGCAGTCCGGCGCGTCGCGCCCGCGTCGCCGCCAGCCTAGACGGGCGGTGCGCGGGCGACGAGACGGACTTCGGTGAGGGGAGGTTCCGGGCGGGGGCGTCGGGCGAGGCACCAGGCGGCCCGGGTTCCGCTCGGGCCCCCGGCCGCCCCGCCGTCCGCTACTTCAGGGGCTCGCTCCCGAAGGCCGCCCAGTCCGGCTCGGGCATGGCTCCGGTCTCGAAGACGAGGTCGAAGGCTCCCTTGCCGTCGATGCTCTCCCTGATGACGTCCGCGTGCCCCGCGTGCCGTGCCGTCTCCTCGATCAGGTGCAGGAGAGCCCAGCGCCAGGAGCGCTTGCCGCCCTCGTCCCAGGGGACCTTGGGCGCGTCGAAGGTCTCGTCGAGCGAACCGAGGGCACGCACGGCCGCGTCGGTCTCCTGTGCCACGCGCTCGTAGAGGTCGAGCAGCACCTGGACGGTCTCGCCGTCCCCCGGGCTGAAGCTGTCCTTCCATTCTCCGACCGAGGCGGAGAAGTCGAACTCCTCGCCGTCGGCCTGGAGTCTGCGCAGCCAGCCGCGCTCCCCCGTGGCCACGTGCTTGAGCACTCCGGAGAGCGAGAGGGCACTGGCCGAAGGGACGCTGCGGGCCTGCTCCTCCGTGAGCCCGTGCAGGGAGCGCCGGACGCCGCCGCGCTGGGCGTCCAGGTAGGCCAGGAGTGCGCCGCGCTCGTCGCCGGGCGCTTCCGACTTCACGACTACAGGCATGGTCGTCACCTTCCGCCAGGAGCCGCCCATTCAGGCGTCTCTCGATGACGACAACGCTATGAGGGCTTGCGGTCAGGGACTGTCCTCAAGCGGTACGGCTTGGCGGGCGGGTCCGCTGCCCGGCCGGCAACGATCACGGAGCAGGGCCGCGCCTGGGGCGAGGGCGTAACTCGGACGAGGCCCGGTTCCGCGCGAACAGCCCTGGGCGCGGACGATCCCGGGTCGCGGTCCCGGCCCGGAAGACGTCCCGATGCCTCAGAAGGGGAAACCGCTACGGTCGTGCTGGATGGAGATCCACTTGGTGGTGGTGAAGGCGTCCACCATCTGTTCGCCGTTGAGCCTGCCGAGGCCGGAGTTCTTCTCGCCGCCGAACGGGACGATCGGCTCGTCGGCCACTGTGGTGTCGTTGATGTGGACCATGCCGGTCTCGATCCGGTGAGCCACGCGCAGGCCGCGGTCGATGTTGCCCGTGTGCACGGCACCGCCCAGGCCGTACGGGGTGTCGTTCGCGACCCGCACCGCCTCGTCCTCACCGTCGACCGGGATGACCAGGGCCACGGGGCCGAGGATCTCCTCACGCAGTGCGGGTGAGCCGTCGGGCAGGTCGGTGAGGATCGTCGGAGAGACGAGGTTGCCCCGCTTGGTTCCGTGTACGAGAGCGGTCGCGCCCTCCGCGATCGTGCGCTCCACAAGGGAGTTGACCTTGTCGGCCTGAACGGCGTTGATGAGCGGGCCGATCTGCGTGTCCGGGTCGCGCGGGTCGCCCACCTTCAGCGTCTCGACCTTGGCGGTGAACTTCTCGTTGAACGCCTTGCAGACGTCCTGGTCGACGATGATGCGGTTGGCCGACATGCACACCTGGCCCTGGTGCACGAAACGGCTGAACACCGCGGCGTCCACCGCGTAGTCGAGGTCGGCGTCGTCCAGGACGATGAGCGCGCTGTTGCCGCCCATCTCGAGAATCGTGCGCTTGAAGTGCGAGGCGGCGACCGTCGCGACCTGCCGGCCGACCGGCTCGGAGCCGGTGAAGGAGATGACCTTCGGCACCGGGTGCGAGATGAACGTGTCGCCGATCTCGGCTGTGTCGCTGATGACAACGTTGAGCACGCCGGGCGGCAGACCCGCGTCCTCGAGGATCTTGGCCACCAGCGAACCGCCGCACACGGGCGAGTTCTGGTGCGGCTTGAGGACGACGGCGTTGCCGAGGGCGAGCGCCGGCGTAATCGTCTTCAACGAGAGCAGCAGCGGGAAGTGGTAGGGCGTGAGGACGCCGACGACCCCGACGGGGACGCGGTGCACGCGGTTTTCCTTGCCGTCGATGGGGGACGGCACGATCCGGCCCTCGGCGCGCAGCGCCAAGTGGACGGTCTCACGCAGGAATTCCCTGGTCTGGTGGAGTTCGATGCTGGCCTTCAGCCGCGTACCGCCGACCTCGGCGATGAGGGCCTCGCTGATGGCCTCTTCGTTGTCCTCGATGATCCGGATGGCCCGCTCGAAGACCTGCCGACGGGTGTACGGGTTCGTCTTCGCCCAGTCGCGCTGGTGCCGTTCGGCCGCACGGTAGGCGTGGTCGACCTCTTCGGCCGTCGCGACCGTGATGGAGGCCAGCTTCTCGTCGTTGTACGGGTCGAAGTCGATGACGTCCCAGGAGCCGCTTCCTTCGCACCACTGGCCGTCTATGTACTGAAGCGCCAGGTCCGTGAAGTAGGACATGTCATTCCTTCGTGGGGCAGGAACAAGTTGAGCATTGCCGGCTGCGGTCGACAGCCGTAGCACAACTCCCGTACTGATAGCTGGTCATCGTACTTGCAATTCAGCCGAGTTGGCGTATTGCTTGCAGATGATCGCGCGTACGCGACGGGGACAGACTGTCCTTCACCAATCGACTCAACACCTGGTCATAGTGAGCAACTTCGTCTTTCTTGTCCAGGTAAAGAGCACTGGTCAGCTGCTCCAGATACACCACGTCGTTCAAATCGGACTCGGGGAAGCGCAGGAGCGTGAAGGCACCGCTCTCCGCAGGGTGACCGCCGAGTTCGAACGGGACGATCTGAACAGTGATGTTGGGTGACTCCGACACCTCCGCGAGGTGGCGCAGCTGGGCGTCCATGATCTCGTGCGAGCCGAACGGGCGGCGCAGCGCGGCCTCGTCGAGGATGCAGAGGAGCTTCGGGGCGTTCTCACCGAGCAGCAGCTTCTGCCTCTCGACGCGGAGGGCGACGCGGCGCTCGACCTCGTCGTAGGGGATGTGGCTCTGGTGCCCGGCGGTGACGACGGCGCGCGCGTACTCCTCCGTCTGCAACAAGCCGTGCACGAACTGCACTTCGTAGGTGTTGATGTGAGAGGCGGACCCCTCGAGGCCGACGTACGTCTGGAACCAGCCGGGCAGCACGTCGCTGTAGCTGTGCCACCACCCGGCTATGCTCGAGTCCCTGGCGAGCCCGAGCAGCGGCTCGCGTTCGGAGTCGTCGACCACTCCGTAGAGCGTCAGCAGATCGGCCACATCGCGGGCCTTGAAGCTCACACGGCCCAACTCCATCCTGCTGATCTTGGATTCGGACGCGCGGATCGAGTAACCGGCTGCCTCACGGGTGACACCGCAGGCCTCACGGAGGCGGCGGAGCTGAGATCCGAGCAGGATGCGACGGACCATCGACCCACTTGAGCCACTCGCCCCGATTGCGCCGCCGCTCACACCCATTGCCGGTTGTGTCTCCATTTTCGAGAAACCCTTCACCCTGCTCTGAAGGAAGTGTGCCATCAATACGCTTCGTTGCGTGCCCGGGTGATTACACACGATCGAAAGTCTTGCGTGCACGTGCATCTGCCCTTGCATCTGCCGTGGGCATTGGGAACCATAGGCATCGGACAAGTGCACTGCATGCCAGCGCAGTTGTGGAACAAGGGGTACGGGGACCGAGGAACAGCGAGACCAATCGGGACAGCAAATCGACCGGATCCACACAGGATCATCACTGCCGCGAACGCCAGGAGTGGCTCGTCATGGGGACCGAAGGATCGACTGTGCTGGAGCCCATGTGGCGTGGTCTCCCGCACCTCGACCACTCGACCGTCTCCGGGTCCGCCACCTGTGCACTGCCGGCCCGCTTCGAAGCGGTCAAGAGTGCACGGGACTTCACCAGCGAGACGCTGCAACGCTGGCGGCTGGAGGCCGAGTTCGACACCGTCGCACTCGTCGTCTCGGAGCTGGTGACCAACGCACTGCGTCACGGACTGCCGGCTTCACTGGCCCCGGCACCGGAGCTGACCTCTCCGGTGAGACTCGATCTGATGCGGTGGGCGTCACGACTCGTGTGCGCCGTACGCGATCCGAGTGGCGCACCGCCCGAGACCACCAACAACTGCACCGAGTATGCGGACTTCACGGCCGAGTCGGGCCGGGGCCTCTGCCTGGTGGAGTCCTTCAGCGACGGCTGGGGCTGGCACCCGATGACGGGGATGATGCGCGGCAAGGTCGTCTGGGCGCTCTTCCGGCTCACGTCGGTGCGGCCCGTCTAGGCCGTACCCATGGCGGACGGGGCGCCGCGGCCCGGGTCACAAAGCCCTTCGGGCCGGACGCCGACTCAAGACCCCTTCGTGATCGGTGATTTGGCGTGGCAACGGCTCAACCCCCGCCGCGGGGAAGGCGTCTTCACAATCGGCCCCCTGCCTCGGCTGAGGGGTCACTCCTGCACCAGGTGGTCGAACTCGCCGTCCTTGACGCCGAGGAGCAACGCCTCGACCTCCGCGGGTGTGCAGACCAGCGCCGGGCCGTCCGGGAAGCGTGAGTTCCGTACGGCGATGTCGCCGCCGGGAAGCCTTGCGAACTCCACGCAGGTGCCCTGCGAGTTGCTGTGCCGGCTCTTCTGCCACTCGACCCCGTGCAGGTCCCTGGCGGCCATGCCGTTGTACGGGTGAGGCACTTGGATCTCCCGGGCTGGTGCGGTGGGGGGGTGTCGCACAGTGCGCGGTGGGGACACCGTTGTCCTTCAACTGCCCTGGATCATAGCCTCGTTCATGTGCCTATGCATGTGCCGATGCACGTGCACGACACCCTGTCGCGACCCCATCACAGCCGGTCAAAGCCCCTTGCGGACGGCTGATCACCCATCACCCCGTGTCCCCGGGTTCCGCTTCTCCCCGTCTCCGGAGCGGTACGGAAGCACCCGTACCGCGCTCCCCCGGGTGACGTCCCCCGACGCACGGAGCGCCCGCACACCGAAGCATTGACTTCAAGGTAACTTCAACTTCTACGGTCGTCCCGTACCGCCGACCCGTCGCCCCCGCCGGCAGGAGAGACCATGAGTATGGAGACGACCGCGTGGCACGCGCTCTACTCCACCCGCTTCGCACAGCAGGACAAGCGCCCCTTCTCACGGGCCACGCTCATCCGCATCCTCCGCTTCGCCCGCGGCCACCGCCGGGCGCTCCTGGCCTTCCTCGGTTTCAGCAGCGCGCTTGCCCTGCTCACCGTGGCCACTCCCCTCCTCGCGGGCAGGGTCGTCAACGCGATCACGGGCGGCGCCGCTGTCCGTACCGTCGTGGTGCTCTCGTCCGTGATCGCGTTCATCGCCGTCGCGGAGGCGGCGACCGGCCTCCTCACGCGGTGGCTGTCCGCCCGTATCGGGGAGGGCCTCATCCTCGATCTGCGCACGGCGGTCTACGACCATGTGCAGCGACTGCCGGTCGCCTTCTTCACCCGCACGCGTACGGGCGCGCTCGTCAGCCGCCTCAACAACGACGTGATCGGGGCTCAGCGCGCGTTCAGCAACACCCTCTCCCAGGTGGTCAGCAACCTCGTCACGCTGCTGGCGACCCTGGTGGTGATGCTCCAACTGTCATGGCAGATCACGCTGTTGACGCTCGCGCTGCTCCCGCTCTTCGTGCTGCCCGCGAGACGCATGGGCACGCGGTTCGCCCGCCTGGAACGTGAACGCGCAGATCACAACGCCGCGATGGGCAACCAGATGACGGAGCGCTTCTCGGCACCGGGCGCCACCCTCGTGAAGCTCTTCGGCAGACCGGAGGAGGAGTCCGCGGAGTTCGCGCGGCGGGCCGGACGTGTGCGGGACATCGGCGTACGTACCGCGATGGTCCAGCACCTCTTCATCAGTTCACTCACCCTCGTCTCCGCTCTCGCGCTCGCCCTCGTCTACGGGCTCGGCGGCTACTACGCGCTGCGCGGCACCCTCGACCCGGGCACCGTGGTCTCCCTGGCGCTGCTGCTCACCAGGCTGTACGCGCCGTTGACCTCGCTCGCCGGTGCGCGGGTCGAGGTGATGAGCGCGCTGGTCAGCTTCCAGCGGGTCTTCGAAGTGCTCGACCTGAAACCGCTGATCGACGAGAAGCCGGACGCCGTCGCCGTGCCCGAGGGGCCCGTCTCCGTCGAGTTCGACGACGTGCACTTCGCCTATCCTTCGGCGGAGAAGGTCTCGCTCGCCTCCCTCGAGGACGTCGCCACGCTCGACACCCGCGGCGGGGAGGAGATCCTGCACGGCGTGTCCTTCCGCGCCGAGCCCGGAGCGATGGTGGCGCTGGTCGGCTCCTCGGGCGCGGGCAAGTCGACCATCGCCTCGCTGGCTCCACGGCTCTACGACGCGGACAGCGGCACCGTGCGCATCGGTGGCACGGACGTGCGCGACGTGACCGCGGCCTCGCTGCGCCGCACCCTCGGCATGGTCACCCAGGACGGGCACCTCTTCCACGAGACCATCCGCGCCAACCTGCTGCTGCCACGCCCCGAGGCCACCGACGACGAACTGTGGGACGCCCTGCGTCGCGCACGCCTCGACGGGCTGATCGCCGCGCTGCCGGAGGGACTTGACACGGTCGTCGGCGAACGCGGCTACCGGCTCTCGGGCGGTGAGCGGCAACGGCTGACCATCGCACGGCTGCTGCTGGCGCAGCCACGCGTGGTGATCCTGGACGAGGCGACGGCCCACCTCGACTCGACCTCCGAGGCCGCCGTCCAGGAGGCACTGGCCGAGGCGCTCGCGGGACGCACGTCCGTGGTGATCGCGCACCGCCTGTCGACCGTACGGGCCGCGGATCTCATCCTCGTCCTGGAAAGCGGACGCATCGTCGAGCGCGGCACGCACGAGGAGTTGCTCGCCCTCGGCGGACGATACGAGCAGCTGTACCGGACGCAGTTCAGCGAGCGGCCCCCGCTGCCGGCGGAGGCGGCTGTGCCGGACCTGCGCTGAGTCCCGGGCGACCGGCCCCGCCGGGCTGCTCGCCGCATCACTCGGGCGGAGCAGCCCAGCGGGCGGCCCCACCGGGCCGTGTGCACGCTGAGGTCAGGGTCCCCACGTGCGAGCGGACCCCTCCCACGCACCGGCAAGGATGGGGAACACCGTGAGCAAGCCTCTTGACCAGCTGCGCCGTTGCTCGGTAGCCGTCGACGTCGGCTCCGCCCGCACCCGTGTCCACATCAAGGACGCGGGGCTCGTCGTGGACGAACCGTCCGTCGTCGCCGTGAACACCTTCTCCGGGGCGCTGATCGCCGTCGGCACCGCCGCCGAGCGCATGGACGGGCGCACACCGGGCCATATCCGCGTCGTGCGTCCCGTCAGCAACGGCACCGTGGTCGACATCGAGATGGCCCAGCGGATGCTGCGGGCGCTCGTCGGGTCCTCGGTACGGCGTGCGTGGCGGCGGCGGGGTGCCATGCAGCGTGCGGCCGTCACGATTCCGCACAACGCCGACCCGCTGGCCCGCAGCGCGGCGGTCGAGACCCTGACAGGTGTGGGCGCGAAGCAGGTGGAACTGGTCGACACCCCCACCGCGGCCGGCGTGGGCTGCGGACTGCCCGTCGAGCAACCCGAGGCGACCATGATCCTCGTCTGCGGGGCCACGACGACCCAGATCGCCGTGCTCTCGCTGGGCTCGATCGTCTCCGCGACGACCGTGCCGATGGGGGGCGACACCATTCATCACGCGGTCGTCCAGCATCTGCGCAACCACCACGAGCTGATCCTCCCCAGCCAGGCCGTCCGCCCGCTGCACCTGGCGCTCACGGGCGCCGGAGAGGGCCAGACGACCGAGGTGTGGGGCCGCGACGTGGCGACCGGCATGGCCCGCACCGTGTGCATCGACCCCGACGACGTGCGGGCGGCCATACAGGCTCCTCTGATCGGGCTCTCCGATGCGATCCGCAGCGTCCTGCACAACTGCCCGCCCGACCTGGTCGCGGACCTGGCGGACCGCGGCATGGTGCTGGCGGGCGGCAGCGCGCTGCTGCCAGGGCTCGACGAGCGTCTGCGGACGGGCACGGGCATGCCCGTCCACATCGCGGACCAGCCGTCCCTCAGCGCGGTCAACGGCCTCGCGGCCATGGTGGAAGGGCAGGTCATGCCACTGAACGTCGATGTCCGCTGATCAAGGGACCGGCAGGACCGGTCCACGACCGCACCGTCTCCCCCTTCCCCTCGGGCTCCGTCCGGGGGAGGCACCGAGTCCGTCCACCGGCCGTCCCGGACGGTGACCGGGACGGGGTGGCGGAAGTAGCGTCGGAGTATGTGCAGAAACATCAAGACACTCCGACCGCCCTACGCCGAAGCCGTCACCGACGACGACATGCGGGCAGCAGCCCTGCAGTACGTACGGAAGGTGTCCGGCTTCCGGAAGCCCGCGGCACACAACGCCGAAGCCTTCGACAAGGCCGTCGAACGAGTGGCAGCAGCGACCGAGGACCTCCTTGCGTCACTGGTTGTGCGCAGCTGAAGACAAACAGATTTTCGGACGGCATGCTGATCAGGAAGTCGGGTAGCTGCTCCCCGATCTGATCCAGAACTGAAAGGTCAAAGCGTGCCGGAAAAACGGGTGGAACAGGACGCGACAGGGGAGCCGCCGGGCGGCGACTCCGCCGGTCTGCGGGCTACGTCGAAACCACAGACCGACAAAGTGGTGTTCGGTGTCACAGCTGCGCTGACCCTGGCCTTCGTGATCTGGGGGGCAGTTGCCACCGACTCCCTGGACAGCGCGGCGAGCGCGATGCTCACCAGCACGATGCACAACGGCGGTTGGGCCTTCGTACTCGCGGCCTCCGGCTTCGTCGTCTTCTCCCTCTGGCTGGCATTCAGCCGTTACGGGAAGATCACCCTCGGCAAGGAGGGCGAGGAGCCGGAGTTCCGGACGGTGTCCTGGGTCGCGATGATGTTCAGCGCGGGCATGGGCATCGGCCTGATGTTCTACGGCGTCAACGAGCCGCTGTCGCACTTCACCGACCCTCCCCCGGGTACGGGCGGCTCCGCGGCCGAGCGCATGCAGACCGCGATGGCGACGACTCTGTTCCACTGGACCTTGTATCCCTGGGCCATCTACGCGGTCGTCGGTCTCGCCATCGCGTACAGCTGCTTCAGGCGCGGCAGGCGGCAGACCATCAGCGCCGTCTTCACACCGCTCATCGGTGAGAAGAACGCGAACGGTGCCTTCGGACGCGTCATCGACATCCTGGCCATCTTCGCGACCCTCTTCGGTTCCGCCGCCTCGCTGGGCCTCGGCGCCCTGCAGATCGGCAGCGGTGTGAAGGAGATCAACTGGGCCTCGAAGGTCGGCACACCGATCCTGGTGATCATCATCGCGGTGCTGACCGCGGCGTTCGTCGCCTCCGCGATCTCGGGTGTCGAGAAGGGCATCCAGTGGCTGTCCAACATCAACATGGTGCTGGCGGGCCTGCTGGTCCTCTTCGTCTTCGTCGTCGGCCCGACGGTGCTGATGCTCAACCTGCTGCCGACATCGGTGGGTTCGTTCATCGGTGACCTGCCGCAGATGGCCGCGCGAACCGACTCGACCGGGGGCAAGGACGTCGCCACGTGGCTCTCCAGCTGGACGGTCTTCTACTGGGCGTGGTGGATCTCGTGGACGCCGTTCGTCGGCATGTTCATCGCCCGCATCAGCCGGGGCCGTACGATCCGGCAGTTCGTCGGCGGCGTGATCCTCGTGCCGAGCGTCGTGAGCCTGGTCTGGTTCGCGATCTTCGGTGGTACGGCCATCAGCCTCGAGCGTGGCGGTGCCAAGCTGACCGACCAGTCGACGGCGGAGGGCCAGCTGTTCGCGATGCTGCGCGAGTACCCGATCGCGAGCGTCACCAGCCTCATCGTGATGATCCTGGTCGGCATCTTCTTCGTGTCCGGCGCCGACGCGGCGTCCATCGTGATGGGAACCCTCTCCCAGAAGGGCACGCTGGAGCCGGGCAAGAACGTCGTCATCGTCTGGGGTGTGCTCACCGGTGCGGTCGCCGCGATCATGCTGTTGATCGGCGGGGGCGGAGCATCGGCGCTGACCGGTTTGCAGAATCTGACGATTCTCGTGGCGGTGCCGTTCACGCTTGTGATGATCGGCATGTGTATCGCGCTCACGCGGGATCTGCGGCGCGACCGGCTCATCGTCACCGGCGAACGCGGTGACGAAGCCATCGAGATCGCCGTGCTCGCCGGCCACGAGCAGTACGGCGGCGAGTACGAGATCCTCATCGGGCCGACCAACAGCGCCTCCTCGGACAGCGATCCGCAGGACTCGGCCGAGGGCGACGACGGCAAGGCCGGCGCGATGCAGAAGGACTGAGTCCGCCGGGAGCCGGGCCGACCGGCCCGAGCCGGCCCCGCGCCTCCCGTACGGAACGACGGTGCCCCGCAACGCGATTCGCGTTGCGGGGCACCGTCGTTCGTGGAATCGCCGCGGCAGTAGCGGCGGGGCCGGCTCCGCGGCGGACGTCACACGTCAGGCCGTCCGGGCGAGGTGCCTGCGCTTCCAGGCCCAGAACGCCCTCTGTCCGGAGAGAGTGAGCGTTCCTGCTACGAGAATTCCACACAGGTTCAGCGCCAGTTGCTCCGCCGACGCAAGGGACTCCCCCGGCAGTCCGTAGCTCAGTGCCATCGCGGCGTTGGCCGCCGCCGGCACGGTGGTCACGGAGATGGCCACGCCCACCAGCGCGCCCGACTTGGCCGAAGTGAGCGAGAGTATCCCGGCGATGCCCGCCAGGACGGCGACCACGAACGACATCCAGTCCGGATTCCACACGAACTCACTGACCGGGTGCGGCTGTCGGTACTTCTCCTCGCTGAACAGGCCCAGCGCGTCCATCAGTTCGGTGAAGGCACCCGTCGCGAGCATCGCCAGCGGGAAGCCCACGACCAGCGCGATCAGCGGACGCAGCGCCAGACGCGGGCTGCGTCGCACCAGCGCAGTGCAGACCCCCGCGAGCGGTCCGAACTCCGGCCCCACCACCATCGCGCCGACGATGAGGATCGCGCTGTCGAGCATGACGCCGCAGGCGGCCAGCATCGTCGCGACGACGAGGAACGCCAGATAGGTGAGCGAGAGGCGGGACTCCTCGTGCGTCGCGTCGGTCAGGGACTCCCACAGCACGGCGTCCACGCCCTCGCCCGGGGCGTCGACCTCGGCCTGGGTGCCGCGGTCGGAGAGCGAAAGGTCGATGTCCTCGACGGAGATCGCTCCGTGCGTGTGGAGGCCGAGGCGGCGCAGCTCGGTGATGAGCTCGTCGGCGGCCTCGCGGGCGACGTCGCACATCACCACGTCGCCCTCGGGGTCGCGGGCGGTGCCCGGCAGCACGACGAGATGCGCGGTGCCCACGGTCGAGTCCAGCAGGGACGTGACCTCACCAGTACGCGACGACGGAACGATCAGCCGCAGATGAATCATGAGCGGAAGACTAGACGGGACCGCCGCCGGCTCCGCAGCGGACGCCGGCCCGCGGTCCGTCAGGCGCGCGGTGACCCCCTCAACTGCCGCTGCTTTGCGGTGATTTCACCCTTGGAGCGGTTCCCCGCGAAGCCCCGTGAACACAATGACCACAACGATCATTAAGTTCTTTCGCGCACAGGGGGCGAAACCGCCGCGTACCCCGTGCAGCATGTGGGCCGTCCCCCCACCCGGACCTCACTCACGAAAGGCGGTGCCCCGCGTGCGTCAGCGCACTCTCATGTCTCTTCTCGGGGCGACGCTGCTCGTACTGATCGGCCCCCCGCTGATCACAACGGGCAGCGGTGCCGAGACAGGGACGAACATCCCCGGGCTGCAGTTCATGGTGCCCAACACGCCCGGCGGCGGCTACGACATCACCGCACGCACAGCCGCCAAGGACGCGGAGGACACCGAACTCAACCACAACATCGAGGTGTTCAACCTGCCGGGCGCCGGCGGCACCGTCGGCCTGACCCGGCTCGTCAACGAGCGCGGCAACGGCAAGCTCGCCATGTCGATGGGCCTCGGCGTCGTGGGCGCCGTGCGCACGAACGACTCGCCTTCCACTCTCGACGAGGCGACTCCGATCGCGCGCACGGTGGAGGAGCCGGACATCGTCGTGGTCTCGAAGAAGTCCAAGTACAAGACGTTCGAGCAGCTGCTCGCCGACTGGAAGAAGAAGCCCGGCTCGCTGCCCGTCGGCGGCGGCTCGTCGGCCGGAGGCCCCGATCATCTGGCCCCGATGCTCATGGCCAGGGACGCCGGCATCGAACCCAAGACCGTGAACTACGTGCCCTTCGACGGCGGCGGCGAACTCCTCGCATCCGTGCTCGGCGGCAAGGTCGCCTTCGGCATCTCCGGCATCAGCGAGTACCGCGACCAGATCAAGTCCGGCGAACTGCGCCTGCTCGCCGTCACCGGCAAGAAGCGGATCGAGGGCTTCGACGCACCGACCCTCAAGGAGGCGGGCATGGACGTCGAGTTCACCAACTGGCGCGGCATCATGGCGCCGCCCGGCCTGTCGGACAAGGAGCGCACCAAGCTCATCCACTTCTTCGACGAGCTCCACCGCAGCCCGCAGTGGCAGAAGTCCCTCAAGCGCAACGGCTGGGACGACGCGTATCTGACCGGTGAGAAGTACGGGGACTTCCTCAAGGCCCAGGACAAGCGTGTCGAGTCCGTCCTCGAGGAGGTGGGCAAGTGAGCACCGGATCAACCGAGTCCAAGGAACCCACGCAGGACGCGGAAGCACCCGCCTCCGGTTCCGGTGCGGTGAACTCGCCCTCGCCGCCCGGCGGTTGGCGTGAATGGCTGCGCGGCCGCTCCGAACTCGGCGTCAGCGTCCTGCTGCTGGTCGTCGGCGTGCTCGTGCTCGGCGACACGCTCACCATGGAGACCGTCGCGGGCCAGCGCGGCCCGGTCGGCCCCAGGACGGTCCCGCTCGTCGTCGGCGTCGCCCTGCTCGTGGTCGCCGTCGTCCTGGCCGTCGACGTGCTCCGCGGTGGGCGCGGAGAAGGAGACGCCGGAGAGGTAGCAGGCAGCGAGCCCGCCGACTGGCGCACCGTCGCGCTCCTGGCCGGGATCTTCCTCGCCAGTGCCGTCCTCATCGACCCGCTCGGCTTCCCGGTCACCGGCGCCCTGCTCTTCTGGGGTTCCGCGTACGCGCTCGGCAGCCGCAACTTCTCCCGCGATCCGCTGATCGCTGCCGTCCTGTCCATGGCCACCTTCGCGGCCTTCAACACCTTGCTGGGCGTCCCCCTGCCCGGCGGCCCGCTGATGGGGGTGCTCTGACCGATGGAATCTCTCACGTCCCTGCTCGACGGCTTCGGCACGGCGCTGACGCCGCTCAATCTGCTGTGGGCGGCGGTCGGCGTACTGCTGGGCACCGCCATCGGCGTACTGCCCGGCATCGGCCCCGCCATGGCGGTCGCCCTGCTGCTGCCGGTGACCTACGGGCTCGACCCCGTCGGCGCGTTCATCATGTTCGCGGGCATCTACTACGGCGGGATGTTCGGCGGCTCCACCACCTCGATCCTGCTCAACACCCCGGGTGAGAGCGCGGCCGTCGTGACGGCCATCGAGGGCAACCCGATGGCGAAGTCCGGACGCGGCGCACAGGCTCTCGCGGCAGCCGCAATCGGCCACTTCGCGGGCGGCATGATCGGCACGATCCTGCTGGTGGTCCTGGCGCCGACGGTCGCAGCGCTCGCGGTGGACATCGGTGCGCCCGACTACTTCGCGATCATGGTGCTGGCGTTCATCGCCGTCACGTCCGTGCTCGGCAGCTCGCGGGTACGGGGCTTCGCGGCGCTGCTGATCGGTCTGACGATCGGGCTCGTCGGGCTCGACCAGATGACGGGCCAGCAGCGGCTCACCTTCGGCAGCCTCCAGCTCTCCGACGGCATCGACGTCGTCATCGTGGCCGTGGGGCTCTTCGCCATCGGCGAGGCGCTGTGGGTCGCCGCCCACGCACACAGGAGCGCCGGGGAGTCGATCCCCGTGGGGCGGCCCTGGCTCCACCGGTCCGACCTGCGGCGCACGTGGAAGCCGTGGCTGCGCGGGCCGGCCATCGGTTTCCCGTTCGGGGCGATCCCCGCCGGCGGCGCCGAGATCCCCACGTTCCTCTCGTACGTCACCGAGAAGCGGTTCTCCAAGCACAAGAAGGAGTTCGGCAAGGGCGCGATCGAGGGCGTCGCCGGACCCGAGTCGGCGTCGTCGGCCTCGGCCGCCGGAACGCTGGTCTCGCTCCTGACCCTCGGTCTGCCCACGACCGCCGTGGCCGCCGTGATGCTGGCCGCGTTCCAGCAGTACGGGATCCAGCCCGGCCCGCTGCTCTTCGAGCGGGAGCCCGACCTGGTGTGGGGCCTCATCGCCTCGCTCTTCGTCGGCATGGTGCTGCTGCTCGTGCTCAACCTGCCGATGGCGCCGGTCTGGGCGAAGCTGCTGCGCATCCCGCGCCCGTACCTGTACGCGGGAATCCTCTTCTTCGCGGCCGTCGGCGCCTACGCGGTGGGCGGCGAGGCCATCGACATGGTGATCCTGCTCGTCATCGGGGTCGTCGGGCTGATGATGCGGCGCTTCGGGCTGCCGGTGCTGCCCGCGATCATCGGCGTCATCCTCGGACCCAACGCCGAGCAGCAGCTGCGCCGTGCGCTGCAGATCAGCGACGGCAGCGTGACGGGGCTGGTGAACACGCCGTTCGCGGTCACGATCTACGTGGTGATCGTCGTGCTGCTCGCCTGGCCGTGGCTGCGGCGCCTGGCCGGGCGTGGACGGCCGGAGTGGCCCGGCGGTCCTCGCGAAGGCGGCCGCGGCGACGGCGGGAGCGGCGGAGCCGACGGTGCTCCGGACGCGGACGGCAGCGACGACAAGGGCGGGACGGACGACAAGGAGGGCGCCAAGGTCTGAGACAGCCCTCCTCCCCCGTCTCCGTCTCCCGTCTGCTGCTGATCACACGACTGCGCCCCGTCCGTCCGGTGTCACCCGGGCGGGCGGGGCGCAGTCGCGTGCGGGGTGCGAGCTCGTGTTGCGGTGCGGGAGACTGCTGAGTGCGGGGGCCGCTTCAGCGGCGGGCGTGCCGGCCGCGCTGGCCGCCGTCGTCCGCCGAGTTCCCCGGGGCGCCGGTGGGCGGCACCCCGCCGCCGGACCCGGTGCCGGCCGATGAGCCGGCGTCCGACGCCCCGCGCGACTTCCTCTTACGGGCGCGCAGCAACTCGATGATGATCGGCGTGATGGACAGCAGGACGATGCCGACCAGCATCAACTCGATGTGCTCGCGTACCGCCGCGATCTGCCCCAGCAGGGCGCCGAGCAGCGTGACGCCCGCGCCCCACAGCACGCCGCCGATGACGTTGAAGATCAGGAAGGAGCGGTACTGCATCCGGCTCACGCCGGCGATGATCGGCGTGAACGTCCGCACGATGGGCACGAAACGGGCCAGCACAAGGGACTTGGGTCCGTACTTCTCGAAGAACTCGTGGCCCTTCTCGACGTTCTCCTGCTTGAACAGCTTGGAGTCGGGGCGCTTGAAGAGGGCAGGGCCGACCTTGCGTCCGAAGAGATAGCCCGCCTGGTCGCCGAGCACCGCGGCGATCACCACGAGCGTGCAGACCAGCCACAGCGGATAGTGCAGGTACTGTCCCGTCGCGACGAGCAGACCGGCGGTGAACAGCAGGGAGTCGCCCGGCAGGAAGAAGCCGATGAGCAGGCCGGACTCCGCGAAGACGATCACCAGGATGCCGATCAGACCGAAGGTCTGGATCAGATAGTCCGGGTCGAGCCAACTCGGTCCCAGCGCGAGGGCGGTCACGTCACAGGCTCCTCATCAGTCGCACCGCAGGGGCGGCTGTCGTCGGGGGGGGGTACACGCTATCAACGCTCACGGAGGCCCGGACGTGCCGCCTGGCCCCTGCTGTCGCAGACGTGTCCCGGCTGTCGCCCCTGCCTCGACCCGCGGTTCGGGCCCGGTCATGCCTGCGGGGCGGGCAGCATCTCGTTCCAGTTCGCCCAGTACCCGCCATATCCGTCCGGAACCAGGCCGTCCGGCAGCAACATGTCTCCGGGGGAGCTCATCTGCTGGGTGGGGATGCCCGCGTGGTGCTGCACGGTCTCCCTGCGGTGCTTGCCTCCCTGCCGTCCCGTCTCCTCCGGAGCGACGAACAGCCGTCCCTGCGCGGAGAGATACTGCGCGCGGGCGGTCAGCCTCCGCAGGTCCGTGCCGAGTTCGAGGGCGAGGATCTCCAGGTCGACCCCGGACTGCCAGCCGTCGACGAGCACCGCGTCCTGGACGGGCGACCAGCCCATGTGGTCCGGCAGTTGCGAGTGGTCGTAGGTCTGGAAGTGTTCCTGCGGCTGCTGGTAGTGCTCCTGGGGCTGGTAGTACGACTGCGCGGCGTGGTGCTGGACCGGCTGCTGGTGCTGCGCCTGGTATTGGACGTGCGCCTGGGACGCCATCTGCTGTACCTGCGGGGCCTGTTGCTGGCCCTGCACCTGGTACTGCGGCTGCGGCTGTGTCTGGTCGAGCCCCGGAATGTGGTCGGCGGCCTGCGTCGTTGCCTGCGTGTGCGCGTGGGCGTGGGCCGCGTCGTTTGCCCGTACGTTCTCGTCAGCGCCGGGGCCGGGTTGCTGATGCTGGAGCGGCGCCATCAGCAGATCGTCCGCGAGCGCGCGGGCGTCGTCCCTGCCCACGGTGCGGCGCGCGATGCGCACCTCCCGCTCGGGCAGGCCGAGCATTTCGGCCACCGCCTTGTCGTTGCCGACCACCACCGCGAACGCCGCGAGGGAACGGGCCCGGCTCGCCTGTGCGTCGTCCAGCGTCACCTGCGCCGTACGCACCTCCTCGTCGCTCTGGCAGAAGGCTCTGGCCAGCACCGTGTGCCGTTCCCACAGCTCCCGAGGCTCCATGCAGACCCCGTGTCCTCTCGGTCTTTATGTACTGAATTCACAGTCCAAATCATGCAATCCGTATCTTCGTAGGGCTCAATCTAGTGGCGTGAACGGCGATATCCGTCGCGCCGTGACGGCGTCCGGCGCGTTTCCCCTCGATTCCCCCGGGGTACACAAGTACGGCCCGACGGACGGCTTTCAGGCCGTCACTTCCGGGCGTCCCGCTCGTAGACACCGCCTCACCGGAGGCACGCACCCGGCTGCGCCGCGGTGGCGCGTCCCGCACCACGCGGGACGAGAAGGCCTCAACTCGGCGTGAAACATGAGTAGTTGAGGGCGGGCGACCTGGGACTCGCGCAGTTGCAGCGTGGCTGCAGACAGTTGGCCCGTTGCCGTGCCGGCCTCCGGCAACCGCCGCTCAGCAAGGGCCCCACGTCCCTCAGGAACACCGGGAGAACACCCGCAGCACGAGCCGCAGCCGTGCTCCCCGCCCTCGCAGGTATCGCCCGATGGAAGTACCTCCGCTGCGTCGGGGGGACTCCCACGGCATCGCGGAGCCGGGGCGCACGGGAGCCCAGTTGGGGCGCCTTCCGTCGGCTCCGCGCCCGGCCCTCGCCGTCGGGCGCCGTGTTCCTCAGCTCCCGGACGAGGCGCCCGCCTCCTCCACGATCCTTCGCACGTTCTCCAACCGCCCCGGCGCCGACGCGAGTTGATCCCGGCGAGCGCGGGCGAACGCCCGGCCCAGTTCGGCACGGCGCCCGGAGCCGACGTTCTCGCGGGTGTCGTTGATGAGGGAACGCTCCTCCTCGTCCAGATGGTGGTTCACCGCCTGGACCAGGGCCTCAAGCTTCTCGTCCCAGTCGTCGCTGCCGGGCGCGCCCGCCTCCAGCAGGTCGAGCAACGCCTCGTTGCCCTCGGCGTGTTCCTCGACGCCGTGCTCGACCTCTTCGTCGTCAACGTTCCTGTAGCGACGCAGCGCGGGGTAGACCTCCGTCTCCTCCGCCTCGGCGTGGGCGATCAGCAGATCGGCGAGCCTGTGCAGCGCCGCCGCACGGTCGGCGTCGACGCTGCGCATCTCGCGGAACAGATCCTCCATCGCGCGGTGGTCCCTCAGGATCAGCTCCACGACGTCGTCCGCGTCTTCCTTCTTGCCCTGCTCGGCGAGTGAGTCGACCATGGCACCTCTTCCGTTCTCTGCGGTCCTCCGGCCCCTGCCGGCCCCTTTCCGCTCTCCCCGCCGGTCCTGCTGCCCGCGGATCAAGCGCTCGACTGGTTCCCCTCCCGGGGCATGCCAGTCGTACGTGAGAGGGCTTCCCGGTTGCCTTCAAGAAAGGGCCACAGGATCCGCACACCAAGTCACCGGAATTCACGGACCGTCACGGGCCCGCTCTCACCGGCGGCGATGCGGTCCGCGTTCGCGAGACCCGCGCACCCGCGCGACGGTGGGGACTGAGTTCCCTTCTCCCGGGCCGGCTCCGGGCCGGCTCCGGGCCGGATCCGGAAGAACCGGCAGAACCGGCAGAACCGCAGGATGGAAGGAGTCCAGCCATGGGCACCATCACCACCACGGACGGGACCGAGATCTTCTACAAGGACTGGGGATCGGGACGCCCGGTCGTCTTCAGCCACGGCTGGCCGCTGACGGCGGACGTCTGGGACCCTCAGCTGTTCTTCATCGCGTCACAGGGTTACCGGGTCATAGCGCACGACCGTCGCGGTCACGGCCGTTCCGGTCAGCCGTGGGCCGGCCACGACATGGACACCTACGCCGACGACCTCTCGCAGCTGATGGACAGCCTCAACCTCAGCAACGCCACGCTCGTCGGGCACTCGACGGGAGGCGGCGAGGTGGCGCGGTACCTCGGCAAGCACGGGACGTCCCGCGTGGCGCAGGCCGTGCTGCTCAGCGCCGTACCGCCGCTGATGCTGAAGACGGACGCCAACCCCGAGGGGTCGCCCATGGACGTCTTCGACGAGCTGCGCGAGAGCGTGCGGAAGGACAGGTCGCAGTTCTACCAGGACCTCACCGCCCCCTTCTACGGCGCCAACCGGCCCGGCTCGGACGTCTCCGAGGGCACGCGTGACGCGTTCTGGCTGATGGCGATGTCGGTGGCGATGAATGCCTCGTACGAGTGCGTGAAGGCGTTCTCCGAGACCGACTTCACCGACGACCTGACGCGGATCGACGTGCCCGTCTTCATCGCGCACGGCGACGACGACCAGATCGTCCCCATCGACGCGTCCTCGCCCAAGACCGCCGAACTCGTGAAGGACCCGACCCTCAAGATCTACCCGGGCGCGCCGCACGGTCTGTACGGCGCGCGCCACGACACGTTCAACAACGACCTGCTGGGGTTCCTGAAGACCGCCTGAGCGCGGAGCGGTCCCGGGGCCTGACGGTCCCGGGGCCGGACGCGGGCGGCGGCGTGACCGCCTGGTCACTGTCTGCCCGCCTCCGTCGACGGGCGGTCCGGCCTCCTGGCCTCGGCGCGCTCGCGCAGGCGCGCGGCCTCGTCCCGTATCTGCGGGAGTTTGCCGTGCAGCGCTCTGCCCGGGCAGGAGGTCTCGAAGGCGTCCCGGTGCCCGGCTATGACGTGGAACCGGGCATGGTCGCCCTTGTCGAAACGGCTCTCGTCGCTCGAGGAGACGAGGCGCGTCGCGCTGTGCGGGTCGATGCCGCGCTTCAGCTTCCACGCCGCGAGGGCGGCGATCGAGTCGATCATGACCTGCGGAACCTCGGCGCCCTCGTCGAAGGTGCCCATGGCCGCTATGCCGAGGCTGCGGGCGTTGAACCCCTTCGTGTGCGCCCCTTCGACGGAGCGGCCACGTGCGCCGGAGCGGCCCTCGTAGATGTTGCCGCAGTGGTCGACGACGAAGTTGTAGCCGAGGTCGTCCCAACCGCGCTCGACGTGTTCCGTCTCCAGCTGCCGCAGCATCCGTGGCACGGCGTCGCAGTCGTAACCGTTGGGCTGGCTCGTGTGGTGGACGAAGACGACCCGCACGTTCTTCATCGTCGACGCCCGCTCCCTCACGAGGCTCTCGTCGGCGTGCCAGGAGCTGCGCGGAACGATGTCGGGGCGCGGCGCGCCGGGCAGCGTGCGCGCCTCGGCCGGCTCGCGGTGCCGCTGCCGGTGAGCGGCGGGCGAGAGGGCATCCCTCACCGGCTCCTCCCAGCTCATGGCGAACGCGAGTGGCACGAGTGCCACGTACACGAGCCTGCCGGGACGCCTCCGCTTGGGCTTACGGTGCCGCATAGGACAAAAGGTGCACCGAGGTCGCACGCTCGCACAGGTGACCGGATCCGTTCGGGTGAGTGGCCCGCTCGTCTCCGGACGCCGCTACTGCGGCACGGGGTCCGGCTCCTCGGGCTCCTGGGGCCTCTCGGACTCTTCGAGGCGTCCGCGCGCGATGCGCCGCACGGCCGACACCACACCGGCTACGAGGAGCGACACGAGCGGGCCTATGAACCACCGGGCCACACCGTCCATGGCGAACCGCCCGCCGAGGTATCCGAGCCCGACGGTGTACGAGACGAAGACGGCCTCGGCGATCACCGCGCCGAGGAGATAGCTGCGCACCGGGTAACCGACCACCCCGGCGGTCAGCCCGCCCACGCCCCGCCCGCCGGGTACGAAGCGCACGGCGATCACCGAGGGCACCCCGTGCCGCTCCAGACCCGCGGCCGTGCGCTCCAGCAGCGACCTGCGGCCGGGCCTGCGGCTCAGCCAGGCGACGACCCGGCCGCTGGACCTCCGGCCCGCCCAGAACACTCCCAGGTCGCCCAGAACGGTGCTGCCCAGCAGCACGAGGATGAGAAGAGGCAGGTTCAGCCCGCCCGCTGCGGCCATGGCACCGGCACCGGCCACCAGGGCGGAATTCGGGATCATCGGCGGCAGGGTGGCGAGCACCAGCAGGGCGTAGATCCAGTGCGCGCTGTCCATGTCCACGCTCCCGGCACCGTGGGTCATCGCCTCTTCGCAGGCTGACAGGAGCCGGGACGGTGTTCAACAGACGGAGAATGAGCCCGGGGAGAACTGCGAGTTCTCCCTTGGGGGTTCGCCCCGGTCACCCTGAGGCCGCCCTGGCTGGTCACGGGCGCAGGCACGTGCCGCCGTTGGGAGTACGGGCCTCCCGGCCGGTCCCGCACTGGGGGCGGATTGCCGCGGCTACGCCAAGGCGGTGCTCGACCTCGTTGTCGGGCCCCGGGCCGGGCTTCGGGGTCTGGCCGGGCTCCGGGCCCCGGCCCGCATCGGGCTTGCCGGCGCGTGCAGAGGCCGACTCCAGGCACCGTCACACCGCGGCGGCGGACGTCGACCGAGCAACCGTCTGGTGTCCCTGCTGACGCGGGAGGCCGTCGAGGAGCTGGGCCTGGAGGTCGGCATGCAGGCCACCGCCAGAGTGAAGTCGACCAACGTGCACATCGACCGCACCTGAGCACCACCCCGTCCCCGAATCCTTCCCGCCGCGACCTGCCCGGACGCCCGCCGACCCCCCTCCCCCGCGCCCGTCGACCCTCACCGTTCAAGGAGCCTCAACTTCATGTCGTCCACGGTCACTTGGTGGCGTGCCGCCGCCGCGATCATCACCGCCTCGCTCCTCATACCGCTGACCGCCTGTGGCAGTGACAAGAAGGACAGCGGCACCGAAGAGGGCTCGAGCAATGCCACCGAGGCCGAACTGACGGTCCTGGCCGCCTCTTCACTCACCGACGTGTTCAAGATCGCGGGAAAGACCTACGAGAAGGAACACCCGGGTACGAAGCTGAAGTTCTCCTTCGCTGCTTCCCAGGAGCTCGCCGCCCAGGTCAAGCAGGGCGCCCCCGCAGACGCACTGGTCACCGCCGACACCAAGACCATGGACGGGCTGA
>NZ_AUEV01000021.1:0-170909 GCF_000426165.1 Streptomyces sp. TAA486 | reverse complement strand
TTTTTGCTCGCGTCCACTGTGCGGTATCTGAAACAACAACCGTTGTGCGGATACAACTGAACAGCGTTCATCGCTGATACACATAAAGATTTCCCCGGACCGGTTCCGGTTTCCGGGGTGTGTTTCGGTGGTCATAGCGTGAGGGAAACGCCCGGTTACTTTCCGAACCCGGAAGCTAAGCCTTACTGCGCCGATGGTACTGCATGCGGGAGCGTGTGGGAGAGTAGGTCACCGCCGAACTCCTTGTAGGAGAAGCCCCGTTGGAGGGGTGGGAACAACAGCCCACACACACCAACGGGGCTTCTTCATGTGCCCGTACAGTTGCCCCATGGGCAGGTATGACGTGGTCGTCTTCGACAACGACGGTGTGCTGGTGGACAGCGAGCCGATTTCCAATCGCGTACTCGCCGAGTATCTGACGGAGTTGGGGCATCCGACCACGTTCGAGGAGTCGGTCCGCGACTACATGGGTTCGGCCGTGCACCGCATTCACGAGCTGGTGCTGGAACGGTCGGGGCGGCGGCTGCCGGACGACTTCGACGACGCCTTTCACGGCCGCGTGTTCGCCGCGTTCCGGAGCGAGTTGAAGGCAGTGGAGGGTGTGCACGAGGTGCTCGCGAAACTGGACGCGGACGGTGTGCCGTACTGCGTCGCCTCGTCCGGGAGCCATGAGCGCATCAGGGTGGCACTGCGGAAGACGGGACTGTATGAGCACTTCGGCGAGGGGCGCATCTTCAGCGCGGACGACGTCGGTCGGGGCAAGCCCGCCCCGGACCTCTTTCTTCTCGCCGCGGAGAAGATGGGTGTGAGGCCCGAGAGGTGCGCCGTCGTGGAGGACAGCCCGATGGGTGTGCAGGCTGCGCTCGCCGCCGGGATGGACGTCTACGGCTTCGCGTCCATGACGCCCCGCGAGAGGCTCGGTGGGGTCATCGCCCACTTCTCCCGCATGGAGGAGCTGTCGGCGCTGCTCTCGTAGGGTCTGACCGCTCCGAGCGGCCTCTGTGATCCGTCCCCGGACCATGCCGGTACGGTGGCGGGATGAGTGGCGGCGCACAGTTGATGTGGGACGAGGCAGTCACCGGTTACGACTTCGGGCCGGGGCACCCGATGAATCCGGTCCGGTTGGCGCTGACGATGCGGCTGGTCGAGGCGCTCGGGCTCGACGCGCACAAGGACCTGAAGGTGACCTCCGCGAAGGCGGCCGGGGATTCGACGCTGCGGCTCGTCCACAGACAGGACTACATCGACGCGGTGCGGCGCATCTCCGACGATCCGCCCTCGGCGACGGGCGAGTTCGGGGTCGGCACTCCGGACGATCCCGCGTTCGCCGGCATGCACGGGGCATCCTCCCTGATCGCGGGCCAGTCCGTGGCGGCCGCCGACGCCGTGTGGCGCGGGGACGTGAAGCATGGGGTCAACTTCGCCGGCGGCCTGCATCATGCGATGCACGCGTCCGCGTCCGGGTTCTGCATCTACAACGACGCGGCGCTGGCCATCGCACGGCTCCTGGAGAACGGGGCGGAGCGCGTCGCGTACGTCGACGTGGACGTGCACCACGGGGACGGCGTCCAGGACGCCTTCTGGAACGACCCCCGCGTGCTGACGATCTCTCTGCACGAGCACCCGCGGATGCTGTTCCCCGGCACCGGCTGGCCCGAGGAGAGCGGCGGCCCGGACGCCGAGGGCGGTGCGGTGAACGTGGCGCTTCCGGCGGGCACCGGCGACGAGGGCTGGCTGCGGGCGCTGCACGGTGTCGTGCCCGACCTCCTCCGCGAATTCCAGCCACAGGCGCTCGTCACACAGCACGGCGCGGACACGCACTTCGAGGATCCGCTGGCTCATCTGGCCGTCAGCGTGGACGCCCACCGCATCGCCGCCGAGTCGCTGCACGGCTGGGCGCACGAGTACGCGGACGGGCGCTGGGTGGCGCTCGGAGGCGGCGGCTATGCCGTGTTCGACGTCGTGCCGCGCACATGGACGCACCTGGTGGCGATCGCCGCGGGCGCGCCCGTGCCCCCGGAGACCGAAGTCCCCGAGTCCTGGCGGGAGTTGGTGTACGCACGCACCGGCAGCCCTGCGGCGCCCCAGCGGATGACGGACGGGCGCGACCCGGAGTGCCGCGTGTGGTCGGAGACGGGCTACGACCCTGCCGACGCGCTCGACCGGGCGGTGCACGCGACGAGGAAGGCCGTCTTCCCGGCGCACGGGCTGATGCCGTAGCCGGACGGGGAAGAGCCTCGGTCACCGCGCTCCCGGCCCCCGCACAAGGATTCGCCAGGTGGACGCGGGCCGGAGGCCGGGCCGTGAGGGCCACCGGCCGCCAGCATGGGCGGTGTGCTGAGCATCGGCGGATCAGAGGCGGGGAAGGTCGGGGCGGACAACGGTCCGACCGGCGCGGGTGAACTGCGTGCGCATCTCCTCGCCTCCCGCCTTGCCGGCACGACGGCCACCAGCCGGGAGAAGAGCCTGCGCCGCTACCGGCTCTTCGCCGCTCGTGACCCGCGCGCCCTGATCGGGCTCGAACCCGAACGTGAGTGGCCTGTACCGGCGTTGCTGGCACTTATGGCTGAAACCTGCGGTGTCTCGGCCGACGCGGCTACTGTCACGGGTCACGACACCATCGACCCCGAGCGCACCATCGCTGCGCTGGACGCGTTCGCCGACCGGCTGCGAAGTGCGGCTGAGCGGCGGGTTCCCGTGTTGCTCGGGACGGGTCATCCGGCGCGCCTTCTGGGCTTCTACGCAACATTGGCCTCAGCTCTATCGTCGGCGGGATGCACTCTTCTCACATCAGCGACGGGGAGACGTATCGACATAACGACCCAGTTCGGCGTACGCACTCTCACCCTCGGATACGCACGGCGTGTTGCGCTGATACACGAACCCGGCGTGCGCCCGGCAGTTGATGCGCCTGGTGTGCACACGCATTCGCCGTTGCCGCTGCGGACCGTGCTCGCCGCCGCGATGGTGGACGGTGGACCGTTGCCGAGTCTGGTCATCGGGGACCACGGATGGGTCTGCGCAGCAGGTCAGTTGGGTATTGAGGCCATCGGGCCCGCAGATACGGATGATCCGGCGCCGTTCGTGGGTCAGGCCGAGGGGAGGGTGTCGGTCGCGGTACCTGTCGATGACGCTGCGCGGTCCGACAGCTACCGTCCGCTGGCGCGCTATGTACTCAATCGAGCGTGTCTGTCACAGTAGGAGACCGATCGCTACTCCTCTTCCCCACTTGCATCACCCGCCCCTAATCTGGGGAGGAGCGCGCATGCGAGCGGGAGTCGCCGGAAGGGGAAGCCGGTGACCGACATGTGCGGAAGGTTCAGGTGTGACATGGCTGCTGGCAAGGGACCTCTCAACGAGGTCAACTTTCTGACCGTGGCGGAAGTCGCCTCGGTGATGCGAGTGTCCAAGATGACCGTGTACCGGCTGGTGCACAGCGGTCATCTGCCGGCGATCCGGGTGGGCAGGTCCTTCCGGGTCCCAGAGCAGGCCGTCCATGAATACCTCCAGGAATCCTATGTGGGGGTGGAAACGGCCTGAAGGCGTCGCGCGACGACCCTCGGATTACGAGCCGCGCCCGGCGCCGGGTAGGCTGACCCTTCATGTAGGTCGTGTGGGCTCGGACGCCCCGCGCCGAGTGAAGACAGTTCTCTCCGCCCAAGCGGAGATGATTTGTGAGCGAGGGTTGTCGTGGGCTCAGTAATCAAGAAGCGGCGTAAGCGGATGGCGAAGAAGAAGCACCGCAAGCTCCTGAAGCGCACGCGAGTTCAGCGTCGCAACAAGAAGTGAGCGAGCGCCGGGTTCGTCGTTGACCGCCGTTCTGCTGCCCGCACCAGGTGTGCGGTGCGGTGGGGCGGCGGTTTCGTTTGGTACAGGCGTCTGAGTTTCGCCTACGCGTGTGCGGACAGGCGAGAGTCGGAATCCGCGGAACCGGAGTCGGCCGGAACACGCGGGGACCTCGCTTCATGCTGCAGGGTCCGCAAGCGGGCGTCAGGGGAGGGATCTTGGGCAGGGTCGTACTCGTCACCGGCGTGGCCCGGCAGCTGGGTGGCCATTTCGTGCGCCGTGTCCAACGTGAACCCGACGTGGACCGCGTCGTCGGCGTCGACGTCACAGAGCCGGTACACCACTTGGGCGGCGCCGAGTTCGTCCTGGCGGACATCCGGCAGCCCGACATCGCCGGAGTGCTCGCGCAGCACGGCGTGGACACCGTCGTCCACATGGATGTGCACGGCTCGCCGCCGTCGGTTCCGGGGACGGGCGGTCGCAGCTCGGTCAAGGAAGTCAACGTCATAGGCACCATGCAGCTGCTCGGCGCGTGCCAGAAGGCCCCGACGGTGCGCCGGCTGGTCGTGAAGTCGACGACGAGCGTGTACGGCGGGGCACCGCGCGACCCGGCCGTCTTCGACGAGTCCACCCCGGCCAAGTCGCTGCCCAGCGGCGGCTTCGCGAAGGACGCCGTCGAGGTCGAGGGGTACGTGCGCGGCTTCGCCCGGCGCCGCCCCGACGTGTCCGTCACGGTGCTGCGGTTCGCGCATGTGCTGGGCCCTTCCGTGGACTCGCCTCTCGCGGCGTACTTCGCGCTTCCGGTGCTGCCGACCGTGCTCGGCTACGACCCGCGGCTCCAGTTCGTGCACGAGGACGACGCCGTCGAGGTGCTGCGCCTGGCGGCCCGCGAGCCCAGGAGGGGCACGCTCAGCGCCGGTACGTTCAATATCGCCGGGGACGGCACGCTGTTGCTCTCCCAGTGCGCGCGCAGGCTCGGCCGTCCGACGGTGCCGATGCTGCTTCCGGCGATCCGCTGGGGCCGGTCGCTGCTGCAGTCGGTCGGTGCGACGGATTTCTCGCCGGAGCAGGTGCGGCTGCTGACGCACGGACGTGTCGTGCGTACGGCACAGATGCGTGAAGTCCTCGGCTTCGAGCCGCGGTTCACGACGGGCGAGACTCTTGCGGCCTTCGCGCGCAGCCGCGGGCCGGGGCTGATGCCGCCGGAGGCCCTGGCCCGTACGGTCGACAGAGTGGCTGCGATGCTGGAGCCACCGGAGGTCGGAGCGCAGGACGAGGAGGTCGGCCGGCGTGGCTGATGCGAAGGTCATCCCGTTCGGGTCTCCTGACGACGGGCACGAGCGGCGTGGTGGGTACCAACGGCACGAGGCGCGCGGGGAGCGGCATCTGCGCACGGGACACGCGGGCACGGGCGGCAGCGGAAACAATTCCGGTGCCGATGGCAGTGATGCGGCGTCCGGCGGTGGCGCGGACGCGCGAGGCGGCGCCGGAACGGAGGGCGGCTGGGACCGCAAGGCCGCACAGGCGCTCGCCTTCCTGCGCAGGCGCGTCACCGGCGAGTACGAGGTCGACGACTTCGGCTACGACCCCGAACTGACCGACCAGGTGCTGATGTCGCTGCTGCGGCCCATGTACGAGAAGTACTTCAGGGTCGAGGTGCGCGGTGTCGAGAACATCCCCTCGGAGGGCTCGGCGCTCATCGTCTCCAACCACTCGGGCACGCTGCCGCTCGACGGTCTGATGATGCAGGTCGCCGTCCACGACAACCATCCTGCGGGCCGCCATCTGCGCCTGCTCGCGGCGGACCTCGTCTTCATGCTGCCCGTCGTCAACGCGCTCGCGCGCAAGGCAGGGCACACGCTTGCCTGTTCGGAGGACGCCTCGGCGCTGCTGGCAAGGGGCGAGGTCGTGGGGGTCATGCCGGAGGGGTTCAAGGGACTGGGGAAGCCGTTCTCGGAGCGCTACAAGCTGCAGCGGTTCGGGCGTGGCGGCTTCGTCTCGACCGCGCTGCGCGCCGGGGCGCCGATCGTGCCGTGCTCGGTCGTCGGGGCCGAGGAGATATTCCCGATGGTCGGCAACGCCAAGACGCTCGCACGGCTGCTGGGGTTCCCGTACTTCCCGGTGACGCCCACGTTCCCCTGGCTCGGGCCGCTCGGGGCTCTGCCGCTGCCGACGAAGTGGACGATCCAGTTCGGTGAGCCGATCCCGACGGACGGCTACCCGGCCGGATCGGCCGAGGACCCGATGCTGATGTTCAACCTCACGGACCAGATACGCGAGACCATCCAGCACACGCTCTACAAGCTGCTGGTGCAGCGCCGGTCGGTGTTCTTCTAGCCGCACCCGGGCGGGTGCGGACGCAACAGGGGGCACCCGTCCCGTCGGCAGTGACCGCGAGACGGAACGAGCAACGCCCCTTCCATGTCCCGGACTTCACTGCCCGGTGCCACCGAAGGGGCGTCGCCTGCGCCGCTCTCTCCGCCGCGCGCTACTTGCCGTTCTCCGAGAGCTTCTTCAGCCCCGGCAGCACATCCGGGACGATGGGCGGCAGCGTGACCTGCGAATCATGCTGCGAATCGCCGTCCGAGCCGGGGTGCGACGGATTCCCGTCCGCGTCCCTGGACGGGTCCAGGATGCCGCCACCGCCGATGAGTTCTCCGGCACGCGGATCCGAACCGGTCGGCGACGGCTCGCCGCTTCCGCCGGCCTCGCGCCCGTCCTCCGAGAAACCGGACGAGGACGTCGACGACGGATCGGGAGACGTACGGCCGTGACCGTTCCGGCCGTCACCCCCCTGTCCCTGTCCGCGTGACGACTCCTTGTCCGAGCCGGAGAGCAGGCCCGCGATCGGGGTGATGTCGTGGTCCATGGCGTCGAAGACCGAACTCACGTCGTCGCGGACGTCCGAGAGTTGCGGCGGCAGGTTTCGCTGGAGCTTCGTCCAGCTCTCGCGGTGTCCCGAGCTGAACGAGGAGAGCGAACGCATCGGTGCGATGCTGCCGTCCCTCTCGTAGGCCGAGCTGAGCAGGTGATGTCCCTCAGTGGCGTCGTAGCGCATCCCGGCGAGGGCCCTGCGGACCTTGCCCATCGACTCGTCATCCAACTCGGCACCGCCGCGCGCCCGTTCCATCAGGCGGCGGGCCTCCCGCAGCCTTGCCGACGCACGGTCCAGATGCACCTGGCCGCGGTCCGTCTCGTCGTCGGCGAAGTCGAGGCGCAGATCCTCCATGCCCCGCTTGAGACCGTACAGCGAGTCGCCGGGCAGGGCCTCGCTGCTCGCCGCTGCGACGCCGCCGAGCGCGGACGCGGCGACTCCGACGCCGAGCCCGCCCGCGGCAAGCCCCTTGCCGAGACGTGAATGGGGACGGAGCTTGCTCAACGGACCGGCGGTGGGGGCGCGATGGGCGCCTTTCCTGGAGCCGCGGCCGTCCCGCTGTGCCGGAACCTGACGGGCGCGCGCCTCGGGTGAGGCGAACTCCGCCTCCATGGCGGCGATCAGCTGCGCCCGCTGGACGGTCTTGACGTCGGGAGCCAGCGCCGGCCGGGGCACTGAGCGGAGCTTCTCCGCCAGACCCAGCAGCAGCTCGGGCTCCGTGTCGCCGTCTTCCCCGGACGAGCTCTCCGCCGCACGTGCGGCGGTCGCCACGCCGTCGCCCGCCTGGAACGGACGTACCGGCGCGGGCGCGGGCGCGGGAACGGGCACCGGTGCAGTGATGCCCGGGCTCCCGACCACCTCAGCCGTCCGGTTGTCCGCCCCTGCCTCGTCGAGCGCGTGCTCGTCCAGGGCTTGTGCGAAGGCGGCAGCTCGCTTGCTCGCGGCTGCGGACCCGATCACGGGCGGCACCTCCTCTCGTCAGCACGGTCCACTCCCCATCACGGACGGAAGCTGTGGACAAAACGCTGATGTTCACTCGGAAGTGTGAGCGAACCCTTGCGCGCCACGGGTGCGGGGAGACTGCACCCCCACAACGAGCGGCAAGCCACTCGGGTTACGGACTCACGATGATGTGACCACATGCATGCGCGGAGTCACCCTGTGGTGAATGGCAAGCCCGGCAAAATCGGATGAACCGGGCTGCGCGAAGGGCGAGTTGGGCTCAGCGCGCGTCCGAGGGCAGCAGCCGCGCGAGAGTGCGGACCGCCCGGTACTGGAGGGTTTTGATGGCACCCTCGTTCTTCCCCATGGCACGGGCGGTCTCGGCGACCGACAGACCCTGCAGGAAGCGGAGCGTGACGCACTCCTGCTGCTGCGGGTTGAGCCTGCGTACGGCCTCGAGCAGAGCGGCGTTGGAGAGCGACTCCAGGACGGAGTCCTCCGGGCTGCGCTCGACCTCGTTGGCGTCGAGCATCTCGCCGGTGGTCACCTCGAGCCGGAAGCGGCTCGACTTGAAGTGGTCGGCGACCAGATTGCGGGCGATGGTGACCAGCCATGCGCCGAAGTCCCGGCCCTGCCAGGTGAAGGTCCCGATGCGCCGCAGAGCCCGCAGGAACGTCTCACTCGTGAGGTCCTCGGCCGTCGCCTTGCCGCCCACGCGGTAGTAGATGTACCGGTACACGGTGTCGCTGTACTGGTCGTAGAGGCGGCCGAAGGCCTCGGCCTCGCCGGCCTGCGCCCGCTCGACGAGATCCATCATCCGGCGGCCGTCGGTGTCCGAGACCGCAGGACGGGCGCGCCGGGCGTGCGACGTGCCCGCGCTTCCCGAGGCGGAGCTGCGGGTGCGCCTGCCGACACTGCCGGAGGACGCGGCGGAGACGGCCGGGGCGGCGTGGGCGGCAGCACCTACCGCCGCGCTGGTGGCGGCGCGGTGCGCCATGACATAGCGGTGGCCGGCGGGGACGGGTACGGCCGATGCGAGGGCGGGGGCATACGCGCGGGGGACAAGATCGCGCAGCCGGCCGAGTGCCGCAACGACCGTGCTGCGCAGCGTAGCCAGGCCCGAGGCGTCAACCCCGACGTGTGGGTACACGGGACTCCCAGAGGCAGAGCTTCCATCACGTGCAGTACGGGACCGTTCGACCCGGAAGGGGCGTGTGGGTACCGATTGCGTCTGAGGAGAATAACGCTTCGTATAGACAGTGCTACGCGTAGTTGCTGAAATCGCCGGTTCAGTCGGATCTGTTACGCGTTGATGCCTTCATTTGAACAGAGTGTGAACAGGTCAACGATCGTTTGCTGATCACAACTTGTCGTTCGAGTTACGACTTGTGCCCGGAAGTCCGAAGCGTGACTGGCGGGAAGGACCGTGCGCCGGATGTGCGAAACACGGGCCCAACTGCCGTGCGGCCACTGGCCGATACGGCGTGTCGGGAGGTGGCCGGCCGGGCTGAGGCCTTACCGGCGGCGACGCTGCAGAGCCACCGCCGCGGCCGCTCCGCCCGCCACCGCACCGACGCCCGCGGCCGCCGGGATGCCGACCTTCGCCGCCTTGCGCCCGGTCCTGTAGTCGCGCAGCCGCCAGCCCATTTCGCGCGCGTGCTCGCGAAGCCTGCTGTCAGGATTGATCGCATACGGATACCCGACGAGCGAGAGCATCGGGATGTCGTTCGCCGAGTCGCTGTACGCGGCGCACCGCTCCAGCTCCAGGTCCTCCGCCGTGGCGAGCGCCCGTACGGCCTCGGCTTTGGCGGGGCCGTGCAGCGGCTCACCCACCAGCCTTCCGGTGTAGACGCCGTCGACGGACTCCGCGACGGTGCCGAGCGCGCCGGTCAGGCCGAGCCGCTGGGCGATGATCGTCGCCGTCTCCACGGGTGCCGCGGTCACGAGCCAGACCTTCTGTCCCGCGTCGAGGTGTGCCTGGGCGAGCGCGCGGGTGCCGGGCCAGATGCGTCCGGCCATGAACTCGTCGTAGATCTCCTCGCCGATGGCCGTGAGTTCGGAGACGCTGTGGCCCTTGACGATGGACAGAGCGCTGGAGCGCACGTCCGCCATGTGCCCGGCGTTCTCGTTGCCGGCCATCCTGAACCAGGCCTGCTGCCAGGCGAACCGGGCCAGTTCGCGCTTCTCGAAGAAGTCGCGCTTGTACAGGCCTCGGCCGAAGTGGAAGAGGGCGGCGCCCTGCATCACCGTGTTGTCGAGGTCGAAGAAGGCGGCAGCACGGATGTCGCCCGCGACGGGGAATTCGGACTCTTCGTCCTCGTCCGCCTGCGCCGCCTCGAAGACACCCTGCTGGAGCTCTTCCGCCTGCCGCTGCTCCAGTTCCTGCTTGCGTGCCGCGTCGGCCGACGCCTCGCCCGCGAGCACGCTGCGCGCGGTCGCGGAGCCGGCCCGGCTGGCGATCCAGGACCAGGCGTGACGGGGGGAGGGACGGGAGGGCATGACACCGAGGATAGCGACTTCGTGGCGCCGGGCTGTTACGCCCGGATGTCCAACTGTGGGCCGTACGGGACACATTCGGAACTCACCGGTTGCGTACGGGTGTTAGGGGTGCCCGCGCGTCCCGTACGGGCGGCGGGAGGGCCCGTGACCGTCCCGTGCCTGTACGTACGGGTATCGGGGCGGCCCATCCGGCGGCAACGGCGCCGGATGTGAAGCCGCGGGGAGGTGACGTGTGGTGCCGGAGAAGCGTGACAATGGCGGGCATGAGGACTGTCACCCTGATCGGTAAGCCCGGATGCCATCTGTGCGACATCGCGCGGGACGTGATCGTGCGGGTGTGCGCCGAGACCGGAGCGGCCTGGGAGGAGAAGAGCATCGAGGACGACCAGGAGCTGTACCGGAAGTACTGGGAGCAGATCCCGGTTGTACTGGTGGACGGTGCGCAGCACGATTTCTGGCGCGTGGACCCGCAACGGCTGCGCAAGGCGCTGGAGAGCTAGCCGACGGACCAAGGGCGCCGTCGGGCGGCCCCGGGAAGACCGGTTGCCGTGCTGGGCAAGGGAGTTGGGTCCTGTCGCGGTGCCGCCGGTCACGGCCGGTAGCAGAGGAGGAGTGACGTGTGTCGCGCGTGTTGCATGTGGCACCGGTCACGTTGACCGGACAAATCGGACTCCATCTTTGTGCACGCGTTCACAAAGGCATAGCCTGGTCGCGATGGAGCGTTCGGAACGCGCGGCTTGTGCGAGATCGCTCACCGCTTCGCGCAAACGGCAGGAGCACTGTGGCAACTGGCCGAAACCACCGACCGGCGACGACCCGGAGCCGAGGGATCCCCGAGGCCACCGTCGCCCGGCTTCCGCTGTACCTGCGGGCTCTGACGGCGCTTTCCGAGCGTTCGGTGCCCACGGTCTCCTCCGAGGAACTGGCCGCCGCGGCGGGGGTCAATTCGGCCAAGCTGCGCAAGGACTTCTCGTACCTCGGCTCCTACGGCACCCGCGGGGTCGGATACGACGTCGAATACCTCGTCTACCAGATCTCGCGCGAGCTGGGTCTGATGCAGGACTGGCCCGTCGTCATCGTCGGTATCGGTAACCTCGGCGCCGCGCTCGCCAACTACGGCGGTTTCGCCTCCCGTGGATTCCGCGTGGCCGCCCTCATCGACGCCGACCCGTCCCTGACAGGCAAGCCCGTCGCCGGTATCGACGTGAAGCACACCGACCAGCTCGAGCAGATCGTCGACGAGAGCGGCGTATCCATCGGCGTCATCGCCACACCGGCGGGCTCCGCGCAGCAGGTGTGCGACCGGCTGGTCGCCGCCGGGATCACTTCCATCCTCAACTTCGCCCCGACCGTGCTGTCCGTCCCCGAGGGCGTCGACGTACGGAAGGTGGACCTGTCCATCGAGCTTCAGATCCTCGCCTTCCACGAGCAGCGCAAGGCCGGCGAGGAAGCGCCCGAGGAGGAGACCGCCCCTCCGGCTGTCCCGCCCGCCGCGGCTGTCAGCAAGCGTCCCGAGCCGGGATCTGACGGGGACCGCCCCGCCGTGATGCCCGCATGAGTCTGCTGGTCGTCGGTCTGAGCCACCGCAGTGCCCCGGTGAGCGTCCTGGAGCGGGCCGTGCTCGCGCCCCAGGTGCGCGGCAAGCTGCTGCAGGACGCCCTCAGCGCCGAGCCTGCCGCCGAGGCGGCGGTGCTCTCCACCTGCAACCGCATCGAGCTGTACGCCGACGTGGACAAATTCCACGCCGGCGTCGCCGAGCTGTCGACGCTGCTGGCGCAGCACAGCGGCGTCGGCCTCGATGAGCTGACCCCTCACCTGTACGTGCACTACGAGGACAGGGCCGTGCACCACCTGTTCTCGGTGGCCTGCGGTCTGGACTCGATGGTCGTCGGCGAGGGCCAGATCCTCGGCCAGATCAAGGACGCCCTCGCGGTCGCCCAGGAACAGCACACCGCGGGGCGGCTGCTGAACGACCTCTTCCAGCAGGCGCTGCGCACGGGCAAGCGGGCCCACAGCGAGACGGGCATCGACAAGGCCGGACAGTCACTCGTCACCTTCGGCCTGGAGCAGCTCGCGCGGACCGCGCCCGTCGAGGAGTGGGTGCGGGGCAAGCGCGCCCTGGTCATCGGCGCGGGATCTATGTCGTCCCTCGCCGCGACGACCCTCGCGCGGGCCGGTGTGGCCGAACTGGTGATCGCCAACCGGACCCTGGACCGCGCCGAGCGGCTGGCCTCCGGGCTGGGGCCCGGGCTCGCCGCGGGTGCGGCGCCGGTCGCCGCGCTGAGCGCCGGGCACGGTCCGCGCGCTCACGCGCTGCCGATCGACGGCCTCGCGGCGGAGCTGCCCCGCGCGGACATCGTCGTCTCCTGCACGGGCGCCACCGGTCTCGTCCTCACCGGAGAGGCCGTACGCGAGGCGCTGGACCGGCGTTCCGCCGCCGGCGCGGAGGACGCGGCAGGACCCGGTGGGGACATGGCGCTGCTCGACCTGGCCATGCCCCGCGACATCGACGCCGCCTTGCACGGCACCGAGCGGGTGCGGCTCGTCGACATCGAGTCGCTCGCGGAGGTGGCCGCGGACGCGCCGCTGGCCGCGGACGTGGACGCGGTGCGGAGCATCGTCAGCGACGAGGTCTCCGCCTTCGGCGCCGCGCAGCGGGCCGCGACGATCACCCCGACCGTCGTCGCGCTGCGCACGATGGCCGCGGACGTCGTGTCCTCGGAGATGGCCCGGCTCGAGGGCCGGCTCCAGGGCCTCGACGACAAGCAACGCGCGGAGATCACGCAGACCGTCCGGCGCGTCGTGGACAAGCTCCTGCACGCGCCGACCGTGCGTGTGAAGGAGCTGGCCGGTGAGCCGGGCGGCGCCGGATACGCGGACGCCCTGCGCGAGCTCTTCGACCTCGACCCGCAGACGGTCGCCGCCGTCAGCAGCCCCGTGACCCCCGGCGTCCCGGAGCCCACCGAGTCCCCGGAACGCCGCGGCGCGGGACGGCGGACCGAGCAGAACGACGAAGCAGGCGTCCCGGGCCCGAACACGGCCGGGCGCGACGAGGTGAGCACATGAGCAACAGCCCAGCGAACGCCCTCCGCCTGGGCACCCGTCGCAGCAAGCTCGCCATGGCCCAGTCGGGGCTCGTGGCCGAGCAGGTGCGGCGGCTGACCGGACGCCCGGTCGAGCTGGTCGAGATCACGACGTACGGCGATGTCAGCAAGGAACAGCTCGCGCAGATCGGCGGCACCGGCGTCTTCGTGACGGCCCTCCGCGAAGCGCTGCTGGAAGGGCGGATCGACTTCGCCGTCCACTCGCTCAAGGACCTGCCCACAGCGCAGCCCGAAGAGCTGAATCTGGCCGCAGTGCCCCGTCGTGCCGACGCCCGGGACGTGCTGATCGCCCGCGACGGGCTCCGCTTCGAACAGCTCGCGGAGACCTTGCGGACCACGGGCAGGCCCGCCCGCATCGGCACGGGATCGCCCCGCCGGATGTCCCAACTGGCCGCCTGGGCACACAGCCTGGGCGTCGAGGTCGACACCGTGCCGATCCGGGGGAATATCGACACGCGCATCGGGTATGTGCGCTCAGGCGAACTCGACGCCGTGGTGCTCGCAGCTGCCGGGATGGAGCGCACCGGACGCCTCGACGAGGTCACCGAACTGCTCAGCCCCGACGTCGTGCTGCCGGCCCCCGGCCAGGGGGCCCTCGCTGTCGAGTGCGCGTCGGCCGACGTACACCTGGCCACCCAGCTCGCCGAGCTCGACGACCCGCACACGCGGGCCGCCGTGACCGCCGAGCGAACCCTGCTCGCCGCCTTGGAGGCCGGCTGCAGCGCACCCGTGGGAGCGCTCGCCGACCTGCTGGACGACGGGCAGGTTGTCACCGAAATGCGCCTGCGCGGCGTCGTCGGAACCATCGACGGCGAGACGCTGGTGCAGCTGTCCACCACCGGTCCCGTACCGGCGTCCGCGGAGGGCGCAGCGATCCCGGAGAACATGGGTCGTGAGCTCGCCGACGAGATGCTCGCCAAAGGCGCGGCCGGTCTGATGGGGGAGCGAGCACTTTGAGCCCCACCACTGCCCACAACTCGACAGTCCGGCACCTCTACGGCGCACACGGACACGTCACCTTCCTAGGTGCCGGGCCCGGGGACCCGGGTCTGCTGACCCTGCGCGCCGTCGAGGCGCTGGCACACGCCGACGTGCTTGTGGCCGACCCGCATGTGTACGACGTGGTCCGCGGCCACGCGCGGGCAGGGGTGGACACGCCGCTTCGGGTGGAAGCCGAGGCGAAGCCGGACGCGAAAGCTGACGGTGTGTCAGCCGACGCGGCGAACGGTGCAGCAGATATTGCCATGGCGGCCGCACGCTCCGGCAAGCGGGTCGTGCGAGCGGTGACGGGCGATCCCGGCCTGGACGCCGACGCGTCGCGCGAGATGCTGGCGTGCGCACGGGAAGGCATCCCGTTCGAGGTCGTGCCCGGCGTCGCGACCGCCGTGGGCGTCCCCGCGTACGCCGGGATCCCGCTGCGCGACGCGGAGGGCACCGACGTCCGCTTCATCGACGCACGCACCGCCGACGACAGATGCTGGACCGAGGTCGGCGCCAGCGACGCCACCGTCGTCGTCTCCACGAGCCTCGACTCCGTCGTCTCCGTCGCCGGCGAACTCGTCGCCGGCGGCCGCAAGCCCGAGACGCCGCTGACGGTCACCGCGGCGGGCACCACGACGCGGCAGCGGACATGGAGCGCCACGCTCGGCACCATCGGGCAGGTACTCAAGTCCGCGAAGGTGCTGCCGTCCCCGGAGGGCGGGCAGCCGGTCATAGCCGTGGTCGGCGAGCGCAGCGGCGCGGCGGAGCGTCATCGCCTGGCGTGGTTCGAGTCCAAGCCGCTCTTCGGATGGCAGGTGCTGGTACCGCGCACGAAGGAGCAGGCCGAGTCCCTCTCCGACCAGCTGCGCAGCTACGGTGCCGTGCCCGCCGAGGTACCCACGATCGCGGTGGAGCCGCCGCGTACGCCGCAGCAGATGGAACGGGCGGTCAAGGGTCTGGTCACCGGGCGGTACGAGTGGATCGCCTTCACCTCGGTCAACGCCGTGAAGGCGGTGCGCGAGAAGTTCGAGGAGTACGGGCTGGACGCGCGTGCCTTCGCGGGGATCAAGGTCGCCGCGGTGGGCGAGCAGACCGGCAAGGCACTGATCGAGTTCGGTGTGAAGCCGGACCTGGTGCCCAGCGGTGAGCAGTCCGCCGCCGGGCTGCTGGAGGACTGGCCGCCCTACGACCCGGTCTTCGACCCCATCGACCGCGTGTTCCTGCCGAGGGCCGACATCGCCACCGAGACGCTCGTGGCGGGGCTCATCGAGCTCGGCTGGGAGGTCGACGACGTGACCGCGTACCGCACCGTGCGCGCCTCGCCGCCGCCCGCCGAGACGCGGGAGGCGATCAAGGGAGGCGGCTTCGACGCGGTGCTGTTCACCTCGTCGTCCACGGTGCGGAACCTCGTCGGCATCGCCGGCAAGCCGCACAACGTCACCGTCATCGCCTGTATCGGCCCGGCCACCGCCAAGACGGCGGAGGAGCACGGGCTGCGGGTGGACGTCATGTCGCCGGAGCCTTCAGTGCACAAACTGGCCGAGGCGCTGGCGGACTTCGGCGCGGAGCGCCGCGCGGAGGCCGTCGCCGCCGGCGACGTGGTGAAGCGGCCGAGCGAGAAGCGCCCGGCCAGGAGGAGGGCACGATCGTCGTGACTGCGCATGTTCCCGGTGGTGCCGGTGCCGGTGGTGTCGGCAGCGGGGCCGTCCCGGGCGGCTTCCCGTCCGTGCGGCCGCGGAGGCTCCGCACCACCCCGGCGATGCGCCGCATGGTCACCGAGCACCGGCCGCACCCGGCGGATCTGATCCTCCCCGTCTTCGTACGGGACGGCATCAGCGAGCCGGTGCCCGTCTCGTCCATGCCGGGCGTCGTCCAGCACACGCGGGAGACGCTGAAGAAGGCGGCAACCGAGGCCGTGCGGGCGGGCGTCGGCGGCATCATGATCTACGGCGTACCCGAGGAGGCCGACAAGGACGCGGTCGGCACCGCGGGCACCGACCCCGAGGGCATCCTGCAGGTCGCGCTGCGGGACGTACGGGCAGAGGTCGGCGACGACATCGTGATCATGTCCGATCTGTGCCTGGACGAGACCACCGATCACGGCCACTGCGGCGTCCTGGACGCGCAGGGGCGGGTCGACAACGACGCGACGCTGGAGCGGTACGCCGAGATGGCCCGCGTCCAGGCGGAGGCCGGGGCCCATGTGCTGGGCCCCAGCGGCATGATGGACGGCCAGATCGGCTACGTGCGCCGCGCGCTCGACAAGGCGGGCCACCAGGACGTGGCGCTCTTCGCCTACACGGCCAAGTACTCCTCGGCGTTCTACGGCCCGTTCCGTGAGGCTGTCGGCTCCTCGCTCAAGGGCGACCGCAACACTTACCAGCAGAACCCGGCGAGCAACGCCCGTGAGGCGCTTCGTGAGTTGTCCCTCGACGCCGCCGAGGGCGCGGACATGGTGATGGTCAAGCCGGGGCTTCCGTACCTGGACATCCTTCGCGAATTCGCCGAGCGGGCCGAAGTCCCCGTCGGCGTCTACCAGATCTCCGGTGAGTACGCGATGGTCGAGGCGGCCGCGCAGAACGGCTGGATCGACCGGGACCGGGCCATCATGGAGACGCTGACGAGCTTCAAGCGCGCGGGCGCGAACCTCATCCTCACCTACTGGGCGACAGAGGTCGCGGGGAAGCTCTGACGGCTCGCCCTGCGGCTCCGCCCCGGCGGCAACGTCCAGGTGCCGACGGCCCCTTGGGCGGGGCCGTTCCGGCGAGGACCGGTCAGGGCTTCCTTCCGATGCCGGCGTAGAAGAACGCGTCCGCGTCGGTGATGCCGGAGTCGCCCTCGGGGCGCCAGCGGTGAGTCGTGGTCAGGCCCGGCTCTATCAGCTCCGTGCCCTCGAAGAAGCGCATGATCTCGGACTTGGTGCGTATCTGCGCCGGCGTTCCACTCGCCCGGTAGACCTCGACGGCCTTCTCCGCAGCCGGGTTGAAGTCGGGGGTGGCGTGCGAGAGCACCAGGAAGCTGCCGGGGGCGAGCCGCTGGACCATTTCCTGGACGATCTCCACGGGCCCGTCCTCGTCCGGGAGGAAGTGGGTCACCGCCAGCATCGAGAGCGCAACGGGCTTGTCCAGATCGACAGTTGCGCGGAGCTCCCGTGATTCCAGCACGGCGTCATGACGCAGGTCCGCGTGCACGTAGGCGGTCTTGCCCTCCGCGCTGCTGAGGGTCAGCGCATCGGTGTACTCCAGCACCGTCGGGTCGTTGTCGGCGTAGACCACGCGTGCGTCCGGGGCCACTTCCTGCGCGACCTGGTGCAGGTTGGGCTCGGTGGGGATGCCGGTGCCGATGTCGATGAACTGCCGCACGCCGTACTCGGTGGCGAGCGTCCGCGTCGCGCGGTGCATGAAGTCCCGGTTGGCGCGCGCACCGGTGACGATGAAGGGGAAGACCTGCTTGACCTTCTCCGCAGCCTCCTGATCGACCGGATACCAGTCCTTGCCGCCGAGGTAGTAGTCGTACATCCGGGCGGAGTGTGCCTTGCTGGTGTCGATCTGCTGGGGACGTGCGCCGGATCCGGTCATCGCTGTGCTTCCTCTTCTGCCGCTGCCAGGACGGGTGCAGGGCGAATCACGTCCGTGCCCTTGCCGGTTCGTCAACAGCCCTTCGGTGCAGCCGAATTGAAACTATCAGAACGATGGTTGCGTGTTGAAGGTCCTGTGCGGCGGCAGCTTTGCGCCGGTGACCTGGACGTCAGCCCCGGCCGCTCGAGGAAGATGGCGGGCCGCGGCGTTCAGTGCGGGAATTCGACGACGAGGTCGGCGGCCTCGCGGCCCGCGGCGATGAGGCGGGCGTTGGCCTCGTCGGAGCGGTGCACCCAACTCTCCGCCTCGGAGGGCGACTTCCCGTACCGCACATGCCGGTCGATGAGCCGGCCCAGCCGCATGCCCTCGTCGAGGCTCACCCACCAGCACGCGTCCAGCAGCGGGCGGACCGGCCGCCACGCCGGCTCGTCCAGCAGCAGGTAGTTGCCTTCCGTGACGACGAGCGGGACGTCCGGCGGCACCGGCAGGGACCCGGCGACGGGCTGCTCCAACTCCCGGTCGAATCCCGGCGCGTAGACGGTCTCGCCCTCGCGCGGATCGCGGAGCCGCCGCAGCAGCGCCGCGTAGCCGTACGGATCGAACGTGTGCGGCGCACCCTTGCGGTCGAGGCAGCCGAGGCGGCGCAGTTCGGCGTCGGCGAGATGGAAGCCGTCCATCGGGACCTGCACGGCCCGGGCCGGACCGAGGGAGTCGACCAGGAAGGCCGCCAGGGTGGATTTGCCGGCGCCCGGCGGCCCCGCGATCCCCAGGATGCGCCGGCCGCCCCCAGGGCCTTCGGCCTGGGTGGGGGTCCCCCCAGCCGCGAGCCGTGCCGCTCTGGCCAACAGGTCCTGCGGGTCGGCCGACGCCTCCTGTGAACTCATCGTCCCCTCCGGTCAGAAGATGCCCTGGCCCGGGACGAGGATGCCCGCCGGGTCGTAGCGGCGGCGGGCCGCCTCCAGAGCGGGCCAGGCGCGGCCGAAGTGGTCCCGCCAGTCGGAGCGGTGGAAGGGGATGGAGCCCACCGGGTACTGCTTACCTCCGGCGTCGCGGACCTTCTCGTACGCGGCACGGTTGGCCGCGAGCAGCCGGTCGACGGTGGCGGGCTCGTCCGGCGGGCTGGTGCGCAGCACGGCGAGCAGGTACGGCGCCGGGTCGTCCGGCATCCGGAGCATCGGCGTGTGCAGCACGTCCCTGCGCAGCGGGTACAGCAGCACCACCCCGCTCGTACCGACGTCCTCCGGCTTCAGAGCGTCGAGGATGCCGGAGGCCAGGGGCTCGACGGACGCCGACGGCAGCAGCAGGTTGAGCCACGGGTGCGGGTCGTCCCAGAGGCCCTGTTCCTTCTGGTCGGCGACGGAGGGGGCGAGTCGGTCGAGGAACGTGAAGTAGTCGAGGGTGTCCGCGGTCATGCCCGCGCTCTCGAAGCGCAGCCCTGCCAGCAGCGCCTCGTCGTCGGGCTCGGGGCCCGCCGGGGGCACCTCCCAGGTCGAAGACTCTGGGGGAGGCCCGTACGCGACGGCCTCCAGCACATGGACGCGGAACGCGCCGGTGTCGTCGGGGAGCACGAGGCCCTCGACGTAGTCGAAGCGGCCCTCGGTGGTCAGCCGCCGCTGGTCCTCGAGGAAGACGGCCAGGTCGCGGTAGGGGAGTTGGAAGTGCCGCACCGTCTTCGGAGCCCGTACGAGGCGGAGCGTCGCACCCACCACGACCGCGCACTGGCCCAGGCCCGCACGTACGGCGTCGAACAGGTCCGCGTGCTTCGTCGCCGAGCAGCGCACCAATTCGCCCGCGCCCGTGACGACTTGGAGTTCGGTGACGGCGTCGGTCTGGGTGCCGTGCCGGTGGGCCTGACCGCCGAGACCGCCGACGGACAGCGTGCCGCCGACGGAGAGTTCAAGATAGTCGGTGAAGACCGGAGGCGTGAGCCCTTGCGGCAGTGTGGACTTGGCGACGGCGCTCCAGCGCGCGCCCGCGCCGACGGTCACCGTGCTGTCCTTGACGGGACCGATGTCCTTCAGCGGGGCGGTCTCGATCACCAGGCCGCCCTCGGTCTGCGCCTGCCCGTGCGTCGCATGCCCCTGGCCGCGGGGCGCCACAGGGATGCCGTGCTTGCGGCAGAAGCGGACCATCACCACGACGTCGTCGACCGAACCGGGGCGCAGAACCGCTGCCGGGCGGCGGTGGACGATGTGCCCGAAGTCCTCGGCCGCAGCGTCGCGCGAGGCGTCGTCGGTGAGCAATTCCCCGTCCAGGGGCGGCACATCGTCGAAGTCGCCGCTCGCGGAACGCGGTGGCCGGGTGCGTTCCGTTGCCCAGGCGCGTGCCGTGGGATCGAATCCGACGACGGCCGCGGTGGCCAGGCCGTACAGGGCAGCGGTCCGTCTCGAGGGTTCTGAACTTTCCCGGCTCATGGGTGTCCTCCTGATGCGGCGTCAGCGGGTGTCTCCCGGCGGTGGATGCTACGCGCGTCCGTGTGGACGCGCGCGCCTTTACCCGCCGGACAGGGGGACCTCCCCAGGTCGAAAGCCCTGGGGAGGCCGTCCCCCTGCCGCGCCCCGCCCCCGTCTGTACGGCCTGTACGGCCTGTGTACCGGCTCCTGCGCGTGACGGTACGTCCCCGGCACCGGTTGACCAGGACGGGCAGGGGCGGGGTACGGGGTCACCGGAGGCGGGCATGAGCGAGGGCGCGGAACGCGGTCCCGACGGCAGCGAGCGGCCGGTACGGGACGAGGACGACGCGGACGACACCGCAGCAGTGGTACGGACGGTCGGCCGGCTCGTCTGAAGCTCAGGGGTGGTACGGCGGTGGGGCACGCCGAAGTCCAGCTCACCAGCCGCCTCATCTCCGATCCAAGGGAAGTCCAGCTCCTGGATATGCGGTATGGGATCATCCGTGCGCAGGCGCTTACACCGAGTGAGTCCCTGGCCCTGGTCGCAGAAGCCTTGGGAGACACATGACGCTCAAGTCCGTTGCCGAGAACGGCTCCACGCCTGAATGGGTCAGGAGCAGCTACAGCAGCAACGACGGCCCGGAGTGCGTCGAGGTCTCGGCCGTTGTACCCGGCAGGGTCCGCGTGCGGGACTCGAAGGACGTCGCCGGCTCTCAACTCGCGTTCGGCGCGGCCAGTTGGAGCGCGTTCACGGGCTTCGCCGCGGGATAGCCGCCCGCGGGCCATGCCACGTGAGTCCCTGGCCTGGCCGGCTCCGCAGCCGTGACAGAACCGAAGGTCCGCGCCCTGAATCAGAACTGACGCGTATTCGACTCCCTTTGGCGGTGACGGCGCGCGCAGGACCGTTTGGTGATCTGGGACACGTGCATGGCACTGTGGTGCGGGTGATACGCATTCCCCAGCATTCGCGGCGCCGTTGGCTGCGGCTCATCCTGTTCGCCTTATTCACTTACGCGTCGCTTCACCTGGCATGGGTGCTGTTCACAGCCAACGTAAAGGCAGAGGCGGAACTGGTCGGCGTCGTGAGCATGTTCGCCGGGCTGTGGTCGCTCGCGGCGGCGGTCGCCCAGTTCCTCCCCCCGCCGCCGCCCCCGCCCGATGCGGCCGAAGCCGCCGACCAGTTGGCGGCCACGGTGCGGGAGCAGTGGTCGGACGAGGTCGAGCACCGTCAGTTGCGGGACCCGGCAGTGATCCCGCTGTCCTGGGCGGCCACGGCCCGACCGGTGACTGCCCCGACCGAGACCGTCGTCGGACCTCAAGCCGGACGCGTCACGCGGCTCTCTCTCGACGGCCGCCTGGAAGGGGACTTCCACCGCGCTGCTTCCCAACTGGCGGCCGGCTTTCGGCAAGTGCCCAGCAGCAGGCTGGTGGTCCTTGGAGAGCCGGGGGCCGGAAAGACCGTCCTTGCCATCATGCTGACGCTCGGCCTGTTGGCCGACCGCGCCCCGCACAGTCCCGTCCCCGTACTGCTGTCCGTCTCGGGCTGGGACCCGGTCAGCGAATCACTGGATGACTGGATCGTCGGCACCCTGGCCACCTCCTACTACGGCGGACAACCGCAGGTCCCGCGTCGGCTGCTGAACCGGCGGATGCTGCTGCCGGTACTCGACGGGCTCGACGAGATACCCGAAGCGGCCCGCCGCAACGCCGTACGGGGCCTCAACGAGGCATGCGGTGGTGGCCGCGGCGTCGTAGTGACCTGCCGGTCAGTCGAATACCAGGACGTGATCGAGGGCGGCTCGCCCCCACTTCGCCGAGCACCGGTGGTCGAGGTGGCACCGGTGTCCGTGCCGGACACCATCGCCTACCTGACCGAGGTCAACTGGCCGGACGGAGTGGACTGGGAACCGGTCTACACCCATCTACGGCGACATCCCGACGGGCAGGCGGCCACCGCGCTGTCTACCCCTCTGGCGCTCTCCCTCGCACGCGTCGTCTACCGCAACTGCGACCGGGACCCGCGCGAACTCCTCGACTTCGACGGCCGGCACGCCACCGAAGACCACCTCGTCGACCACACCATCCCCGCCGCCTACGCCCCACGACCGGGCACCCTCCCCCAGCAGACGGACAGCAGCTGGCAGGAGGAGTCACGGAAGGCGGAGCGATGGCTGACGTTCCTGGCCACCTACCTCCACCAGCACCGCGAACGGGACCTCGCATGGTGGCTCATGAGTCGCCGCCTCCTCTCCCGCTGGACCGGACTCCTGATCGGCATCGGGGTCGGGCTGATCTTCCTGCTTGCCGTGACAGCGGCGCAGAAGGCGGCCCACTTGCACCAGATCGGTTGGCCCGTCTGGACCGGCGTGACGGTGGCGGTCTTGGTGATGCTCACCTGGTACGGGGCCCCGGACCAGCCACCGGGCCGCATATCCTTCGCCCTACGCGGCTCCCTGGACCGGCTGCGCAGCGGATTCCGCACCGGCTTCGCCCTGACATCGCTCGTAGCCGTAACCCTGCTGGGCTCCGCTGGCGTCCTCGTGACCGCCGACGATCAATGGTCTCCAACGGCACTGGTCTTCGCCGTCCGGTTGACCGCAGTCGCCGTGGGCGCCGCGACCGCCATCGGTCTGGCCTTCGCCGTCCGCAACTGGTTCAACACCCCACCCCAACACTCCACTCGCACCACCCCCATGGGACTGCTGAACCAGGACCGCAGCTCGTCCGTACTGGGTGCGGGCTTGGCCGGAACCGTCCTCGGGATCACAGGTTTCCCGCTGCTGTGCGCAGCCGCCTCTACCGCGCTCATCGCGGTCCTGGCGCTGACCGGGGAATCGAAGATGTCCCTGACCGAAGCCGCCTCCCAGACGGCCATCGAGACGGGCATCTACGACCGGCTCCTGCCGACACTTGCTGTCACCGCGCTGCCCGGTGCCGTACTCGCCCTTCTGATCCTCCTCTCCCGAGCCTGGCCACGATTCGCCCTGCTCCACCTCGTCCTCGCGATAAAGGGCCAACTGCCCTGGCGATACGCCCGGTCCCTGGCCGACGCCCGAGAGCGCCAACTGCTGCGCCAGTCCGGCGGCCAGTACCAATTCCGCCACATCCGCCTACAAGAACGTCTCGCCAGCCGCTCCCTGGCACAAGATCGTGAACCGGTCCTCCAAACCCGGATCGTCCGCCGACGCCGCTTCCAACTTGCCGCCGCCGTATCCGTGTTCGCGACAGGCGCCCTCCTCGTCAACCAGACCCTGACCGAGGACACCTCTCGCACGACCTTGCCCACCGGCAACGTCGAGGCAATGGCGTTCGGGCCACCGGGACAGCACGTCCTCATTACGGTTGACGATCAGAAAATTGTGCGACGGTGGAACACCGAAACGGGAGAAGGGGTCACGGCAGGGAGGCTTAACGCACCACCCGTTTATGAGGGCGGCGGAATCGCTACGGGCGAGAAGGGCGCGGTGTTACTCGAGCCCAAAATGGGCAGTGACGAGCCCATCTCGAGGGCGTGGCAAGTTCCGTGGAACGGTCCTGCGCGACTGAGGTCGCCTCAACTCGTGAACGGCCCTGAACCACCCGCCTCCAAGGTGATATTGAGCACGGGCGGTCGCTACCTGATGATGGCGACTGAGCGGGAGGATCTGCTGGCGCGGGACATGGGCACCGGAAAGGAGTCCCGCGTGAAGGCCCCGGGGGGAGTGTCGCTTGAGGGCGATCTCTCGGCCGTGAATGACGGCAAAACACTCATAAGGTCTGTCATTCGCTCGGAACGCGATTACAGAACCGAGGTGCGCGACCTGAAGAGCGGCGAACTCCGATGCGCAATCCGAGGTGAATCGGCGATGCCACGAATCGACGCCCACGGCACACGGTTCATCGCCACCAGAAAAAAGGCCGTGCTCCTCTGGGACAGTCAGTGCCGGAAGATGGACGTCTCACCCATCAAAACGTACGACTACATCGACGAAGTGGCCCTGAGCCCGGACGGCGACCAACTGGCGGCCACCTTCGACGGCGCGACCCACCTGTACCGACTCCCGCCGCCCGGGAAATGACGCGGGGCAACAAGCGTTCGGCCGCTGCACCGGCCGGGCCTCAGCGGTGTGGCGAGCCCCGAGGGCGCACGTCGGGGCGGTCGCCGATCCACAGAGGTGGACCATTCAGTCCCGAGACCCTCGAACTCCTCACGGACCAAGGACCAAGGACCAAGAGGAATCGTCACTAATGGAACCTCTGATCTTCCTCAGATCAGATTTCGGCTTCGCCGCCGCCGGGAACGCGTGGTGAAGAGTCCGGAACGACCAAGGACCAAGAAGTACCAAGGGGGAATGAACAGATGGTCGTGTTCGTCGCGTTGGTTGTCTGCGTGGCGCTCCTCATCGGCATGGCTGCCGTCGTCTCCAGGCGGAGGAAGCGGGGGACCGGCCTGAGCGCGGATGGACGGGTCGCCGCCGGCGTGGACCCTTACAGCAACCAGTGGAAGTACAAGGCCCGGATGGGCGGTGGCGGAGGCCACCAGGGCGACAACCTTCCCTACAGCTGAAGCATTTCGCACGACAGGAACAGCTCCGCCCCGGCCGTCCACCGGCCGGGGCGGCGGCGTTCTCAGAGCCGCTCGGGCGTGCGGATGCCGAGCAGCGTCATGCCCTGGCGGAGCGTGCGGGCCGTGAGGTCGCACAGGAACAGCCGGTTCTGCACCAGCTGCGGCGTCTCCGCCTTCAGCACCGGGCAGTTCTCGTAGAACGGGCTGTAGAGCGTGGCCAGTTCATAGAGGTACGCGGCCAGCTTGTGCGGTTCGTAGCTCTCTGCCACAGCGGCCAAGGTGTCGCCGAACTCGTCCAGATGCAGCGCCAACGCGCGCTCCGCCGGCTCGAGTTCCAGCGTCGGGTGCACCTGCGGCTTCTCGCCGCCCGCCTTGCGGAAGATGGACTGGATGCGTGCGTAGGCGTACTGGAGATACACGCTGGTGTCGCCCTGGAGGGAGACCATCCGGTCCAGGTCGAAGACGTAGTCGCGCGTCATCGAGTTGGACAGGTCCGCGTACTTGACCGCGCCGATGCCGACCTGGGCGGCACGCTCCTGGATCTCGTCCTCGCTGAGGTCCTGGGCCTTCTCCCGTACGACCACGGCCGCGCGCTGCGTCGCCTCCTCCAGCAGGTCCACCAGCCGCACCGATGCGCCGGCCCGCGTCTTGAACGGCTTGCCGTCCTTGCCGAGGACCGTGCCGAAGGCGAGCTGCCGGGCCGCGCCCTCGGGGAGCCAGCCGGCACGCTGCGCGGTCTCGAAGACCATGCGGAAGTGCAGGGCCTGCCGGGCGTCCACGACGTACAGGACGGTGTCGGCGCCGAGTTCACCGATGCGGTCCCGGATCGCGGCGAGGTCGGTCGCGGCGTAGCCGAAGCCGCCGTTGGACTTCTGCACGATCAGCGGCGTGGGTGTGCCGTCGGGGCCCTTCACGTCGTCGAAGAAGACGCACAGGGCGCCCTCGGAGCGCACGGCGACGCCGGAGGACTCCAGATCCTTCACCACGGCCTGCAGACCGTCGTTGTAGGCGCTCTCGCCGACGATGTCCTCGTCCCGGATCTCGACGTCGAGGACCTCGTAGACGCCCTGGAAGTAGGTCTTGGACTCGTCGACGATCTTGTGCCAGAGGGCGAGGGACTCTTCGTCGCCGGACTGGAGGGACACGACCCGGTCCCGGGCACGCGCCTTGAACTCCTCGTCCGTCTCGAAGACCGAATAGGCCGCCTTGTAGAGCCGGTTGAGGCGCGCCATCGCGGCCTCGCCCTCGTCCTTCGCGTCGGCCGAGTCCGACTCGTGGTCCAGCTCGTGCGGGTGCTCGACCAGGTACTGGATGAGCATGCCGAACTGGGTGCCCCAGTCGCCGATGTGGTGGCGCCGGATGACCTTCTCGCCCCGGTGCTCCAGGATCTGGGTGATCGCGTCACCGATGACCGTCGAGCGCAGATGGCCGACGTGCATCTCCTTCGCCACGTTCGGCTGCGAGTAGTCGATCACCGTGGTGCCGGGCTGCTCGGCGTACGGGACGCCCAGCCGCTCGTCGTCGCAGCGGGCCGCGAGATTGCGGAGAACGGCCGCGTCGGTGACGTCGACGTTGAGGAAGCCGGGGCCGGAGACCTCGGCGGAGGCGATCTCCTCGTTCGGCGGCAGGCTCTCCACGACCTTGCCTGCCAGGTCACGCGGGTTCGCCTTGACGCGCTTCGCGAGTGCGAGGACGCCGTTGGCCTGGAAGTCCGCCCGGTCGCTGCGTCGCAGCATGGGGTCGATCCACTCTCCGGGAGTGCCCTCCGGCAGGGCAGCCGAGAGGGCCTCCGCGAGGCGCTTGTGGAGCGTGGCGGCGAGCGACGGGACCGAGGGCATGAATGCGAGCCGTTCCGTACGTGGGTGATGGGTCGGAATACGAGTATTTCACGCGGGTCCCCGGGCCGTCGCCGCGGTTATCCGTGTGAAACCGTGCGCTGCGCAGTGGGAGAATGGGCCCCGCAGACATGGCAGCGCAGAGAGAAGGAAGTGCCGGACGTGCCTCAGACCGCCGTCGAGACCGACTGGGTCTCCCGCATCGCCGATGACGTCATCGCCGAAGCGGAGCGTCGCGCGCCCGGCAAACCGGTCGTCTGCGCGTCCGGGCTCTCACCGTCCGGCCCGATCCACCTGGGCAACCTGCGCGAGGTGATGGTGCCGCACCTGGTCGCCGACGAGATCAAGCGGCGCGGTGTGGCGTGCGAGCACATCATCTCCTGGGACGACTACGACCGGTTCCGCAAGGTGCCCGCCGGCGTCGAGGGCGTCGACTCCTCGTGGGACGAGCACATCGGCAAGCCGCTGACCTCCGTGCCCGCGCCTCCCGGCAGTCCGCACGGAAGCTGGGGCGAGCACTTCAAGGCGGCGATGGCGGACTCCCTCGCCGAGCTCGGCGTCGAGTACCGGGGCATCAGCCAGACGGAGATGTACACCTCGGGCGCCTACCGCGAGCAGATCCTTTTCGCCATGCGCGAACGGGAGCGCATCGACGCGGTGCTGGACCGCTACCGCACGCTCGACAAGGCCGCCTCGGGTTCCGGCGGCAAGAAGCAGAAGCAGAAGCAGGGCGAACCGGACGCCGCGGAGATCGAGGCCGAAGAGGGCTCGGGCGCCGCCGCCGAGGACGACGGCTCGGGTGCGGGCGGCGGCGCGTACTACCCGTACAAGCCGTACTGCACGGCCTGCGAGCGGGACACCACCACGGTGACCGCCTACGACGACGCGACGACCGAGCTGACATACACCTGCGGCAGCTGCGGGCACAGCGAGACCGTGCTGCTGCGCGAGTTCGACCACGGCAAGCTCGTGTGGAAGGTCGACTGGCCGATGCGCTGGGCGTACGAGGGCGTGATCTTCGAGCCCAGCGGCGTCGACCACCAGTCGCCCGGATCGTCCTTCGTCGTCGGCGGGCAGCTCGTGAAGGAGATCTTCGGCGCCGAGCAGCCCATCGGCCCGATGTACGCGTTCGTCGGGATCAGCGGCATGGCGAAGATGTCGTCGTCGAAGGGCGGTGTGCCCACACCGGCCGACGCGCTCGGGATCATGGAGGGTCCGCTGCTGCGGTGGCTCTACGCGCGCCGCCGGCCGAACCAGTCCTTCAAGGTCGCCTTCGACCAGGAGATCCAGCGCACGTACGACGAGTGGGACGCCCTGGAGCGCAAGATCGCCGCGGGCACCGCGCAGCCCGCGGACCTCGCCGCCCATCTGCGTGCCTCCTCGACGGCCGCCGGGCCGCTGCCCTCGACGCCGCGTCCGCTGCCGTACCGCACGCTCGCGTCCGTGGTGGACGTGACCGCGGGCAACGACCAGCAGACGCTGCGGATCCTGAGCGAGCTGGACCCGGAGCGTCCCGTGCGCTCCCTGGACGAGGTCCGCCCTCGCTTGGACCGCGCGCAGCGCTGGATCACCACACAGGTCCCGGCGGAGCAGCGCACGCGAGTGCGGGACGAGCCCGACACGGCCCTGCTGGAGTCGCTGGAGGACGAGCAGCGCGAGTCGCTGCGCCTGCTGCTGGACGGGCTGGAGGACCACTGGTCGCTCGAAGGCCTGACGCAGCTCGTGTACGGGGTGCCGAAGGTGCAGGCGGGCATCGATCCGGACGCCAAGCCGACGCCCGAACTGAAGGTGGCGCAGCGGTCGTTCTTCGCGCTCGTCTACAAGCTGCTCGTGGGCAGCGAGACGGGGCCGAGGCTGCCGACGCTGCTGCTGGCGGTGGGATCGGACCGCGTTCGCAAGCTGCTGGGCGCGTGACGCGGGGCTGCCCTGAGCGGGGCGTTCAGCCCGCGAGCCCCATCTCCGTGTTGTAGCGCTCCTTGAACTCCCGCATGTAGGTGCGCAGATAGGCCTCGCTGAGCAGCGATCCGTCGATGTTGGTCACGCCGTGCCGCTCGTGCAGGGCACGGGAGAGCTGTCGCGCGTTCGGGAAGCTGGCCTGCGCGGCGACGAACTGGCGGTAGGCGAGGAAGTAGAACTCGTCACGGGGCACGCCGTCCGGTATGCCCACCGGCTCCGCCTCGTCGGAGGCGGACGGCGCGGGTGGTGCCGGATCGCGCTCGGGCACGAAGTCGTACTCGTCGCCCGCGCCGACGGTTGGCGGCGGCTCCACGAACAGCTGCTGTTCCTGGGCCCGTTGGGGAGGGAGATAAGCGGGGCCGCTGCCGCCGCCGGGCGCGTTGGAGTTGCCCAGCGCGCGGCGCCGGCCCGGTCCGACGGGGACGGTGACCTGAGGGCCGGAGGGCTGTGTCTCCGAGGCGTAGGTGTAGTCGCGGGAGGGTTCGGGCTCGCGGCCGGGGGCCGGTTCACGGGCGGTGCCGTCGTCGGCCTGCGGGCGCTGCGGCGTCTGCCGGGTCTGTGCGGGTGCGGTGCCGTCGTTCGGCTGCTGGGGCTGCTGGGGCTGCTGGGGCTGCTGGGGCTGCTCCGGTTCCACGGGCCCCAACTGCCCGTACTGCGCCTGCTGTTCGTACCCGTACTCGCCGTACCGGTCCTGCTGCTCGTTCGCGTACTCCCCGTACCGGTCCTGGTCCTCGTACGCGTGCTCCACGTACTGCTGTGGCGGTTGCGCCTGCCCCTGTGTCGCCGCTGCCTCGCGTCCGTCCCGGCGCTCCCCGCGGCTCTCCGCACCCTCCGGCTGCTCGGCGCCCTCCGGCTGCTCGGCGCCCGCCGTGAGTTCGGCGCGCCGGCGCCCCTCGGCCTTGGACGTGAGCCCCGGCGCCGCGCCGCTCGTGCGCGTCAGCGTCGCGGGCGCGTCGATGCCGGCCGCCGCCAGACCCGAGGGCCCGGTCTCGGAGAGCGGAACGCCGTAGCGCGCGAGCTTGAGCGGCATCAGCGACTCGACGGGGGCCTTGCGCCGCCAGTTGCGCCCGTACCGGGCGTGCAACCGGGCCTCGTAGACGAGCCGTTCCTGTTCCATGCGGATGACTTCGTCGTAACTGCGCAGTTCCCACAGCTTCATCCGGCGCCACAGCCGGAAGGTGGAGGGGAAGGCGAGCAGCCAGCGCGAGATGCGCACGCCCTCCATGTGTTTGTCGGCGGTGATGTCCGCGATCCGGCCGATCGCGTGCCGCGCGGCCTCGACCGCCACGACGAAGAGCACGGGGATGACCGCGTGCATCCCCACGCCGAGCGGGTCGGGCCAGGCGGCGGCGCCGTTGAAGGCGATGGTGGCCGCGGTCAGCAGCCACGCCGTCTGGCGCAGCAGCGGGAAGGGGATGCGGATCCAGGTGAGCAGCAGGTCCAGCGCGAGCAGCACGACGATGCCCGCGTCGATGCCGATCGGGAAGAACGGCGCGAAGGCACCGAAGCCCTTCCGCTCGGCGAGGTCGCGCACGGCGGCGAAGGAACCGGCGAATCCGATTGCGGCGATCGTCACGGCACCGATGACGACCACCGCGACCAATATGCGGTGTGTACGAGTCAGTTGAACGGCCTGCACTGGAGTTGTCCCCCACCCTTGGAAACCTGCGCGGCGCACCAGACTGGCACATGCGTCAAGTCCTTGCCGCACGGGTGCGCCACGGGGCGGGGCGTCACTTCAGGGAAGCGACTGCTTCCTTGGCCGCCTTCTCGGCGTTCTTCTTCAGGTCGTCGGCCTTGGGGGTCTTGCCGCTCTCGAAGCCGGCACCGGCGTAGTCGACCGTTACGACGACGTTGGCGCTGCGCGCCACGATTCTGTGCTCACGGAAGTCCTCGGACTTCTTGCCGTCCTTCTTCTCGACCTTGTAGCTCAGAGACGTCGCCTTGTCGCCGATCCCGTCGGCAGAGGAGGACTTGACGTCCGTGATGGTCTTCTCCGCCTTGACCGCGTCGGCCTGCTGCGTCAGGAACGTGCCGGCCAGCTCGTCGCCGGAGCCGCGCGAGGCGTCGGACTCGAAGCGCTTGAGGGAGACGGTCAGCTGTCTGTAGTCGAACTTGTCCAGGCCGCTCCACAGGCAGCTGCCGGAGTCCTTGGTGTTGCCGGACCCGATCCGCTTGCCGGACGCGTTGTCCGTCTTCGGGGTCAGCTTCTTGACCGTGTCACGGGAGACGGTCTTGCACGCGTCGGGCAGCTCCTTGATCTTCACCGGAGCGGCTTTCGCCTCTCCGCCGTTGTCGGTGGGGGCCGAACCGCCGGTCTCGCCGCCGGAGTCGGAGGAGCAGCCCGCCACCAGCAGCGCGGGGACTGCCACTGCCGCGCAGGCAAGCGTCCGGGCGAGACGCGGAGAGCGTCGCTGTGATGTTCGCTGAGCGTTACGGGGCATGATTCCTTCGCTTCCAGTCGGTTTGCGTCAGTCGTCGTCGAAGTCCCCGGCGAGTTCTTCGGCCACGCTGCGAGCCTTCTCCTGCAACTCGGCGCTGTCCGGGGTACGCCGCTTGTCCGTGAGCCACTGGTCGTACCGGATCGTGGCGATCACGTTCGCGCTGCGGAAGACGAGCGTGATGTCACGGTGGACACCTGAGTCCGCGGTGTCCAGTTGGTCGTCGATGTAGGCGTTGTCGCCGATGCCGTCGAGAATACGAGGAGAGAGATCCTCATCCGGTGACTGGGACGCGTCGGGGTCCTTTTCGGATTCGCCGTCGGCGCCGCTGTCGGATTTCTCACTCCCGTCGTCGCCGCCGTCCTTGTTCTCCGGGTCCTGGCTCTCGGCGTCCTCGCTCTTGTCGCCGCCCTTGGCGTCGCCGTTCGCGTCGCCGTTCTCGCCGTTCTCGCCGTTGTCCCCGTTGTCGTCCTCGGACGGTGAGCCGCTGTCCTCGTCGGTCGGGATCTCGGCCTGGCCCGCGCGCTCGTCGTAGAGGAGCTGTGCCTGCTTGTCGTCGCTCACGGCCGGGTCGTAGGAGACGACGCGTTCCAGGTCGACGGCGAGATGGCGGGTGGCGAGGCTCGTGGCGCTCTTCCAGCGGCAGCCCACGCGGCGGTCGGTGTCGTAGGTGACGGTGGCCTCGCCCTTGTACGGGGAGGAGTCCGGATCGGCCTCGGCGTTCTTGCCCGACGTGGTACTTCCGGCGGCGCTCTCGGCCGCCTCCGCGCCGGGGAGGAGCTTCTTGAGGGTGTCGATGCCGACGGCCCCGCAGGGCTCGGGGAGCGTGCGGTACTTGCCCGGTTCGGCGGGGGGCGCGGCGGAGGACGAGTTGTCTGCCTTGGTGTCCTCGCCGTTGCCCTCGTCGGACGATCCGCTGCAGGCGGTGAGACCTCCGGAGAGCATGACGGCCAGCGTGACGCCGGTCAGGTACGTCCTTGCCCTCCGCTGCACTGTCTGCCTCCTGCTCGGCGATTGCGCCGTCGGGTCGAAAACGAGTTGAAGCCGTGGCGGGGCCACGGAAGACAATGTCTACCGCACGCACGCCGGGGCCGTCCGTCCAGGGGGTGCATTTGGTGCTTGAAGTCCAGCTTTTCCGTTTCGTGGAATCAGTGGGCCTTTTCGTTTTCCGTCCATGGGGGAGTCGAGAGACATGCCGTACACCGAGGTGCCGGGCGCCCGCGTCCCGATCCGCATGTGGGCCGACCCGGCGGGCGTCGAGGACGTCGCCATGCAGCAGCTGCGCAACGTCTCCACGCTGCCGTGGATCGAGGGGCTCGCGGTCATGCCCGACGTGCATTACGGCAAGGGGGCCACGGTCGGTTCGGTGATCGCCATGAGGGGCGCGGTGTGCCCGGCTGCGGTCGGCGTCGACATCGGCTGCGGCATGTCCGCGGTGAAGACGTCCCTCACCGCGAACGATCTGCCCGGTGATCTCTCCAGGCTCCGCTCGAAGATCGAGCAGACGATTCCGGTGGGGCGGGGGATGCACGACGAGCCGGTCGACCCGGGAAAGCTCCACGGCTTCCCGACCGCGGGCTGGTCCGACTTCTGGAAGCGCTTCGATGGCGTCGCCGAAGCGGTCAAATTCCGTCAGGAACGAGCCACGAAGCAGATGGGAACGCTTGGCTCGGGCAACCACTTTGTCGAATTGTGCCTCGACACCGACGGTGCCGTATGGGTCATGCTGCACTCGGGCTCGCGCAACATCGGCAAGGAACTGGCCGAGTTCCACATCGGTGTGGCGCGCGAACTCCCGCACAACCAGGGCCTGGTCGACCGCGATCTCGCCGTCTTCGTGGCGGACACCCCGCAGATGGCGGCATACAGGCACGACCTGTTCTGGGCGCAGGAGTATGCGAAGCACAACCGCGAGGTGATGACGGGCCTGCTGAAGGACGTGCTCCGCAAGGAGTTCAAGAAGGCGAAGCCCCGGTTCGATCCCGTGATTTCCTGCCACCACAACTACGTGGCGGAGGAGAGCTACGACGGCGTGGACCTGCTGGTGACGCGGAAGGGCGCCATCCGGGCCGGTGACGGGGAGTACGGCATCATCCCGGGTTCGATGGGCACCGGTTCGTACATCGTGAAGGGGCTCGGCAACCCCGCCTCCTTCCAGTCGGCCTCGCACGGCGCGGGCCGGAAGATGAGCCGCAACGCAGCGCGGAAGCGCTTCTCCGCACGCGACTTGGCGGAGCAGACGCGGGGCGTGGAGTGCCGAAAGGACTCGGGGGTCGTGGACGAGATTCCCGGTGCCTACAAGCCGATCGAGCAGGTCATCGACCAGCAGCGTGACCTCGTCGAGGTTGTGGCGAAGCTGAAGCAGGTCGTCTGCGTCAAGGGGTGAGCCGGGCCGGGAGGCGCCGCGGGCCGTCGAGGCCGGCGGCACCACCCGGTCGTGCCCGCCCGTGGCGGGACGTCGGGACGGCCGTCACGGACGGGCACGACCGGGCCCCGTCAGCGTTCGCGGTGGACCTTCGTGTTCGAGGCCTGCGCGCGGGGGCGGAGGACCAGGAGGTCCACGTTGACGTGCTTGGGGCGGGTCACGGTCCAGGCGATCGTGTCCGCCACGTCCTCCGCGGTGAGCGGCTCCTCGACGCCCTCGTAGACCTTCGCGGCGCGCTCGGCGTCACCGCGGAAGCGGGTCAGGGCGAACTCGTCGGTCTTCACCATGCCGGGCGCGATCTCGATGATGCGTACGGGCTCCCCGCACAGCTCCAGGCGCAACGTCTCGGCCAGCACGTGGGCGCCGTGCTTGGCGGCCACGTAGCCGCCTCCGCCCTCGTACGTCGCGAGGCCCGCGGTGGAGGAGACGACTACGACCGTCCCCCCGCCGGAGGTGGGGGCACCACCCGGGCCGTCAGGCCCAGGGGGAGACTGGCACAGCGCCGGCAGCAGCGCCTGCGTGAGGTGCAGTACGCCGAGGACGTTGACTTCGTACATGCGGCGCCAGTCGGCCGGGTCGGCGGTGGCGACGGGGTCCGTGCCGAGCGCGCCCCCTGCGTTGTTGACCAGGACGTCGCAGCGGTCGAGCCCGGCTGCGAAGGCGTCGACGGCGGCGCGGTCGGTGACGTCGAGCGTGTGAGCCACCGCTTCGTGGCCCGCGTCGGTCAACTCCGCGGCCAGGGCGTCGATGCGGTCCTGGCGCCGGGCTGTGAGCACAACCCGGTAGCCGGCGGCGGCCAGTTGGCGTGCGGTGGCGGCGCCGATACCACTGCTGGCGCCGCTGATGACGGCAGTACGGATGCTCATGGCGCAAAGGCTACGTCGTACGGGGCCCGTGTCTCCGGTGCGGTCGCGGGCCCCGCTCATTCACCACGGGGTGCATACATGATCAGCGCGACTCCGGCGAGACAGACCAGCGCCCCCGTTACGTCCCAGCGGTCCGGGCGGAAGCCGTCCACCGCCATGCCCCAGGCGAGCGAGCCGGCGACGAAGACGCCCCCGTACGCCGCGAGGATGCGGCCGAAGTGGGCGTCGGGCTGAAGGGTGGCGACGAATCCGTAGACGCCGAGGGCGATGAGGCCGGCGCCGATCCAGGCCCAGCCGCGGTGTTCGCGCACTCCCTGCCAGACGAGCCACGCTCCGCCGATCTCCATCAGCGCCGCGAGGGCGAAGAGGGCGACGGAGCGCGCGATCAGCATGTCCGCAGGTTACGTGAGAGCGACGGGCGTCGACGAGGCGCCGGAGCCGGGCGGCGCCGCTGGCCGCGGGCCTCAGTCCGCCACGCGCAGGGCCGGTGACCCCGTCCACTCCGCCAGCGCCTGGCGCATCCCCCGCGGATCGGGCCTGTCGCTCGCCCAGGCGATGTAGCCGTCGGGCCGCACCAGCAAAGCCCGCTCTCCGACGGCTGCCGAACGGACGTGCACCGTACGGTCGTCGGCCTCCTCGTTGGTGTCCGGGGGCTGAGCGCTGAGAGGTGAGACGAGGACGAACGCGCCCTTGCGCAGCGTCTCGTAGAGCCGTCCCGAGGTGTGCGGCAGATCGGGCGCGCGCTTCCCGGCGAGCGAGTGGGAGCCCCGAGGCGACGGGTAGGAGATGCCGATGCCGGAGACCATGCGCACCGCGCGGTTCGCCAACGGCCTTACCCGGTTGACGACTTCGGCGCCGGCGGAGCGCAGCGCGCGGCCCGCGGTGGAGCGGGCGAGGGCGAGCCTGATGATCGCGCCGCTCATCCGCAGCACGAGGGTGCCGACCGGGTGCCGTTCCTTGTCGTACGTCTCAAGCAGCGTGACGGGGGAGTGGCCACGCAGCACCGCCGAGAGCTTCCAGGAGAGGTTCGCGGCGTCCTGGAGTCCGGTGTTCATGCCCATCCCGCCGGCCGGCGAGTGGACGTGAGCGGCGTCGCCCGCGAGGAAGACGCGGCCCACCGTGTAGCGCGGCGCCTGCCGCTCGTCGCTGTGGAAGCGGGAGATCCAGCGGGGTTCGTGCATCCCGTGGTCGGAGCCCAGCGCCTCGAGAGTCAACTCCCGGACCTCCTCGAGGAAGGCCGGTGCGCTGTCGGGCAGCTGCCGGTGGCGGTTCCAGCCCATGACCCGGTACCAGCCGCCGCCGAAGGAGGCGATGAGCGCGAATGACTCCTCGCCCGCGTTGACGAGGAAGGGCGTGTCAGGGGGATCGGACAGCCGCACATCGGCCAGCACGATGGAGCGGATGACGGACTTGCCGGGGAAGGGCAGACCGAGGAGGCGTCGGACGGTGCTGTGCACGCCGTCGGTGCCGATGAGATACGAGGCGCGCAGCGTGCGGACCGCTGCCGGGGCGTCGTTCTCCGCCGTGCCGTCGTCGTCGGCCTGTGCGTCCGCTTCCTGCCCGGGCCGTCGTGCCTCGGTGACGTCCAACTCGACGCCGGCCGCGTCCTGGCGGAGGTCGAGGACCTCCGTGCCGTACAGGAAGGTCGCCCCTGCCTTGCGGGCGCGCCGCTGCAGCAGCCTCTCCACCTCGAACTGGGGAGTGATCAGCACGAATGGGAAGCGCCCGGGCAGCCGCCCGGGACGGAGCACCGCCCGTCCGAAGAACCCGAGCGTCTCCATCCGCGCGCCGGTGCCGATCAGCTCGTCGGCGAGCCCGCGGGCGTCCAGTTGCTCGAGCGTGCGGGCGTGCACGACGAGTGCGCGGGAGAGGTTGCTGATCGACTCGTCGCGTCGCTCGACGAGGGTGACCCTGTGGCCCGCCTCGGCCAGGTCACCGGCGGCCATGAGCCCGGTGGGTCCGGCGCCGACGACGAGCACGTCCGCCGTGCAGGGGGCCTCGGAGTGCGGGGGGCCGGTGGGAGCTTTGCCGTCCGTGCCGCTGCGTGCCATGGAGTCCTCCCCGGAATGCACATGCCGACGCACGTTGGTCAACGCCCGTTGGCACAACGGTAGGACGGCCCGCAAGGAGTGTCAACGCATGTTGGCCTACAGGTGTTGGTATGACTGTGGAGGGTGCGGGCGCGCCGGGGAACGGCCGCGGGTCGGTGATGTCGGCAGGAGTAGGCCCCGTCCCCACACGGCCCTCTCACGGGAGCTCCGGCGTGCCGGCTCGGGTCAGGTCCGGGCGCGGGCAGTCCGTCGCGGCGGTGCTCGCTGGAGGGCGCCCTCAGGCCTCGAGCCGCGCGCAGAACACGTCCACCAGGCGCGCGAGGAAGGCGTTCCCCTCCTCGCCGGGCTCCATGGAGATCGTTCCGCCGCCCCAGTCCACGGTGCCGACCATGTCCTGGTACTCGGAGTGCAAGTGGTGCAGGATCCCGCCGACGCGGGCCCTGGGCAGGTCGAGCAGCTTGCACACGGGCTGTACGTACGGCTGCCAGCGGGTCGTGACCGCGCGGCGCAGCAGCTCGCCGACCTGGGCGTCCCGCCCGGTGATGTCGAGTCGGGCGCGCAGCGGCAACGCCAGTGCGTCCCCGAGCAGTTCGGCCTGCCGTTTGGTCAACTGCCAGCGCCCGCCGCGCTCCATCTCCTCGTACTCGGCGGGGGAGAGGCCCAGGCGCAGCGCCATGTCGAAGGTGGACACCCCGCGGGCGAGGCGGTGCTGGTGCACGTTGCTGAGAGACCCCATGAGATCGCCGACGGAGCACCACAGCACGCCGGCCAGGGCGGTCAACTCCCGTTCCCCGGGGCTCTGGTCGCCCGACTCCCAGCTCAGGACGGTCAGCGGCGTGACCTGCACTCCGTAGGCGCTGAGCATGGTCGACGCGACGTCCTCGGCCCGCATCCCGAGCGCCTGGCGCGTGCTGCGCGCCGCCTCACGGTTGAACGCGGGCCTGCGGGGGTCGGATGACGTGTACGGGGACAAGCGGTCCACTTCTCAGGTCTTCCTCACGGCAAGCCACGGGCCGGGGCAAAGAATGTCAAACGACCTAGGGCAGAGTCCAGGCCAGGATGCCTGACTGTGCATAGATCAACACGCAGAGAACAAGCAGCAGTCCGAGACTCCACTTGAGTGTCGAGCGCAGCAGTTCGGACTCCTGGCTGGCACAGCCGACGGCCGTCGCGGCGATGGTCAGGTTCTGTGGGCTGATCATCTTGCCCAGTACTCCGCCCGAGGCGTTGCCCGCGACGAGCAGTGACGGATCGAGGCCCGCTCCCTTCGCGGCGGTGTACTGGAGGCTGGCGAACAGCGCCTGCGAGGACGTGTCGGACCCGGTGACTGCCGTTCCGAACCAGCCGAGCACCGGCGAGAGCAGCGCGAGCGCGCTTCCGCTCCCGGCGATCCAGGTGCCGATGGTGATGGTCTGGCCCGAGAGGTTCATCGCGTACGCGAGTGCGAGCACGGCCGCGACGGTCAGGAGGGCCGTGCGCAACTTGACGATCGTGGCCCCGAGTTCCCGCAGCGCCACCTGCGCGTCGATGCGGAGGACGAGCGCGGTGAGCACCCCGGAGAGCAGCAGCAGGGTTCCGGGCGACGACAGCCACGCCAGGTTGTAGACGGTGGAGTCGACCTCGTTGCCCGCGACGGTGAGGAGCTTCCCGTCCAGTCCCGGCCAGGGGACGGCGATGCTCATACTGCCCAGGAACTCCTTGACGGGGGTCCACAGTTGGGCCACGGAGAAGACGGAGATGACGATGATGTACGGGGCGAAGGCCGCGACCAGCCGCTTGCTGTCGGTCTCCGGCCGTATCTCATGTCCCGTGTGCCCGGCGTGTGTCGAGTGGCCCCCATGTTGTCCGCCGTGCGCGGCCCGCGACGTCGGCACCGACTGACCTCCGGGGCTGTGGCCGCCGTACGTGCGCCCGCCGGGTCCTGGCTGTCCTCCGCCCCCGGGGCGTGGGCCGGCTCCGGATCCGCCGCCGGCGGCTAGCAGTTCCGCCCGCGCCTCCTCGCTGCCGCGCGGCTGCCAGAACCGCATGAAGACGACGGCCGCCACCAGGCTGGCGAGCGAGGTGATGATGTCTGTGAGTTCGACGGAAATGTAGTTGGAGCTGACGAACTGCACGACGGCGAAGGTCACTCCGCACACCACGGCAACGGGCCAGATCTGGCGCAGCCCGCGGAAGCCGTCCACGAGCACCGTCAGCAGCAGCGGAACGATGAGCGCGAGCACGGGCACCTGGCGGCCGACGTATGAGCCGAGCTCGGTGTACGGGATCTTCGTCAGCTCGCCGGCCGTGATGACGGGAATCCCCATGGCGCCGAAGGCCACGGGGACGGTGTTGGCGACGAGCACCGTGACGGCCGCACGGAACGGCGGGAAGCCCAGGGCGATGAGCATGATGCCGGTGATCGCCACGGGTGCGCCGAAGCCGGCGAGCGCCTCCAGCAGGGCGCCGAAGCAGAAGGCGAGCACGACCGCCAGGACACGCGGGTCGTTGCTGATGAGTCGCAGCGAGCGGCGAAGGTCCTCGAACGTGCCGCTGACAACGGTGAGTTGGTACAGCCAGATGGCCGTGACGAGGATCCAGCCGATGGGGAAGAGGCCGAAGACCGCGCCCTCGCTCGCCGACAGGGCGGCCAGCTTGAACGGCATCCCGTAGACGAGGACGGCGATGCCCACCGCGACGGCCAGAGCGGAGAGGCCGGCCCAGTGCGCCTTGACCCGTGCCGCTCCGAGCAGCAGGAAGAGAGTCACCAGCGGCAGAGCGGCGACGAGGGCCGACAGGGCGAGGCCGCCGGAGAGAGGTGAGAGGGCGGGCTGGTACAAGGGCATCCCCGTACGGGTTTGGTCAGACCATGCGTTCGAAGCTGCCACACACTATGAAGAGCCCAACTCGCTGTCCAGAGACAGCACATGACTGACAAAACTTGGTCAGACCAAAGTACGGGCGATTGGGTTACGCTCGCCGCCACCGCGTGATCCCCTGTCAGCTGCACCGGGGAGCGGACCGACGTCGCGGATCTGGGAGGGGCTCATGGCCGGACCGGACGACTGGGAACCCGTGACCCGTTCGCGTACGTACGAACTGGTCCTCACGCGGATCGAGCAGCTCATCCTCGACGGAAGGCTCAGGGTGGGCGACCGGCTGCCGCCCGAGCGGGAGTTGAGCGAGATGCTCGGTGTCAGCAGGGCCGCGATCCGGGAGGCGCTGCGCGTGCTGGAGGCTCAGGGAGCGCTTCGGCCCCGGGTCGGCACGGGCCCGGACTCGGGAAACGTGATCGCCGTGATGCCCGGCGCCGGGCTCACCCAGTTCCTCAGGCTGCACATCGCGCTCGCGCACTTCTCCCTCGACGACGTGGTCGAGGCGCGTGCCGTCCTGGAGCGGTCCAGCGCCAGGCTGGCCGCCGAGCGCGCAGATGCGGAGGACCTCGCGCGGATGCGTGAACGGCTGGACCGCATGGACGAAGTGGGGCTCCCGCGCGAGGCGTTCAACGACTGCGACACGGACTTCCACGTCGCGATCGCTGAGGCGGCGGGCAACCGTCTGGTGGCCGACCTGACCGTCTCCGTGCGCAACGCGGTCCGGCAGACCCTGCTGACGGTCTTCCACCGGGTGGGGGACTGGGAGGCGGTGGCCGCGAGGCTGCGCGCGGAGCACCGCGCGATCTACGACGCGGTGGCTGCCGGAGAGGCCGAAGCCGCGGGTGAGGCGGTCGAGGCGCACATCCGCTCCGTGCACCGGGACATCGTCATCCCTTCCCTGGCCCTCGTGCCCTGAGGCGGGCCGCGGGCAGCGCCCGGCGGGTCTTGGTCCCGCGGTTCACCTGCCACTCTGGTGTGTCAACGCTCGTTGGCCTACATTCGTTGACATGAAAGACCGAGCAGAGGCCGGTTCCGCCGCGGGAACCGGTGCGGGCGAGGCCACGGACCTCGCGGCCTCCCCGGGGGAGGCGACGGAGGGCTGGGCCCCGCGCCGCTCCGACGCGACGCGGGCCGCGATCCGGCAGGCCGCCCGCGAGCGCTTCGCGACGGACGGATACGAGCGCGCGACCATCCGCGCCATCGCGCGGGACGCCGGCATCGACCCGTCGATGGTCATGCGCTACTTCGGCAACAAGGAGGGCCTGTTCGCCGCCGCCTCCGAGATCGACCTGCGGCTGCCGGACCTGACCGGCGTCCCCGCCGAGGAGGTCGGCACGCGCCTCGTACGCCACTTCCTGGACCGCTGGGAGGGCGACGAGACGCTGAACGCCATGCTGCGCGTCGGCGTCACCAACCCCGCGGGCGCGGAGCGCGTGCACGCGGTCTTCCGCGACCAGGTCGCGCCCGTGGTGGCCGCCGTGTGCCCGGACCCGGCGCAGGTCCCCGCGCGCGCCGCCCTGCTGGCCTCGCAGATCCTGGGCATGGCCGTGAGCCGGTACGTGCTGAAGCTGCCGCCCGCGGTGGCGTTGACCCACGAGGAGATCGTGGACTGGCTCGGGCCGACGGTCCGGCGCTACGTGACGGCGGAGAGGCCATAGCGCCCTGCGGAATGATCCCGTCCCGCTGACGGGACGAGCCGCCCAACGCCCGTCAGCGGGTCAGTGGCCGTTGTGCGAAGGCGAGCGTGACGTACGGCAGGGTATTCCGGTCGATGACCGCCGTGAGGATGCCCTGAGAGCCGAGGTCGGCGCCGAGGGCGAACACATGTGGATCGGTGTCGATCCGTATGCCGTCGGCCTCCGCTCCGTCGATCACCACGGGTACACCGCGCTCGATGCAGCGCTCGTCCACGAGTCCGCTCGGCCCCTCGTCCGCGACACCGTGGGCGAACGATCCCGGTGTCGGTGGTGCGTGGTAACGGTTCCTGAGCAGGTGGTTGACGTGCGCGACGAGTTCGCTCCCGGCATCGCGCCGTGGCACCGGTTCGCGGGCCCAGCTCGTACGGACAGCGTCGTGCAGGCTGGGGTAGCGCCTGCGCTGTACGTACTCGGTCAGCCAACCAGGCTGCGGCGTTGGGGGTTGCGCCTCGACGAAGTGACGCGTCGCATCGTCCAGCTCTGCCAGATTGACAGGGTCGTCGCGGTCGTCGGGATTCCGCCACAGTGTGTAGTCGATCCCGACGGTGATGCTGTAGACGATCTCGTTGCCTGTGCTGCGCATGCCTATGCTGCGCATGTCTGCGTAACGCCTTCGTGGGCCGCGCTTGAGTGGGCTGCCCGTATTGAGCGAGCTGCGTGTGGTGGTGAGGCAGTCCCAGTCCTCCAAATGTGGCTGCGCCACCAGGCCCAGGAGTGGGATCGGCATGTGCCGCCGCAGATACTCGATCGTCTCCAGGCGGGGGTCCGGCATGTCCTCGGGTATCACTCCGACAAGTCGCAGGGCGTCTCCTTCACGTGTCCTTTGCGCTGCGCGGTTCATGGGCCCCTCAGTGTGTCGGTCACGTGAGCGCCTCGTCGAACAATTTCCGGTGGACCACGCTCCGTTGGCGCGTATGCCGCACGACTGACCCGGTGCCCCCAGGTCGCGGATGCCGGGACGGAAGGCAGGCCGAGCGCGGGCGAAGCCGGCGAATCGATGCCCGTGAACATGCCTTGGATCCTCGTCCACGGGTACTCAGTGCGCCGTAACGAGCCCCCTTCCCCTGAGAGGTGACGAAGAGTGTCGTCCTCCCTCGTAGAGACCGTGGACGTCGAAGCTCCGCTCGCGGTGAGCTGGGCACTGTGGAGCGACGTGGCCGAGTGGCCGAAGTTCCTGAGCCACGTGAAGGACGTCGTCCGTATCGACAACCGCTCCTTCTCCTGGTGGCTTTCGCTCCCCGGAGCCGAGAAGAGCTTCACCGCCGAGGTCACGGAGCTGATCCCTCAGGAGCGCATCGCCTGGAAGACGACGGACGGCGTCGAGCACGCCGGAGTGGTCACCTTCCACAGGCTCAGCGACACGACGAGCCGGGTGACGCTGCAGATCGAATACAACCCGCAGGACTTCGTCGAGCGCCTGGGCGCCCTGACCAACCTGGACTCCACGCTCACCAACTACGACCTGGGCGAGTTCAAGAAGGCAGCGGAGAACGCGTCCGGCAGGAACGGGACTTCGGGCGCCTGACCGGGGGCGCCGAACCGGAGCCGGCCCCGCGCCTCTTCCGCCGGGAGCGGGGCGGCTGCGCCCGCGCCGGAGCAGGGTTCGCGCGGCGAGTGCATGAGTCCGATCCGTGTGCTCGACGGCGCGGGCCCGGTCCGGGCCGCCAGCGCCGGAGCGCGATCAGGGCAGCAAGACCGGACGGTACGGCCGGTGGCTCAGGGCCACACCAGGCAGTACGGCTGGTGGCCGGCCATGTGCAGGCGGTCGGAGAAGTCCTGCCATTCGTGGAGAAGTTGGTACACGTTGAACGCGTCCTGAGGGCCGGAGCGGTCCGGCACCGTGGACCAGATGAAGGCCGCCGCGCCCACCGACTCCTCGCCGATGCCCCGAAGCGGGTCCACGACGGTCATCGGCAGCTTCACGACGGCGTAATCCGGGTGCAGCACGACGAGTTCCAGGGGCGGCACCCGGTGAAGAGGTATGCCCTCGATGCCGGTGAGCACCATCGCGGCCATGGTTTCCGGCTTGATCTTGGTGAACATGCCGTGACCCAACTCGTCGCCGCCGAGCTCTTCGGGGCGCATGGAAACAGGGACCCGGGCCGCCGTAGCGCCGTCCGGGGCGCCGAAGTATTTGTAGGTCACCCCCACTCGGCCGCCACCCTTGCTGCTCCCGAAGTCTCTTTCCACCGCGTCTCTGCGATGGCGTCCCCGTGCGCGCTCCGGACCGAGGTCCCCGGTACCCTCTCCCAGTCCACCACCGCGCTGCATGTCACCACCCGACCACTCGCGGCCGCCGCCGCGCAACCCGATCATCGTGTCAGAGACCTCCCCGTCCTGCCGGTCGTGAAACGCCCCGCAGCGCCCGGGTAATCCCCGTGTTACCGGGCCGGTATCTGACCGGCTCCGCATGTCCCGTATACCCACCGACGGGACGACGACGCGGTGCCGTGGGAATGCTCTGACACCATGGCCCTCGTGACTTACTCGTACGAGGCCCCAGTATCGCAGTCGCTCTACGACCGCGCCTCCGTCGTGACGCCCGGAGGCGTGAACTCTCCTGTCCGCGCCTTCCAAGCCGTGGGCGGTACGCCCCGGTTCATGGTGTCCGGTGCCGGTCCGTACCTCATGGATGCCGACGGACGTGAGTACGTCGATCTTGTCTGCTCGTGGGGGCCGATGATTCTGGGCCATTCCCACCCCGAGGTGATCGCCGCCGTACAGGCCGCGGTGAGCCGGGGCACGTCGTTCGGCACGCCCGGCGAGGACGAAGTCGCGCTCGCGGAGGAGATCGTGGACCGGATCGGGCCGGTCGAGCAGGTCCGGCTGGTCTCCTCCGGTACTGAGGCCACGATGTCCGCGATCCGCCTGGCGCGCGGCTTCACGGGCCGCGCGAAGGTCGTGAAGTTCGCGGGCTGTTACCACGGTCATGTCGACGCGCTGCTCGCCTCGGCGGGTTCGGGCGTCGCGACGTTCGGGCTTCCCGACACACCGGGCGTGACGGGCGCGCAGGCGGCGGAGACGATCGTGCTGCCGTACAACGATCCCGAGGCCGTACGTGCCGCGTTCGCCGCGCAGCCGGACGAGATCGCGTGCGTCATCACCGAGGCGTCCCCCGGCAACATGGGCATCGTGCCGCCGAAGCCGGGCTTCAACGAGCAACTCAAGGAGATCTGCCGGGAGCACGGGGCGCTGTTCGTCTCGGACGAGGTGATGACGGGTTTCCGCGTCAGCAAGCAGGGCTGGTACGGGATCGACCAAGTCGTCCCCGATCTGATGACGTTCGGCAAGGTGATGGGCGGCGGCTTCCCGGCCGCGGCCTTCGGCGGCAGGGGGGACGTGATGGAGCGCCTCGCCCCCGCCGGCCCCGTCTACCAGGCCGGGACGCTGTCCGGGAACCCGGTCGCCACGGCCGCCGGGGTCGCGCAGCTGCGGCTGCTGGACGACGGGGCGTACGCGGCGGTGGACGCGGCCTCCGAGCAGCTGCGCGGAGCCGTCACCGAGGCACTGAGCAAGGCAGGCGTGGCGCACCAACTGCAGGTCGCGGGCAACATGTTCTCCGTGTTCTTCACCGACGAGCCGGTCACGGACTACGAGGGCGCGAAGGCGCAGGAAGCGTTCCGCTTCAAGGCGCTCTTCCACTCGATGCTGGAGCAGGGCGTCTATCTGCCGCCGTCCGCCTTCGAGTCGTGGTTCGTCTCCACCGCGCACGACGACGGCGCACTGGAGCGCGTCGCCGACGCGCTGCCCGCCGCCGCCCGCGCTGCCGCGGAGGCGACGACATGAGCGCCGCGGACCGTACGGGCCCGGAGTACGAGGCCGGAAGACGCGAGGGCGCCGGCAGCTTCCGCGAGGGCGGCGACGAGACCGTCACCGTCGTGCACGTCATGCGTCACGGAGCGGTCGAGAACCCGGGCGGGGTCCTGTACGGACGGCTGCCCGGCTACCACCTCTCCGAGCTGGGGCGCAGCATGGCCGACCGGGTGGCCGAGCACCTCGCCGACCGCGACATCACTCACGTCGTCGCCTCGCCGCTGGAGCGCGCCCAGGAGTCCGCGACACCCATCGCCAAGGCGCACGGCCTGGACGTCGCCAGTGACGAGGACCTGATCGAGGCGGACAACGTCTTCCAGGGCAGGACCGTGGGCGTGGGGGACGGCGCGCTGCGCAGGCCCGCGAACTGGCGCCATCTCTTCAACCCGTTCCGGCCGTCGTGGGGCGAGTCGTACGTGCACCAGGTGCAGCGGATGCGTACCGCCCTGGACGCCGCGCGCGACGCCGCGCGCGGCCACGAGGCCGTCTGCGTCTCGCACCAGCTGCCGATCTGGACGCTGCGCAGCTTCGTCGAGCGCCGCCGGCTGTGGCACGACCCGCGCCGGAGGCAGTGCACCCTCGCCTCCCTCACCACGTTCACCTTCAACGGCGACAAGATCGTCTCTGTCGGCTACACGGAGCCGGCCCGCGACCTGGTACCGCCGCATCTGCGTGCGGGAGCCAAGTCGTCGAGGGGCGGCGGAGGGCGCGGGGCCTGACATGGCGCTGCGGCCCAGCGCGTGCCGCACGGTGCCCGCCGCCGGCCGCGCCCGCCCGATGCCGGGCCGCCGCAACTGCGGACGCCCTGTGCGCAACGGGCACAAGGGGGGCGCGGAAGATCAGCTCCGGGCCCATGCGAAACTTTTCACATGAGTCAGACCCGTGCCTTCCTGCACCGCCCCGCACTGCTGATCGCGTTGCTCGCGGCGGGCGCGTCGGTGCTGGCCGGGTGCACCGACGACAAGGCCGGTTCGTCGTCAGGAGACACGAAGTTCGTACAGGGCACTGGGAAGATCACCGAGGTCGAGCGAGGCGGGCGGCAGAAAGCGCCGGACATTTCGGGCAGAGGTGTCGACGGAAAGCGCCTGGAACTCTCCGACTACAAGGGGAAGATCGTCGTCCTGAACGTCTGGGGGTCCTGGTGCGCGCCCTGCCGCGCGGAGGCACCCAACCTCGCCAAGGTCGCCAAGGAGACCGAGGGCAAGGACGTGCAGTTCGTCGGGATCAACACCCGCGATCTGGACCGCGCCAACGCCAAGGCGTTCGAGCGCAACTACGGCATCGACTACCCGAGCTTCTACGACCCCAGCGGCAGGCTCATCCTGCGCTTCCCCAAGGGCAGCCTCTCACCGCAGGCCATCCCGTCCACGCTCATCCTCGACCGCGACGGGAAGATCGCCGTACGGGCGCTGAAGGAGCTCGGCGAGAAGGAACTGCGCTCCGCGCTGGACCCGTTGACGGCGGAGAAGTGACCCCGGCATGAGCGCGCTCGCCACCGCCGCGGCATCCTCCGCCGGCGCCGCTCTGGCGGCCGGTCCGGCGGAGGTGAACCACACGGTTCTCAGCGGGGCCCTGCTGCTGGCCGTTCCCGTGGCCGTACTGGGCGGTCTCGTCTCCTTCTTCTCCCCGTGCGTTCTGCCGCTCGTGCCCGGCTACCTCAGCTATGTCACCGGCGTCAGCGGGACGGACCTGGCGCAGGCGAGGCGCGGCCGGATGTTCCTCGGGGCGGGCCTCTTCGTGCTCGGCTTTACCGCGGTCTTCGTCTCCGGCGGCGCCCTGTTCGGGGGCTTCGGCGCGACGCTGCAGGAGCACCGGGCGGTGATTTCCAGGGTGCTCGGCGCCCTGACGATCCTGATGGGGCTCGCATTCATGGGCGCGCTCGGCCCGCTGTCCCGCCTCACCTCGCGCGAACTGCGCATCCAGCGGCGCCCGTCCGTCGGTCTCGCGGGCGCGCCCATGCTCGGCGTGCTGTTCGGCATCGGCTGGACCCCGTGCATCGGGCCGACCCTCGCGGCGGTGCAGACCCTGGCGTTCAGCGAGGCCAGCGCGGGGCGTGGCGCCCTGCTCACGGTGGCGTACTGCCTCGGGCTGGGCCTGCCGTTCGTCGTCGCGGCCGTCGCCTTCCGCCGCACGCTGGGTGCCTTCGGCTGGGTGAAGCGGCACTATGCGTGGGTGATGCGGACCGGCGGCGTGATGCTCGTCGCGGTCGGCCTGCTGCTCGTGACCGGGGTCTGGGACCGGATCGTGTACGACCTTCAAGTCTGGTCGTCCGACTACACCGTGGGAATCTGAGATGCGTACGACGGACACCGGATCGGACACCGCCGCCGGAGCCGGCGCAGGCCGCGGGAACGGCAACTCCGCGGCCGGTGACGCGGCCCCGGAGGGGACCTCCGAGGAGACGCGGCTCGCGCAGGAGGCCGAGTCCCAGCTCTCCTCGCTGTCCACCGCACCCGGCGAGGAGAAGCTCAACGTCCCCTCGATCGGGGTCATCGGCTGGGCGCGCTGGTTCTGGCGGCAGCTGACCTCGATGCGCGTCGCACTGATCCTTCTCTTCCTGCTCTCCCTCGCGGCGATCCCCGGCTCGGTGATCCCGCAGAGCAACGTCGACCGGGTCAAGGTCGAGGACTTCCAGAAGAAGCACGACGTGCTCTCGCCCGTCTACGAGAGGCTCCAGCTCTTCGACGTCTACACGTCGGTCTGGTTCTCGGCGATCTACATCCTGCTGTTCATCTCGCTGGCAGGCTGCATCGTCCCCCGCACCTGGCAGTTCGTGGGACAGCTGCGCAGCAGGCCGCCCCGCGCGCCGCGCCGCCTGGAGCGGATGCCGGCCTACACGACCTGGCACACGGACACCGCCCCGGACGAAGTGCTCGGCGGAGCCCGGAGGTTGCTGGCGGGGCGGCGCTTCCGCGTCGAGCGCGAGGGTGACGCCGTCGCCTCGGAGAAGGGCTATCTGCGCGAGGCGGGCAACCTCCTCTTCCACATCGCCCTGATCGTGCTGCTGCTCGCGTTCGCCGCCGGCCAGTTGTGGAAGTCCGACGGCGGCAAGCTGATCGTCAAGGGCGACGGCTTCTCCAACACCCTGCCGCAGTACGACGACTTCAAGTCCGGCTCCCTCTTCGAACCGGACGACCTGGAGTCGTTCGGCTTCAGCCTCAAGGACTTCCACGCGACGTACGAGGAGTCCGGTCCGCAGAAGGGCACCGCACGCGACTACCGCGCGGACGTCTCGTACTGGAAGGGCGCCGACGGCAAGGAGCAGCAGGACTCGATCAAGGTCAACCACCCGCTGCAGATCGGCGATTCGAAGGTCTTCCTGAACGGCAACGGCTACGCACCCGTCGTCTCCGTCAAGGACGGCGAGGGCCGGACCGCCTACCGCGGCCCCGTCGCCTTCCTCCCTCAGGACGGCAACCTCACCTCGTCCGGCGTCGTCAAGGTCACCGACTACCGGAACGCCGAGGGCCGCAAGGACCAACTCGGCTTCCAGGGCTTCTTCGTGCCGACCTTCGGCGGCTCGGGGGCGGGCACGATGTTCTCGCAGTCGCCGTCCCTGAAGTACCCGGTGCTCTTCCTGACCGCCTACCACGGCGACCTCGGGATGGAGTTCGGAGCCGCGCAGAGCGTGTACCAGCTCGACACCAAGCGCATGAAGCAGTTCAAGAAGGGCGACGGAAGCCCGCTGGCGAAGAAGATCCTGCCCGGCGAGACGATGAAACTGCCGGACGGCGACGCCGAGTTGAAGTTCGAAGGCGTGCGCCAGTGGGCCCAGTTCCAGATCGTCCACGAGGTCGGCAGCGGCTGGGCGCTGGGCGGTGCGCTCGCCGCGATCGGCGGCCTCGCGGGCTCGCTGTTCATCCAGCGCCGGCGCGTGTGGGTGCGGGCGGTCGCCGGCCCCGACGGACGTACGGTCGTGGAGATGGCCGGCCTCGGCCGCAGCGAGTCGGCCAGACTCCCCGAGGAGCTGGGCGACTTGGCGTACGCCATGCAGGCGGAGGCGCCGCCCGTGCAGGACGAGTCCACGGCCGGCGAACCCCCGGCCGACGAAGACACGCAGGCCGGGAACGAGCCGGAGAACGAGCACCACAAAGACGACAAGGACAAGGCCGAGGACGGCGCCGAAGCCTCGCCGCGAGGAGACCGCACGTGAACATCGCCGCTGCTGGAACGAACGAGAATCTCGCCGAGATCAGCAACTACCTGATCTATTCGGCGATGGCCGTCTACACCCTCACCTTCGTCGCGCACATCGCCGAATGGGTCTTCGGCAGCCGCAGCAAGGTGGCACGTACCGCTGCCGCGCTGAGCCCCGGCCGCGAGAAGGAGGGGCAGACGGGCGAGGAGGCCGCCGGTTCTGACGCGGCTGCGGCCACCGATAAGTCCTCGGCCGCGAAGGGCGCGGCGGCCGGCGGCACATCGGTGCTGGAGCGTCCGCGTCCCAAGGTCGTCGTCCGCTCCTCCGCGGGCCGCCGCGGCGAACTGCCGGACGGCCCCGGTGCCGCCGCCGGCGACGAACAGGGCGATCTGTACGGCCGGATCGCGGTCTCGCTCACGACCCTCGCGTTCCTGCTGCACGTCGCGGGCGTGCTGGCCCGCTCGCTCTCGGTGCAGCGTGCCCCGTGGGGCAACATGTACGAGTTCTCGACGGCCTTCTCCATGGTCGCCGTCGGCGCCTATCTCGCCTTCCTCGTCGCGAAGAAGAACGTCCGCTGGATCGGGCTGCCGCTGGTGGCGACCGTCCTGCTGGACCTCGGCCTGGCCGTGACCGTGCTGTACACCGAGAGCGACCAGCTCGTGCCGGCGCTGCACTCGTACTGGCTGTGGATCCACGTCTCGCTGGCGATCGCCTGCGGCGCGCTGTTCTACCTCGGCTTCGTCTCGACGGCGCTCTACCTCTTCCGGGACCGGTACGAGACGAAGCTGCTGAGCGGCGGCACCCCGGGTGGCTTCGCCACGTCGGTCCTGGAGCGGCTGCCCTCGTCGGTCTCGCTCGACAAGTTCGCCTACCGCATCAACGCGGCCGTCTTCCCGTTCTGGACCTTCACCATCGTCGCCGGGGCCATCTGGGCCGGCGACGCATGGGGCCGCTACTGGGGCTGGGACCCCAAGGAGGTCTGGTCGTTCATCACGTGGGTCGCCTACGCCTGCTACCTGCACGCGCGCGCGACCGCCGGCTGGAAGGGCCGCAAGGCCGCCTACCTGGCACTCATCGCCTTCGCGTGCTTCCTGTTCAACTACTACGGCGTGAACATCTTCTTCAACGGCAAGCACTCGTACGCGGGCGTCGGCTGAGGTCCGGGGACCCGTTCGTCCCAGCTCAGCTCTTGGGGCTGAGCTTCCGGGGGCTCAGCTCTTGGGCGGCGTCTCGTCCGGGCCGCCCTGGCCCTCGTCGCGTCGCCTCGACTCCTCGTCGCGGCGGCGCAGTTCGGCCTCCTGCGGCTCTGCCCCGGGACGCGGCTCGTGCCCGGTCTCGCCGCTGCCGCTGTCCGTGACGTCCGTGACGTCCGTGACGCCGCCCTCGCCCGAGCCCGAGCCCGAGCGGGGGTCGGCTCCGCCCGTGCCGTTCCGCTCGTCGCCGGGCTCGCCGTCGTCCTGCGGTCCGCCGGGCTGCGAACCGCCCTTGATGGACTTGAGGAACTCGGGGTTGTCGTCCGGCGCGACCCAGCGGCGCTCGTCGGGACGCGTCGCACCGTACGGTGCGTTCCTGCGCGGCCGTCCGACGACGAACCATGCGACGGGGCCCAGAAGTACCTGCCCGAAGAGCAGGATGATGATGACCCACACCACCTTCGGCAGCTTCCGTACTTCCTTCTCAGGAGTATTGAGGCAGTCGATGAAGGCGTAGATCCACACCGCCAGGACGAGAAGGAACGGCAGATACCTGAGCATGTGGGACGCCCCCTAGGCGAGCCGACTCGGCACGGTGGGCCGGAAGTGCGGTTTGTGCGGTTCGTCTTGCTTGTCTTCGTTTGTGCGCCCGCGTTCGCGTTCGCGCGCGGAGCACGTGCCACGGCGTTCGCGCGGTACGTACGTAAGCCAGCGTAACGGTGTCGGGAAGGGCCCGGGGGCGGCCGGTGAAGCGGGGGGACCCATGCCGGATACTGGGGCGCATGGCATACGACGATCTCCGCTCGCTGCTGCGGGCGCTGGAGCGTGACGGGGACCTGAAGCGGATCAAGGCAGAGGTCGATCCGCATCTCGAGATCGGTGAGATCGTCGACCGGGTTCAGAAGTCCGGCGGGCCCGCGCTGCTGTTCGAGAACGTGAAGGGTTCCTCCCTTCCCCTCGCGATGAACGTCTTCGGGACGGACCGCCGCCTGCTGAAGGCTCTCGGCCTCGAGTCGTACGACGAGATCAGCGAGAAGATCGGCGGGCTGCTCAAGCCCGAACTGCCGCAGGGCTTCGTCGGGATGAGGGAGGCGTTCGGCAAGCTCGGCGCGATGACGCACGTACCGCCGAAGAAGGTGAAGGGCGCACCCGTCCAGGAGGTGGTCCTCGAGGCCGACGACGTCGACCTGGAGGCGCTGCCCGCGCTGTTCACCTGGCCCGAGGACGGCGGCTCCTTCTTCAACCTCGGTCTGACGCACACCAAGCACCCCGAGACGGGCGTGCGCAACCTGGGTCTCTACCGCCTCCAGAGGCACGACCGCCGAACCATCGGGATGCACTGGCAGATCCACAAGGACAGCCGGAACCACTACCAGGTCGCCGCGCGGCGCGGCGAGAAGCTGCCGGTCGCCATCGCCTTCGGCTGCCCGCCCGCCGTGACGTACGCCTCGACGGCACCGCTGCCCGGCGACATCGACGAATACCTCTTCGCGGGCTTCACGCAGGGCAAGCGCGTCGAGATGACCGACTGCAGGACCGTGCCGCTCCAGGTGCCCGCGAACGCGGAAGTGGTGCTGGAGGGCTGGCTGGAGCCCGGAAAGACGCTGCCCGAGGGGCCGTTCGGCGACCACACCGGGTTCTACACGCCGCAGGAGGAATTCCCCGCGCTGACGATCGACTGCGTGACGATGCGCAAGCGCCCGGTCTTCCAGTCGATCGTGGTGGGCAGGCCGCCGACGGAGGACGGGCCGCTGGGGCGCGCCACCGAGCGGTTCTTCCTGCCGCTGCTGAAGATCATCGTCCCGGACATCGTGGACTACCACCTGCCCGAGGCCGGGGGCTTCCACAACTGCATGATCGTCTCGATCGACAAGAAGTACCCGAAGCACGCCCAGAAGGTCATGCACGCCATCTGGGGTGCGCACATGCTCTCCCTGGAGAAGCTGATCGTCGTCGTCGACGCGGAGTGCGACGTGCGTGATCTGCACGAGGTGGCGTGGCGGGCCCTCGGGAACGTCGACTACTCCCGCGACCTGACGGTCGTCGAGGGGCCCGTCGACCACCTCGACCACGCCTCGTACCAGCAGTTCTGGGGCGGCAAGGCCGGGGTCGACGCGACCACGAAGCTCCCGGAGGAGGGCTACACCCGCGACGGCGGCTGGCCGCACTCCATCGAGTCCGATCCCGATGTCGCACGGCTCGTCACCCAGCGCTGGAAGGAGTACGGCCTGTGAGCGGCGATGCCGTGACCGGCGACGGCGCGCGGGCCGACGTCAGCCCGCCACGCGGAGGCGTGAAGGCCTTCCTGCGGCTGGTGATGATCGAGCACTCCGTCTTCGCGCTGCCGTTCGCGTACATCGCGGCGCTCACGGCGATGTTCCGTGCGAGCGGCGCCGTCCAGTGGCGGGAGCTGCTGCTCATCACCGTGGCGATGGTGGGGATGCGCACCTTCGCCATGGCCGCGAACCGGATCATCGACCGCGAGATCGACGCACGCAATCCCCGGACCGCCGGGCGCGAACTCGTGACCGGTGCGCTCTCGGTGCGGTCCGCGTGGACCGGTGCGCTGATCGCTGTCGCCGTCTTCCTGGGTGCGTGCGCCCTGCTCAACCCGCTCTGCCTCGCGCTGGCACCCGTCGCCGTGGTGCCGATGGTGGTCTACCCGTACGGGAAGCGCTTCACGGACTTCCCGCACGCCATCCTCGGACTCGCCCAGGCGATAGGGCCCGTCGGCGCCTGGATTGCCGTGACCGGGGCCTGGTCGTGGGAGGCCGTGGTGCTGGGCCTCGCGGTCGGCGTGTGGATCGGCGGCTTCGACCTGATCTTCGGCTGCCAGGACGTCGCGGCGGACCGCGCGCACGGGGTGCGTTCCGTCCCGGCGCGGTTCGGCATCGCGGCGGCGCTCCACGGGGCCCGCGGCAGCCACGTCGTTACGGTGGCGCTGCTGGCGTGGTTCGGGGTGCTCACCGCGGCGGGGGTCTTCTGGTGGCTGGGCCTGCTGATCGTCGCTGCCGCCTTCGTCTACGAGCACTCCATCGTCAGGCCGGGCGACCTCTCCCGGCTCAACCGGGCCTTCTTCACGGTCAACGGGTTCATCGGCATCGCGCTGTTCGTGTGCGCGCTGCTGGACCTGTCGGTGCGCGGCCTGAGCGTCTGACCGTACGAGGCGCACGGCCCCGGAATGCGCACGCGCACGGGCGCGCGGTTCGGCTCTGCAACGGGACGGCCCACGTCAGTGCCAGGCCGGCTTGCCGCCTCCCGGCGTACGGGCGGTCGAGGTCATGAAGGCGGCCACGATGCCGCCGACCAGGCCGAATAGGTGGCCCTGCCACGAGATCCCGGCCTCCGTGGGCAGCACGCCCCACAGGATCGATCCGTAGAACACCGCGACGACACCGCCGAGTGCCACGTCCGTGATCCGCCTGTCCACGAAGCCGCGCACGAGCAGATAGCCGAACAGCCCGAAGATCAGGCCGGAGGCGCCCGCCGTGTTGCTGTCGTCGGGCGCGACCAGCCACACGCCGACCCCGCTGACCACGATGATCGTGAAGGCGACGGCCAGGAACCGCCCGGTTCCGCGCAGTGCCGCGAGAAAGCCGAGGACGAGCAGCGGCACCGTGTTCGCGATGAGGTGGCCGAAACCGAAGTGCATGAAGGCCGCCGGGATGACGTCGACCAGTTCGCCCTGCCTGCGCGGGACGATGCCGAAGGTGTCCAGAGCGTTGCCCGTCGCCTGGTCCACGGCTTCGAGGAGCCACAGCAGCCCCGTCCAGAGCAGGATCAGCTTCGCGGCGGGCTTGGCGCCCTGCCGCGGCGATCTGTCGCTGTTCGTGCTGTTGATGCCGGAGCCTGATCCGTACGCCATCGAGTCTCCCCCTGAGAGACAGTCGCGGAGCCGATGCCTGTGACCTTGAGAACGTGGCAGTGGGCTCGCGGAGTTCCACGGGTCCAGGATCGGGCAGTCAGGAACTCCAGGATGGCGTCAGAACTTCTCCGTGCCCAGAGCGCCATACATCCAGGTCGCCATCAGGTCCTGCGGCTCGAGCTCCCTGGTGCCGCCGGGAGCGGTCACGGCGACGGCGTCGCCACTGCTGAACTCCAGGCGCAGAGGCAGGTGGGCGTCGCCCCGCGTGAACTGACCCAGGTCAAGGGTGAGGGAGGTGAGCTGCCCGCGCCGGATCGACAGGTCCCCCGCGATGTCGCCGTCGGGCACGCGTGCGGGGTCGATCTCGGCCCCCAGGGGCCGCAGCGCGGCGATGAGATCCTTCGCGGCCTTGCGCCCGGGCAGCGTCATGCGTACGCGCTCCGCGCCCCTCTGTTCGCCCTTGGCTTCGAATTCGGCGTGCTTGCGGAGCAGATCCTGCACGCCGCTGATGAACTCGCGCTGGGACTGACCGTCGAGCGCCGCGCCGATGGTGACCGCGTCCCGGATCTCGCGGCTCCGCCTTGCCTCGTCGCTCTTGCGGTCCCTGTTCTTTTCCTCCCCTTTTTCCCTCTTGTCCTTGTGGCCCTTCTCACCCTTGCTCTTCTTTTTGTTCCTCTTGTCCTCTTCGATCTGCTCGTCCCGCTGCCGTTCCGCGAGCGTCACGGCCACCTGCGCGAATTCGTCGAACGCCTCGGGGTCCGCGCGCACCCACTCGCCCTTGAGCGCGTCCTCGGCCGCCGCCATGGTGGGCGGGAGGTCGTCCGCGAGGGCGACGATCTCCGACGCCGTCTCGCGCGCGTCCTTCGAGCCGACGGTGTGCTTGACCAGGGCCCGCAGACTGACCCGCAGATACAGCTCGTCCTCGACGGACTTGAGCGCCGCGACGTCCTTTCCGCCGAAGTTCAGCGCCGCCGCCACGTTCGCGGCGTCGGACTGGGGCATCTCCTTCAGCGGAGTCTTTTCGTCCTCGTCGTCCGTACCCGCCGACACGGTCAGCTCGGCGTGCGCCAGCATGTGCGCGGCCTGCTTCGAGCCGCGGTGCTTCCCGTCGCCCGCCCGTGCGGTGAGGAATTCGCGGGCCTCGCGGGGTGATCCGTCCACGGACACGATGACCGTCGCGGCGGGCTGGTCGCCGAGCTTCACGACGGAGTTCCGCACCTTCATGCCGGTCGTGAGGCGTTGGGCCGAGGTGCACGCCGACACGGAGGTGGCGAGCAGCAGCGCACAGGTCGCGACGGCGACGGCGCGGTGCGGCGTCGTGGAACGGAGCTGCCCGTACGGCGGACGGAAGAACTGCATCCCCCGAGCCAATACCAAAACCGGCCCGCGACGCCAGTCGTGGGCCCGGACCTACGCTCCGGAGGCGTGGCCCCCCAACTCGCCCTCCCACCGCCGGTAGAGCTTGTGCGGCACACCCGCCGCGTCGAGCACGCGGCCCGCGACGAAGTCGACGAGGTGCTGCACGGTACTGCCGCCCGCGTAGAAGGCGGGCGACGCGGGCAGCACCACCGCGCCCGCGTCGTCCAGCGAGACGAGGTGCCGAAGCGTCTGCCCGTGCAGCGGCGTCTCCCGCACGGCTACGACGAGCGGCCGCCGCTCCTTGAGCGTCACGGAGGCGGCCCGCTGGAGCAGATCCTTCGACAGGCCGAGCGCGACACCGGCCACGCACGCGGTGCTCGCCGGCACGATGAGCATCCCCCGCGCCGGATACGAGCCGGACGAAGGCCCGGCCGCGAGGTCACCGGCGGGCCAGTGCCGCACGGCGGAGACGTCCGGGTCGAAGGCGTCCGGTGTGCCGTCGGCGCCGAAGGAGAGCCAGCGGCGCAGATCCTCCTGGGCGTGCGCGTCACGGAACGGATGCCCGGTCTCGTCGATGATCGTGAGCCGCGCCGCCCGGCTCACCACGAGGTCCACGGACTCCCCGGCGTGCAGCAGGGCACGCAGCACGGCGGCCGCGTACGGCGTGCCGGAAGCGCCGGAGACACCGACGATCCACGGCGTACGAGGCGTGCTGGTTCCGGTCGTGGAAGTCACGCGACCGAGCCTACGCGCGGCTTCGGGGGACGGGTCCGCGGGTGACGGAAGGGTCCCAGGACGACTAGAGGAGAGGTGTCTGAGGGCGAGCAGTCCCCATGCCTTAGATTCGTTACCGGAGATTTCGCGGAGCCCACGGTTCCCCTGCCGCCGGCGGGGAGCCCCCAAGCATTCGGCAACGGAGGCACCAGGACCCATGGACGCGGTGGACAGGCAGCTCATTCAGGCGCTGCGTGAGAACGGCAGGGCCTCCTACGCCGAGCTGGGCCGGCTCGTCGGTCTTTCCGGCCCCAGCGTCACCGACCGCATCAACCGTCTCGAGACCGCGGGTGTCATCACCGGCTACCGGGCGACGGTCGACGCGCCCTCGCTGGGCCTGGGCGTCACGGCCCTCATCGGCATCCAGCTCACCGACGCCACCGACCACGAGGACGTGGCGGCGCGGCTGCGCGAGCTGAGCGAGGTCGAGGACTGCTGGTTCATCGCCGGGGACGACTCCTTCATGCTCAAGGCCCGCGCCTCGGACGTGGACGCGCTGGAGTCCCTCATCCGCCGGCTGTCCGGCACCAAGGGCGTCTCCCGTACGCGTACGACAGTGGTGCTCTCGACGAAGTGGGAGAACCGGGTCACCGACCTGCCGAACGAGGCCTGACCCCTGGGCCCCGCAAGGCCGTTCGGGAGCCGGGACCGGCCGGTCCCGCGGGCCCCGGGGACGGGGAGTAGGCTCAAAAAGGCGCTCGAAGCAGAAATTCTAGGAGGGCGACGCATGGACTCTGGGCTCAAGCGGGAGCTGGAGGAGAAGGTCCGCGCAGGTGTACGGCTGACGCGTGAGGACGGCATCGCCCTGTACGACTGCGACGACCTCGCCTGGCTCGGAGGTCTCGCCCACGAGGTGCGAACGAAGAAGAACGGCAACGTCGTTCACTTCAACATCAACCGCCACCTCAACATGACGAACGTGTGCACCGCCTCCTGCGCGTACTGCTCCTTCCAGCGCAAGCCGGGGGAGAAGGACGCGTACACGATGCGCATCGAGGAGGCGGTGAAGCTCGCCAAGGCCATGGAGGGCGACAACCTCACCGAGCTCCACATCGTCAACGGCCTCCACCCGACGCTGCCTTGGCGCTACTACCCGCGTTCGCTCAGCGCCCTCAAGGAGGCGCTGCCCGACAACGTCTCGCTGAAGGCGTTCACCGCCACCGAGATCCAGCACTTCGAGACGATCTCCGGGATGGACGCGAGCGAGATCCTCGACATCCTCATCGAGTCCGGCCTCGAATCGCTGACGGGCGGCGGCGCCGAGATCTTCGACTGGGAGGTCCGCCAGCACATCGTCGACCACGACACCCACTGGGAGGACTGGTCGCGCATCCACCGCCTCGCGCATCAGAAGGGCCTCAAGACGCCCTGCACGATGCTCTACGGGCACATCGAGGAGCGCCGCCACCGCGTCGACCACGTGCTGCGCCTGCGTGAACTGCAGGACGAGACGGGCGGTTTCCAGGTCTTCATCCCGCTGCGCTACCAGCACGACTTCGTCGACATGCAGGACGGCAAGGTCCGCAACCGGCTCCAGGCGCGCACCACGATGGCCTCGGGCGCCGAGGCGCTGAAAACCTTCGCGGTCTCCCGCCTGCTGTTCGACAACGTGCCGCACGTGAAGGTCTTCTGGGTCATGCACGGCGTCCAGACCGCTCAGCTCGCGCTCCAGCACGGCGCCGACGACATGGACGGATCCGTGGTCGAGTACAAGATCACTCACGACGCGGACAACTACGGGACGCCCGACAAGCTGACGCGTGAGGACCTGCTCGACCTGATCCGCGACGCCGGCTTCCAGCCCGTCGAGCGCAACACCCGCTACGAGGTCATCCGCGAGTACGACGGCCCGGACCCGGAGCGCCGCGAGTCGCCCCAGCCGATGCGCATCTGAGTCCCTCGACTGCGTCCGGGGGCGCCGGCCCGGGAGACCCCGATCTTCTGCCTCAGGGTTCCGGGCGCGGGCGCCCCCGGCCGACCCGGCTCAGCGGCGCACGGCCGTCGGTCCTCGCCCGCCCTGCGTGCGGCGCGGGCCCTGCCCGGGACCCTGGCTCTGCGCGTACCCGGTCAACTGCCCGTTTCTGCGGGGCTGTTCGGTCGCACGGGAGCGCGCGGCGTGCGGCACGGTCGCCAGCCGCGGCTCGGCCAGCCGCCGCTGCACGCCCTGCACCACGCGGTGAGCGGCGAAGGTCGCTCCGTACACGAAACGCATGGACGGGCCGAAGGACGGCGTCGCCAGCAGCCCCGCGAAGAACAGCCCGGGGTGCGAGGACTCGAACCGTGCGTTCAGCTCGGGTGCGTCGCTCGTGCCGACGCGGTGCAGGATGCTGCGCACGGACTCGTCCAGCATCGCCAGCCGGGCCAGCCGCGGGGAGAACCCAGTCGCCGCCACGACATGGTCCGTCTCGACGGTGCGCATGGCGCCGTCGGCGGACTCCAGGCGCAGACGCACCTGGTCACGCACCTGCTCCGCCGAGCTGAGACGGCTGCCCAGCAGCACCGGCACGGCGAACTCGAAGCGGTCGCGCAGCCACCATGCACCGGCAGGGCCGAGCGCGGTGCGTGCGATGTGCTGCCGCAGCGCCCCCGGCAGCTTCCGTACCGCCCACGGCATCTCGGAGAAGACCCAGCTCGGCCAGCCGGTGCCGAGTCCGCAGTGCGGGTCGCGGAGCGACGTGAGCAGCGATCGCTGAAGCGGCTGGGGCTGCGAGTTCCAGTTGATGCGGTCCGTGCGGGCCACGACCCGTACGTGGGCGCCCTCCTCGGCGAGCAGCGCCGCGGTCTCCAGCGCCGCCTGCCCGGCGCCGACCACGGTCACGTCCTTGTTGCTGAAGCGGCTCAGATCGCGGTGGTGGCTGCTGTGCGAGACGAGCCCAGGCTGCAGTTTCCGCAGCGGGCCGGGCTTGTGCACGAACGGCATGACACCGACCGCGACGGCGACGGTGCGGGTCACCAGCACGTCCCCCTCGGCCGTCTCGACGCGGAACCCGCGGGCGCACGGGATGATCGACGTCGCCGTCTGTTCCTCCGCCGCAGGCGCCGCCTTGCTGCCGAACCACTGCCCGTAGTCGGTGAACGTGCCGATCGGCAGGGGCTTTCCGTGCTCCACCGTGATGCCGCGAGCGGCGCAGTACGCGGCGAGCGTGTGCGTACCGGCCGGGTCGGAGAGGTTCGAGGACCAGGGCTCGGACTTGAGGAACATGCCCTTGGGCATGTGGTCCCGCCACGAGGCCATGGGACGGCCCAGGACGCGCAGATTGAGTCCGGCGGCCGCGGCGTGCGAGGCGATGGAGAGGCCGTAGGGACCTGCGCCCACCACTACGAGGTCGTACATGCGTTTCCTTCTCTCTGATCTTTCACTGATCGCTCATCACGGGTGGAGCGGAAATGCGGAGCTGACGGCAGGCCCGGAGCCGACGCGGCAAGCGCCGCCCGTACGGATCTGACGCGCTGCCAGACCTTGAGTGCGCCTCGGGCGAACCAGGCCGCGGCCATGGCGAAGAACGGACGCGGATCGTCGGCCGCGAACCAGGCGCGCTCCACGGCGCGGGAGCGGCCCCCTGCTTGCGGTCCCTGCTGCCGGTGACCGCGGTGACCTCCCCGTTCACCCCGGTCACCTCGCGCTTCCCACTCGTCCGGCTCCTCCCGCCGTCCCCGCCCGAGCGAAGCGCCCATGACCAGGGCCGACAGCAGGGCGTAGTTCTCGGCGACGAAGACCCGTCCCTGCCCGCCGGACCGGGCGGGCACCTCACGCCCCGTCAGATGCAGATGCTGCGCGCGTACGACGTCCAGCCCGCCGTCGTCGGTGAAGAGCCGGAACTGCGCGCCGGGCCGCGGGTTGAAGTCGAGCAGGTTGTAGCTGCCCGTCACGGGGTCGAGCCGGAAGTCGAGGTCGAGGATGCCGCGGTACTCGACCCGCGCCGCGAGCCGTGCGGCCTCCTCCTCCACCTCACGGTTCGCGATCCAGGTGCCGACCGCCGTCAGGCCCGTGCGCGGGGGCCATGAGCGCTCCTTGCGTCCCGCGCCGCCGGCGAGGAAGCCCCGGTCGCCGTCCGCGTATCCGTGGAAGAACCAGTCCCTTCCACGGCCGCCGGCCAGCCGCTGCTGCAGCAGGAGCCGGCTGCCCGCGTGGGTGCTGCGCTCGTACAACTCGCATGCCTCGGTGGGGGTCCGTACGAGCGTGGTGCTGCGCATGCCCTTGGGCAGCAGCCACGGCCTGCTCCACTTGGCGATCACCGGGGGTCCCAGCAGCGTCGCCTCGCGTGCCGCCTCTGCGGCGCTGTCCGGTGCCACGGTGACCGGGTGCGCGATGCCCAGGTCCCGGCAGAGTCCGGCCAGTTCGGCCTTGTCGGCGACGCGGGCAGGCAGGTCCGGCGCGATGTCCGGGAGCAGGAAGCCGCGGTCCCGCAGGCGCCCGGAGAGCGAGGCCACGCCGATCGCGCCACGGTCGTCCAGCGCGATGAGCACGGCCGGCCTGCCGATGGCGTCCGAGATGCGCAAGAGTGCCCGTTCGAGTTCGGCGTCCGAAGTGCCGCCCGGCGGCAGCGAATGCATCCGGTGGACGAACCGGGAGCGGTCCACGGGCCCCGGCGCCGCCTCCGCGAGGTGGACCTCGATCCCCGTGCGCCCCAGGGACCTGATGGCTCCGAGTGTTCCGTGGTGGAACGGATTGGGGTCGAGCCGGATCAGGAGGGCGGGGACTTCCGTGTCGAACGGCGGCATTGGTATGTCCTTGCGTCATGAATAGTGCGAACAGGGAGAAAATATCCCCATTGGCCTATCAGACCGCACCGAGCCGTGCCGAACGGTTAGGTCGGAAATGCGTGTTTTGCGACTAATGAGGTCGCCGGAGGACAGGAGAACGGATGCGGAGCCCCAAACGCCGCGGATACAAGGAGGTCTGCGGCCTCGTCATCGCCGGCGGGCTTCTCGCTTCCTGTACGGTCCTGCCGATGAATCTGCCCGATTTCGAGACGGAATCGTTCATCCGGAGCGTCACTTCGAGCGAGGTCGTACCGAATTCGGGCCCCAGTTCCGAACCGACGGGCGCCGGCTCATCCGCCCGGCCCGCCTCGCTCAGCAGCGTCCAGACCGCCCAGACTCCACTCGCCCCGCTCGGCGCGTTCCTCCGTGCCGATCCGGACGGTGTGCAGCGCATCCCGCAGCTGCAACGCTGGCTCGGCGGTACGGAACTGAAGGTGGGTCACTCGTATCTCCCCGGCGACCTGTGGTCCAACATCGAGGGCCGGCCCGGTTTCCTCGAACCGTGGACGAAGTGGCGGCGGGCCCAGCAGGACCGGATGTTCGTGCTCAACGTGCCGATGCTGGAACGCAACGAGGAAGGCCTGTCGGACCGCGAGGTACGGGGGCTGCTGCGTGCCGGTGCGGCCGGCCGCTTCGACAGCCACTTCCGGACCCTCTCCGAACGCCTGGTCCAGCAGAAGGCACCGGACACCGTGATCGTGCTCGGCTGGGAGATGAACGGCACGACGTACTCGCACCGTTGCGGCCCCGATGCCGACGCGTGGAAGAAGTATTGGCGGCGGATCGTCACCTCCATGCGCTCGGTTCCCGGACAGAAGTTCCGCTTCGACTTCGCGCCGAGCCGCGGCCGCGACGCCTACCCGTGGACGGAGTGCTACCCGGGCGACGACGTCGTCGACATCATCGGCATGGACGCCTACGACCAGCCGGCGGGAAGCTCCTTCGACGAGCAGGTGAGCGAGCCGTACGGACTCCAGGCCCAGGTCGACTTCGCGAGGAAGCACGGCAAGGCCATCTCGTACCCGGAGTGGGGTCTGTTCCGCAACGGCGACAACCCGGAGTACGTCCGCCGGATGCTCGACTGGTTCGACCGCCACAAGCCGCTGTACCAGACCCTCACCGACTACTGCCCGCACGGCGTGTGGCAGTGCCCCCACAATCCCGATTCCGCCGAGACCTACCGTGCCGTCCTCTTCGGCCGGTCCGGCAGCACGCCCGCGCCGTCACCCGGCGCCGGCGCGACCGAGGCGCCGACTCCCGCACCGATGCCTTCGCCCTCGCGCACAGCGGTCCCCGTACCGACGGAATCGGAAGCGCGGATCCCGTGGTACGAGGACTGCTTCGTCGTCGGCAGGTACTGCCTGCGGTTCGACAAGGTGCCGCGGAACTCGTGGGTGTCCCGGGCGGGGCTCTACGACTGACGGCTGCCGCCGGGAATACGCGCGTCGGGCTCCTCCGCCCCCGAGACGGAGGAGCCCGACCCGACGTTCACGACCGTTGCTTCTCCGACTCCGCGGCCGCGTCCGTCCCGGCCCGCCCGGCACCGCCCGGCCGGAACCGATCCATCCAGCCGGCGTCCCTGGCTCGCCGCACGGCCACCGCCGCCAGCTCGCGTCCCTTGGCCTGCGCGAGATGCACTCCCAGCACGGGCGCCATCTCCCGACGGGCCATCACAAGACGTTGGCTGGCGACGGATTCGGCCTGCCATCTCAGCTTGTGCGGCTCCGCGCCGCGCAGCAGATTGAGGGTGCCGGCTCCCGTGGATGCCGCGTGCGCGGCGGCGTGCCGCAGCAGCATCGTGGTGATGTCGACCCGCTGCGACCGCAGCTTCGGGTGTGCGCCGTAGAGATATCCGCAGACCATGTCCCGGCTGGTGAAGGTGATGTCCGAGGCCACGACCTCGTCGTCGACGCGGTACTCGGTGATGGTCGCGTCACCCCGCTCCGCCATGCGCTCGACCGTGCTCTCCAGGTGGGCGCGGAAGCGCGGCCGCAGATGCTCGGGCGTCACCCCGCGGCCCTCCCACTGCATCGCGTGCAGCTTCAGGAGGGTTCGGACGGCACCGGCCGCCTCCGACGGCAGCACGTCGTGCTCCTTGATCCCCATCTTGTCGATCTTGCGGAGCTTCTGACGGGTGCGCTTCGCGCTGCCGGCGGGCAGCCGTTCCAGCAGCTTCTCCATGGGGACCCCGGGCAGTTCGAGGCACACGGAGTCCTTCAGCGTCCGGCGCGGACCGGACCAGGCGTCGTACAGCTCCTCCGCCGCGGCACCGTGGCGCACCTCGCGCAGGTCGACGAGCGCTCCGCGCGCGGCCCGGTGCATCGCCCTCGCGAGACACGCGGCCGCGTCCGGGAACTCGGCGTCCAGCAGCACATCGCAGAAGTCGGTGATGCCGCCGCCGAGCGCGACCAGCGTCGGCAGGGGCCGGTACGTGAGCATCAGCGGCGCCACAGCGACCAGCCGGCCCTTGTCGCGTACGAGGACGACGCGGAGCCGGTCCGTCCTGCCGTACGACTGCCACCAGGAGTTCAGCCAGGTGTGGGACTGGAACGGTGTGGAGCCCCTGCTGCGCCCGCGCAGTTCGTCCCACTCCCGGGCGAGGGCGGCGAACTCCGACGGGTCCCGGCAGACACTGGCGGTGGTCATCGTCCCGCCTCCGTCAGGGAGTTGGCGCTCGTGGACTCCGACGTGGGAACGGAGCCGGTGGTCCCCTCGGGCGTACGGCCGCCGTCGGCCGCCACGGGACTGCCCGTGTACTCGGGGCGGCGGGACTGCGGACGGGCGAGCAGCGCCAGTCCGCCGAGCAGCCCGCCCGCGCACGCACCCACGGCGACCGTGACCTCCCGGGACGGCGAGACGGGCGTCGCCGGTGCCACGGCCTGGGAGAGGAGGGTCAGGCGGGCGCCGGTCCGCTTCACCGACGCCTTGGCCGTGTGCGTGAGCGCCTTCGCGACGGCGTCGGCGTTCTTCGCCGCCTGTGAGGCGCTGGAGGAGGTCGCGGTGATCTGCACCATCGGGGCGTCGGGTGACGTGGTCGCCTGGATGCCCTGCCGGATCGTGCCCCGCCGCAGGCCCGCCCGCTTCTCCGCGTCGGCGAGGATCATGGGATCGGTGGCGATCTTGCCGAACGCCTGAGCGTAACCCAGCGCACCGCCCGCCTCCGACGGGCCGGACGGCGAGACGACGACGTAGCTGATGGCGGAGTACTGCGGAGGCGTGATCTCCGAGTACGCGCCGCCGGCGCCGGCACCCAGCACGAGGCAGACGGGCAGCGGCCACCATCGGGGCGTGCGGCGCAGCCACGCCCTGAGGCGGACGGACAGCCGCGGTCCCCGAGGCACGGAGGGCTCAGGGACGGGCGGGTTCGTGCCGGCCCGTGCGGACGAGGTGCCCCCGGCAACGGCCTTGCGCCGAAGGGGAGTTGTCCTGGTGAGAGCGGAGGTCTTGCTGCGGCCGCTCATCGGCGGCGCCGAGGCCGCCGGCTTCTCGCCCCGGATCCTGCGCTTTCCGGCCCGTCCCGTCTTGCCGTCCTTGGCGGTGCCGCCCGTGCCCGTCTCTGTCTTGGTGACGGACTGCGTCTTCGCCCCCGCATCCGTCCCGGGCTCGGTGACGGACTTGGCCTTAGCACCGGCCTCGGTCTTCGTACCGGCCTCCGGCTCGGTGACCGGCTGCGCCTTCGCGGCCGGCTTACCGGCGGTGTCGGCGTCGCTGTTGCCTTCCCGTCCGCCGTCCTTCTTGCCGTCCTTGTTGCCGTTCGTCGTGGTGCCGGGCTTGGAGTCGGGCTTGGTACCGGGGGTGGTGTCGGGCCTGGCGTCCGGCTTCGGGTCCGTCTTGGTGCCCGGCTCGGCGTCGGCCGCGTCGGGCTTCACCGCTTCGCTGCCCGATGTGCCGGACGGGCTCTTCTCCGGGGTGCTCTCCGCGCTCTCGCGGCCGGCGGCCTTCGCGCCGTCGCCGGTGCCGGAGTTCGACGAGCGGTCGTGGTGCCGGGACTGCGTCGTGCGCGCCGAGCCGTCCGCGGTGGGGTTGTTGGCCGATCCCTGTACGGCTTTGGGCATGGCAGGACTCACCTCGTTGTCAGGGGTAGGGATGTCGGTGCCGGTACGGGAGTCGCCGCGGCCGGCGCCGTTGCGGGCAGTTGCGGTGCGCCCGTCGCAGCGCGGTAGACGGCCATCAGCCGCTCCGCGCTGCGGGTAATGTCGTAGCGCTCCACGACGGGCGGTACGGACAGCCGTACGGGCCCCGAGTTCTGGTACTCGCAGAGGAGCGCGGTGAGTTCCGGCACGCCGGTGCCGATGCGGCGGGCGCCGGGTGCCTCCTCCGGCGGCAGGTCGTCGATGGCCGGGCATGTCACGTGCAGTGCCGGCAGTCCCGCCGCGAGGGCTTCGAGAACCGCGAGTCCGAAGGACTCCTCGGACGAGGGCGAGACGAACACGTCCATCGCGGCGAGAAGGTCCGGGATCTCCCACGCGCCGACGCCGGACGAGGCGACCGTCCCGTCGCACTCGCCGAGCATGTTGATACGGTCGAGCGCGCCGAGCGCCGTGGCGATGCCGTGGAGCGTCTCGCGTTCGGGTCCGTCACCCGCGAGCACCAGCCGCGCGTCGGGCAGCACGGACACGGCCCGTACGAGCGTCTCGAAGTGCTTGCCCGGTACCAGCCTCCCCACCCCGCCCACGACGAAGGCGTCCTGGGGGATGCCGAGCCGCCCGCGCGTGGTGGCGCGGGCCAGGGGGTCGAAGCGGAAGCGGTGGGCGTCGATGCCGTTGGGAACGGTGTGCAGCCGGGAAGCCGGCACTCCCCATCGCCGCAGTCGCTGCGCGACGGTGTCGGAGACCGCGACGGTGGCGCAGCCCAGCCGCTCGGAGGCCAGATACAGCGCGCGGATGCCCGGTCCGAGCCGCCTCCCCTCGATCGTGTCCTCGCCGAGGGAGTGCTCAGTAGCGATGACGGCACGCACGCCGGCGAGCCGTGCCGCGAGGCGGCCGTACAGACAGGCCCGGTAGAGGTGGGTGTGGACGAGGTCGTAGCCGCCCTCACGGAGCATGTGGACCAGCAGCGGCATGACCGTCGCGTCGAGGTTGCCGGTCATGCCCAGGTGAGTGACGCGGTGGCCGTCGGCGAGGATGCCCTCGGCCACGGCGCCCGGGGCGGTGAGCGTGAACACGTCGCAGCGGACGGGCAGATGGCGGAGCATCAGCCGCAGTTGCTGCTCGGCGCCGCCCACGCCGAGCCCGGTGATGATGTGTGCGACCTTCATCGAGCGCCGCCGGTTCTTCCGCTGCCGACCGCTCCCTCGTCCTCTCCGATCTCCGCACCGGCGTCCCTCGGCACCTGCGGCTCCGGGGGAACCGCCTTGCGCCGGAGCGGGTTGAGCGTCCGCTTCAGGAACAGCCGGACGGAGGTGTCGGAGGCGTCGATGTGCACCCTCGGCAGGGCGTGCATGCACGTGAGCGCTCCGGGGTCGATCGCGCACGCGTAGCCGTAACCGGCGTTGCGCACCGCCTTGACGGCCCGGGGATCGACCGTCCCGTACGGGTAGCAGAAACCCTCCGGATCGGTGCCGGTGATGTCCGCGAGCAGCTCGCGGCTCTGCTTCGTCTCCCGCTCGACCGTCGCGTCGTCGGCCGTCGTCAGATCGGTGTGCATCATGCCGTGCGAGCCGACCTCCATGCCCTCGGCCGCCGCGGTGCGGATGCCCTGGGCGTCCAGGAGCGGCTTGCGCGGGCCGAGTTCGTCCCAGGCGTTCTCGCCGCCGAGCCGCCCGGGCAGTACGAAGACGGTGGCCGTGCATCCGTGCCTGCGCAGCAGTGGCAGCGCGCTGTCGACGAAGTCGGTGTAGCCGTCGTCGAAGGTCAGCCCGACCAGTCCGGCGCCGCGTCCGGCGGCGCGCGCCCGCATCAGCTCGCCCACGCTCACGCCGGAGAGCCCGCGGGCGCGCAGCCAGCGCAACTGCCGGTCGAGGCGGTACGGAGAGACGGTGATCCGGTACGGGTCGTCCGTGCAGCTGGAGACCGAGTGGTACATCAGCACCCACGGAGGCCTCCGCCGCCGCATGCTGGTGCGAACGGTCGCGGGGGCGGTCACCGCCTCGCGTGCGGTCGCCGGTACGGGCACCCGTCGCTGGGGCGATGGCAGCGGCAGAGCGGGGATGCGGGCACGGAACTCAGCGGACATGAGCGAACCTTCGTTTGACGGTGGCGAACAGCTGAGGCACCTCCGGGGCCCTGACGAGGCGGGCCACGGATGCGAAGACGACGAGGACGGCCACGCCGCCGGCCGCGGCACCCGCCAGCGGATCGGCGACGAGGCGGGCCGCACCCCAGCCCGCGGCGCCGGCTACGGCTGCCGCCAGCAGCAGCCGGGCCAGCCCGGCGGCGACCCGGCGCACATCGATGGCGACCACGCGGGCGCCGAGGCCGTGCAGCAGGAGCAGCGCGGCGGTGAGGATCCCGGCGGCGTTGGCGGCGGCGATGCCGTGAACTCCCCACTGGCGCACGGCGAGCGCCCCGGCGACGACGGTGACGAGGAGCCCCACGGCCATCGCCGCGGCCGGATACCAGGTGGGCCGTGTACCGGAGAAGAACGGACGCACCAGGGCGCCCACCAGGCTGTGACCGAGCAGACCGAAGCTGTAGACGCGCATCACGGACGCCGTGTCGGCGGTGTCGCGGGCGTCGAACGCGCCCCGCTGGAAGAGGAGTTGGATGAGCTGTGGTGCGCAGGCGATGACGTAGGCGGCGCCCAGCAGCACGACGATCCCGACCAGCGCCAGGTCCCGCTCCACGCGCAGGCGCGCCCGCTGCTTGTCGCCTTCCGCCATGGCGCGTGCCACGACGGGGAAGGTGACGGTGCACACCATCAGCGAGAGCACCATCGGCATCTGCGCGACCTTCTGCGCGTAGTTGAGGTGCGAGATGGCGCCCGCGGGCAGGGGCGAGGCCAGATAGCGCTCGAAGAGCACCTGCGCCTGGCGGCTGAGGGCGAAGCACACGACCGGCGCCAGCACGCCGAGGCCGAGCAGCGCGATGCGGCTGGTGTACCCGGCCTGACCGGCCGCAGCAGTGGCCGGGGGAGCGGTCGCCTCCGGGGAGTCCGGCACGGGACGGGCGGCGGTGGGGCCGGTGCCGTCGGACGGTGCGGAGCTGCCGGATGTCGCGGCGGGGCTCGCCGGAACCTTCGCGGACGCCGGCGCCGCCGCGGGGGCATCCGCGGCAGCCACGGCCTTGCGGAGCCCGACTGCCGTCCTGCGCTTCTCACGCGACGGCAACTGCCTGAGGAACGACGGCAGTTGGACCAGGACCATCAGGCCGCCGCCCACCGCGACCCCCACGGCGGCAGCCCGCACGCCCCACAGGGTGTGCCCGGCGAACATGACCGCGATGATCGCCGCGTTGTACGCGACGTAGATCGCCGCGGGTGCGACGAAGCGCCGGTGGGCGCGCAGCGCGGCGCTGAAGTACCCGGCCAGCCCGAAGGTCACCACGGTCAGGGACGTCAGACGCATGCAGTCGACGGCCGTACGGGCGTCCGGCAGACCCGGTGCCAGCACCCGCACCAGCAGCGGAGCGGCGAGCAGCATCAGTGCGGCGGTCGCGGTGAGCCCCAGCAGCAGCCGCGGCAGGGTCCGCCTCACGACACCCAGCACCGGGTCGCGTCCGGCGGCGTCCGCGTCGAGCAGGGCGCCGCCGTCCGCCGCGCCCGAACGGGCCGCCGCACGACGGGAGAGGGCGAGGCTGAAGGCGGGGACGAGGATCAGCGCCATCGCGTCCTCGATGAGCAGCGTCGCGGCCAGCTCAGGGACGGTCCATGCGATGAGGAAGGCGTCGGTGTCGGCGTCGGCGCCGAACAGGCTGGCGATCGCCTGGTCCCGGAGCAGGCCGAAGAAAGCGCCGGCCGCCGTGAGGGCAGCGGTGATCACGGCGGCGCGGGCGAGGAACCTGCCCAGTGGTGGACGGTCTGCGTCGCCGGTCCTGCCGTTGCCGTCGCTCCCGTCGCCGGTGCCCGTGAGCGTCGCCGCGTCCTGAGTGGTGGTGCGGGAGGCGTGCGTTTCCGTCATCGGGCGGATGCCTCTGCCTTGTCGTCGGCGCTCGTCGCGGGGGAGTTCGGGTGGGAAGCGTCGGCCACGGGGGAGGAGGCCAGGGCCCACCAGGCGACCGTTCCGAGGAGGACCGCGGTCAGCACGGTCGACGGGCCGCCGATGTCGGCGTAGAGGAAGTCGACGCCCTGCCAGACCAGCAGCCCGACGGCGGCCAGCCCGCAGTCGGCGGCGCCGGGGGCGTCCGCGGAGCCGCCGCCGAGGTGTACGCGGCGGGCGGCGTGCAGACGCCGCAGCCCGCACACGAGCAGCACGCCTCCGCTGCCGACGACGGCCACGGCGCCGATCAGTCCCTGCTCGCTGAGGACGAGCAGATACATGTTGTGCGGGGAGAGCAGCGGTTCCTTGTGGAACTGCATGCCCGCCCCGGCGGTGTCGCTGCCGGAGGAGAGCCCCAACGAGGCGTGTCCGTCGCGGTAGGCAGGGAAGTTCTTCGGGCCGACACCCGTTGCGGGGTCGTCCTGCCACATCGCGGTGGCGGCCGACCAGAGGCTGTAGCGGTCGGTGACGGACCGGTCAGGGGCGGAGCTGATGTCGGTGATGCTGGTCAGCCGCTCCTGGACCATGGACGAACCGACCCCGAAGCCCCCTACGAGCACCACCGACGCGGCGGCCATCGCGAGGAAGACGAGCACCGCCCTGCGCACGCCCGCCAGCAGCAGCACCACCGCGCACGCGACCGCCGTGGCGATCCACGCGCCGCGGCTGTAGGAGAGGACGAGCGGAGGTACGAGGGCCGCGGCGCACCACATCGCGATGACGCGCTGCCGCCGTGAGATGTCGCGCCGGTCCGCGAGGCCGAGCGCGAAGGCGGTCACCAGCCCCAGCGAGACCACCGTGGACATCCCCATGACGTCCAGCGGCCCGAACGTGCCCACGGCGCGCACGTCCTGGCCCATGTACGAGGCGCCGGTCCCGGTCAGGCTCTGTACGACGCCGACGGCTCCCTGCACCAGGGCCAGCAGGATCAGCGCCCAGGACAGCAGCCGGAAGTCACGGGTGCCGCGCAGCAGTAGCAGCAGCGCACCCGGGACCAGCACGAAGATCTGCAGATACCGGACGAAGCCCGGAAGGCTCGCCCAGGGATCGGCGGACGCGGCGGTCGCCACCGCAAAGGCGACAGCCGGTGCCCCGAGCACCGAAGCCGCCGTGGGTGTAAGCCGACCGCCGCGTCCGCGCAGCAGCCTCACCAGGCACCACACCACCAGTACCAGGGAGGCCGCGTCTGCGGCAGTGATCTTGCCCGAAGTGGTCACGTCGCCGGTCTGAATCGGCACGCACAGGATGAGAACGGTGGCCACGGCGGGCACCATCGGCGCCCATCGGCGCCAGAACGCCGGGCTGGTCACGGGCGGCCCGTGCCGCGTGTCCCACTCGCCGTCCGGCTCGCCCGGCCGGCCCGTGCCGTACGTCCGTCCGCTCGTGTCCTGGTCATGTCCCGGCAGATTCCGGCCGCAGTCGCCGGGCGGACGCCGGCTCTCCGGTAGTGCGACCGTCACCCCGATCACCGGCCTTCGAGGCGGAAGAACGAGGAGACCGTGCGGAACATGATCCGCACGTCCTGCCACAGCGACCACGTCTCGATGTAGTGGTTGTCGAAGCGCGACCGGTCCTCGATGGAGGTGTTGCCGCGCAGTCCGTACACCTGGGCGAGGCCGGTGATGCCGACCGGCGAACGGTGCCGCTCGGCGTATCCCGGGAGGTCCTTGCTGAACTGCTCCACGAAGTAGGGGCGTTCGGGACGAGGCCCGACGAGGCTCATGTCTCCGCGCAGCACGTTCCACAGCTGCGGCAGCTCGTCCAGGGAGGTGCGGCGCAGCACCCGGCCGACGGTGCTCATCCGGTCGTCGCCCGCGACGCTCCACAGCGTCGCCGACTCCGTCTCGTTCTCGGGCCGCAGCGTGCGGAACTTCAGCAGCGTGAACGGGCCGCCCCCGAGCCCCACGCGCTCCTGCCGGAAGATGACCCCCGGCCCGTCCGAGATCCGTACGGCCAGGGCGCAGGCGGCCAGCAGCGGGGTGGCCATGACCAGCGCCGGAACGACCAGCGCAAGGTCGAGCAGCCGCTTGCGCCAGCTCCACCCGGAACCGGGGCACTCCAGGGACAGGCGCCTGCACGAGAACCCCCACACGTGCGAGGGGCCGGTGTCGTGCGTCCCGTGCACTCCGACGGCGCAGCCGGGCCGCACCAGCCAGCCGGCCACTCCGCGCTCGCCCAACGCCCTTGCCAGCAGGGCGTTCTGCGTCTCCTCCCAGGGGGAGCGCAGGAACACCACGTCCCGGACGGTGTTCTGGATGACTGCTCTCGTCACGTCCTCCAGCACCATGACCACGGGCAGCGGTGCGTCGTCGTCGCCGTCGTCGCTGTCCTCGCCCTCCGCTTCGCCGACGAGGTCGACGAACCCGACGGGCTGCAGCCCGTAGCGGGGGTGCTCGGCGAAGACGCCCGCGACCGTACGGGCGAGCCGCCCGCTGCCGACGATCAGCGCCGGACGCGGCCGGCGCCGTGCCTTGATCCGCCGGAAGCAGTGCACCAGGGCGCGCGCCGTGCCCGCCAGGGCGGCGTTCGCTGCGACGGCGGCGAGAAGGACGCCCCAGCTCAGTGCGGACGGACGGTCGAAGGACGCGAGGAGCGCGGCCGCCACGCACCAGGCCAGTGCCGCACGGGCGGTCAGCGCGGGAAGCTCGTCGAGCGCGTACGCCCTCAGTCCCGGCCGGTACAGGCCCGCCTGCGCGTTGAGCGCGAGCGCCCCGAAGACGACGGGCCCGAGCAGCAGGCTGTCCGCGTCGGCACCGCCGACTGCCGCGACGACGGAAGCGGAGGCGGCCGCGTCGGCGGCAGCCAGCGCCGCGGCTCCACGGTGCCGAAGTCGCAGGACGTTCCGCCGCTTGCGCAGGCGGCCCACGGGCGGGGGTACGGTCCGGTCGCCCGCCTGCTGCGGGGGCGGCACCACGACGCCACCGTCCGGCCCAGCCACCGAATCCGGACGGGTCGCGACGCGCGCGTTGCTGGACCTCTCGTCCGCGCCGTCCGTCGTCATTGTCCGGCCCGCCAACTGCCCCTGGGGGCCGGTACGTCGAGCAGTTCCCGGTACAGGCGCAGCACGGATTCCGCGGTCCGGCGCACGTCGAAGTCCGCCCGTACGTGCTTGCGTGCGGCCTCACCCATGAAGTCCCGCAGCTCCGGCTCGCCCAGCAGGCGCGTGACCGCGTCGGCCAGGGCCTGAGCGTCACCCGGCGGTACCAGGCACTGCTCCTGCTGACCCGGGGGCAGGCACTCCCGGGCGCCTCCTACATCGGTGACGACGACGGGACGCCCGCAGGCCATGGCCTCGAGCGGGGTGAGGGCCATGCCCTCCCAGCGGGACGGCAGCACCACCAGGTCGGCCGCCGCGTACCAGCGGTCGACCTTGTCGCTGGCGCCCGCGAAGAGCACCCTGTCCGGGGCGGCCGCTGTCAGCTCCTGGCGGTCGGGGCCGTCGCCGACAAGTACGAGCCAGGCGCCCGGCACGCGCTTGGCGATGGTGCCCCACGCGTCCAGCAGGATCCGCTGTCCCTTCTGGCGGCACAGCCGCCCCACGCAGACGACGAGCGGTGCCTGCGCCGGCACCTCGTTCAGCAGGGGCGACGCGGCACGTGCCTCGTCCCGTCCCTCGGTCTCGGTCTCGGGCACGCCGTTGTGCACGACGGCCCAGCGCGCCGTCACTCCGGCCCGCTCCCCGGTACGGCGTTCGGCCTCGCTCACGCACAGCACGCGGTCCGTCCAGCGCGCGGCCCGGCGCTCCCAGGCGCGGGCGAGCCGTGCCGTGATTCCTCCGACGGCTTCGAACGACCATGCGTGCGGCTGATACACGGTGGGGACCCTGCCGCGCAGGGCCAGCCGGGCTGCCAGCCCGGCCTTCGCGCTGTGGACGTGCACCACGTCGGGGTTCACGCGCCGGATCAGCCGGTACGCCCGCCGTGTCTCGGCGGCGACGTGGGGGCCGAGCTCTCGCTCGGCCGCCCACAGTTCCACTTCCGCACCCGCCGCCGCGGCCTGCCGGGAGAGGCTTCCGCCCTCCGGGCAGCCCACGACGACGCGTACGCCTTCCTTCGTCTGGGCCCCGACCAGATCGGTCACGACCCTGGCCACCCCGCCTTCGACCGGTTGTGCCAGATGAAGGACCGTGAGCCGGCCTCTTCGTTCTCTGCGCTGGGAAAGCACCCGAACGTCTCCTCAACGTCATTACCGGACGGACTTCTTCGCGGAATGGGGGAATCGCGCAATTCAGCGGCGGGCGTCGACCTGCGTGTAGAGAGCGCCGAGCAGGTAGTCGTCCTTGCCGGGTGTGAACCGGAAGAGGAGGCTGTTCCCGCCGGGGCGCAGCGCCTCCCGCGCGTCGAACCGGTCGGAGTCGTATCCGAGCGTGTTGCGGTGGGCGGGAACGCGTCCCGGTACCTCGCGCCCGCCGTTGGTGATCGTCGAGTTGAACGCGTCCGCCTTGGGGTTCGCCGAATTCGAGAGCGGCGTGCCCTTGCGCTTGTTGGCGGAAAGGAGGACGGAGTCTCCGGTGTTACCGCGGTCGCCGTCGTAGCCGACGACACCCACCGACCCCTTGGCGCCCGCGGCGAAACTCATCGGGCGCGTCGCGATCGACACTCCGTTGGAACGGCTGTGCGACCCCGCGAATCCGTCCCACACGCTCAGGTGCCGCACCGGCGACTTCTTGTCCTCGTACGCGACCACGAGCGTCCAGCCGCCCCAGGCACCCGCCTTGGACTTGCCCATGGCGACATTGAGCTGCGCCACCGTGTACGTGCCGGGGCCGCTGTTCCTCACCAGCTTCGTCACGTTCGCGGAGGCCTGGTAGGCGTCCGCTCCGTCCGCGCGGCGGTGCGTGCTGACCGTGTCGGCCTTCAGCCCGCGGTACGAGCCGCGGGGCTCGGCCACCAGAACCCGGCCGTTGTCCTTGGCGGGCTTGACCTCTCCGACGCGGAGATTGCCGCCCCAGTACAGGCGCGCGTACCTCACCTGGGAGTTCTCCGGCATACGCAGGGCAGCCCGTGTGGAGTTGTACGTGTTCGGGTCGCTGTCGACGTCGGAGTAGAACATGTTGTGTTCGTTGTTCCGGCCGGGTCCGCCCTTCTGCACCGAGCCGCAGGGAGCAGCGCTGCCCGCCGGTTTGCGGCATGTGATCGACGCGTTCGCGGCAGTCGCGATTCCGCCGTGGAACGTCGCGTGATAGCGCTCCTTGAGCGCCTGACGCGGTTCGGGTGCCGACTGGGATGTCGCCGGGGGCGACAGTGACACCGTCGCGGCCGCGCAGAACACCGCGCACCACAGTCCGCGCACCGCTGTTTTCCTCTTGTCCACCATGGATGCCTCCGCCTCCCGTCACGAAACAGAGAGACCTTTACAAAGGCGATCATCGAAATTCCGGCGGCGCGCCGGTCATCTTTACCTTTTCACTGACTAGCGGACACTCGGAGGTGCGTATGAGACCGAATGGGTCACGGGGAATCCCCGGCGAATACTCGGATATGGTCGGTCCCATGCCGCTCACGTTCGAACTCGACCCGCCCGTCAACGCTCAACTGCGGGACGAACTGTGCACGTTGTGGGCCGACGTGACCAACGCCGGAGGTGCCGTCGGCTTCGTGCCACCGGTTACACCGGAGGCGATACGCCAGGACCTCATGGCCCACCTCGTCTCCGTCGACGCCGGCCGCGCGCGGATGCTGATCGGCCGCGACGAGCAGGGCGCGGTCGGCGCCGGCGCGTTCCTCCTCCTCAACGCGCACCGGCTCAAGCGCCACTGGTGCTCCGTCTACACCGTGATGGTGCGTCCCTCGCTCCAGGGCATGGGCCACGGGCGGGACCTGATGTCCGCGATCGAGAAGACGGCCAGGGGAATGGACGACATCACCGCGCTGCGGCTGACCTGCCGCGGCGGTCTCGGCCTGGAGCGGTTCTACGAGGCCTGCGGATACCGCGAGGTCGGGCGCCTCCCGGACGCGATCAAGGTCTCGGACGGTGACCTCCGCGACGACGTCACGCTCTGGATGGACCTCGCATAGGTCACGGGTCTTCGGGAGCACCGTCGAGGGGAGCGGCGGTCGAGGGAAGGGGCCGGAGTGATCGTCTCCGGCGCTGTGTTTGACTGGACGGGGCCATCCGGTGGAGGCAGCGGCCGCACCGAGCCCCCCGGCGCCGGAGAAGGAACGGCGCACGTGTCACCCGAGAAGTCCGGAGAAGACCCTCGTGAGCAGCAAGTCGCACGCAACGCTCCGCTACACCGCCATGCGGGCCGGCGTCTTCGCCGGCTGCCTCCTCGTCGTCGCCGTTCTGGCGTACTCCGGGGTCATCCCCGAGGGCATCGGCAGGTCCAACCCGCTGTGGGTCGTGCTGCTCGCGCTCGTGGTCTCGGCCCCGCTCAGCTTCGTGCTGCTGCGCAAGCAGCGCGACGCCATGTCGGAGCAGCTCGTCAGTGGGGTGGACCGGGCCAAGGAACGGCTCTCGGCGAACCAGAGCCAGGAGGACGGCGTCGCGTAGAGCCGCGCCGCGCCCGCTCCCGGCGCTCGTCGTACGGGGCTGCGCCGCCTCATACAAGGCTTGTCACACGCTCTTAACAACCGCTGGGAATGGCGCCTCCAATGCGCGGCGTTGTGGGTGCTCGTAACGCCCCGGTGGAGTTCTTTCCGGGGCCCCCGAAGACCCATTTCCAGCGGGAGTCGACCGTGCCCTCGTCCTCAGAATCCTCCGGATCGCCGGAAATCACCTCAGGCGCCTCGGCCGGTGATTCCGCTCAGCCTCCGTCCTCGTCCCCGTCGTCGCGCGGACGGATACCCAGAGTCCCGTTCTGGGCCCAGATCCTGCTGGGGCTCCTCCTGGGCGTGCTGCTCGGCTGGGTCGCGCGCAGCGGCGACATCAGCTGGCTGGGGACGGCACTCACGAAGACCGGCGAGATATTCGTCCAGCTGCTGAAGCTGGCGGTCGCTCCGCTCGTCTTCTTCGCGATCATGGTCTCGATCACGAACCTGCGCAACGTGCACAACGCTGCGCGGCTCGCCACGCGGACCCTGCTGTGGTTCATGGCCACGTCGCTGATCGCCGTCGCCATCGGCCTCCTCATCGGCCTGCTCACGAACCCCGGTGCGGGCACGGGGCTCTCGGCCGACGACGCCGGGAAGCCCGAGGAGTCGGGTTCGTGGCTGGACTTCCTCACCGGGATCATCCCGACCGACATCATCACGCCGTTCACCGAACTGCAGGTGCTGCAGATCGTCTTCATGGCCGCGGTCGTGGGCGTCGCCGCCCTCAAGCTCGGCGAGAAGGCAGCACCGCTGCTGTCGGTGGGCGAGGCCGTGCTGGCGCTGCTGCAGAAGGCCCTGTGGTGGATCATCCGGCTCGCGCCGATCGGCACCGTCGGCCTCATCGGCACGGCGATCAAGGACTACGGCTGGGACCTCATCGGCAAGTACGCCACCTTCACCGCCGACATCTACATCGGTTGCGCCGTCGTCCTCTTCGGTGTGTATCCGCTGCTGCTGGCCACCGTCGCGAAGGTCAACCCCCTGCAGTTCTTCCGCGGTGCGTGGCCGGCGATCCAACTGGCCTTCGTCTCCCGGTCGTCCGTGGGCACCATGCCCCTCACGCAGAAGGTGACCGAACGGCTCGGCGTCCCCCGCGAGTACGCGTCCTTCGCGGTGCCCTTGGGCTCGACGACGAAGATGGACGGCTGCGCCTCGGTCTACCCGGCGATCGCGGCCATCTTCATCGGCGAGTTCTACGGCATCGAACTGGGCCTGCGCGAATACCTGTTGATCGTCTTCGTCTCCGTCATCGGCTCCGCGGCGACCGCGGGCCTCACGGGCGCCACGGTCATGCTCACCCTGACCCTCTCCACGCTGGGCCTTCCCCTCGCCGGCGTCGGCCTTCTCCTGGCGATCGACCCGATCCTGGACATGATGAGGACGGCGACGAACGTGGCGGGCCAAGCGGTGATGCCGGTGCTGGTCTCGGCGCGGGAGAAGATCCTGGACCGTGACAAGTACGCCGGTGCGCGCAGCATCGACCTGGACACCGTCGACCCGGAGCCGCAGCCGACGGCCGTGGCGGCGTAGCACCGTCCCGGCGTACGGCGCGTCAACTCCCCCGATCTCGCAGGAGCTCGGGGGAGTTGCCGCGTTCCGGTCCTTTCCGGAGCCGGCACGGCGTTGCGCCGAGGCGGGCGAGGTCTGCCGGGACCTCTCGAGACGTTCGACGGAGGATGCCAGGCGGTGCGGGAGCACCCTGGTGGCCCCTGCCTGCCCCAGCAGGTGATGCCGCCCCCCGCAAGGGCGTCGATGATGTCGTTCAGGGGAGCGCGCGTCGTCTCTCTCGCAGCCCAACCAGCCGACCCATCAGGCAGGTTGGAAAACGTTCGTGGTCTTGGGTGAGGATGGAGTTCATGAACGTACGGGGGCGTGGTGGGACTCTTTCCGCGGTAGTAGTCGGTTTCGTGGTGTGCGTGGCCGGATTGACGTGGGCCGCACATGAGGACGGCAGGGGCGGGCGGGCCGAAGAAGCCGCCGATCTCGCCGACCTGTGGGGCTTGCCCGTCGCTCTGGTAGGCGCGGTGCTTACGGCCTGGAGTTCTTGGGCGGCCTTACGTGCACTGCGGAACCAACGCACCGGAGAAGTGGTTGCCGACGATCTCGCGCGGTCCGTTGTCCGGGGTGAAGGAGCGCAGTACCGGCAGTTGCTGGGAAGCGGCCTGGCTGCTCCGGACGGCCGGGTGGATCTCGCCTTCACCGCAGTCGCGACCGGGGCGCGCGACACCCCGCCTGAAGGAACCCTCGAGGGAATCGTCGAGTACTACCGGAATCTGCGACCAGGACGGATGATCATCACCGGTAGCTCGTCCCCCGGATCGGACGGACCGGACGACGGGGATGCGGGGACGGGCAAGACCGTACTCGCACTGGCACTCCTCTTGGGCTTGTCCAAGGAACGTGCCTCGGGGGAACCGGTACCGGTACGGCTGGCTGCGGCTTCCTGGCCCGGCAGCGAAATGCGCAGCTGGCTGAAGGCACATCTCTCGGCCACGTACCGGCTCTCCAACCGTGATACGGCCCTTCTTGTCGACTCGAATCTTGTCCTGCCGGTCATCGACGGCTTGGACGAGATGGACATGGGCACCAGCCCTGGATATACATCCCGCGCCGGTAGGCTATTGCGCGCTGTCGAACGTTTCGAGGACGGCGGTGCCCACTGCCCGGTTGTCATCACGTGCCGCCACGCTCACTATCAGACCTTGGTCGACGCCGACGTACAGCCCAATGTCGTTGCGCATATTGCCCTGAACCGCGTGGATGCGTCTCGCGCCGGCGACTACCTTCGGCAGCGAGTTGCCGTCACGGAGAACGGCCGGGCTCGCTGGCAGCCGGTTCTCTCCGCTGTGGACGTGGTAGCCGAACGGGGTGCAGAGAACGTCAGTCCCTCCGCTGCGACGCTTGCGGGCATGCTGGATACGCCCTGGCGGCTCACTCTGGCCGTCACAGTCTTCGAGGAACGAGCCGCAGACGGCCGCTATTTACGTGATCCCGCCGATCTGCTTGCCTACGCGGCCGAAGGCCGGCTCTACAACTATCTCCTGGACCACTACATCGGTGCCGCGGTGGCGGCATCGCAGCACGGCACCGACGCTGTGGGGGCTCCGAATTCCAAGAGCGGGAAGCGATGGGATGCCGCTGCTACGAGGCGATACCTCGCGGTCCTGGCCGGTTATCTCAATGCAAATGCCGGTGGCGAAGACGGTCGGCCTCGCACCATCAGGGGCCGCATGCTCAGCAGCAGCGATTTGGTTCTCAACGAACTGTGGCCGCTGGCAGGCGCACGCTGGATTCAGTGGGTCGAGCGAGTATTGGTCGTGCTTCTCGCCTCGATGCTTCCTGCCATGTTGCTGATCGTTTTCCATGCGCCAGGGGACATGCCTGTCCTTCGCCCCTTTCTCCTTCTTCTTCTCATCCTTGCTCTACTCTCAGTCGTGCATCGTCCCACCTGGCCCGAGATGCGCCGGGTTGACTTTCGTGGGCTACGCACCCGGAGAGGCCAGCGTGCCGCTGTCATCGGATTCATCCTGTGCTATTTGCTCTGTGTGTTGATCCTTTATCCGCGCGGTCAGACTTGGTATGCGGTCTCCGCCTTCGGAGTTCCAAGTGGCCTTGTGGTAGGTCTTACGTTCGGGCTCGTGGTGGGCGGGGACGTCCCCGGGGCCGGTCCACGTAATCTTGTCCGCCGGGATCTGGTAACGGCGCTTGTCCCCGTTCTCTTGCTCCTGATCCTCTTTTCAGGCTTGATGGTGACCCTTCTCGTACTCGACTATCTATTCGGACGAGCGGGTTTCACTCCTGGAAACTGGATTCTGCTCTGGTTCCTGGGTCTGACCGGCTTGGCGGTTGCGTGCGGACTCTTCATGTTCAGCCTTCCGATCGGGGGCGGCGCCGGGGCGTTGCGATATGTGACCTTCCTCCTGTGTACCCGGGGCCGGTTGCCTTGGCGGCTGGGCCGCTTCCTCCATGCTTGCCATGAGTCCGGCATTTTGCGCGTAGCTGGGACTGCATGGCAGTTCCGCCACCGTGAACTCCAAGACCACCTCGCCCCGCCGTATCGCTGGTGAGCGTCTTCCAACCCCTTTGACGGGCAGACCGGTCGGGCCGGCAAGCAGAGGAAGCACGCTCCAAATGAGCACGGCATCATCGATGTCCGCGGCATGTCATGCGTGGGACGAGACCTCCGCGCGTCAGAGGGCGGATGTGAGCCAGTCGGTCAGGATCCGGTTGGTCTCCCGGGGGCGTTCCTGCTGGATGAAGTGGCCGCAGCCGTCGAGGATGTGCGAGGCGCGGAGGCCGGGCAGGGTGGTGGGGTACGCCATGATGGCGTCGGCCAGCCAGGAGGTGGAGGCATCCAGGCTGCCGCCGACGAACAGCGAGGGCTGGGTGATGGGGGCTCCGTCGAACCGGGCGAGGTCCTCCCAGTCCCGGTCCATGTTCCGGTAGCGGTTGAGTGCTCCGGCCATGCCCGTGCGTTCGAACTCCCCGGCGTAGACGTCAAGTTCGTGTTCGCTGAGCCAGGCCGGAGTCCGACCGGCAGGGAATCGGTCGCGCAGCATGCCGCCTCGGCTGACGAAGTGCGGGTCCGGGGCATCGGGTGCGGGCATGGTGTCGGCGGACAGGGCCGCGTAGAACCCCGCGAGCCAGCCGCGGACGTCGGGTTCGATCTCCGCTTCGGCACGGCCGGGTTGCTGGAAGTAGGAGACGTAGAACTCCTCCGTGCCGCCCATCTGCGTGAAGACGTCGCTGGGCCTGGGGCCGCCGGGCGGCGTGTAGGGCACGCTCAGCAACCCGACCGCGCGGAACACTTCGGGCCGGACGAGGGCGGAGGTCGCGGCGATGGTCGCTCCCCAGTCGTGCCCGACGATCGCCGCGGACTGCTCGCCCAGGGCCTCCACCACAGCGACGTTGTCCTCGACGAGGTCGAGCATCCGGTACGCGTCCACCGCCTCGGGCTTGGAGGAGCGCCCGTAGCCGCGGACGTCGATGGCCACCGCCCGGTAGCCGGCGGCGGCCAACACGGGCAGCTGATGACGCCAGGCATACCAGGATTCGGGGAACCCGTGCAGAAGCACGACGAGCGGCCCGTTGCCCTGTTCCACCAGGTGTGTTCGGCCGGCCGGCGAGGACACCAGACGGTGGGCACGGTCAGAGGCGGGTGTCTGGGACATGGATCGTCACTCCTGGGGCGCCGTGCGGGAGAGCCCGGGACGGACGAGCGGTCCGGACTCGGCTGAGGTTTCTGCCGCCAAGGGCAGTACCGGCATCATCCGGCGGACAGCGGGATGCACGCGAATTCCGTTGCCGATTCAGCAACACCCGCTGGACCGCCGTGGGCCGGCATCACCGCCCGGGGGGAGTGCCTGCCCGGTCGGTACGAGCGGATCCGGTACCTGCCGCGTTCCGCCCCACGACCCCTGGCACGGCTTCGACGACTTCGCGGAGTCCGCGCGGACCGTCGGCGCCGTCGCGGGAGTGGCCGGTGCTCGGCGCGCCGCACTGAAGGACACGCGGTTCCTGGCGGAGGCATCGACGGTGCCGTGTTCCCAGGCCCGGGACGTCGCCCTAGCATCGCCGGAGGCCCAACTCGACGGCGGAGGGCGGAACATGAGCATCAAGCGGGTCGGCACCGGAACGCACACCGTGCTGGTTCTGAACGGCTGGTTCGGTTCGTCGCGGTCGTGGCAGGCCCTGCTGCCGCACCTGGACCGGGAGGCGTTCAGCTACGTGTTCCTGGACTACCGCGGTTACGGCGACCGTCGCGGCGAGACGGGCCGTTACTCGGTTGCCGAGGCGGCGGCCGACGTGCTGTCCGCGGCCGACGACCTCGGCGTCGAGCGGTTCTCCTTGCTCGGTCACTCGATGGGCGGATCCGTCATGCAGCGGGTGTACGCCGACGTGCCGGACCGGGTGAGGGCGCTCGTCGGTGTCTCGCCGGTGCCCGCGAGCGGCGTGCCGTTCGACGAGCAGAGTCGGCAGTTGTTCGACGGCGCCGCCGACAGCGCCGGCAACCGCCGCGCGATCATCGACTTCACCACGGGGAACCGGCTCACCGGCACCTGGCTGGACGCCATGGTGCGGCATTCGCTGGAGCACTCGGACCGCGACGCGTTCGCCGCCTATCTGCCCGCCTGGGCGGACACCGACTTCCACACCGAGGTCAAGGGCAGGGACGTGCCGATCCAGGTGATCGCCGGGCAGCACGACCCGGCGCTGGGTGCCGAGACCATGCGGGCGACCTTCGGAGCCTGGTACCCGAACCTCGAGCTCGCGATCTTCCCCGACGCGGGGCATTACGCGATGGACGAGTCCCCGGTGGCCCTCGCCACCTGTGTCGAGCGCTTCCTCAGCAGGCACTGATGGCCTCGCCCACCGCGGTGCCCGATGTGTTCGACCCTCGCGTGTTCGCGCGCGGCATCCCGCACGACAGCTTCCGCCGCCTCCGCGACGAGGCACCCGTCTGCCGGCAGGACGAGCACGAGGTGGACGACTGGCCGGCCGGGCCCGGGTACTGGGCCGTCACCCGCTACCAGGACGTCCGTGAGGTGCTGCGCGACCCCGCCGTGTACTCGTCCTGGCTCGGCGCCACCCAGATCCGCGACCCCGCCCCCGACGACCTCGGCTTCATCCGGCGGATGATCCTCAACATGGACCCGCCCGAGCACAACGGCATCCGCCGCCTGGCCGCCGCCATCTTCACCCGGCGGCGGCTGGAGCAGTTCAGCGAGCAGATCACGGCACGCGCCGCCGCCCTGCTGGACGCGGTCGCCGGGCACGGGAGCTGCGACCTGCCCGTCGAGGTCACCGACGACTTCCCGCTCGCCAACCTCGCCGAGCTGCTCGGCGTCCCCGCATCCGACCGCAGTCTGCTGCTGAAGTGGACCAACCGCGTCATCGGCTATCAGGACCCCGAGCACGCCGAGGTCGTACGAGACGCGGACGGACGACCGGTCAACCCGCGCTCACCCGCGATGCTCCGCGACATGTTCGACTACGCGCACGAACTCGCCCGGCACAAGCGCCGACGCCCCGCGGACGACCTGATGACCGCGCTGGCCACCGCCACCGTCGAGGACGGCCGCCTGCTGACCGAGGAAGAACTGGCGATGTTCTTCTTCCTCGTCGTGATCGCCGGCAACGACACTGTGCGCAGCGCCCTGCCCGGCGGCGTCCTGGCCCTGCTGGAACACCCCGACGCCTACCGGTGGCTGCGCGCCGATCCCGCTCTCGTGCCGTCAGCCGTCGAGGAGATCCTGCGCTGGCACCCGCCCGTGCTCAGCTTCCGCCGCACAGTCACGCGGGACACCGAACTCGCCGGGCAGCGGATGGCGCGGGGGGAGAAGGTAGTGGTCTACCACGCCTCCGCACACTTCGACGAGCGCGCCTTTCCCGACCCGTACCGGTTCGACATCACCCGCACGCCCAACGACCACCTTGCCTTCGGCCAGGGCCCCCACATGTGCCTCGGCGCGCACTTCGGGCGCATGCAGATGCGGATCTTCTTCACGCAACTGCTCGCCCGCCTGCCGGAGTTGGAACTCGACGGGCCGCCGGTCCGCCTGAGCTCCAACTTCATCAACGGCATCACTCACCTGCCGGTGCGCTGGACACCGACCCACCCCGACTCCCGCCCACCGCTGACCGAATGAGGGGCGGCCGGCGGCACCATCCGGATTCCCCACCGGGCGGCAGGCGCGGCGCGGTCACGTGCAGCTCCCCCTGGCCTTTGGGCCGTTCATGCTGGAACTCACCCTTGAGAGGGGGCAACAGGCCGACCGGAGAATGAGGCGACCGTCCCCCGCGTCACGATCGAAACCCGCAGGAGGAGCACCCCTTGGCAGTGATGTTGTGCGGGTCCTTGGACACCAAGGCCCCTGAGTACGCATTCGTTCGCGACCTCGTCGTCGAGCGCGGGCTTGACGTCGTGCTCGTCGATACGGGAGTGCTGGGAGAGCCTGGTCTCGACGCCGACGTGACAGCCGCCGCTGTCGCCGAGGCTGCGGGGACGAGCCTGGAGGCGCTGAGGGCCCGGCAGGACCGAGGGCACGCGCTGGCGACGATGGCTGCCGGCGCCAAGGCCGTTGCCGATGACCTGTATGCGCGCGGCCGGCTCAGCGGCGTGCTGGCCCTCGGCGGCAGCGGCGGCTCCTCGATCGCTGCAACCGTCATGAAGTCGTTGCCCGTCGGTCTGCCGAAGCTGCTGGTCTCGACCATGGCTGCCGGCGACGTCTCCACCTACGTCGGCACCTCCGACGTCACGCTGATGTACAGCGTCGTCGATATCGCCGGCATCAACTCGATCTCCCGGCAGGTCCTCGCCAACGCGGCGGCAGCGGTCGCCGGGATGGGCGCCGCGTACGACGCCCGGCGAACTGCGGGCGCGGCGCCGCAGGACAAGCCACTCGTCGCGGCGACCATGTTCGGCGTTACGACGACCGCCGTGGAAACGGCGCGGCGGCGGCTCGAAGAACTGGGTTACGAGGTCCTGGTGTTCCACGCGACCGGCTCGGGCGGACGCACGATGGAGGCGCTCGTGGCCGAGGGCCATCTCTCGGGGGTGCTCGACCTGACCACGACGGAGATCGCGGACGAGGTCGGCGGCGGTGTGCTGTCCGCCGGTCCGGACCGGCTCACCGCCGCAGCGGTTGCCGGCGTGCCGCAGGTGGTCAGCCTCGGCGCAGTCGACATGGTGAACTTCGGGGCCCGGAGCACAGTGCCGGAGCAGTTCGAGGAACGCACACTGCTGGCCCACAACGAGGCGGTGACGCTGATGCGGACGAGCACGGCCGAGGCCGCCGAGATCGGTGGCGTGCTGGGCAGGAAGCTCGCCGCGTCGACCGGCCCGGCCGCATTGTTCGTACCGCGTGGCGGATTCTCCGCCCTCGACGCTCCAGGCGGGCCGTTCTGGGACCCGGAGGCGGACGCCGCGTGCGTCGGCGCCGTGCTCGAGGCGGTCGACGGCAGTGCCGTCGAGGTCGCCGACACCGAACGGCACGTCAACGACGCCGAGTTCGCAGAATCGGCCGCCGACCATCTGCACCGAATCATTCAGGGGAAGCTCCATGAATCGTGATCAGGCACTTGCCGCCTTCCGCAGCCAACTCGAGGAGGGGCGGCTGATCATCGGTGCGGGCGCCGGCACCGGGCTGTCCGCGAAGGCGGCCGAGGCAGGCGGCGTCGACCTGCTCATCGTCTACAACTCGGGGCGGTTTCGGATGGCCGGACGTGGTTCGCTGGCCGGCCTGCTGCCTTACGGCGATGCCAACGCGATCGTGCTGGAAATGGCCGGGGAGGTGCTGCCCGTCGTCGAATCCACACCCGTCCTCGCCGGCGTCTGCGGCACGGACCCCTTTCGACGGATGCCGTGGTTCCTCGACCAACTGCGCTCGATCGGGTTCACCGGGGTGCAGAACTTCCCGACCGTCGGGCTCATCGACGGCGTCTTCCGCGCCAACCTGGAAGAAACCGGCATGGGCTTCGACCTCGAGATCGAGATGATCAGGCTCGCTGCCGAGCGCGAAATGCTCACCGCGCCCTACGTGTTCGACGTGGAGCAAGCCACAGCCATGGCGCAGGCCGGCGCCGACATCATCGTCCCGCACCTCGGCCTGACGACCAAGGGCAGCATCGGCGCCAGGACAACGATCACTCTCGACCAGGCCGTCGACCGTATCCAGGAGATGCGCGACGCGGCAGTCGCCGTAGCGCCTCACATCCACGTGCTGTGCCACGGCGGGCCGCTCGCCGAGCCGGATGACGTGCGCTACGTCCTGGACCGGACACAGGGCATCACCGGCTTCTTCGGCGCTTCATCGATGGAACGGCTGCCCACGGAACGCGCCATCGCCGGCCAGCTTCGTGCGTTCAAGCAGCTTCCGGCCGCCGACTAGCGACGCCTCCACCCGCACAAAGGAGATTTCTCATGCGCCGAGACCCGAACACGCTCCCGACGATGGTCTTCGACTGGGGGTCGATCAAGTGGCACGTGACGCCGGACGCTGTTCCGGGTGCGTCATCGACTCTTGGTGAGGTCGTCATCAATCCCGACAAGGGCCACGACAGGCACGAACACCCCGACGCCGACGAGATCCTCTACGTCGTCGAAGGCGAGGGCAGGCAGACCGTCGGCGACGACCCGGAGTTCACGGTGCGTACGGGCGACGCCGTGTGGATCCCGAAGGGCACGCTGCACTCCACGTTCAACACCGGCTGGCGACCCCTTCGGCTGGTCGCGACGTACACGCCAGGCGGTGCCGAGAACGCGCTGCGCGGCCTCCCCGGTTTCGTCGAGCTGGCGCCGGGTCAGGTGCCGACGTGGGCGGTGGCGTCGGGGTGAGCACCAGTCCCACTGCGGCGGCCACGTAGCACCCGTGGCCGAGCAGCGGTGGCTGGTGTCCCCGGTCACCAGGGCAGGTGGGGCCGCGGGCGTTCAGCTCCCGCCTTCGGAACCTGCCTGCTCCACGGACATCTCGCCCAGTTTCGACCACCCCTCCTGGTCGATGTTCGCATTGATGATCAGGGGAGTCTCGGCGAGATGCGGGGGCAGTTCGCGCTGGGCGGCCTTGAAGTGCTCGGAACCGACGTGTGCGACGCCGGCTTCGTCGTCGCGGAATGCCTCGACCAGAACGTACTCCGTCGGGTCGTCGATGCTGCGGGACCAGTCGAACCACAAGCAGCCGGGCTCTGCGCGAGTCGCCTCGGTGAAGTCGCGGGCAATGTCGGGCCAGCGGTCCGCGTGCTGGGGCAGTACCCGGAACTTCGCCGTAATGAAGATCATGCTGCTCTCTCCCTTGCCTGCAGGTTGCCGGTGGGCCGCTGCCTGGGGACGGGTGCCGGCTGCCGGGCGACAAGAGAGCCGTGCTCCTCAGCCGGTCAACCGCACGAGTCAACATACATAGTGATGTGCGGCGACGAACGTGGCGGGCCAAGCGGTGATTCCGGTGCTGGTCTCGGCGCGGGAGCGGATCCTGGACGGTGACACGTACACCGGTACCCGCAGCGTCGACCTGGGGCCGAGGTCGAAACCGTGCCGGGCTTCGAGGACTTCCGCTCAGTCTTCGCGGCATCGGCGTGCGGGTCGTCGGCGAGGCTGTTCAGCAGTTCGGTGACCCCGGGGCTGGGCCACCGGGCGACCGCCCAGGCCAACTCCGCCCGTACGGCGGGATCAGGGTGGGAGGCGAGGCGGAACAGCTGGGCGAGCGGTCCGCGCCCGGCGCATACCGAACCTGGGTCGCAAGTTCCTTCGGAAGCGGCTGAAAATGGCCACCTGAGCCGAAAAAAGTAGCCATGTCACCCAACGGGTATCGGCCACTTCTGGGACGTGCACCCCTGACCTCGGTCATTCCACTTTCACTGGTTCTTCACATGAGGGCCTCGCTGGTTCGCAGTTCAGCCATGATTCCGTCAGCTGATCCTGCGTAGTCGAATAAGCGCCAGCTCACATCGCTGCATTGCCCGCGGTTCAAGCCCCGCTTACGGTAAGCGCTGCGACATGGGGTTCTGACCAAGCCGACCAGGTCATACGCAGCCGAACGCATCGGCGCGTGACCGCTGCCACGGGGGATCGGGAAGTGGACCTGCCATCAGACAGACGTGTTGATCACGATGAGTCTCACGTCTGCTGCGGAGGGATCAGCGCGCCGCCATGGGTGCGCGCCGCAGATCTGTCTCTTCTGACCGCCCGTGAGCGCGAAGTGCTCGTCGCGCTGGGCGACTGTCTGCCGAACTCCGTCATAGCCGGCCGTTGGCACGTGGCCGAGCGAACGGTCAAGAAGCATGTGGCCAGCGTGTTCACCAAACTGGAGATCTCCTCACGAGCGCAAGCGGCCGTGATTGCGAACTACCGGAAATGCATCGAACAGTGCCCCTGAGGACACTAGCGGCATCTGTCATGAGCATGGCATTTTTCATCGGGTCAACATCAACCGCAGAGGAGAAGAACTGTGTCTGCGTCAACTCTCGTACGGGAACCCGGGACCGCCGAGCCGGTGAAGGCGAAGTCCGCCGGTGCGGCCACGTCCGCGTCGATCGCTGCGTACGTGGCGGCCACCACGGCGCCCGAGCGTGCCCTCGCGTCGATCAGATCCAAGGTCGACAAGGGGCTTCTCCGCTACGACGCGTGGTTCCTGATCTTCACCGCTGTCATTCTCGGCCTGGGCGCCACCATCTACGCCGGCCTGGTCATCTGGTGCGTCGTCTACCAGGACAAGAGCTTCACCGGCAGCTGGTCCTTCAAGGACTTCGGTCTGAAGGTCAGCGCCGAATGCGTGTAGCTGCCTGACAGCTGATGCAAAAGGTGTCCAGGAAGCCCGGGCCGCATCCGGGCTTCCTGGACACCGCCTGGTAGACGGACTCGGTAAAGGATCCCGCGACAGTGTCTCTCCTGAATGTCAACGACGTCAGCTACTCCTACGACGGCATTGTCAACGTCCTGCTGGACGTTTCCTTCACGGTCGAGGAAGGCACCATCGTCGGTCTCGTCGGTCCCAACGGTTCCGGCAAGTCCACGCTGATCAAGAACATCTTCGACCTCGTCCGTCTTCAATCGGGATCCATCCGGATCGGCGGCCACGAGCACGCCCGGCCCGAGGCGAAGAAGCAGGCCATCTACCTTTCCAGCAACGACTACCTTCCCGAGTTCCTCACCGCCCGCGAGTACATCTCCATGATGGGCAAGCTGTTCGGCCTCGACGTCGACCACGGTGAAGCCCTGGGCCTGTTCCGCAAGTTCGCGATGGAAGGCCGCTACGACGACCTCATCGAGGACTACTCGCACGGCATGCGCAAGAAGACACAGCTGGTGTCCGCGCTCGTCGTCCGCCCGCCGCTGATCGTCATCGACGAGACCCTCAACGGCATCGACATCGAAGCGCTGCACCTCGCCGAAGGGGAGTTCAGGAAGGTCCGCGACGAGGGCCGCTCGGTCCTGTTGTGCACGCACGACTTCGCCGTGCTGGAGCGCCTGGCCGACAAGACCCTCTTCCTGGACCTGGGTTACGTGGTGCGTGACGAGCGGACGAAGGACCTGGTCGAAGAACACGGATCGGTCGCCGCCATGGTGTTCGACTACCTCGAAACGTCCGAGCGGTGACCGGCGTGCGGCTGAAGCATTCGGCTGTCCTGGCCAGGATGCTCTTCGTCTTCTTCCTCCGCCGGGTGCTGCGGGCCGGATTCCTGAGGGCCACCCCGGTCAGAGTCTTCGTCATGGTGGCGGCGGTTCTGCTCCTGGCTGCCATGTGCACGGCGTCCTACTACTTCCTGCGGCCCATGGCCGGCGAAGCAGCCGTGTGGAGGCTGCTGTTCGACACCGCGACGGTGTCCATCCTTCTGTGGGTGCAGATCGCCTTCCTCCTGGTGAAGGTGCTGTTCATCAACGCCGAAGGGATGCTCCGGCTCAGCTACCAGCTGCCCGTCACCAACCGGGAACGATCGGCGGCGTTCCTCCTCTACGAGGCGGCGATGACCGCCGTGGTCGCCGCCGCGGGCCTGGTCTCCCTCTCCGTGAGCGCGCTGATCATCCTGGGACCGTCCGCGAGCGGATACATCACCGCGTCGGTCGTTCTGCCCGTCGTCCTGGCCTACCTGGGCCTGTCCGTCCTCTACCAACTGCTGACCAGGCTCTGGATGGTGCTGGGCCTCAGCAGGATGGCGGGCATCCTCAACGTGCTGGCCCTGTTCTCGGTGCTCGCGTACTACTTCGGGCAGATGACGCCGATGATCGCGGATGCCTCCGGCGCGTACCTCAGCAAGCGGACCGAGTACACCTGGGTCACGACGGTGTCCTGGGCCTGGAACGAACACGGGCCCTGGCTGACGCTGGCGGCCGGGGCGGCATTGTCGGCCCTGCTCGTGGCCCTGGTCTTCGCGCTCGCCCCGAACCAGCACGTACGTCAGGCCCGATACCTGAAGCTTCCCGGAAGCGTGCGGCTGCGAGGCCTTCTCGGGCCTTACGACTGGTGCCTGCTGCGCAGCGCGCAGACCGTGGCCGCCGCCGCGATGGCGCTGGCCGTCTTCGCCTACCTGCTGCTGTCCGAACCCTCGGTGAACCCCCTGTGGGGCCTCGCCGCCCTGTCCTTCGGCGGCCTCTACCAGTTCACGGCCACACAGCAGTTGAGGGTGCTGCCGGGTGCGCAGGAGCCGGCCTGGCGGGTCTACGTGCGGCTCATCAGGGCGCAGCTGGTCCTGCTCGCCCTGTTCGCCGTGCCCACCTTCGCGATCACGGTTGCGCTCTTCCCGCACCTGTTCCCCTCCAGCGCGGTGGCACTGGCGTCCTGCGTGGGCGGAGCGGGGGTGACGACGTGCATCAGCATCGTGTTCCCGGCAGAGAAGGACAACCCGTTCTCGGTCTTCCTGGGGCTGTCTGTGTTCATCATCGTGCTGGGCCTGTCAGTGATCGGTCTGGGTCTGCTCAGCCTCCCGCCCTGGGCGGTGGTCGTCTGCCTTTCCGGGGGAGCCGTCGCGTTCGTCTGGTACGCGGTCCAAGGAATCCAAACAAGCGAGTCGAGGAGAAGGAATGATCAAGGCCATGTCGGTAGTGAAGTCCGCTCTAGGGGCCGCGCTGCTGACGCTGGTCACCGCAGTGGTGACCCTTCTCATCCTTATGTTCTCAACGGGCCCTGACCAGATCGTCGAACGGAAGGCGCTCTTCGGGTCGATGGTCTTCGAGACCGTGAAGAAGGACAACGGGGCGCTGGGCATCACCGCGGGCGTCGACAACCCGGTCCCGCTGGTCGTCCTGTTCTTCTTGCTCACCGCCTTTCTGACCATGACCGCGGCCATCTACCGGGGGTTGAAGCAGCGCCGTGAGCAGCTCCTCAACGAGTCGGGCAGATGACCTGAAGGTCCGCACCGTCGCCTGGGCAGTGGCCGCGCAGGTGTGGCCCCTGCTGGCGTTGGTCGGCGGCCTCCTGGCGGCGGCCCTGGCCTGGATGGTGCGCTCCGGGGACGCCGTACCGGCCACCATGGCTTGGGTGTTGCTGGTCAAACCGGCCGCCCTGGGCATGGTGGCCGCGTTCGCTCTGCACGAGTCGGCGCACGTCGTCGTCCTCAAGCGGATCCGCACGGTCACGCACATCGCGATCGAGCGCACGGCGTTGCGTACGTCGGTCGTCCCGGAAGGGACCTTGACCGCGCGGCAGGCGGCGGCGGTGGCCCTGGCCGGGCCGTGCGCCTGCGTCGCGGTGGGCGCCGCTCTGTGGCTCTCCGGTCTCGACCGGTCGTTGTCCTGGTGGTACCTCGCGCACATCGTGTTCCTCTTGCCGTTCTTCGGCGACGGCCGAGCCCTTTGGCACTGTCTCCGCGCTTCTTCGACGGGCTCGTCCACCCCGTGACCCAAGTGGTCTCGGCGCGGGAGAGGATCCTGGACGGTGACACGTACGCGAGTGCGCCGATGCCGCCGTCAGTGTGGATCCGACCAGCCACCGAGGAGACCAAGTGACCGCCGATGGCAATGTCCACCGCCGTGAGCGTTATGCGATGGCGCTGTACGCGACGCTCGGATTCTCCGCCGAGCGTCACCCCTGGGCGACCCTGGCCCCTGCCAGGCGGGAGGTCTGGTACAGGCGGGCCGACGCTGCCATGGCCCTGGCGGACGAGGAGATCGCGGAAGCCGTGCGCGCTTCGGAGTGAACCTCCGTCGTGTCCTCGGAGTGCCTCTTCTCCAGGCGATCGGGACGGTCGGCCGGCCCTCGCCGAAAGGGGGTTCCGGTTGAGCGGGGTCGGTAGCCGCCTTCAGCCCGACCGGTCGGGACGCCATGTGCGGAAGCACGGAATCCGGCGTGGCGGACGCCGCTCGGACTCCGGTTGCCGCCCCGGCAGGCGTACCCGCGAAACACCGGAATTTGGGTGTGTCGCGGGTACGCCGGTTCTCAACGGCTGGACTCCACTGCGGACTTGATGCGCTTGCCGAAGTCGTCCGCCTCCTTGCGGGCCGCCTTCAGCGCGGCGCCGACGATCAGCTTGCCGGGCCCGTGTCCCGTCAAGGTGTTGAACAACCGCACCCGCGTCCTGCCGTCGCCGGCGGGTTCCAGGTCGTAACCGCCCTCGCCCGTGACCAGGTTCTTCGACGTCTCCGTCCATCGGATGCTGCGGGGCGGTTCGAATTCGGTGATCCGGAACTCCCTGTGGGTCTTTATCCCGGCGTCCTTGACCGTGCTCCGGTAGACGGTATCGACGCCTGCCGGACCGTCCGTCGTCTTCGCGATCTTCAGGACCCGGGGACTGAACTTCGGGTCGTTCTCACCATCCGCGAGGAAGGAGAAGACCTCCTCGACCGGCCGGTCGATCTCCGTGATCACTTCGAACTGTCCTGCCATCAGATCTCCACTCGTCGAGTCCGGGAGAGGGAAGGGGGATAGCCGGTTCGTCAGTCGCGTGAGGGCTCCGCGTCACCGGCCGGCATGTGCCCGGAAAGGCTAGCCGCGGGGTGTGACACCGACCCGAGGCTCGTGGTGTGGGGCGTGACCGGCGGTCGGCGGGTCGAATGTGGAAGGACGCCCGATTGGGTCGAGTCGGCGCCGGGCAGGCGCCGACGTGGGCGGTGGCTTCCGGCGGGTGAGCGCAAAGCCCGCCAGAGCTTCAGCCTGTGACCGTGGCGGCCTGGTCGTCCTGCGGGAGAGCCCTCCGGGTGGGTACGCAGGTACCCCGGCCGGTCTCCCCTCGCGCTGGCCCCAGTCGATGGTGCCGTCTCGGGGATGGCAAGCACGGAAGCGGTGTGGGCCCCTGACCTGACGGGCCCACACCCTTCGTGTCGTCAGAAGCGGTCAGGCAGTCCCGGGATGCGCCGCGGCGCCGACGGCGGGTGTTCGTTCGCGTCGCGGTCCTTCTTGTTCGCCGCCTTGCAGGTGACGTCCTTGGCCGGAAGCTTCCCGGTGCTCAAGTAGGCGTTGACCGCACGGTTCGCGCAGGCCTTCGGGTCGCTGTCGTACACGCCGTGCCCCTCGCCGCCTCGGACGTACACCATGCGTGAACCCTTCAGGGCCTGGTGCATGCCGCGACCGCTGGCCAGGGGAGTCTGCGAGTCCCACTGGTTCTGGACGGTGAGTGTGCCCACGCCGTTGTCCACGTCGGTGACGGGCTCGGCGGGCTTGTTCCAGAACGCGCAGGGCGTGATGTTGGAGCCGAAGTCGCCGTAGAGCGGGTATTTGGCCTTGTCGCGGATCGCGTCACGGCGGTACTGCTCGGGGTCCCGTGGCCAGGCCGACGTGTCGCCGCAGACGACGGACCAGAACGACGCGGTCATGTTGTCGGTGATCTCATTCGCGGCCGCGGAGCCGCGTGCTTCCGGCCCGCCGCCGGCCGCCTTCTTCAGACTGGCGACCACGGTGGCCGCCTCCTTGGGGCTGAAGAACTGGCTTCGCAGCATGGAGCGGATCTCGTCGCCGTTGAGCTTGTCGTCCTCGTAAGGGATCGGCTTCTGGTCGGCCCGGGCGATGAGTGCCCAGAAGGTCTTCCGGACCTCGGCGGAGGTCTTGCCGAGCTTGTAGGTGCTGTGGCGCCCGGCGGTCCACCTGGTCCACCGGGTGAACGCCGGTTCGGTGCCCGATGCCCATATCTGGATCATGCCCCGCCAGACCCGGGCCGGGTCGACCGCGCTGTCCAGTACGAAGCGGTGCGACCGCTCGGGGAACATCTGCGTGTAGACGGCGCCCAGATACGTTCCGTAGGAGATGCCCAGGTAGGAGATCTTCTTCTCGCCCAGCACGCCGCGGATCACGTCCATGTCGCGGGCCGTGTTGCGGGTGGTGATGTGCGGGAGCTTGTCGCCGTTCTTCTCACGGCACTTCTTCGCGACGCTGCGTGCCCACTTGACGTCACTGTTGAACGTCTCGGGCTTGTACGGGCGTTCAAAGTTCTGCTCGGCGGCCGAGAGGTCACAGGTGACGGGGCTGCTCTTGCCGACGCCGCGCGGGTCGAAGCCGATGAGGTCGTACTGATCGCGAACCTTCTTGGGCAGCGATTCCTGCATGTAGAGGGGCATGCTGAGGCCTTCGCCGCCGGGACCCCCGGGGTTGAACAGCATCACGCCGTGCCGCTTGCCGGGAACGCCGGTCTTGATACGGGAGATGGCCAGCTTGATCTTCTTGCCGGTGGGACGGTCGTAGTCGAGCGGAACCTTGATCGTGGCGCACTGGTACTTGGCGGGCATCTCGGGGTCGCAGCGGTGCCACGAAGGTCTCTGGCTCTCGAACTGTCTGAGTGGTTCCGCCGCGGCCACCTCCGTCGGAGCGAGTCCGGGAACAAACGCCGCGGTGACCCCCACAACGAGCAAGGGTGGTGCTATGCGTCGTATTCGCACGACAGCCGTTCCTTTCCTTACAGCTTTCAGGTGGGAATGACTCTGTCGTGCGGAGGAGTTGGAACGAATCCATCTACGAGCCGGGTTTCGTACGACCTGGGAGGGAGAGGGGTTGGGACCTGCGCAGGAGGCAGGGGGAGTGAAACAGCTGGGCCAGGGCAGCCTGGCCTGCCACACCCGGCGCCGTACTCCAACTACTCCAACTGGTCTTCGTCGGCTGCAAGTTGGCAGTTGGCCTCCTGGCTGCTTCCCGGCGATGCGACGGCTATGGGTGTTCTCCCCCAGACCCTTCCGCCCGGGTGGTGTCCCCGTCGGAGGGTGTGGCGAGCAGTGCGTTGAGGCGCTGCAGGACGTCGAGTTGTGCGGGGTTGTACAGGTCTCTGAGGGCCTTCCCCATGGTCTCCTTGGCGAATGCCTCGCCGTGAGGAGCGTCCGCTGCCGGTGCGCGCAGGTCCGGGTACTCGTCGAACATCTCCCGGGTGGAGGGCACCATGCGCTCGGCGATGTCCTGGCGGGTGTGCTCGTCGGCGTCGGCGGGCAGCGTGTCGAACTCCTTGCTCACGGGGTCGTGGGACTGGTTCCGCATCATGTCCGCCCAGGCCTGCCGGGGGGCCGGCCCGAGGACTCGCGTCATCACCGTGAACAGAGACCGCGGGCTGCTGGCCGAACCCGAGCGGCGCGCCAACGCTGACCGGCCTGAAGGTGCGCGCCGCCTCCGGCGGTCCGCTGCCTGACCCCATGCTCCAGAGCGCCCACGACACGGTCGCCAAGCGAGTGCGGGGCGTTCAAGGACTCCTCGCGGAGATCGGCACGGGGTTGCGCGAGCCCGTCCTCCAACGACTCGTCGAGCGAGGCATGGTGCGCCGCGAAAGCAGGAAGTGGCTGGGGGTGTTCACCGCGACATCGATGAGGGTCGCGGACGCGAGGCACAAGAAGGGCCTGGTCAAGAAGGTGCGCGCCGTGCTGGTGGACAACGTCGAGCCGGATGCCCGTACAGCGGCGCTGGTGGGGCTGCTCTCCGTGAGCGGGACCCTGACGAGCCTGCACCGCTCCATCCCGTGGTCGGGCAAGGTCTACAAGCGTGCGAAGGAGCTGGAGCAGGTCAGCTGGGGCGCGGAAGCGGTGAACACTGCCGTGATGCGAACCATGGCAGCGATCTCCGCGGGAACCGCCGCCGCTGTCACCACCACCACATAGGCCACACCAGTCGATGCGTACGTGGACCGCACGTCGGCTACCGGCACCGCTCCCAGATGACGCGCACCTTGCCCAGGCGGTGTCCGCGTCGAGTACCGACTCGTGGTCTTCGAAGCGGTAGTTGTGGACCTGCAAGGTCCCGGCGAGGTGGGGGAACCAGCAGTGCCCTCTCAGCAACTGGGACCAAAGAAGACCTTTGGGATGTCGGGGGTACTTCTGATGTGCGCTGGCGCGCCGGTCGCGCTCGCCGCGCGAACCTGCGGCAGGGCCCGCCATTGCGGCAAGGTGTCGCCATGACTGAGTCGGCTTTGCCCGGAGGTTTCGTGAATCGCGTACTTCGGACCTGTCCCGGAGTCCCCGGTCTCACCCGAGGCAGCACTGCCGGCGCATGCCGGAAAGGGTTTGTCAGATCGGGACGATTCCTTGAGCACAAACTCACGCGCACCATTAGTCTCCGCTGTTGTCCACCGCGCTTCGAAGATCGTGTGGAGGGGGAAAGGATGAGTTCCACCGCGCCGTCGGGGCGGGCGGCCGGCACCGCGCTGGTCGTTCTCGGTCTCGTCGCAACGCTTGCCGCGCTGCTGGTGCCCATCTACTTCTTCGACGGGAACCGGTCCGCCGCACTCTCGAGATCCGGGTGGCACGACGACGGCAAGGGGACCTGGAGAACCGAATACGGACCGCTCACCTCGCTCGACCGCGACTTCATGCGCACTGTGCGGGCCGCGGGTCTGTGGGAGCTGCCTGCCGGACGCACCGCACGAGAGCAGAGCACGAAGAGGTCGGTACGGATCGTCGGGGATCATGTCGTCGACGGGGACACCGAGTTGGACAAGCGGGTCATCCAAGCCTCTCGCACGTTGCGGGTGACGCTGCCGAACCGGCCGACGGCCGCACAGCAGAAGTATCTGGACGACATCGACAAGGCCAGGGGCAAGAAGCTCGACGAGGTCCTCGTCAACCATCTGCGGAAGCAGGACGGCGGGACCTTGAACCTCCTGAGCCTTGTGCGCGACCAGACCCGCAATTCGATGGTCCGGTCCTTGGCGACCAGGGCCAACACCATCGTCCTCGACCACATCGCCGTGGTGGAGGAGACGGGTCTGGTGGACTACGACGCGCTGCCCCACGCGCAGTGATCGGCGTCGTCCTGGTCGTCGTCGACCTGCGCGCCTGACCCGGCCCCGCGAAGGGCGGGCCGGGCCTCTGGGACGTACCGGGTGAGCCGTTTCTCAGGGCACGACCGCCTCCCGGGGGAGACGGTCAGGAGATCGCGAACTGCGCCCCGCTGAGGGAGAGCAGGGCGCCGAAGAGTCTTTCGCCACGACGGGCGCGACCATCGACGCCGACCATCGGCGGCGGCCGCTACGAGTACCCAGCCCGGGCGGGGCCGCAGGGTGACCTCCTCATCCCGTTCACCCGAAGTCGAACTCGAGCCCGTCCCGGCCGAAATGGGTCTTCGGACCTCATTGAACATCCCCCGGTACAGGTGACGACGAAGTGACGACGACCCTGCTGAGCCTTGTCCACGGAGCCGGGATGGGGAATTCCGTGCCCGGTGCTGAGCAGTGAACACGCCTGTCGCCGCGAACGAGCATGCCTGTCACTGTCACTGACCCGCCACGCCTGCCGCTTCGCGGGCTAGCGTGAGGGGCGTGACGCTGTTCATCTCCCGGGAGGGACCGGGCCTCGTCGAGCTGGCCCGACAGGCGCTGTCGTCCACGCAGCGCGGCTACGACCTGCTCGCGCCCAAGTTCCACAGCACCCCGTTCCGGACCCCGGACGAGGTCCTGGACGCCACGGCTCGCGCGCTGCGCCCGCTCGGCCCGTTCGAGGCGGGGCTCGACCTCTGCTGCGGCACCGGGCTCGGCGTCGACCGGGTGCTGCGGCGGGTGTGCTCCGGCCCTGTCACAGGGATCGACTTCAGCGAGGGCATGCTCGCCGAGGCCCGCAGGGCGGTGCCTGACGCGGGGTGGGCGCTGGCCGACGTCCGCGCACTGCCCGTCCGCGATGCCTTCGACCTGGCGGTCAGCTTCGGGGCGTTCGGCCACTTCCTGCCGCACGAACGGCCGACGCTGTTCGCGCAGGTCCACGCCGCTCTGCGCCCCAACGGCATGTTCGCCTTCCCCGTCGCGGCGCCGCCCCCTGTGGGTTCGCGCCAGTACTGGACGCTGTGGGGATTCGACACCGCGATGCGGGTGCGCAACGCGCTCTGGCATCCCCGCTTCGTCATGTACTACCGGAGGTTCCGCCTCCCGGAGGTGAGCCGCGACCTGCTCGACGCGGGCTTCACGGTCACGACCGTCCCCTTGGAGAGTCTGGGCCGCCGGCCGGACGGCAGCCCACGCTGCCGCCTGGTCCTGGCCCGCCGCGGGGACCGATCTTGATCCGTCGGCTGTGGATCAAGATCCAGCGGTGGGCCAGGACCACGGTCTGGCCGGCATCAGGAAGAGGCCGGGATCTCGCCCTTCGTGATGAACCACTCGCGGCTGATGGGCGGGAAGTCGATGCGCTGGGACGGACGGTTGCCGATGATCACGAACGGCAGCTGCGCGTAAAGAGAGCTCTCCAGGGTCAGGCCCCCGTGGAGCTGCCACGTGCCGCGTCCGTCGGCGCCGCCCGGCGTCTGCGGTGAGAACTGGGCGGTCGCCCGCAGGTACGGCCCGAGGAAGGCGGTCACGCCCACCGTGTCGTAGAGGCTGACGTCCGCCTCGGGGCCGAGCGCGGTCCGCAGTTCGCCCTCACCGGAGACGTCCGCCCTGCCGCCGGGAAGGGTCGTGCCGTCGGCCTGGTTGTCGGACTCCCAGCCGGAGTCCTTGGCGTACCGCGTGCCGACCTTCACCGTTCCGTTCACGTCCTTCTGGACATCAACCTGGATCCGGCCGTTGGCCTGCACCTTCAGTACGAGCGTCAGCTTCACCGTCACGACGACCGGTACAGGGCCGACCATGATCACGGGATGGGCCTTGACCTCGGCCACGGGGATGCGACGTGAGAAATCGGGTTCCGCGACAGTGCCCTTGACGCTCCAGCCGGCCTTGTAGTCACCTCCGACACCGATGGAGGCGGTCGCATCGGCGGGGTCGGAAGAGCCGTGCCCGTCGTAGGAGAAGTCCACCTTCGGTGAGAAGTCGAGGTACCCGCCCACCTGGGTCGGGGGCTCCTGGTCCGACTCGTCCCCGTCGGGCAGTGCGGTGTCGAAGTCGAGGTGCAGATTGTCGCCGTTGCCGTCGCGCCCGGCCTTCGTCGTGCCTCGGTCGACGTCGAGTCCCTTGACCAGCGGATCGACCTTCCACGCCGAGGGCCGGACCGGGATCTTCCCGTCGGCCTTCGCACCGCCGAAGACCTCCGTGAGGTTGGCCCGGGAGGTGCGGATCTCGGTCTTCCCACCGTCGCTGGACGCCACGTCCTTGACCTTGACGAGCGCGCCCGCGGGGGCCGACTTCGTGGGCGGGCTGGCGATCACATCGCCTTCGCGGACGTCGACGCCGCCGGTCCCGCCGTCCCGGTCCTTCCGGCTGAGAACGGCCCGGCCGTCCTCGGCGTCGTATGAGGTGAGCGTGACGGTCTTGGTCTTCAGGGTGTTGGGTCCCCGTCTGTCCGAGGGACGGCTGATCGCCGCGGACTCGGATCCGCCCGCTGTGACGGAGAGTTCGGCACCGCGTCTTCGGTCATTGTCAGCGGAGGGACCTGGGTCCTCGGTGGTGCCGAACGCGCTCGGAACCGCGATGCCCGCGACCAGCAAGCCGGATATGCCGATTATGGAGATCTTGGCGCGGCTAGTAACACGCTTCACGTGGAACCTCTTCGCTCGCGCGGGCGCAGAGCCCGTGCCCGTGGGGGGTGGACCGGCGAAACCTACTACTGAGTTGCGCCGGTTCCAAGTCCCTGGGCGAACACGCCTGGTGGGGCCGCGTACCCGCCCCGCGCCCACGTGGTCCTCCGCGTACGCGCGGGCCGGTCGCGAGGGGGACGAAGCGGGCGCCCGGCCAACGGCAGGGGTGCGGAACCACGTTCGGGCACTCGCAAGGCGCCAGGGTCACTGCGGTTCCGCGACTCCCGTCATGGGGGACGCGGGCGTGGGCCATGCCCGCGGGTACGGCACTCGCAGCGTTTCCGCCGCGACCGGTGTGTGTTCCGCGGCTGCGCGCAGCCGCCCGTCGCGGTGGACGACGGCGCCGCTTCGGCCTGCCGGCGCAGGGAGTTGAGGGCGGTGGCCGCCGCGCCGGGCCCGTCGAGGGCGAGGTTCACTCAGCCCACGTCGTAGTCGGAGAGTCGTCTCCGGCCACCAGCAGGCGTTCCTCGGGCTGCCAGAGCGAGAGATGGCCTGGCGTGTGCCCGGGCGTGCGCACGACCTCCCAGTCGGCGTCCCCGAGGCGCAGGACCTGCCTGTCCTCCAGCGGCTCGTCGACGGTGTACGGGGCGACCGGCTGGTCGAGGTGTTCCGCCACGCAGCAGCCCGCGTCGCGCCGGGCGACGGCGTGGGCGTCGGGGGCGCTGGCCGCGATGCCCGAACCTCCGGCCTGCAGCAGCGCGTTCCCGCAGACGTGGTCGGAATGCCAGTGGGTGTTCACCACCCGTGTCAGATGCCCGGCGTGCGCGCGTACCCAGGCGGCCGTCTCCTCCGCGTGGCCGACGAACCCGCTGTCCACGAGGGCCGGCCGGCGCCCGTGCAGCAGGAGCAGGTTGGCGTTCGGGAAACGGCCGGGGCTGCCAGGCCACCCAGGCCGGGAGCCCTTCGGCGGCCTCGTCCATCAGCAACCTCCTGCCGTGACGGCGGTGCCGGTCAGCTCTGGTCAGCTCACGCAGATAAGCGTCTGCTGGCCGGTCGCGACGAGCTTCCGCCGGCCGTCCTTGACGGCGAAGACTTCCAGTCGGCAGACGGTCAGGGTGCGGCCGGGCTTCAGCACCGTCCCCACCGCCTTGATGTACTCGCCGACGGCCGGTGCCAGGAGATTGACCTTGTACTCGACGGTCAGCACAGCGGTGTCCTCGGGGAAGAGGGTGAAGGCCGCGTAGCCGCCGGCGGTGTCGGCGACGGCGCTGGTGGCTCCCGCGTGGAAGTAGCCGTCCTGCTGGGTGACTTCGGGCCGCCCGGGCAGGACGATGTGCACGCGCCCCGGTCCGATGTGGGATATGCGGGCTCCGAGATGGCCCATCAGCCCTTGGCGGTCGAAGCTCTCCTGGATGCGCTTCTGCACCTCGGGGCTTGCCTCTTCGTGCTGCGCGTCTTCTTCCACGAGCTCTCCTTGAGCGTGAGCGGTGTTCGCGGCCGGTCCCGAACGTGGGGCGTGTAGCGCTGCCCCGGGCGGGTGCGCCGGCTCGTAGTCCGGCCGGGCGTCCGATGATGAGACACGCCCGCCGCCGGCGATCATCATGGCACCGCCGGTGCGGGCGGCTCCCAGCCCGGCGTCAGTCGTTCTCCAGTGGCCCGACTCCCAGGTCCTCGCGCATGCGGTTGCGCATCAGGGCCATCGCCGTGCGGCGCTGTGAGATGAGGGGCGCGTCCTCGTCGGATCCGACGGTGGCGCCACCGGCGTAGGCGTCGCGCAGGCGGCGCAGGCTGTGGAAGGCCTCGTTCCCGGCCGTCACGACGTGCTGCGGGCCCACGAGCCAGAGGCGTTCGCTCGCTGGGTAGAGCCCGGTGCCGCGAAAGGCCTCCCGTACGGCCGCCTCACGTGCCGACCCGCTCATGTCATCGCCCAGTGCGACGGCCCGTATGTCCTCACCGGCTGCCTTGAGCGCGGTGACGTACTCCGTGTAGGCCTCGCGCCGGACCTCCAGCGCGTGCCGGTTCTCCTCCCGGCGCCATCGGTTGCGGTCGGCGATCACGGTGGCGGCGATGCCGATGACGGCGCCGGACAGTGTGGACAGGAGCGGCATCCAGTTCATGGGCGGCAGCATCGTCGAGGCTGCAGTGCCGGGGCCAGTGCCCCTCCGGCCGTCCCGCCCGGGCTTCCTGAGGCGATGCGGCGTGCGCCCCTGCGGCAGGATCGGTGGCCAACGAGGCTCCTGTGCCGGTGAGTCGAGCCGTCGAACACCTCTCTCGTGGACACCGGAGCCTCGTGCGTTGCGGACGCCGACGAGTCGTGGCCGAGTGCTTGAGTCGGCCGGTGAGCCGGATCCGCCGACCGGCTCAGCAGAACGGGCGGAACTCCTTGAAGTCCGGCGTCGGGCGTGGAGCGGGCATCCGGTAGGCGCGGGTCCGCCGCCGGCCACTGGCCGGGTCAGTCGTCCCGTCGGCCAGAGCGTCCGGCACCGGATGCCACCCCAGATTGGCCTCGAAGTACGCCGCGGCAGTGCTGACCGAGGGCCACCAGACATCGTCGAGAAGCACGATGCCGCCAGGTCGGACGATCTCGCCCAGGAAGTGGAGGTCGACGAATACGTTGTGGAAGTGGTGGCTGCCGTCGACGAACGCCGCGTCCGCGGCAAAGCCCACATCGGCCAACCTGGCGAGGAACCGCTGCGACGGTTCGGTCACCAGCTCGACGACGTCGTCCAGGCCGGCGCTGCGCAGCAGCTCCCACCCCACACCGTCGTACGCCGTGTACTGGAACGGGTCGATCACCACGTGCCGTGGGGTCGGTGAACCGGCGCGCAACAGCGCCTCGCCGATCGCCAGCGCCGAGCCGCCGTAGGCCAGTCCGATCTCGACGACCGTGCCGGCCCGCTCGTCCACAAGGAGGTCACGCACCTGATCGCAGTCGCGCCGCGGCAGCGTGACGGTGGCGAAGTCCGGAGCGCCGTCGGGGCTCCGCGGAGGTCCGTGCTCGGCGAGCTCGCGGCGTACGGCGGCGACGCGCTCCGGCCACTCGCCTGCGGCTCCGTCCGGTTGCACCATCGAGCTCACCAGACACACTCCTTCTTGCTGAGGCACATGACTTGGCCAACTCTGACACTCGGAGTGGCCGACCGAAGTGCTCAGTCACAGCAGTCCCCCGATCGGTTGCCGAACTGAAAGAGCCGATGAGTGCGGGGCATATGCCAATTCACCCCGCGCCTCTCCCGGATGGTTTCAATCTGATTTCGAAGGGTCCTTGGAGTTCTATTCTCCGTCCGGGATGTTCCGCCATGGGTGAAGTGCCGTCCGTCGCCCGTGACTTGCGCGGAAGCCGTCCGGACCTGAGTTTCGATACGGCACTTCCGCGGTTGACCGAGCGTGTTAACTGTGCGGCCAGGCATGCCGGTTGAGCTCGTCTTCTGACGGCAGTGGGCGAGCGGCATGACCTGAAAACAGTGAACAATTCAGACGGAGTATGCAATGGCAGTTGAAGGTGGAAGCAGCGGGACGCTTTCATCGGGCACAGTCAGAACGGCAGTACCGGCCCGCCTCGACAGACTGCCCTGGTCGCGCTGGCACTGGATGATCGTGATCGGCCTCGGGACGGTGTGGATCCTCGACGGGATGGAGGTCACGCTCGTCGGCAACATCGCCGGGCGGCTGTCCGAGCCCGGTAGCGGACTCGCCATCAGCTCGGCCCAGGTCACGGGACTGGGCGCCGCCCTGTACGTGGCGGGGGCGTGTCTCGGTGCGCTGTATTTCGGATGGCTGACCGACCGTTACGGACGTAAGAAACTCTTCCTGATCACGCTCGCCGTCTACCTGGCGGCGACCGCTCTGACCGGCCTGTCGTTCGACAGCTGGTGGTTCTTCGTGTGCCGCTTCCTCACGGGATTCGGCATCGGAGGCGAGTACGCGGCCATCAACTCCGCGATCGACGAGCTCATCCCCTCGTACTACCGGGGCCGCGTCGACCTGATGATCAACGGCAGCTTCTGGCTCGGAGCCGCTGCCGGAGCGATGCTCTCGATCCCCATGCTCGACACGGACATCTTCGCGAAGGACGTCGGCTGGCGCCTGACCTTCGCCTTCGGTGTCGTCCTCGGCCTGGTCATCCTGGTGGTGCGGCGGAATGTGCCGGAGAGTCCACGGTGGTTGTTCATCCATGGACGCGGTGACGAGGCCGAAGAAATCGTGAAGGATGCGGAGGCGCGCTGCATAGCCCAGCACGGCAGCCTGCCCGAGCCCGCCGGAGAGATGGTCATCAATCAGCGTCAGGCCGTCGGTTTCGGGATGATCGCGCGTACGGTCTTCTCCAAGTACCGTTCCCGCGCATTTCTGGGGCTTTCGCTCTTCGTCGGTCAGGCATTTCTGTACAACGCCGTCACTTTCGGGTTCGGCGCCATTCTCGCGGCCTTCTACGAGGTGCCGGCCGGGGCCACGGGTTACTACTTCGTAGCCATCGCGATCGGCAATCTCCTCGGCCCGATTCTCCTCGGTCCGCTCTTCGACACCGTGGGGCGCCGGATAATGATCTCCGGCACCTATATCGGGTCCGGGGTGCTGCTGTTCGGCACCGCGGCGCTCTTCGCCGGTGGTCATCTGTCGGCGACGACACTGACCGTCTGCTGGAGCGTCGTGCTGTTCTTCGCGTCCGCGGGTGCGAGTTCGGCCTACCTCACGGTCAGTGAGATCTTCCCGATGGAGACCCGCGCCATGGCCATCGCGTTCTTCTACGCGCTGGGCACGGCGGTGGGAGGCATCTCCGGTCCGCTGATCTTCGCCGAGCTCACTGAGAACGGCGTTCTTGGCGACACGACCCTCGCCTTCCAGATCGGTGCGGGCCTGATGTGCATCGCCGGTGTGGTGGCGGCGTTCCTGGCCGTACCGGCCGAACGGCGTTCTCTCGAGGACATCGCCACGCCGCTCTCCGCACAGGAGTCGTCGGCCTGAGGAGGCCGGCTGAGCTCGCCGGTACGTGCCGTGCCGGGACGCCGAGCAGGCGTCCTGGCCGGGACGTACCGGCGAGCCTTTCCGGCGAACCCGGCGCCGTCACAAGTGAGTTCGTCTCCAACCTGGGTGTCGACCCCGAGCAGGTCATCGAATCCGCCGGCCCCTACGCGACCGCCGTACGGGTCTACGTCACCCGCACCCTCGAGCAGTTCAGCGGCGACGACGCGCAGACATCGGGCCCAGACGGCACAGCCCGTCCTCTCCGCGCTCACCGACCCGGAGCCCGCCTTCCGGATCCAGACTCCCAGTGGGCGCGGGAGTTCACCCCAGCCGCCGGGCGGTCCAGCTGAGCGCCAGCACCGCGAAGAGCAGGACGACGACGATCTCCAGCCCCACCATCGCCCGTCCGTCCCTCCCTCCCGCTGTCCGCCGTGCCGACCGAGACGGCCGGTGACGACGAAGACCCCCGGTCCCGGAGCCGTGCGGGGCTTCCGGTTACGGAGGTCTTCGTCGTTTCCCTGGGTGGTTCCGGGGTGGCGCGGCGCCCGCGTCGCTACTCCGCCTCGCCCGCTTCCCCTTCCGGGTGCATCTGGCCGCGGGCCATGATGACCCTGCTGATCAGGTGCTCGTAGACCAGGGCTCCGATGACGCCGCCGATGAGCGGCCCGGCAATCGGGATCCACCAATAACTGCTGAACCAGTCGAAGCTTCCTGGGAAGGCGATCGCCCCCCATCCCTCGAAGAAGGTGAAGAGCCGGGGGCCGAGGTCGCGGGCGGGGTTGATGGCGTAGCCCGCGTTCGTCCCGTAGGTCAGGCCGATGGCGACGACGACGAGACCGATCAGGAACGGCCCCATGTTCGACATGGGTGCCGTGTTGCGCATATCGATGAGGGCGCAGACGAGGAGCAGCAGGAGCGCGGTGCCGACGATCTGGTCGAGGAACGGACCCCACCACGAATCACCGAAGTATTCGGCTGGGAACGTCGCGAAGATGGAGAAGGTCGGCAGCGATTTCTCTCTGCCTGTCCCCTCCTTGGCGTTGAACGCGTCGATCGCCCAGTGGTACGTGGCGTACACCGTCGCGGCGGCGACGAAGGCGCCGACCAGTTGCGCTCCCCAGTAGGGGAGCACCTTCTTCCAGGGGAAGTGGCCTCGCACCGCGAAGCCGAGCGTCACGGCCGGATTGATGTGTGCGCCGCTGATGCCTCCGGCGACGTAGACGCCGAAGACGACCGCCAGGCCCCATCCCCAGGAGATGATGAGCCAGTTCGAAGGGCCGAAGGCCCCGGCCTGCCGGCCCGAGCCGGAGAGGCCGACGACGGCGACGGCGACCGACCCGCAGCCGATCAGAATGAGGACGAAGGTGCCGAGGAACTCGGCGATCAGTTCGCCGCCGATTCCGGTTCTGTAGCCGAGTCGGCGTGGACTGCTCTTCGTGGCGTGTTCAGCCATCGGCTCTCCTTGGTCGATCGGAACAGCCCTGCCTGCCCCTCTCCGAAACCGTAAGCAGGGGGGCTTGCGACGAAGCGGGGCTGAGCGCGCGTCACCCCGTATGTCCACCCGATGGCGTACGGGCGCGTTCCTGCTTGCGCCCGATCAGGATTTTGACCGGGACGAGGGCCAGCCAGACCCACTTGGCGACGGTGGGGGAGGCGAAGGCGAGGGGGACCGTGACGCCGAAGACGAGAACGGTGCTGGCGAGGTCGAAGGTGTCGAGGCGGCGGGTCCGGATCGCGGAGTCGTCGGCCGTGCGTCCGAGGCGCCGGTGCGAGGTGAGCAGCAGCGACAGATGGACGGCGTTCAGCGCGGCGACGTTCAGGCCGTAGACGGCGACGGCCTGCGGCTGGCTGCTGTACTCGGCCAGCAGCGCGGTGGGGAAGGGCAGCAGCGCGGTGAGGCCGAGGCCGAGCAGGGTGACGCCGGTGACCCTCGAGTCGACCGCCGGGAAGGCCGACAGGATGCGGCGGTGGTCGAGCCAGAACTCCGCGATGACCGCGAAGCTCAGCGCGTACGCGGCGATGTGGGGGAGCGTCAGATGCAGGGCCTCGAGAAAGCCCTCGGTACTGAGGCCGCGGCGCACCGTGACGTCGAGCACCAGCAGCGTCATGGCGATGGAGAAGACGTTGTCCGAGAGGTTCTCCAGGCGTTCCAGTCCTCCGTCTCCCCGGCGGGAGGCCGATGTGTGATCCACGTCGGGGATGGTAGGTGTGCCTTCGTATCGGGGGTTTCATCCCGCGCCCGTGCCCGGCGAATCGCACGCGAGTGCTGCGCCGCCGCTTGCCGTGCGCGGCGGCGGGCAGGAGCGGTGGAGGCGTCGGCCCCGCTTGTGAAGTGCGGTAACCCGGCGCTCGCCAGGTGAGTTGACGCAGGGTCCGCGTACGCTTACATCCGAACATTCCGTGGGGAGACGGGGGAGATGGGGCGGAGGGGCGTACAGGTGGGGACCAACAGCACGAGAACCGGGGGGCGCCGGCGGATGCCGCGGGAGGTGCGCGAGCGGCAGATGCTCGACGCCGCGGTCGCGGGTTTCGCACGGCACGGCTACCAGGCGGCGTCGATGGACGACATCGCCGAGGAGGCGGGCGTCTCCAAACCGCTGGTCTATCTGTATCTGAAGTCGAAGGAAGACCTGTTCACGGCGTGCATACGCCGGGAGCGGGCCGCTCTCGTCGAGGCCGTACGGGGCGGCACGGCGAAGCGCGAGGTGCCCGGCGCCCGTGCGGAGCAGCAGTTGTGGAAGGGGCTGTGCGCGTTCTTCGCGCACACCGCGGCCCGGCCGGACGGCTGGTCCGTGCTGCACAGGGCCGACACCCAGGGCGAACCGTTCGCCCGTGAGATCGCCGCGATGCGGGCGGAGATCACGGAACTCGTGACGCTGCTGCTGGCCCGCGCCGCCGTGGACGCCGGCTGCGACGAGAAGTTCGCCGAGCGGGAGGTGTCCGGGCTCGCGCACGCCATGGTCGGGGCGGCCGAATCGCTCGCGGTGTGGGCCAATGCCCGTACGGAGGCGGTTCCTTCGCCGAAGGAGACGGCCGCCACGCTGATGAACTTCTGCTGGACCGGCCTGGAACAGATGATCAAGGGCGCTCGCTGGTCACCTCACCGGTGAGGTGCAGCCGCTGCCGCTCCCCTTCTCCGCTGCGCAGTTCGAACCGGTGCACGCGCACGGGAGCGCGGTAGCCGCCGGCCGACGCCGTCGGCTCGTCCACGTGGTGAGCGACTGTCGAGGGAAGCAGCACCGGGGCCTTGAACTCCGCACGGGCGGTGAGCTGTTCACCGCCCGCGGCCGCGCCCGTACCGGCGAGGGAGCGGGCGAAGGTCCACATGCCGTGTGCGATGTGACGGGGGAAGCCGAAGAGCTTCGCGCTGAGCGGGTGCAGATGGATCGGGTTGCGGTCGCCGGAGGCGCGCCCGTAGCGGCGTCCGAGACCGGACGGCAGGTCCCAGTGCTCACGCAGGGGCAGCGGCGCGGCCGCCGTTTCGTCGTCGTCCCGGCGGCTGCCGCCCTGGCCGCTTCGGCCCTCGCCGGAGGTGTCCGCGGTGCGGTGCCGGCACAGATATGTGCTGCGCGAGTGCCACACCAGCTGACCGCCCAGCCGTGCCTCGGTCACCACGTCGAAGCTGCTGCCGCGACGGTGCGGCGCCGGGCCCTCGGCGTGCACGGAGATCTCGGGGCGGTCGTCCGGGCGCAGCGCGCGGTACTGGGTGAGTTCGATGCCGGTGTGGACGAGGCCGAGCATCGGGAAGGGGAAGTCGGGCCGCGCCATCAACTGCATCGCGAGGGGGAAGCCGAGGATGTGCGGATAGGTGGGCGGGACCGGGGAGCCGGCCGATGCGGCGCCTTGCCCGCCCGGCTGTCCCGCCGGCGGCTGCGCTGCCGGGCCGGTGTCGTCCGCGAAGCCACAGACTCGGGCGTACGCGCGCAGCCGCCCGACGTCGACGCGCGCGTCCGGAAGCATCAGCCGTTCGTCGGGCAGCCGGGCCTGCTCGTACGGGCCGCGCTTGGAGCGCGAGGCGAGGGCTCCCCGTGCGAGGACCAGGGCCAGCTTCGGCGGGGCGGTCAGACGGCGAACTGTCATGGCGCTCACGCCCCCAGCAGGCTCTGGCCGCAGACCCGTACGACCTGGCCGTTGACGGCGGACGACGCGGGTCCCGCCAGCCAGGCGGTGGTCTCGGCGACGTCCACGGGCAGACCGCCCTGGGAGTGGGAGTTCATGCGCCGGCCGGCCTCCCGGATGAAGAAGGGAACGGCGGCCGTCATCTTCGTCTCGATGAAGCCGGGTGCCACGGCGTTGACGGTGACGCCGTGCTCCGCCGCGGCACGCGGCGCGAGCGAGCGCACCAGGCCGATGATCCCGGCCTTGCTCGCCGCGTAGTTGGTCTGGCCGACGTTGCCCGCGATGCCCGCGATGGAAGCGGTGGCGACGACGCGTCCCGTGCCGCGCCGCAGCGCGCCGGCCGCCAGCAGATCGTCGGTCGTGCGCAGCACCGACGCCAGATTGACGTCCAGCACCTGGTCCCACCGCTCGGCCGTCATGTTGACGAGCTTGCGGTCCCGGGTGATGCCCGCGTTGTGGACGAGCACGTCCAGGCCGCCGCCCGGCAGCGCCTCCGCGATGCGGGCACCCGCGTCGTCCGCGGTGATGTCGAGCGGCAGCGCCGTGCCGCCGAGGGTCTCGGCGACGCGGTTCACATCGGCCTCCGCCTGCGGGACATCGAGGCAGACGACGTGGGCGCCGTCCCGTGCCAGCGTCGCCGCGACGGACTCGCCGATGCCGCGCGCGGAGCCCGTGACCAGCGCGGTACGGCCCTGGAGCGGGCGTTCCCAGTCGATCGCGGGGGTCTCTGCGGCGGCCCCGGCGGACGCGTGCTCGCCGATCTCGATGACCTGGCCGCTGACGTAGGCCGACCTGGGCGAGAGCAGGAAGCGGAGAGTCGACTCGGCGTCAGCGGCCGTGGCTCCGGGCGCGAGCCGCACCAGCTGCGCCGTGCGTCCGCCACCTGTCTCCTTCGCCAGCGAGCGCACGAAGCCCTCCAAAGCCTGCTGCGCCGCGGCCTGGTGGTGGTCGGCGTCGTCGGGGCGCGCGGCGAGCACCACGACGCGGCCGCACGGGACGACGGATCGCAGGACGGGGTGGAGGCATTCATGCACCCGGCGCAGTTCCGGTACGTCGCGTATGCCCGTAGCGTCGACGACCACGGCGGCATGGCGTCCGCCCGGTTCCGCACCGTCGGTGTTCGTACGGACGGGGAGGCCGGCACCGGCGAGCACCGCCGCGAGCTCCTTCGTGTGCGCACCGGCGTCGGCCTCGCCGCCGCGAGGCGGCACGGGCGTCAGGTGCAGCACAGGGTGAGGGGAAGGGCCGCCTCCGAGCACGGGCCGCTCCGCCGACCAGCGGTGCAGCGGTACGGGACGGGGGAGGCCGAGCCGGCGGGTCAGGAGGCGGCCGGGCCTTGTGTTGGTCCAATGCAGATATCGGTCAGCCATTCCCCGATTCCTCCAGCTCGCGTAGATTTACTTCCGAGTAAGGTTACTTACAGGTCAGGAGTTTGGTCGAGGATGAGTTCCAGCGGCCTCATTGGTTCCACCCCGCGACGCGTCGCCGTGATCGGCGGAAGCCGCATCCCTTTTGCGCGTTCGGACGGACCGTACGCGTCCTGCTCCAACCAGGAGATGCTCTCGGCCGCACTCGACGGACTGATCGAGCGGTTCGGGCTGACCGGCGAACGCCGGGTCGGGGAGTTCGTCGCCGGTGCCGTGCTCAAGCACAGCCGTGACTTCAACCTCGCGCGGGAGACCGTCCTCGGCTCCCGGCTCGACCCGCGCACTCCCGCCTACGACGTCCAGCAGGCGTGCGGAACCGGTCTGCAGTCGGTCATCGCCGTGGCCAACAAGATCGCTCTGGGCCAGACCGAAGCGGGCATCGCCGGCGGGGCCGACACCGCCTCCGACGCACCGCTCGGCGTCAACGACGAGCTGCGACGCATCCTCCTCGCGACGCGCAGGGCCAAGACGTTCAAGGACCGGGCGAAGGAACTCTCCCGCGTGCGCCTGCGCCATCTCGTACCGGAGATCCCGCGCAACGCCGAACCGCGGACCGGCCTGTCCATGGGGGAGCACGCGGCCCGCACCGCACGCGACTGGGGCATCACCCGGTACGACCAGGACACGCTCGCCGCCGCCAGCCACCGCAACCTGGCCACCGCCTACGACAGCGGCTTCCTGCACGACCTCGTCGTCCCCTTCCAGGGCCTGGCACGCGACCAGAACCTGCGTCCCGGCACCTCCGCGCACAAACTCGCCGAGCTGAAGCCCGTCTTCGGCACCTCCGAACCGGACGCGACGATGACGCCCGGCAACTCCACACCGCTCACCGACGGCGCCGCGACGGTGCTGCTCGCCAGTGAGGAGTGGGCGGAGAGGCACGGTCTCGCGCCGCTGGCGTATCTCTCCGCCTACGAGACGGGAGCCGTCAGCTTCTACGACGAGGACGGCGGGCCCGGCGAGGACGGGCTGCTGATGGCGCCCGCGTACGCCGTGCCCCGGATGCTGGAGCGCGCCGGACTCGGCATCGAGGACTTCGAACTCTTCGAGATCCACGAGGCGTTCGCGTCCCAGGTGCTGGCCACGCTCGCGGCCTGGGAGAAGCGCGGGCTCGCGCCCGTGGACCGTGAACGCCTCAACGTCGCCGGCTCCTCGCTGGCCACCGGACACCCGTTCGCCGCGACCGGCGCCCGCATCGTCGCCACCCTCGCCAAGCTCCTCGCGGAGCGGGAGGGCGCCGAAGCGGGGGCGCGGGGCCTGATCTCCGTCTGCGCGGCGGGGGGCCAGGGGGTGACCGCCGTACTGGAGAGGGCCTGAGTGTCCTTCCTCTGTCCGCCGGCTCCGCCGGTCCGCTGAACCAGCCGAATTCAACGAGGTACCTCACGAACAGGAGCCGCTCGTGACGACCCAGCCCGCCAGCCCAGTCCCGGCGCCCGCCTCCGCGGGCCCCACGCTCGTCGAGCCGGAGAAGGAGGTGCTGGACGGCGTCGTGCGGCAGGTCAGCATGCCTCCGTTCGCACCCGTGGTCACGAGCGGTTCCCTCGGCGACATCCCGTTCGACAACGCCGTCGAGGCACCCTTCGAGGCGGTGCTCAGCCGCAAGCAGCCGGACGGAACCTGGCGGGACGTGACCGCCTCCGAGTTCGCGCACGAGGTCCTGAACGTCGCGAAGGGCCTGATCGGTCTCGGCCTCGAGGCGGGGGACCGGATCGCCATCATGGCCCGCACCACGTACGAGTGGACGCTCCTCGACTTCGCGGGCTGGGCCGCCGGGCTCGTCACCGTGCCCATCTATCCGACGTCCTCCAGCTCTCAGGCCCGCTACATACTCCAGCACTCCGGCGCCCGCGGCTGCGCCGTGGAGAACGTCGAGCAGTCGCGGATGCTCTCCGCGGAGCGCGGCGCCATGCCCGCACTCGAACACCTCTGGCAGTTCGACGCCGGTGGGCTCTCCCAGATCGCGGCGTCCGGCAGGCACCTGGACGACGAAGCGGTCGCGGAGCGGCGCGGGCTCGTCGGCCCCGAACACATCGCGACCCTCATCTACACCTCGGGCACGACGGGGCAGCCCAAGGGCTGCGTCCTCACCCACGGCAACTTCTTCGCCGAGATCGACAACGCCATCGAACTGCTGCACCCCGTCTTCAAGTCCGTCAGCAAGGACCCGGCCTCGACGCTGCTCTTCCTGCCGCTCTCGCACGTCTTCGGGCGGATGGTCGCCGTCGGGTGCATGCGGGCCCGCGTACGGCTCGGGCACGCGCCGAGCATCCAGACCGAGGAACTCCTCGCCGATCTCGGGGGTTTCAGCCCGACGTTCCTGCTCGGCATCCCGTACGTGCTGGAGAAGGTCTACAACACCGGGCGCGCCACGGCCGAGAAGATGGGCCGCGCCTCCTCGTTCGACCGCGCCGCGCGCATCGCACGCCGCTACGGCGAGGCCGTCGAGGAGCAGGAGCACGGACGCGGGAGCGGCCCCCGCGCCGGTCTGAAGGCGGCGCGCGGCCTGTACGACCTGCTGGTCTACCGCCGCATACGTGCGGCGCTCGGCGGCCGCTGCCGCTACGTCATCAGCGGTGGTTCACCGCTCGGTTCGCGCCTCGCCGCGTTCTACGAGGGCGCCGGGATCTCGGTGTTCGAGGGCTACGGGCTCACCGAGACCACCGCGGCCTCCACGTGTACCCCGCCGCTCAAGCCCCGCCTGGGCACCGTCGGCTGGCCCGTTCCGGGCACGGCGGTGCGGATCGCCGACGACGGGGAGGTGCTGCTGAGGGGCGCGCACGTCTTCGGCGGCTACTGGGACCCGCAACGGAACGGCGCCATCCCGGATGTCGGGCACGACGGCTGGTTCGCGACCGGCGACATCGGCACCCTCGACGACGAGGGCTATCTGACGATCACGGGCCGCAAGAAGGACCTCATCATCACCTCCGGCGGCAAGAACATCGCCCCGGCGCCCCTGGAGGACTGGCTGCGCGCACATCCGCTCGTCAGCCAATGCCTCGTCATCGGCGACGACCGGCCGTACATCACCGCGCTGATCACCCTCGAACCGGACGGTCTCGCGCACTGGCAGCAGATGCACAAGAAGCAGGACCTCACCCCTGAACAGCTCGTCCGGGACGGCGACCTGCTCGCCAATCTCCAGCAGGCGGTCGACGAGACGAACCGGATGGTCTCCCGCGCCGAATCGATCCGCCGATTCGCTGTCCTCCCACAGGACTTCACCGAGGACGCCGGGCACCTGACCCCGTCCCTGAAGCTGAAGCGGGCTGCGATCCTGCGGGACTTCGAACGGGAGATCGCGAAACTCTACGACCGGTGACCCGGGGCGCGGCAGCGTTCGGCGAGTCTTCGGCGTCCCCCGCGATGTTCAGCGGGGCCCTCGCAGGCGTCACAGCAGCGCGATGCGTACGGCGCTCGGCGACCCGGAGTTCACCGTCGGCGACAGGACGGAGGTCGTCTTCGAAAGCTTCCGCCTCGTCGAGGGGATCCCGGCCCACCGGCCCCGCTGACCTGCGTCCTGCGCAGGCCGACGGGGCCGGGATCCGTTGCGGGCGCGGTTCGTGCCGGGGCTCAGCTGCCGCAGTCGCCCTGTGTGGACTCGTCCTTGAAGCGGTCGGAGAGCCAGTTCATCGCCGGGATCGAGGCGAGGATCGCCGTGCCCGCGTGCGGGGACAGCGGGAAGCTCGTCCACTCGACGGTGTTGCCCTTCGCGCACCAGTCGGCGCGCAGCTGCTTCCCGACGTCGTACGGGATGATCTCGTCGGCCTCACCGTGGTACAGGTACACGGGCGCGCCCGGCGCCTTGGTGCCGAGCTTGTCCTCGGCGAGACGCTGCTGCCAGTCCGGTTCCTGGTTGGGATCCTTCGTGGTGACGTCCTCGACTGACTTGTTCGCGCCCGCCTCCGACGCCTCGGCCAGGCACCCCTCCTTCATGATCCCTGTGATCCGCCTGCCCTCGTCGTTGAGGTAGCGGTCCAGGCCGAGTTCGGGGTACGCGGCGTCGTGGCCGATGGCGGACATCAGCACCAGGCCGGCCTCCTCGTCGCCGTCGTTGTACTCCGCGACCTTCGGCAGGTCCGCCGGGACGCCGCCGCTGGCGGTGCCCTTGACCTTCAGCTCGGGGGCGTAGGAGCCGGCGAGCTCCGCCGCCCAGCCGCTGGCCTGGCCGCCCTGCGAGTAGCCCATGATGCCGACGGGTGACTCCTGGGTGACCCCCTTCTCCTGCGCCCCGGGCAGGCGTTGGGCGGCGCGGGCCGCGTCCAGCACCGCGGTGCCCGCGGCCCGGCCGACGGTGTAGGTGTGCGTGCCGGGCGTCCCCAGCCCTTCGTAGTCGGTGACGGCGACGGCCCAGCCGCGCAGCAAGGCCCCCTCGATCAGCGGGGCTTCCTTCGTCTTGCCCACCGGGAAGTTGACGGACGGCGCGCACTGGTCGGCGATTCCGACGGTGCCCACCGCGTAGGTCAGCAGGGGGCGCGGGCCCTCACGGTCGTCCTGGGGGACGAGGACGGTGCCGGAGACGGTGTTGGACTTCCCGTTCGCGTCGGTCGAGTTGTACTTGATCGTCCAGGCGTGGGTGGGGATGGGCACGCCCGGAAAGACCTGGAACTCGCTCGGTTCGGCGCTGACGACGTCTCCGGGCTGCCCGGCCGCGGCGGTGCTCGTGCCCTTGCTCGCGGTGTGGGGAGCGGCTGCGTGACCGCCGGCGGCAGCGGCGGCGGGTGCCACCGCGCCTCCGGAAACACACAGAGCGGCCACCGCCATTGTTGCGGTGACCGCTCTGGTTCGGGCTCCTCCGGTACGAGGGCCGCTTCTTCGGATGGAGCTCTGCATGGGGGGTCTCCCAACGATTCAGAAATGCTGGGCTCGTTGGGATGGAACGTACTGACCCGTCAGTATCTCGTGAAGGGGTTGCGCCGCACTTGTGCACGCAGAGCACAACGTTGCGCCCCCTGCGTCGCACGGGCGCCGAGCACACCAGCGCTTCCTCGTCCCGCGGGCATCAGGCGTCCCGCGGGTGCGCTGCGCGAATGGCGTGAACGGGCCGTCGGCCGCGGCCCTTTCGACGCCGGCGGCACGCACGCGCTTCGGAAGCCGTCCCGCCCCCGTGTGTTCCGTCGCGGAACCCCGGGGGCGGGGCCGTGCCCGTTCCTCCCGGGGCCGGCTGCTCCTAGTAGGGCCGGTCGCCGGCGATCGCGACGCGCTCCGCGACCCGCCGGTGCGGGGCGTAGTCGTCGACCGCGTAGTGCTGCGTCGCGCGGTTGTCCCAGAACGCGATGTCGCCGGCCTGCCAGCGGAAGCGCACCTGGTACTCCGGCACGTGCGCCTGCCGGACGAGGAAGCTCAGCAGCCGGTCGCTCTCGTCGCGGTCCATGCCCACGATGTGCGTGGTGAAGGAGGTGTTCACGAAGAGCATCCGGCGGCCCGTCTCGGGGTGCGTGCGCACCACCGGGTGTTCGACGGGCGGGAACTCCTCCTGCATCGGGATCAGCCGCTCCGGGCCGTAGAACCGGGCGAATCCCGGGATGAAGTCGTGCACGGCGGTCGCACCGTCGATGCGTGCCTTCACCGTGTCGGGCAGGTTGTCGTACGCGGCGGCCATGTCCGCCCACATGGTGTCGCCGCCGACGGCCGGCACCTCGTGGAGCTGGAGCACGGCTCCGAGGGCCGGCCGTTCGCGGAAGGTGACGTCCGTGTGCCAGACGTTCTCGAAGGTCGGCGCGCCGCTGCCGCCCTTCTCGAAGCGGACGACCTCGGCGGAGGAGCCGCGTGCCAGCAGCGGGTTGGTCTCCAGCTCGCCCCAGTTCGCGGCGAAGTCGCGCTGCTGCTGCGAAGTGATGCCCTGGCCGCGGAAGAAGAGCACCTTCCACTCCAGGAGCGCCCTGTTCAGCTCCTCGCGCAGCTCGGGCGTGAGCGGACGCGACAGGTCGACGCCGCTGATCTCGGCGCCGATCAGGCGGCCCTGCGGCGCGATGTCGAAGAGCTCGTACGGGCGTTCACAAGTGCCCTCGGGCAGGCGGTTCAGGGTGCGGCGGCCCTCGTACATGCCGTCGGCGGGCACGCGGGCGTCGCGCAGGACAGGGGTGGCTGAGGGGGTGACGGTCATGGTGATGATCCTTCGAAGTCGACGGTCGGCTGAGGGAGTCGGCGTCGCACAGCTGCGTGTGCGACGCCCGCGTGCGCGATGCGACGCGCTATCGACCGGACCGCTCACACCCGCGCCGCCACGGCACGCTGAGGCGTCCGGCGGCGGTACAGGTGTGCTGGATCATGACCGCATTTTGCGGGTGGCGCCTCGGCCGCGTCAACGCATGACCGCGATGCGGACGGTCATGTGAGACGCCGCGTGGCGACGCGCTGGTCCTGTGGGGAGTGGGGCGGGGCGGCGTCCGGCCCTATGGCGTGGGCACCGGCCCGATCGAGCTGCCGGCCCACGGCGGTGCCTTCTCCGTCAGCGACGCGAAGCGTTCACGAACGGCGTCGGGGAAGGGTGCGGCGCGGCCCGCCGACTGATCGACATGGATCATCAGCAGCTCGGACGTTGCCACCGGGTCCTTCCTGTTCGCGGCCCGCATCTCCAGGACGAGCCGCACCTTCTTCGCGTCGACTCCCAGGATCCTTGTGCGCACGGTGAGTTCGGTGCCCTCCGAGACCTCGCGCAGATAGCGGACGTGGGCCTCCGCCGTGTACAGGGAACATCCGCTCTCGCCGCGGTACTGCTGGCCCATGCCGGTCTCGATCATCATGGCGTCCGTGGCGTGCCCGAAGACGAGCACGTAGAACGCCTCGTTCATGTGGCCGTTGTAGTCGATCCACTCCGGGCGCACGGTCGCCGTGTGGTCCGGGATGAGCCCGTCCTGTGCGGAACCGGAACCCGAGCCGGAAACGGGTCCGGAACCGGAGCCCGGCGTGGTCCCGTCGCTCCGCTGCTCGGCGGGCGGCTCGCTCCGCGCTGCGGCCTGCCCCTCGCTCGTCTCGCCCTGATCGGTGCTCACGTGCTCTCTCCTTCGGCTGTCGCGTCTCCTCGGTCCTTGTGCCCCCCACTGCTCTGCGGCAGGCGGCCCGTCGCCCGGAGCACGTCGATGACACCCTGATCGCGCTCGGCCACGAGCTGTGCGATGGAACGACCGGCGGCCGCCTCTTCGCACCCCTCGACCATGGCATCACGCAGCGGGGCGTCGAGCTCCGGCGCCTCCAGCCGCGTCCACGGCGACTTCAGCGACGGGCCGAAGTGGTCCAGCATGTGGGCCATTCCGCCCTCACCGCCGGCGAGCGCGAACGTGAGGCAGGGCCCCATGAACGCCCAGCGCAGCCCCGGGCCTTCGGTGATCGAGGCGTCGATGTCGCCTACCGACGCCTCGCCGTTGGCGACCATGTGCAGCGCCTCGCGCCACAGCGCCTCCTGGAGGCGGTTGGCGATGAAGCCTGGCAGTTCGCGGTCCATGGTGATGACGGACTTGCCCGCCACCTCGTAGAAGCGCGACGCCCACTCGACGGCGCCCGGGTCGGTCGACTCGCCGCCGACGACTTCGACGAGCGGGATGAGATACGGCGGATTGAAGGGATGGCCGACCAGCAGCCGCCCCGGGTCCGCGGCCTCGCCCTGCATGTCGGTCATGGGATAGCCGGACGTGGACGAGGCGATGACGACGCCCGGCCGGGCGGCGGCGTCCAGCTCGGCCAGCAGCGAGCGCTTGAGCTCCAGCTTCTCGGGCGCGCTCTCCTGTACGAACTCGGCGTCGGCGACGGCGTCACGGAGTTCGGGTACCACGGTGAGCCGTGCGGGAGAAGCGCCCTCGGCGAGGCCGAGCTGCTCCAGGGCGGGCCAGGCGGCGTCGACGAGCCGTCGGAGCTTCTGTTCGGCGTCGGGTGCCGGGTCCCAGGCGGTGACGTCGTAGCCACGGGCGAGGAAGTGAGCCGCCCAGCCGCCGCCGATCACGCCGGCTCCGACGCAGGCGACACGGCGCACGGCCTCGGGCGGGCAGGCAGCGGCGAAGGGGCCGGGGGAGGGTGCGGTCATTCTGGTGGTGTCCTCACGGTTGCTGCTGCGGGAGTGCGGGAGTGCGGGGTGCGGGAGTCCGGGGGTGCGGGGGTTCGGGTCTCAGGAGGCCGGGACTGCCCGCCGGGGAGGCGGCAGACCCGCTCAGGGGCCGCCGGACCGCCGCTCAGGCGCGGGGCTTCAGCCCGAGGCGTTCACGGGCCTGGTCGGGCGTGGCGACCTGGGCGCCCAGCAGCTCGGTGATCTGCACAGCGCGCTCGACGAGTTGGCCGTTGGTCGCCTTGACCCCCCTGCTGAGGTAGAGGTTGTCCTCCAGACCGACCCGCACGTTGCCGCCGAGCAGGATCGACTGCGCGACCCACGGCATCTGCATCCGTCCCAGCGCGAAGCTGGCCCACTGTGCGCCCTCCGGCAGCATGTCGACCATGGACTTCAGGACGCCCGGCTCAGCGGGCGCACCCCACGGGATGCCCATGCACAGCTGGAAGACGGTCGGGTCGTCCAGCAGTCCCTCGTCCCGGAGTTGCTTGGCGAACCACAGCTGACCGGTGTCGAAGATCTCCAGTTCCGGCCGTACGCCCAGCTCCTGGATGCGCTTGGCGCCCGCACGGAGCATGTCGGGTGTGGAGACGTAGAGGTTGCTGCCCTCACCGAAGTTGAGCGAGCCGCAGTCGAGGGTGCAGATGTCGGGGAGCAGGTCCTCGACGTGCGGCAGCCGTTCGATGCCGCTGACGAGGTCGGTGCCGGGCAGGTGCGTCAGCGGGTTCTCCGGATCGATGACGAGGTCGCCGCCCATGCCCGCGGTCAGGTTGATGACGACGTCGGTTCCGGTCTCCTTGATCCGCTCGACGACCTCCCGGTAGAGGCGGGGGTCGCGTGCCCCCGCGCCGGTCTCCGGGTCGCGCACGTGGATGTGCACCACTGCGGCGCCGGCGCCCGCGGCCTCGACGGCGGAGCGTGCGATCTGCTCGGGAGTCACCGGGACGTGCGGGCTGCGGCCGACGGTGTCGCCGGCGCCGGTGAGCGCGCACGTGATGATGACGGAGCTGTTCATGGGCATGGTCTTCCTCCGCTCTGACGGGCCTGACGGGCCTGACGGGACAGGGATACGGGACGGTTGAGGGTCGGACGGAGTAGGGATGCGACCGGCAGTCGGCTGTCCGGATGGCTGCGGCTGTGCGGTGCGTCGGTCGGCTACGGGGCGGGCGTCGCGGCGAGCTCCGTCTCGACATGGGCGAGGAGCGCGGTCCGCATGGTTTCGGCGCCATGGCCCTGGGGCTCCGTTTCGGGAGGTGTTCCCAGCCGGGCCGGGGCCGTGGCCAGTGCCTGGGCGGCGAGGCCGTCGATGAGCGCGGTGAGGTGCAGGGCGGCGAACTCCGGGTCCACTTCGCGGAAGACGCCTTGCGCGATGCCCCGCCGGATCACGTCGGCGACGGTCGCACGCCACTGCCGGTAGTAGTCGACGTGGAGTTGGCCTACCGCGGTGGAACGGGCCGCCTCCGCCCACAGGTCGAGCCAGACCAGCCACTGCTGGCGCTGCTGCGGGCCGGACGGGATCTGGAGGTCGATGAGCTGGCGGAGTTCGTCCGCCGCGTCGCCGGCTTCCGCGGTGCGGGCGGCCCGGCGTGCGGTGTCCTCGTCCATGCACCAGCGGATGGCGGCCTCGAGGAGTTCGGCCCGGCCGGGGAAGTGGTAGTGGATGGCGGCGGTGCTCGTCTCGCATGCCTCGGCGATGTCGGAGACGCGGACGGCGTGGAAGCCGGATTCGGCGATGAGGCGCACCGTCTCGCGGACGATCTGGAGTGGCCGGCCGCCCTCGGGCGCCGCGGACACGGCGCTCCCGGCCGCGTCGCCGTTGTCCCTCCGGGAGCCGGAGCGTCCACCCGCACCGGCTCCCGCGCCCGAACCCAGCAGCCACGCTGCGTCCACGTCGCCCGCGTCGGCGATGCGCGCCAGTTCGGCGACGGTGAAGCGGCGGCTGCCGCCCAGGGAGCGGGAGAGCTTCGAGGGGTCCATGACGATGCGCCGCGCGAACTCCCGTTGGCTGCAACCGACTTCGCCGATCACCTGCCGTACGCGTGCGGAGACGTCGCCGACGGCGTCCGCGATCCGGCTCCCTGACTCCTGCTGCATGGGCGTCACCGTACGAGCGCATTGAGGAAAACGCAACATCGATAGCGAAGATCCGACAGAAAATGCAGGTGAATGACCGTTGTAGTGCTGACTGGCGTGCCGGTCAGCACCGCAACACGTCCACCCCGAGTGGTCGGTGTCACCGACCGCCCGTCGGTTTGGCCGAGATCCGTGTACAACCCCCGCATCTGTTCGCCGGTCTCTTCTGGTGGACCGGCGGACGCCGCCGGTCCCGATCGACCGACCATCGACCGGGCACGACACATGACCATGACTGGGGGAACAGTTATGCGTTCGAAGAGTGCTGCGCTGGCAGCCGTCACCCTGTTCGCCGCGGGCACGGGCCTGATGGCCACCGCGGGCTCCGCCTCCGCGGCGACGACCGCCACCGGCGCGACGCCGGGTGCCGCCGCTGCCGCGAGTCCCGCACCGAAGGCCGCCTACAACGGGGCGTGCGGCGCCGGGTACTCGGTGGTGAACTCCGCCGGGATCGCCGACCTGGGCACCGTCTTCCTGACGTACAACTCGAGGAACGGCAAGAACTGCGTCGTCACCGTGCGCAACGCGAAGGACGACCCCGTCCACATGGCGGCCTCGGTCCGCGTGCTTCTCGACGACCAGGAGACCGAACCGGTCGTCGATGAGGGCGAGTTCACCACCTACGCGGGCCCCGTCTACGTGGAGGAGGGCGCCGGGCACTGCATCGAGTGGAGCGGTGTCATCGGGGACGAGGAGTACTTCAACAGCGGCTCGAACTGCGGCGTACGGAAGTAACACGCGGGCACTGTCCGGCGCCGTACGGGGCCCGCACACCAACGGGCGCCGTGCGGGGCCCGCACACGAGGGGTGTGCGACGCCCCGCGCGGCGCCCGGGCGGTGCTCAGACGTCAGGGGCGGTGGACCAGGGGGAAACGGTCGGCCGCCCCTGACCGTGAGGGACTTGAAACCCGCTCCCTTCAGCCGGCCGTCGTGCCCTCACCTGTCTTCTAGGGCTGCTTCCACGTGTCGAGAGCCGTGCTGAAGACCTGCTCCGTACCGGAGTCCCACAGGCGGTGCCTGGCCTCGACGTAGATCGTGTACTCGGTGCCCTCGTTGTCGATGTACGCCTGCTGCACGACGTGCATCTGCTCGCCCGACTCCGGCGTGTAGAGGAATTCCCAGCGCGCGCCCGGGTGCCCCTGGTATTCGACGTGCGACAGGCTGATGCGCTGGTAGCCGTTGGACGACTCCTGCATGGCCTGCTCCGTCTCCAGGTAGTTGATGAAGGAGGCCTTCGGTGCGCCCTCCACCTCGCTGATCTGGAGGTATTCGTCGCCGGTCGGCGGCATGTAGCCGACCTGGGTGGGGCTCAGCTCCCTGCGGTCCCAGCCCTTCATCACGGCAAGGGAGAAGCCCCTGTCGTCGACGACGGTGCGGAATCCGGCCGGCAGTCCGTTGCCGGGGGACGGGTTCTGGGGAGGCTTGGGCTTCGCGGGTGCGCTCGTGGCCGGTTTGCTCGTGGAGGGACTGGGAGACTTGGCCTTTTTCTTCTTCTTGAGCTTCGGCGATGCCGCCTCGGTGGTCGCCGAGGGCTCGGGGGACGCCCCCGTGTCGACCATCTTGTACTGCGAGACCTGATTGTCGGACGCACGGTTGTCCCGGGCGTCTTCACGGTTCATCAGGATGCCGGAGGACGTTCCCGCGCCGACCAGGAGGGCCATGACGCCCAGAGTGATCCCCAGCCGGACATAGTTGGTCCTGGTACGGAACTTGAAAGGTGGCGGCGGCGGTGGCGCCGTCAGTGGATACAAGGCGCGGTCGCATCCGGCGCAGGCGTCTGCCGTCGCAGGCGATCTGGTGCCGCAGTGCGGGCATGTGGTCAACATGAGCAGCTCCCGTGCTCCGAGCGTTTCCCGATGGTCCCCTTAACCCGGTGCATGACAGACGGTACTGCCGCGGCCACAAATTGACCCCACAGCGGATTCACTTTTAGCACACACGTACAGACCCTGAGCAGGGAATCTTCCCTATTTGCCGGGCTGTTCACAGTTTCAATCACCGCTCCTGCGCGGGCCCATGTACGCGCATACGCGCCGGGTCCGCACGTCTCCGTACGGGCCCGGCGCGCTGCGGCCGCTCTACGGTCCGCTCGTCGGCGCGGCGGCGGAGGCCTTCGCCGCCGCGGGCTCGGCGGCCCGCTCGGCGGGGCCGCCGCCGTCCGGGGTGCCGTCGGGGACCGAACCGCCCTTCTCCTCGGGCAGCTTGAGGACGAACGTCAGCGCCAGGGCCACGAGATACAGCGCCGTGAAGACGATGGTGACGCCGCCCGCACCGGCCAGCGGGAAGAAGAGGCTCGCCAGCGCCGGCCCCACGAACGCCGCGCCGCCCGCGCCCAGGTTGAGCAGAGCCATCGCGCCGCCCTTGTTCTCCGGGGCCATCGACGGGATGAGCGCCGAGATGGGTACGAACCCTGCGAGCGTGGCGCCGTAGAGCATGCCGGCCAGCACGGCCACCCAGTAGTAGTCGGGGCCCAGCCACGTCGGTACGAAGTAGAGGACGCTCACGCTGATCGCACAGCCCAGCGCGCCGAATCCCGCGATGGTGGTGCGCCAGCCGATCCTGTCGGACAGCGCCCCGAAGATGAGATTGAAGAAGATGTTCGTGCCGTAGATGATCGCGAGCAGCTGGAGCCACTTGTCGGTGCCGAAGCCGACGTCGTCGGAGAAGATCCGCGGCAGATACACGAGCATGCCGAACTCGGGTGCCGTGTTGATGATCCGTACGACGCAGCCCACCACGACGCGCGGGTGGGACTTCACGATGGAGACGCTGTTGAACAGGCTCTGCCCGGTGGTGAGTTCGGACGGAGCCAGCCTGTCACCGCCCGCTCGTGCACGCGCCCCGCACAGCGACAGCAGGCCGCCCGCGGCGATGAGCCCGAGCGCGGACCAGAGGGTGCCCAGCTCTCCGAGGGGCGGAATCGTCAGGCTCGCCCACAGGGAGCCGAGGGTGGGAAGGCCGCCGGTGAAGGCGAAGTAGAACCAGCCGACGGCCGTGCCCAGGCGGGCCTTCGGAGCCGTATCGGTGATCCACACGAGGAAGCCGAACGCGAAGAGCGGATAGCCGAAGCCTCGGATGCCGTAAGTCACCAGCATCATCGGGTAGTTCTCGGCGCCGAGGGCGACCAGCAGGTAGAGGGCGTCGAAGACGATCCAGATCCACAGCCCGAGCCACATCACCCGGCGTGGGCCCCAGACCTCGGCGAGCGCCCCGGAGAACCAGGAGGCCAGCATCACCGTCACGCCGTAGACGGTCATCACATAGCCGGCCCTGACGTCCGTGCCGGCGCCGTGATCCGCCATGTACGGCGCGATGTAGCCGGCCTCGACGCCGTCGCCGATCATGAAGAGCAGCACACCGGCGTAGCCCAGCAGCAGTGACTTGGGGATGCCGATCCGGTCCAGCAGACCTTCCCGCCCCTTTTCCGTCCCCGCGGTCGCGGGGGGTTCCGCAGCACGTCCCGGCATCACGGCCTCCAACCTGAGCTTCACACCTTGGTGCCGCAGATACTCAGGCCGCGTGAGAGAAATATCAATAGTTGTGTTAGAACTAACTGGAAGTGCTGTGAGATTACCTACGGCACGTCGACGACGCGGACGTCGGTCAGCTTGCCCATCGCGACGAGCAGGTCATCGTCGGCGGGGCCGGTCAGCAGGACATGGTCGAACGACTCCACGCCGGCCAGCCGGTGCAGCGCGCTGCGCCCTACCTTGCTGCCGTCCATCAGCAGCACGCTCACGCCTGCCGTCTCCCGCATCGCGCGCTTGACGGCGACGATCTCCTGCTCCTGGTGATAGGTCATGGCCGCGGTCATCGCGGACGTGGAGAGCACGGTGACGTCGACGGAGAAACCGCCGATCATCTCCAGGGCCGGCAGGCCGATCCAGGAGTCGTGCGTACGGGAGTACTCGCCGCCGATGCAGATCAGGCGAATGTCCTCGGCGCCGCGCAACTCCTCGAGGATGAGCCGGTAGTTGGTCACCACCGTCAGCGGTCCCACCTGCGGCAGCATCCTGGCCAGCGCCAGCGCCGTGGTCGAGTCGTCGAGCATCAGCGACATCCCGGGGGAGATGAGGGAGAGCGTCTCGCGTGCCAGCGCCTCCTTGGCCTCGGTGTGCGAGTGCAGCCGGAAGTCGGAGCTGGATTCGAAGACCGTGGAGGGCTGCGCGGAGACACCTCCGTGGTACTTGCGGAGGATGCCCTGGTCGGCGAGGTCCGCGATGTCGCGGTGCACCGTCATGAGGCTGACGCCGGTCAGTTCGGTGAGCGAGGCGACGGTGGCGTCGCCGTGGGTCAGCACGTGATCGATGATCCTCTGCTGTCGCTGTCGGCGTGTGGCGCGTGCTCCCTGGGCGGTCATGCGGACCATCCTGCCTCGTGGTGGACCCCTCGTCTGCCCGGCCCCGCACCGGGACCCACCCCGGAATCACGGCTCTGCCGAACTCTCTAACACTGTACTGGTGACAAGTAACAGGAGCGATGTTAATTTGCTGTCACCGCGACGTGAGGAGTGTCTGCCGTGGCTGCAGCAGTGGTGTTCGACATGGACGGAGTGCTCGTCGAGAGTGAGCACCTCTGGGAGGAGCTGTGGACCTCGTTCGCCGCCGAGCGCGGCGCACGGTGGGGAGCCGAGCAGACCAGGAGCTGCCAGGGCATGAGCGCCCCGGAGTGGGCGGCCTTTCTCACGGACTTCGCAGGCGCGGGGGACACTGCGCAGGAGACCGAACGAATGGTGGTGGACGGCATGATCACCGCTCTTGAGCAGGGCCGGATCGAACTGCTGCCCGGCGCACGGGAGATGGTGGCCGAGTCCGCCGCGCTTGCCCCGGTCGCCCTGGCGTCCTCCGCTCCGCGCCGCGTCATCGATGCCGTGCTCGTACGGCACGGGATCGACCACCACTTCAAGGCCACGGTCTCCAGTGCCGAGGTACCGCGCGGCAAGCCCAGCCCGGACGTCTATCTGGCCGCCGCACGCAGATTGGGCGTTCCGCCCGTGGACTGCCTGGCCGTGGAGGACTCCAGCAACGGGCTGCGGGCCGCCGCCGCTGCCGGGATGACCGTCGTCGCGATCCCCAACCCGCAGTACGCACCGGCAGAGGACGCACTGGCCCGGGCGTCCTTCGCCGCCCCCGACCACGCCGCCGTCAGCAGCTTCCTGACCGGCCGGCTCAGGGAAGGTGACCGGCCATGACCGCAGTCCTGGCAGCGGGCGACGAGTTCGTCGCCCCCGAGCTCTTCACCGACGCGCTGCGGGACGCCGCGCCAGGTGCCCCTCTCGACTTCCGCACCCTCCGCTCGTCCTGGCCGGTGGAACCCTTCGGCCCTGTCGGCGGACCGGACGGGGGAGTCGACGAGGCCAGCGGAACCGAGGACGCCGTCCTCGAAGCCCTCGGCGATGCCGAGATCGCGCTGACCCAGATGGCGCCCTTCACGGCGAAGGTCATCCGCGGCGCCCCCGCGCTGCGGTTGATCAGCGTCTGCCGGGGCGGTCCGGTCAACGTGGACCTGACCGCCGCCACCGAGGCAGGCGTCACCGTCTCCTACGCGCCGGGCCGGAACGCGGCGGCCGCCGCCGAATTCGCGGTCGGACTGATGCTGGCGGCACTGCGCCGCATACCCGCAGCAGACGCGGAAATGAAGCAGGGCGTCTGGCGCGGCGACTACTACGCGTACGACAACGCAGGGCTGGAACTGGACGGTTCGGTCGCCGGGCTCGTCGGCTACGGCGCCATAGGCTCGATCGTCGCCCGCGTCCTGCGTGCCTTCGGCGCCCACGTCCTCGTCGCCGACCCCTACACCGACAAGGCCAAGGCGGAGGCGGACGGCGTCGAACTCGTCACCCTCGAAGAGCTGCTCACCCGCAGCTCCCTCGTCAGCCTCCACGCCCGTCTCACTCCCGAGACGCGGCACCTCCTCGACGGCGGGAACCTCCGGCTCCTCCCGCAGGGCGCCGTGCTGGTCAACTCCGCACGCGGAGGGCTCCTCGACCACGAGCCGCTGCCCTCGATGCTCGCCTCGGGCCACCTCGGCGCACTCGCGCTCGACGTCTACGACATCGAACCCCCGCCCGCGGACTGGCCGTTGCACGAGAAGTCCGGCTGGGGCGGTCGCGTCATCACCACCCCTCATCTCGCGGGTGCCACGCGGCAGACCGCACACCGTGCCGCCGCCATCAGCGCGGGAGAAGCGGCCCGTTTCCTGCGGGGCGAGCCGCTGCGCTTCGTCGCCAACCCAGGAGCAGGTCCCGGGGGTGGGCCGTCATGATCGTCGGGGTGGACGTCGGAACCTCGCTCACCAAGGCCCAGTTGATCAGCCGGGACGGACGCGCCACGCGCCCCCACGAGGCACGCAGCACCCTTCACACGCTGCCCGGACAGCGCGTCGAACAGGACCTGGACGAGGTCGTGGGCACCGTCGTCACGGTCGTGCGCGAGGCCGTCGCCGAGGCTGCCGACCGCTTCCCCGGCGAACCCGTCGAAGCCCTCGCCCTGACCGGCCAGGGCGACGGGCTCTGGCTGCGCGACGCCGACGGCCGCCCCGTCGGCCGGGCCCTGTCCTGGATGGACGGCCGCGCCGCCGGGGTGCTGGAGAAGTGGACCGCCGAAGGCGTCGCGCACGGCGTGCATACCCGCACCGGTGCCGGGATGTTCCCCGGTTCGCCCGGCCCGCTGCTCGCGCATATCGCTCTCCACGAGCCGGAGCGCCTCTCGCGCGCCGCCGTCGCCGGATACTGCGTCGACGCGATCGTGCAGCGCTTCACCGGGGAGATCACGGTCGACGCGTCCGACGCCTCCCAGCCCTTCCTCGACGTCGCCTCCCGTACGTACGACGAGACGGCCCTGGAGATGTGCGGGCTCGGCGACCGGCGGCACCTGCTCGCCGAGCCGGCGCCGCCCGGCACCCTCTTCCGGCTGCTTCCCGACGTTGCCGCGGAACTTGGGCTGCCGGCCGGACTGCCCGTGTCCGGGGGCCCGTTCGACATCGCCGCCTGCGCCTTCGGCTCCGGACTCTCCTCACCCGGCGAGGGCAGCCTCATCATCGGCACCACGCTCGCCAGTCAGGTCCTCACCGACGACTCGGCGCCCCCGGTCCGCGACGACCCGGCCGGCATGATCGTCGCCACCCCGCGCCCGGACAGGTATCTGCGTGTCATGCCCGCGATGATCGGCACCGCCGGTCTCGACTGGCTGACCGACATGCTCGGAGTGCACGTCGACGACCTGGACACCCTGCTGGCACAGTCCCCGCGGGGCGCCTCCGGCGTGACCGCGCTGCCCTTCCTCTCGGCCAGCGGCGAGCGGGCCCCCTTTGTCGACGCCCGCGCCCGCGGCCGCCTCGACGGGCTGACCCCCGCGACGCAGCGGGCCGACCTGGTGCGGGCACTGTGCGAGTCGGTTGCCTACTCCGCCCGGCACTGCATGGAAACCCTGGGCGTCTCCGCGGCGGTCACCGCCTGCGGCGGCGGCGCCCGTTCCGCCGAGTGGGCCCGCATCTTCGCCGCCGTGCTCGGCACCGACCTGCACGTGTGCGACGAGGCCGTGGGCATCCGCGGCGCGGCCCAGATCTGCTGGGAGGCGCTCGGTGAACCCATCGACGCCGAACAGTGGCGCGCCCGGCGCCGGACCGTCACCGCGGACCTCGAGGCCACCGACTTCTACGCGGACGGCTACGCCTCCTATCTGCGTGGCCTCGCCGCCGCCCGCGAAGGCTGGAGTGCGACATGACCAGGCTCTTCAACGACCCGGCACGCTTCGCCGACGACATGGTGACCGGATTCGCCGCGGCACACCCCGAGCACGTACGTGCCGTTCCTGGCGGAGTGGTACGTGCAACGCGTCCGGCGTCGGGCAAGGTCGCCGTCCTGACGGGTGGCGGCTCCGGCCACTACCCGGCGTTCTGCGGCGTCGTCGGTCCCGGCTTCGCCGACGGCTCCGTCATCGGGAACGTCTTCACCTCGCCCTCCGCGGCACAGGCGCACTCGGTCGCCGCCGAGGCGGACAGCGGAGAAGGGGTGGTCTTCCTCTTCGGCAACTACGCCGGCGACGTGCTCAACTTCGGCCTCGCCGCACAGCAGTTGAGCGACGAGGGCATTCCGTCCCGCTGCTACGCCGTCACCGACGACATAGCAAGCGCCCCGCCCGCGGACCGCTCGCTGCGGCGAGGCATCGCCGGCGGCTTCGTCGTCTTCAAGACCGCGTCCGCGGCCGCCGAGGAAGGTGCCGATCTGGACGAGGTCGTCCGCGTCGCGGAACGCACCGACGCCCGCACCCGCACCCTCGGCGTGGCCTTCGACGGCTGCACGCTGCCGGGAGCGGACGCCCCGCTCTTCACGGTGCCCGAGGGAAAGCTGGGCCTCGGACTGGGCATCCACGGTGAACCCGGCGTGAGCGAGAGCGAGTTGAACACGGCGGAGGATCTGGCCCGCACGCTCGTGGACGGACTGCTGGCGGAACGGCCGGCGGCGGAGAACGGGAGCGACCGCGTGGCCGTCCTGCTCAACGGCCTGGGCGCCACCAAGTACGAGGAGCTGTACGTGCTGTGGGGCGCGGTGTCCCGGCTCCTGAACGAGGCGGGTCTGCGGCCCGTGCGCCCCGAGGTGGGGGAGCTGGTCACCAGCCTCGACATGGCCGGCTGCTCCCTCAGCCTCACCTGGCTCGACGACGAACTGGAGCGGCTGTGGCTGGCGTCCGCGGACACACCGGCCTTCCGCCGCGGAATCCGGGTGCAGGGGGCGGACGGCGCGCACCGTGCCGCAACGGGGCCAGCGGAGGCGGACGCCGGACGCGGCGGCGGACCCGGCGGCCGGCGGAACGAGCCGGACCACCGTCCCCGCCCCGCCGCGGCTCGCGCCGCTTCCGCCAGGCCCGTTCCCACCGCGAGCGGAGCTGCCGTCGGCACCTCGGAGGGCGCCGTCCGAGCGCTACGCGCCGCGCACACCGTGCTGCACGAGCAGGAGACCGAACTCGGCCGCCTCGACGCGATCGCGGGGGACGGAGACCACGGGCGCGGCATGTGCAACGGGGTCGACGCGGCACTCGCCGCAGCCGAGAGCGCCCACGCCCGGCACGCCGCCCCCGCGGCACTGCTGGCCGCAGCCGGAGACGCCTGGGCAGCCGATGCGGGCGGCACCTCGGGAGCCCTGTGGGGTGCGGGCCTGCGTGCCCTCGGCACCGCGCTGCCCGCCGAACGGGCAGCGAGTCCTGAGGAGTTGGTGAAGGCGGTGCGGTCCGCGCTCGACGCCGTCACCACGCTCGGCAAGGCGGCGCCCGGCGACAAGACGCTCGTCGACGCGCTCGAGCCGTTCGTCACCGAGTTCACCGGACGCGTCGGCAACGGCACGTCACCCGGCGAGGCGTTCGCGGCGGCGGTCGCAAAAGCCCGCACCGCGGCCCAGGACACGTCCCGGCTGCGCCCGCTGCTGGGACGGGCCCGCCCGCTCGCCGAGCGCAGCATCGGCACGCCGGACCCCGGAGCCGTCTCGCTTGCGGCGGTGCTCGGAGCGGTGCTCGACGCCGGGCCGGGCGCCGGCAGCGGTCCGCCCGGCCGCCCCTCCAGCGCCCGCACACGATGAGTTCGGCACGGGACCGGCCCGGCGCAATGAGCAGGTCAGCGCAGTCAGCAGGCCGGCGCAGTCATGAAGGAGCACACCACATGGACACCACGGCAACCCGGCAGCCGGAACACGGTCAGCTGCGCGTCGTCGTCGGCTGCGACGACGCCGGTCTCGACTACAAGGAGGTCATCAAGCGCGACCTCAGCGGCGACCCGCGGGTGGCCGAGGTCTCGGACGTGGGAGTCGGCAGCGACGAGCACACCGCGTACCCCCACGTCGCGGTGGAAGCCGCCCGCCGGGTCGCGGACGGCGGTGCCGACCGCGCGCTGCTCATCTGCGGCACCGGCCTGGGCGTGGCCATCAGCGCCAACAAGGTCCCGGGCATCCGTGCCGTCACGGCCCACGACAGCTACTCCGTACGACGCTCGGTGCTCAGCAACAACGCCCAGGTGCTCTGCTTCGGGCAGCGCGTCATCGGCCTGGAGCTGGCCCGCACGCTCGTCGACGAATGGCTCGGCCAGCACTTCGACGAGCGGTCGGCGTCCGCGGAGAAGGTCGCCGCGATCGGCGGCTACGAACGCTCCTGACCCGCGCTCGCCCCGTGCGCCGCCACCGCACGGCAGGAGCCCCCGCCGGACGATTCCGGCGGGGGCTCCTTGGGTGGTACGACTCAGGTCACTGAGGGGTGACGTTCTCCGCCTGCGGCCCCTTCGGACCCTGGGTCACGTCGAAGCTCACGAGCTGGTTCTCCTCCAGGGAGCGGAAGCCAGTCGCGTTGATCGCGGAGTAGTGGACGAAGACATCGGGACCGCCGCCGTCCTGGGCGATGAAGCCAAAGCCCTTTTCAGCGTTGAACCACTTGACGGTTCCGGTAGCCATAAGCCCTCCTTGGGCCTATAAGGGTCGCCCTGCTCCCAGAACCCCGCTAAGAAGTCTCTGAAAACGACGAGAGCCCGCGGTCACATGCTCCGCAGGCTCTGTACTGCAAGGAAACCAAACTGCAACTTGTCGGCGAGCCTAGCACGGTGCCGCGTGGGGCGGAAGGGTGAACGATCTCGGCCGTGCGCTGCTCGGTTTCCCCGGCGACCGCCCGCCGGGAATCGGGCCGGGGCCCCCGGGCCGGAGCCCCCGGGCCGGGGCTGTGACGGGCCGCCGGGGGTCGCGGCGTACGCTCCGGGGTGTGACTGAGTTTCCAAGGGTTCCCAGATCCCGTCCGCGTGTGGGGCACATCCAGTTCCTCAACTGCCTCCCGCTGTACTGGGGTCTTGTTCACACCGGCTCCCTGCTCGATCTGGAGCTCACAAGGGACACCCCTGAAAAGCTGAGCGACCAGTTGGTGAACGGGGATCTCGATATCGGACCCATCACGCTCGTCGAATTCCTCAGGAATGCCGATCAGCTCGTCGCCCTTCCGGATATCGCGGTGGGCTGTGACGGTCCGGTGATGTCCTGCGAGATCGTCTCGCGTGTGCCGCTGGACAGCCTGGACGGGGCGAAGGTCGCGCTGGGCTCCACTTCCCGCACGTCCGTACGGCTGGCCCGGCTGCTGCTCTCGGAGCGGTTCGGTGTGCGGCCCGACTACTTCACGTGCGAGCCGGACCTGGAGCGGATGATGGACGAGGCCGATGCCGCCGTCGTCATCGGTGACCTCGGGCTCCGCGCGTATCTGCGCAACCTGCCCGAGCCCGGCCTCGAGGTCCACGACCTGGGCCAGCTGTGGAAGGAATGGACGGGGCTGCCGTTCGTCATGGCGGTGTGGGCCGTGCGCCGGGACTACCTGGCGCAGCACCCGGAGACCGTGGACGAGGTCCACCGCGCCTTCCTCTCCTCCCGCGACCTGGCACTGGAGGAGGTCGCCAAGGTCGCCGAGCACGCGGCGCGCTGGGAGGTCTTCGAACCGCCGGTGCTGGAGCGGTACTTCACCACCCTCGACTTCCGCCTCGCCGGGCGGCAGTTGCAGGGCGTCGAGGAGTTCGTGCGCCGCACCGCCGCCACCGGTGACTACCCCGCCGACGTCCGGGTCGGGTTGCTGCACGAGCCCGTCGGGGACCGCGAGCCGGTCGGGGACTGACGCCAGGGGCGCTGGCCGAGTCCGCCGCGTGCCCCTGGCGTACGCTGGCCCGGCAAGGGAAATGCCGCCAGCCACCTCCGGAGGGACGCCCCGGTGTCCGAAACCGCCGACCGTCAGGCCGTTCTCGATCGCGCTGCCGAGGGCGGCCGTATCACCCCCGAGGAAGCGCTCGACCTGTACCGCTCAGCGCCGCTGCACGCCCTCGGCGCGGCGGCCGACGCCGCCCGGCGCAAGCGCTACACGGGCACCGAGCACATCGCGACGTACATCATCGAGCGGAACATCAACTACACCAACTCGTGTGTGACCGCCTGCAAGTTCTGCGCCTTCTACGCCTCACCGAAGAGCGAAGACGTATGGACGCGCGACCTGGACGACATCCTGCGCCGCTGCGCCGAGACCGTCGAACTGGGCGGCACCCAGATCATGTTCCAGGGCGGCCACCACCCGGACTACGGGGTGGAGTACTACGAGGAGCACTTCGCGGCCATCAAGGAGCGCTTCCCGCAGCTCGTGATCCACTCGCTCGGCGCGTCCGAGGTGCAGCACATGGCGAAGATCTCCGGTGTGACCCCCGAGGAGGCGATCCGCCGCATCAACGCTGCCGGCCTCGACTCCTTCGCGGGCGCGGGCGCCGAACTGCTTCCCGCACGGGCACGCAAGGCCATCGCGCCGCTCAAGGAATCCGGCGAGCGCTGGCTGGAGATCATGGAGACCGCGCACAACCTCGGTGTGGAGTCCACCTCGACGATGCTCATGGGCACCGGTGAGACCAACGCCGAGCGGATCGAGCACCTGCGGATGATCCGTGACGTGCAGGACCGCACGGGCGGCTTCCGCGCCTTCATCCCGTACACGTACCAGCCGGAGAACAACACCCTGAAGGGCCAGACGCAGGCCACGCTCTTCGAGTACCTGCGGATGATCGCCATCGCGCGGCTCTTCTTCGACAACGTGGCCCACATCCAGGGCTCCTGGCTCACGACGGGCAAGGAGGTCGGCCAGCTCTCCCTGCACTACGGGGCCGACGACCTCGGCTCGGTGATGCTGGAGGAGAACGTCGTCTCCATGGCGGGCGCCAAGCACCGCTCGAACCGGATGGAGCTGCTCGAACTGATCCGGTCCGCGGACCGGGTACCGGCGCAGCGCAGCACGACGTACGAGCACCTGGTCGTCCACGAGGACCCGGCGGACGACCCCGCCGACGACCGTGTCGTCTCGCACTTCTCCTCGACGGCGATCGAGGGCGGCAGCGCGCATCCGGAACTCAACCTGATCGAGGCGAAGTAGCCCCTGGCGGGGCAGGCCGGCCGCGTGTGTTCCGGCGGCCCCGCCGCCGCGTCCCGCAAGCTCCGGCCATGTGACGGCCGGAAGCTGACGCGCCCTCAGCTGTGGTGCGTATGACGCCCGTTGAAGGGGTAGACCCGCTCCTGCACGACATGTCCGACTCCGCCCGCCGCGGCCGGAGCGCGGGTGCAGCGGCTGGGGGGTGGGGACGGGTGGACGACGAGGACGCTCGGGAAGCGGTACGGCGTCACCTCCATGAGCGTGGCGAGCTGGCGAAGGCTGGTCCGCCGAACACGTGGACGGCCACCCTGATGACCCTGGTGAAGGGGCGGATCGTACGGAGTGTCGAGAATCGTGCGGAGCGGCCGGCGAGAAAGCCGGGGGACTTCGACCTGTCGGAGCGGCCGCGGTACGACGAGCTCGACGGATACCGCCTCGACCCGCCGCGGAACCCTTCGCAGCGGATGCAACTGCTGCTGGTCAAGCGCGACTCGGAGTCCGTGGGGCCCTGCTCACGTGACTGCGAGGGCGGCCGGGCCACGTGTCGTGGGTGCCGGGGCCGGAAGAGGGTGCGCTGTGAGCCGCGCACCGACTGCGAGGCGTGCGGCGGGGAGGACTCCTGCCTCAACTGTGCGGCACCCGGCCGCGCTGTGGGCACGGCAGCGCCCGGCGCGGAGCGACCCGCGCGTGCGGAGAAGCGCCTCACCTGCGTCAAGTGCCGGGAGCGGGGCGTCGCTTGCCGCTCGTGCCAGGGCAGGGGCGACGTCCCTTGTGCGCTGTGCGGGGAGACGGGGTTCCGGGGCTGTCCCACGTGCGGCGGCTCCGGCACGGTGCGCCACGACGACTGCGAAGGCACCGGGTCGTTCACGATCTGGACCGCGGGGACGATCACCCGGAAGCCGGAGAGGGGAACCATCCGTTGGGCGGAGCACGGCGTGTCCTGGCGCACCTGGAACAAGGCGCGCCGCCATGGCAGTTGGCGCCGGGAGGTGCTCAGGGGCGACGCCGGGACCGCGTCGGTCGCGGACCTGGACGACGTGGCCGCCAAGGGTTTGGCACCGGACCTGAAGAAGACGAGGGGTGAAGTCGCCCGCGAGGTCAGCCTGGAGATCCTCCGGATGGCCCGGGTCGAGGTGCCGCTGCTGCCGCACCGCGTCCACTACGCCCACCCCGCACCGGCGACCGATCCCGCGGGCCCCGCGTACGGGGTCTTCACCGTGCCGTCCCGGCAGAGGACCGCTCGGATCGCCGCGGCCGCCGTGGCAGCCCTGGCGGTCCTCACAGCGGTCTGGTGGCTGCTCACGGCCTGACCGCCCCGCCGCCCGGACAGACCCCTGCGGCGCCCCGGCGGCGCGTGGCCGCGTGGGACGGGACACAATGGGGATGTGACCCGCGCATCCCTGGACAAGCAGCCGCACGAAGTCGCCGCGATGTTCGACGACGTCGCCGCGCGGTACGACATCACCAACGACGTGCTCTCCCTCGGGCAGACACGGCTGTGGCGGCGTGCCGTCGCCAGGGCCGTCGACGTGCGGCCCGGTGAGCGCGTGCTCGATCTGGCAGCCGGTACGGGCACCTCGTCGCAGCCCTTCGTCGCGGCGGGTGCGTACACGGTGCCCTGCGACTTCAGCCTCGGGATGCTGAAGGAGGGCAAGAAGCGGCTTCCGTGGATGCCGTTCACCGCCGGCGACGCGACCCGACTGCCGTTCCGCGACGGCGTGTTCGACGCCGTGACGATCTCCTTCGGGCTGCGCAACGTGCATGACACCGACGACGCTCTGCGGGAGCTGCACCGCGTCACGGCACCGGGCGGCCGCATCGTCATCTGCGAGTTCAGCCACCCCACATGGGCGCCGTTCCGCACCGTCTACAGCGAGTACCTGATGCGGGCGCTGCCCCCGGTCGCCAGGGCGGTCTCCTCCAGTCCCGACGCGTACGTCTACCTTGCCGAGTCGATCCGCGCCTGGCCCGACCAGCCCGCTCTCGCGCGCCATCTCCAGCAGGCGGGCTGGGAGAAGGTGGCCTGGCGGGATCTGACGGGCGGCGTCGTGGCCCTGCACCGCGGCGTTCGCACGTGAAGCCGCGGTCCGCCGCCTCCCGATGAGCACGGACGCGCTGTTCCCCGGGTCCACGCCCTGCGTGGCACCAGGGGGTGCCCGGACGCCCGAGACCGTCCTCTTAGACTGCAACTGCCCAGTACCCAGCCTTTGCGGGAGTCCTTGTGACTGACACCGTCACCTCCGAGCGGACCGCCGATGTGATCGTCGTAGGTGCCGGCCCCGCCGGGGCCACCACCGCCTACCACTTGGCGCGCAGCGGCCTGGACGTGCTGCTGCTCGAGAAGACCGCCTTCCCCCGCGAGAAGGTGTGCGGCGACGGCCTCACGCCGCGCGCCGCGAAGCAGCTCGTCGCCATGGGCATCGACATCTCCGAGGAGGCCGGCTGGCTGCGCAACAGGGGGCTGCGCATCATCGGCGGCGGTCAGCGCCTCGAACTCGACTGGCCGGAGCTGGCCACGTATCCGGACTACGGACTCGTGCGCAAGCGCGACGACTTCGACGAGCAGCTGGCCCGGCAGGCCGAGAAGGCCGGTGCCCGCATGTACGAGCGCTGCAACGTCGGGGAGCCGATCCTGGACGCGGGAGGCCGCATCACCGGTGTCCACGCCAAGCTCGGCGAGGAGAAGACCCCGGTCACCTTCCATGCGCCGCTCGTCGTCGCCGCCGACGGCAACTCCACGCGTCTCTCCCTCAAGATGGGCCTGCACAGGCGTGAGGACCGTCCGATGGGCGTCGCCGTCCGCACGTACTTCACCTCCCCGCGCCACGACGACGACTACCTGGAGTCCTGGCTGGAGCTGTGGGACCGGCGCGGCGCACAGGACCGCCTGCTGCCCGGCTACGGCTGGGTGTTCGGCATGGGCGACGGCACCAGCAACGTCGGCCTGGGTGTCCTCAACACCTCGGACGACTTCAAGGAGCTGGACTGGCGCGAGATCCTCAAGGCGTGGACGGCGTCCATGCCGGAGGAGTGGGGCTACACCCCCGAGAACATGACGGGCCCCATCCGTGGGGCCGCGCTCCCCATGGCCTTCAACCGGCAGCCGCACTACACGCGCGGGTTGCTGCTCGTGGGTGACGCGGGCGGGCTGGTGAACCCGTTCAACGGCGAAGGCATCGCGTACGCCATGGAGTCGGGCGTCATCGCGGCGGAGACGATCGTCCAGGCGCACGCACGGGCCACGCCCGCACAGCGCGAACTGGCCCTGCGCCGCTACCCGAAGATCCTCAAGGAGACCTACGGGGGCTACTACACGCTGGGCCGCGCGTTCGTGAAGCTGATCGGCAACCCGAAGGTGATGAAGGTGGCGACGGAGCGCGGCCTCTCCCACCCGCTGCTGATGCGCTTCGCGCTGAAGATGCTGGCCAACCTCACCGACCCGTCGGGCGGCGACGCGATGGACCGAGTCATCAACGGCCTCAGCAAGGTCGCTCCGCGCGCCTAGCGGGCGCGAGCCGGGGGGCGGCCCGGTGAGATCCGGGGCGGCCCGCATCGGGCCGCACCGGATCGCTGTCCGCGCCCCGAGACGCAACACGAAGGGGCCCGCCGCGAACACGCGGCGGGCCCCTTCGTACGTCGTGAGCGGGTGGTTCTCAGGTGAGGCGGAGTGCGCCTGTCGGCGGGTCGTAGTCCAGGGGCTTCTCGACGACACCCGTCGAGGAGTTCTGCGCGCCGATGAACTTGCCGTCCCCGACGTAGACGCCGACGTGGTACGCGCTGCCGGCGCCGCCCCAGTAGAGGAGGTCGCCCTCCTGCAGGGAGTCCATGGAGACGGAGGTGCCCTCGGTGCTCTGCGCCTGGGAGGTGCGCGGCAGGCTCACGCCGAGCTGCTTGAAGGCGGCCTGCGTCAGTCCGGAGCAGTCGTAGGAGGAAGGCCCGCTGGCGCCCAGCACGTAGGACTTGCCGACCTGGGCCTTGAGGAAGCTGATGACACCGGCGACGTTGCCGCTGCCTGCCGAGAGACTCGTGCGCTCGCTGGTGCGCGAAGCGCGCTCCTCGGCGGCCTTCTTGCGCGCGGCCTCGGCCTTGCGTTCGGCGGCCTGTTCGGCCTTGCGCGCGTTGTCCTGCGCGCGGTCCGCGGCCTTGGCCTCGGCCTGTTTCACCTGTCGCTGGAGTGCGTTGGTCTTGAGAGAGTCGGCTGCTTCGGAGGTGGACCCCTCCACGGTGTTGCTGACCGCAGCCATTTCGACTGTCTCGGTGGCTTCATCCTGCTTCTCGGCCGCCGAGGACGCCGGGGAGATCGCCGTGGTGAGGGCGACTGCTCCCAAGACGCCACCCGTCGCCCCTGCACGCAGCGCCTTGTTCACGTTGCTGGTGCGGGGTTTCCGGTGTCTGGGTACGTGAGCGTTCCGGGACATGAGGCATGGATAGCAGCCCCGGGATGATCCGTTCAAAGAAGGTGCGATGCGCCACAGTGGGCCCGTATTCGCCCAGTTGAGGACGAGTTGATCTTCCAGGGTCTCGGTCCGGTCACGGCGGCCGCCCAACTACGGAACTGTGACCACGCACTTGTCCGTATTGCGTGCATTGATCTGGCGCATATCACCTCCTGCATCCTGTGAGCAAAGGTGGCAGGGGCTGTCAAGGATGTGTGTGGTGCGGGTCACACTTCTACTGTCAATTCTGTTCATGAATGGGTGATTGAAGCCTCGTCATCCCTTTTGAACAGGGGGGAGACGATGTGTGGAGGGTGAAGAAAGTGGTCAGGCGGAGGCCGATTGTTCCGACGTTCACAAACGGCCTGCTACTGACGCCCACTGGCGTTCGGAGGGCCTTCCCGGCCGAATCCGAGGAGTGCTTTCCGGTCGGCGTCCGGGGGTCCCAGCTCGCGCTGCGCGCGGACCTCTTCCGGGTATCGGTCCACGGGTGCCGGGGCGGAGTCGCCGGGTGCGACTTCGACCCCGCGAGGAGGCGGGTGCGCTGCCCCGACGCCCGCTTTCACGCGGGTTCGGCGAAAGGGCTTTCGCCCCCGCGCACTTGAAGATCGACATCCCTCTGACGTGCGGCTTCGACTCCGGGTGGTGGAGATCACAAACTCCTAACCGGACCCCGTGTCGCAGATCACAAGGCCCGGGCATAAGATGCCTCCCGCAAGGGCTTGTGAACTGCCTCACATAGAAGCGATCTTCATGGGAGGCGGACCATTCGCCCGGCGGACAGCCGGCAGTCAGCGTCGACGGTCCCACTGGACCCACCGGTCCGGGAGGGTCCCCAGGGTCGACTGGAAGGAGCGGGGAGCGGTGAACGCCTACACGCCAATCCTTGTACTGGGAGCCATCGCGGCGGGCTTTGCGATCTTCTCGGTGGTCGCGGCATCGGTCATCGGCCCCAAGCGCTACAACAGGGCCAAGCTGGAGGCGTACGAGTGCGGCATCGAGCCGACTCCGCAGCCGGCCGGCGGCGGGCGATTCCCGGTCAAGTACTACCTGACGGCGATGCTCTTCATCGTCTTCGACATCGAAATCGTCTTTCTCTACCCGTGGGCGGTCCACTTCGACTCCCTCGGGATCTTCGGCCTCGCCGAAATGCTGGTCTTCGTCGCCCTCATCGGCGTCGCGTACGCCTACGACTGGCGGCGCGGCGGCCTGGAATGGGATTAGGGGCAGGTACGCAATGGGACTCGAAGAGAAGCTGCCGAGCGGCTTCCTGCTGACCACCGTCGAGCAGGCCGCGGGCTGGGTGCGTAAGTCGTCCATGTTCCCGGCGACCTTCGGACTCGCCTGCTGCGCCATCGAGATGATGACGACGGGCGCGGGCCGCTACGACCTCGCCCGCTTCGGCATGGAGGTCTTCCGCGGGTCGCCCCGCCAGGCCGACCTCATGATCGTGGCCGGCCGCGTCAGCCAGAAGATGGCTCCGGTGCTGCGGCAGGTCTACGACCAGATGCCGAACCCGAAGTGGGTCATCTCCATGGGCGTCTGCGCCTCGTCCGGCGGGATGTTCAACAACTACGCGATCGTGCAGGGCGTCGACCACATCGTTCCGGTCGACATCTACCTGCCCGGCTGCCCGCCGCGCCCCGAGATGCTCCTGGACTCGATCCTCAAGCTGCACAAGCACGTGCAGGGCGAGAAGCTCGGCGTGAACCGCGAAGAGGCCGCCCGCGAGGCGGAGGAGGCGGCGCGCAAGGCGCTCCCGACGATCGAGATGAAGGGGCTCCTGCGTTGACGGACCAGAACAACAAAGACGACAGCAACGCCAACGGGGAGAACGGGAACGGCTCCGTGCCCGCGCCCCGTCAGGATCCCGGCGAGGCCATCGGAGTCCGCCGCGGGATGTTCGGCGCCAGCACCGGTGGTGACACCTCGGGTTACGGCGGCCTCGTCCGTACGGTCCGTCTGCCCGGTGCGAGCCGGCGTCCCTACGGGGGCCCACGCGGCGGAGCCGCATATGGAAGCTTCGACGAGGTGGCGGACGAGCTCGAAGGCGCCCTGGAGGAGCAGGGACTTGCTCCCGAGGAGGCCATCGAGAAGACAGTCGTCGACCGCGGTGAGATCACCTTCCACATCGCGCGCGAGCACCTCGTCCAGGTCGTACGGACGCTCCGCGACGACCCGGCGCTGCGCTTCGAGCTGTGCACCGGGGTCAGCGGCGTGCACTTCCCCGGCGACAAGGGCCGGGAGCTGCACGCGGTCAACCACCTGCGTTCGATCACTCACAACCGGATGATCCGGATCGAGGTCAGCGCGCCGGACAGCGATCCGCACATCCCGTCGATCGTCGAGGTCTATCCGACCAACGACTGGCACGAGCGCGAGACGTACGACTTCTTCGGCATCGTCTTCGACGGCCACCCCGCGCTGACGCGGATCATGATGCCCGACGACTGGCAGGGCCATCCGCAGCGCAAGGACTACCCGCTCGGCGGCATCCCCGTCGAGTACAAGGGCGCCCAGATCCCGGCTCCCGACCAGCGGAGGTCGTACAGCTGATGAGCACTTCCACGCACGCACCCGCGGGCATCCGCGAGACCACCGAGGGCACCGTCTACGACGTCACCGGGGGCGACTGGGACGAGGTCGCAGCCGCTGCCGCCAGGAGCGACGACGAGCGGATCATCGTCAACATGGGCCCGCAGCACCCCTCCACGCACGGCGTGCTGCGGCTCATCCTCGAGATCGACGGTGAGACGGTCACCGAGGCCCGCTGCGGCATCGGCTACCTGCACACCGGCATCGAGAAGAACCTCGAGTACCGGACGTGGACGCAGGGCACGACGTTCGTGACGCGCATGGACTACCTGACGCCGTTCTTCAACGAGACGGCGTACTGCATGGCGGTCGAGAAGCTGCTCGGCATCGAGGACGACATCCCCGACCGCGCCAACGTCATCCGCGTCCTGCTGATGGAGCTGAACAGGCTCTCCTCGCACTTGGTGGCCATCGCCACCGGCGGCATGGAGCTCGGCGCGACGACCGTCATGATCTTCGGCTTCCGCGACCGCGAACTGGTCCTGGACCTGTACGAGTTGATCACCGGCCTGCGGATGAACCACGCCTACATCCGCCCCGGAGGCCTCTCCCAGGACCTTCCGCCCGGCACGGTCGACGCGCTGCGCGAATTCCTGAAGAAGATGAAGAAGAACCTGCCCGAGTACGACGCGCTGTGCTCCGGCAACCCGGTCTTCAAGGCCCGCCTCCAGGACATCGGCTACCTCGACCTGGCCGGGTGCATGGCGCTCGGCGCCACCGGCCCGATCCTGCGCTCCGCGGGTCTCCCGCACGACCTGCGCAAGTCGCAGCCGTACTGCGGCTACGAGACGTACGACTTCGAGGTGCCGACGCTCGACACCTGCGACTCCTACGGGCGCTTCCTGCTCCGGCTGGAGGAGATGCGCCAGTCCCTGCACATCATCGAGCAGTGCATCGACCGCCTGGAGCCCGGACCGGTCATGGTCGGCGACAAGAAGATCGCCTGGCCCGCGCAGCTCGCGCTCGGCCCGGACGGTCTCGGCAACTCGCTGGACCACATCAAGAACATCATGGGCACCTCCATGGAGGCCCTGATCCACCACTTCAAGCTGGTCACCGAGGGCTTCCGGGTCCCGCCGGGCCAGACCTACGCGGCGGTGGAGTCCCCGAAGGGCGAACTCGGCGTGCACGCCGTGAGTGACGGCGGCACCCGTCCGTACCGCGTGCACTTCCGTGACCCCTCCTTCACCAACCTCGAAGCCATGGCGGCGATGTGCGAAGGCGGCCAGGTCGCCGACGTGATCGTGGCCGTGGCGTCCATCGACCCCGTGATGGGAGGCGTCGACCGATGACCACCGCGCCCGACCGGGGCAGCGCCCCCGAAGCACCGATGCTCGGTATCCCCGCGATGCCGGCGCCGGACTATCCGGCGGACGTGCGCGAGCGGCTGGAGCCGGACGCACGGGAGATCATCGCCCGCTACCCCAACAGCCGCTCCGCACTGCTGCCCCTGCTGCACCTCGTGCAGTCCGAGGAGGGGCACGTCACGCCCACCGGGCAGCGCTTCTGCGCCGAGATGCTGGACCTGACGACGGCGGAGGTGAACGCCGTCGCGACGTTCTACTCCATGTACCGGCGCAAGCCCTCCGGCGACTACCAGGTCGGTGTCTGCACCAACACGCTGTGCGCGGTGATGGGCGGCGACGCCATCTTCGACGACCTCAAGCAGCACCTGGGCGTGGGCAACAACGAGACCACCGAGGACGGCAAGGTCACGCTGGAGCACATCGAGTGCAATGCGGCCTGCGACTACGCGCCCGTCGTGATGGTCAACTGGGAGTTCTTCGACAACCAGACGCCCGAATCCGCCCGCCGGCTCGTCGACGATCTGCGCGCCGGACGTGAGGTCCTGCCGACCCGAGGTGCGTCGATGTGCACCTTCAAGGAGACGGCCCGCATCCTCGCCGGCTTCCCCGACCAGCGCCCCGGCGCCGTCGAGGCGACCGGCGGCGGCGGTGAACCGTCCATCGCCGGACTGCGGTTGGCCAGGGGCGAAGCGCCCGCCGGCAGGCTCGCGCATCCGCGGGGCCCGGCCGGTCCCGCCGAGCAGCCCATGCCGCTCCCGGGTGAGGAAGCCCCGCAGAGCCACCCCAGTTCGCACGATCTGCCCCAGTCGACGTCCGCGTCCGATCCGGCCAGCGAAGCCAACCCGGTGCGGCCGGAGTCGGGGGAGGAGAGCGAATAATGGCGACCGAATCCCCCAAGACGCTGCTCACCCCGGTCCTCTCCGCGCACTGGGACGACCCCGAGGCGTGGACGCTGGAGACGTACAAGAAGCGCCACGACGGATACGCCGGTCTGGCCAAGGCCCTCGCCATGCCGCCGGACGACGTGATCGCGTACGTGAAGGACTCCGGCCTGCGCGGCCGCGGCGGCGCGGGCTTCCCGACGGGCATGAAGTGGCAGTTCATCCCGCAGGGCGACGACAAGCCTCACTACCTGGTCGTCAACGCCGACGAGTCGGAGCCGGGCACCTGCAAGGACATCCCGCTGATGTTCGCCAACCCGCACTCCCTCATCGAGGGCATCATCATCGCCTGCCACGCGATCCGCTCCTCCCACGCGTTCATCTACCTGCGCGGCGAAGTCGTCCCCGTACTGCGGCGGCTGCACCTGGCCGTGCGCGAGGCGTACGAGGCGGGCCTCCTCGGCCGGAACGCACTGGGTGAGGGCAAGCACCTCGAACTCACCGTGCACGCGGGCGCGGGCGCGTACATCTGCGGCGAGGAGACGGCGCTGCTCGACTCCCTGGAGGGGCGCCGGGGCCAGCCGAGGCTGCGGCCGCCGTTCCCGGCAGTCGCCGGTCTCTACGCGTGCCCGACCGTCGTGAACAACGTCGAGTCCATCGCCTCGGTCCCCGCCCTGATGAACAAGGGCAAGGAGTGGTTCCGCTCCATGGGCAGCGAGAAGTCCCCGGGCTTCACGCTCTACTCGCTCAGTGGCCACGTCGCGGGCCCCGGCCAGTACGAGGCGCCGCTCGGCATCACGCTCCGCCAACTGCTGGAGATGAGCGGCGGCATGCGGCCCGGCCACCGGCTGAAGTTCTGGACGCCGGGCGGCTCCTCGACGCCGATCCTCACCGACGAGCACCTCGATGTGCCGCTCGACTACGAGGGCGTCGGCGCCGCCGGCTCCATGCTCGGCACCAAGGCGCTGCAGTGCTTCGACGAGACGACCTGTGTCGTACGGGCCGTCACACGCTGGACCGAGTTCTACGCCCACGAGTCCTGCGGAAAGTGCACGCCCTGCCGGGAAGGCACGTACTGGCTCGTCCAGTTGCTGCGCGACTTCGAGGCCGGCAAGGCCACCAAGGCCGACATCGACAAGATCGACGACATCCAGGACAACATCAACGGCAAGTCGTTCTGCGCACTGGGTGACGGCGCGGCCTCCCCGATCTTCTCGTCGCTGCAGTACTTCCGCGAGGAGTACGAGCAGCACATCGAGGAGGGCGGCTGCCCCTTCGACCCGGCGAAGTCGGTCATCTGGGCCGACGGCCACCACGACAGCGCTCACCCGGAGGTGAAGGCGTGACAGTCACCACAGACGCGAAGACCTCCTCGGGGGGCGACGGACCACCGCCGGAGGACCTGGTCTCGCTCACCATCGACGGCGCCGAGATCTCCGTGCCCAAGGGCACGCTGGTCATCCGGGCCGCCGAGCAACTGGGCATCGAGATCCCGCGCTTCTGCGACCACCCGCTCCTCGACCCGGTCGGCGCCTGCCGGCAGTGCATCGTCGAGGTCGAGGGCCAGCGCAAGCCGATGGCGTCCTGCACCATCACCTGCACCGACGGCATGGTCGTCAAGACGCAGCTGTCGTCGCCGGTCGCTGAGAAGGCCCAGCGCGGTGTGATGGAGCTGCTCCTCATCAACCACCCGCTGGACTGCCCCGTCTGCGACAAGGGCGGCGAGTGCCCGCTGCAGAACCAGGCGATGTCGACCGGCGAGTCGGACACGCGCTTCGAGGGCGCCAAGCGCACCTTCGCCAAGCCGGTGCCGATCTCCGACCAGGTGCTGCTGGACCGCGAGCGCTGCGTGCTGTGCGCGCGCTGCACCCGCTTCTCCAACCAGATCGCCGGCGACCCGATGATCGAGATGCTCGAGCGCGGCGCGCTCCAGCAGATCGGCACCGGCGAGGGCGACCCCTTCCAGTCGTACTTCTCCGGCAACACGATCCAGATCTGCCCGGTCGGCGCGCTGACCTCGGCGGCGTACCGCTTCCGTTCGCGCCCGTTCGACCTGGTCTCCTCGCCTTCCGTGTGCGAGCACTGCTCGGGCGGCTGCGCGACCCGTACCGACCACAGGCGCGGCAAGGTCATGCGGCGCATGGCCGGCTTCGACCCCGAGGTCAACGAGGAGTGGCTCTGCGACAAGGGCCGCTTCGGGTTCCGCTACGCGCAGCGTTCCGACCGCCTCACCACGCCGCTCGTGCGCGGCGACGACGGCGAACTGGCCCCGGCCAGCTGGCCGGAGGCGCTGGAGGCGGCGGCCCGCGGGCTGGCCGGTGCGCGTGGACGTGCGGGTGTGCTGACCGGTGGCCGCGTCACCGTCGAGGACGCCTACGCGTACGCGAAGTTCGCCCGCGTCGCCCTGGGGACGAACGACATCGACTTCCGCGCACGCGTCCACTCCCGCGAGGAGGCCGAGTTCCTGGCCTCCCGGGTCGCCGGCCACGGCCGCGACCTGGACGGCGCGGGCATCACCAACAGCGCCCTCGAGGCCGCGCCCGCGGTACTGCTCGTCGGGTTCGAGGCCGAGGAGGAGGCGCCCGGCGTCTTCCTGCGGCTGCGCAAGGCCATGCGCAAGTACGGCCAGCGCACCTTCTCCCTCGCCTCGTACGCGACTCGCGGTCTGGAGAAGGCGGGCGGCACGCTGCTCCCGGCCGCACCGGGCACCGAGACCGAGTGGCTGGACGCGCTGTCCGGACGGGTCGGGCTCGAGGAGTCCGGCGAGGCCGCGGCCGACGCGCTGCGCGCCGACGGTTCGCTGATCATCGTCGGTGAGCGGCTGGCGGCCGTGCCCGGTGCGCTGACCGCGGCGGTGCGTACGAGCGCCGCGACCGGCGCCCGGCTGGTGTGGGTCCCGCGCCGCGCCGGCGAGCGCGGCGCCATCGAGGCGGGCGCGCTGCCGACGCTGCTGCCCGGCGCACGTCCCGCCTCCGACGCACGCGCCCGCCACGAGGTCGCGCGAGCCTGGGGCCTGGCCGAACTGCCCGCCGGAACGGGCCGGGACACGGCAGGCATCATCGATGCCGCCGTGGACGGTGAGCTCGCCGCGCTCGTCGTCGGCGGCGTCGAACTCGCCGACCTGCCCGACCCGGCGCGTGCCGCACAGGCGCTGGACGAGGTGGGCTTCCTCGTCAGCCTGGAGCTGCGGCCGAGCGACGTCACCTCACGGGCGGACGTCGTCCTCCCGGTCTCCGCCGTCGTGGAGAAGTCCGGCACCTTCCTCAACTGGGAAGGCCGGGCACGGCCGTTCGAGGCGTCGCTCAAGGCGGACCAGATGACGCGCCGCCACGTGCAGCCCGACGCGCGGGTGCTGCACATGCTCGCCGACGCTCTCGACGTGCACCTGGGCCTGCCCGACGTCCGCACGATCCGCGGCGAGATCGACAGGCTCGGCCAGTGGGACAGGCAGGCGGCGGACCCGCACGGCGTGCCCGGCCAGGCCTCCTCGGCAACGTCGTCCAGCGGGTCCTCGACACCGCAGGCCGGCAAGGGTGAGGCGGTGCTCGCCGGACACCGGCTGCTGCTGGACCAGGGGCGGCTCCAGGACGGCGACGAGGCACTGGCCGGCACCAGGCATCCCGCACGCGCGAGGCTCTCCAGGGCCACCGCGGCCGAGGCGGGCGTCGCCGACGGCGAAGTGCTGTCGGTCTCCGGGCCGCTGGGCAGCGTCCAGCTCCCGCTAGAGATCACGCAGATGCCGGACCGCGTCGTGTGGCTTCCGCTGAACTCGGTGGGCGGCGGCGTCCAGGCGGACACGGGCGCCCTCCCGGGTGAGCTGGTCCGCATCGCGGCGGCACCGGCAGCGCGCGATCGCGCCGTAGACGAGGAGGTGGGCGCGTGAGCGCGCTCTCGCACATCCATCAGTCCGGCATGTTCCTTGCCGAGGAGGACCTGTCCTTCTTCGGCAAGGACCCGATCTGGCTGATCGCGCTCAAGGCCGTCTTCTGCTTCGCGTTCCTGATGCTGACGGTCCTGATCTCCATCGTCATGGAGCGCAAGGTCGTGGGCTGGATGCAGCTGCGCATCGGTCCCAACAGGCACGGCCCCTGGGGCATGCTCCAGTCGCTGGCCGACGGCATCAAGCTGATGCTCAAGGAAGACGTCGTCGTCAAGGGAGCCGACAAGGTCGTCTACCTGCTGGCGCCGGTCCTCGCGGCCATTCCCGCCTTCCTGGCGATCGCGGTCATCCCGTTCGGGCCCCCGGGCAACGAGGTCTCCATCTTCGGCACCCGTACCGCGATGCAGCTCACAGACCTTCCGGTGGCCGCGCTGTACATCCTCGCCACCGCCTCCATCGGCGCGTACGGCGTCGTCCTCGCGGGCTGGTCGTCGAACTCGACGTACCCGCTGCTCGGAGCCGTCCGCGCCACCGCGCAGGTCATCAGCTACGAGATCGCGATGGGGCTCAGCTTCGCCGCCGTCTTCCTCTACTCCGGCTCGATGTCGACGTCGGCGATCGTGGACGCGCAGCAGGACACCTGGTTCGCGGCGCTGTTGCCGGTGTCGTTCCTCATCTACATGGTCTCGATGGTCGGCGAGGCGCACCGCGCCCCGTTCGACATGCCGGAGTCCGAGGGCGACCTGGTCGCCGGCTACCAGACCGAGTACAGCTCGATCAAGTTCGCGCTGTTCATGATGGCCGAGTACGTGCACATCGTGACGCTCTCCGCCCTCGCGGCCACCCTGTTCCTGGGCGGCTGGCGGGCGCCGGCGCCGATCTCCACGTACTGGGAGGGCGCCAACCACGGTTGGTGGCCGCTGCTCTGGTTCTTCCTCAAGGTCTGCGCCCTGATCTTCTTCTTCGTCTGGATCCGCGGCACGCTCCCGCGTGTGCGCTACGACCAGTTCATGAAGCTGGGCTGGAAGGTCCTCATCCCTGTCTCCCTGGTGTGGCTGATGCTCGTCGCCACCGTGCGGGCGATGCGCAACGAGGGTTACGACTTCGCGGGGATCGTCTACTGGGTCGCCGGCGCGGCCCTGGCGATCCTGCTGATCTCCTTCGTCATCGACGTCTTCCGCGGACGCAAGGAGGAGGCCGAGGACGAGGCCGCCAAGAAGGAGGCGGACTCCGAGGTCTTCGATCCGATGGCGGGCGGCTTCCCCGTACCGCCGCTGCCCGGGCAGACCCTGCCGCCGGTGCCGCGTCGCCGCTCGCGCCACGACCGTGCGCTGGTCGGGCCGTCCGGTGCGTCCGAGCCCGCGGACGGTACGGACCGGGACGGGCAGTCCGCCCAGAAAACTGACGGAAAGGAGGCCGACGGTGCCTGACAACGACCCCGAGGGGATGCACCCCGAGACCCCCCGCAGCTCCGTGGCCGGCTTCGGCGTGACCTTCAAGGGCATGTTCAAGAAGCGGCTGACCGAGCAGTACCCGGAGTACAAGAAGCCGACGGCACCGCGCTTCCACGGCCGCCACCAGCTCAACCGGCACCCCGACGGGCTCGAGAAGTGCGTCGGCTGCGAGCTGTGCGCATGGGCCTGCCCGGCGGACGCCATCTACGTCGAGGGCGCGGACAACACAGATGAGGAGCGTTACTCGCCGGGTGAGCGCTACGGCCGCGTCTACCAGATCAACTATCTGCGCTGCATCCTGTGCGGCCTGTGCGTCGAGGCGTGCCCGACCCGCGCGCTGACGATGACGAACGAGTACGAACTCGCCGACTCCTCCCGCGAATCGCTCATCTACACCAAGAAGGAGCTGCTCGCGGGCCTGGAGGAGGGCATGGTCGACTCCCCGCACGCCATCTTCCCGGGCATGACGGAGAAGGACTACTACCGCGGGCTCGTGACCGAGGCGGCAGCCGGCACCGAACGGCAGCCGGTGACCGACACGGGCGACCCGCAGGAGTCGGCCGGGACCTTCGGCTCGTCCGAGCCGGCAGCCCAGCCCGTGGTCACCGAGGCCCCCGTCTCCCACGCCGACGGTGTCGACCCCTCCTCGCGCGACGCCGCCGAGGCGGACGTCGCCCTGCAGGGCGCTGCCGCGCGGGCCGAGGGCAACCGCTCCGGGAACGACTCGAAGGAGGGTCGGTGACCATGCCCGCCATGGCGGCCATGCCGCATTCCGCCGCCGCGTTCGAACTCGCGGCCACGTCCACCTCGCCGGGTGAGACAGGGGCGTTCTGGGTTCTGGGCACCGTGGCCGTGCTCGGCGCGCTCGGCACCGTGCTGCTGCGCCGCGCCGTCCACTCGGCGCTGTGCCTCGCGGGCACCATGGTGATCCTGGCGCTCTTCTACCTCGCCAACGGCGCGTACTTCCTGGGCATCGTGCAGATCGTCGTCTACACCGGCGCCGTCATGATGCTCTTCCTCTTCGTGCTGATGCTGGTGGGCGTGAGCACCGCCGACTCGCTCAAGGAGACCCTCAAGGGCCAGCGCTGGCTCGCGGCCGCCTGCGGACTCGGGCTGGGCATCCTGCTCGTCTCCGGCATCGGCCAGGCCTCGGTGCACTCCTTCGAAGGGCTCGCCTCGGCCAACGCGGGCGGGAACGTACCGGCGCTGGCCAGCCTGCTCTTCACCAAGTACGTGGTGGCGTTCGAGGTGGTGGGCGCCCTGCTCACCGTGGCCGCCGTCGGCGCGACGCTGCTGACGCACCGGGAGCGCATCGAGACGAGCAAGTCGCAGCGCGAGCAGGCCGAGGAGCGCGTCAGGCGGGGCACGCAGCTGCCGCCGCTGCCCGCGCCCGGCGTGTACGCGCGGCACAACGCCGTCGACCGTCCCGGCCTGCTCCCCGACGGCACGCCCTCCGAGCTGACCATCAGCGCGACGCTGCGCCAGCGCGGCCAGGTGCGCGAGGTCGGCAAGGAGGCGCTGCACCGGGTCGCCGCGCTCGAGCAGCGCACGGCCGACAGCCATGGTCAGACCGAGCACACCGGACGGATGTACGGCGAACCTCACGACCCGGAGCGGGACGTGCAGGACGCCGACGACGCGGGAGAAGGCGGCCCTGAGGCCCGCAAGGCCCGGGAAGGGGAGGCCGCGAAGTGAGCCCCGTCAACTACGTCTATCTCGCCGCGGTGCTGTTCACCATCGGCGCCGCCGGTGTGCTGATCAGGCGGAACGCGATCGTGGTGTTCATGTGCATCGAACTGATGCTGAACGCGGCGAACTTGACCCTGGTCGCCTTCTCCCGCATCCACGGCAATCTCGACGGCCAGATCATGGCGTTCTTCGTCATGGTCGTCGCGGCCGCCGAGGTCGTGGTCGGGCTGGCGATCATCGTGATGATGTACCGCTCCCGCCACTCGGCCTCGGTCGACGACGCCAGCCTGATGAAGCTGTAAGGGGTACGAACCAGTGGAGTCATTGATCGGACTGCTCGTCGGCTTCCCGCTGCTGGGCGCGGCGGTGCTGCTGTGCGGCGGCAGGAAACTCGACCGGAGCGGGCACTGGCTGGGCGTGCTGCTCTCCGGGGCCTCGTTCGTGATCGGCGTCGTCCTCTTCGCCGGAATGCTGGGCAAGCCGGCCGAGGAACGGTCCCTGCACCAGCACCTGTTCAGCTGGGTGCCGGTGGAGAGCTTCCAGGCGGACGTCGCCTTCCAGCTCGACCAGCTGGCCATGACGTTCGTGCTGCTGATCACCGGTGTGGGCACGCTGATCCACATCTACTCGGTCGGCTACATGGAGCACGACGTCGGCCGCCGCCGCTTCTTCGGCTATCTCAACCTGTTCCTCGCGGCGATGCTGCTGCTCGTCCTCGCCGACAACTACCTTCTGCTGTACGTCGGCTGGGAGGGCGTCGGCCTCGCCTCGTACCTGCTCATCGGCTTCTGGCAGTTCAAGCCGAGTGCGGCGGTGGCGGCGAAGAAGGCGTTCCTGGTCAACCGCGTCGGTGACGCGGGCCTGGCCATCGCCATCTTCCTGATGTTCACGACCTTCGGCACCTTCAGCTTCGCGCCCGTGCTCGGCAACGCTACGGACGCCGGCGAGGGCAAGCTGACCGCGATCGGGCTGATGCTGCTGCTCGCCGCGTGCGGCAAGTCCGCACAGGTGCCGCTGCAGTCCTGGCTCGGTGACGCGATGGAGGGCCCGACGCCGGTCTCCGCCCTCATCCACGCCGCGACGATGGTGACCGCGGGCGTCTACCTCATCACCCGCTCCGGGGCCATCTTCAACGGGGCGCCGGACGCGCAGACCGCGGTCGTCGTGGTCGGCGCGGTCACGCTCCTCTACGGTGCGATCGTCGGTTGCGCGAAGGACGACATCAAGAAGGCGCTGGCCGGTTCGACGATGTCGCAGATCGGCTACATGGTGCTGGCGGCCGGACTCGGCCCGATCGGCTACGCGTTCGCCATCATGCACCTCGTCACGCACGGCTTCTTCAAGGCGGGCCTCTTCCTCGGCGCCGGTTCCGTGATGCACGGGATGAACGACGAGGTCGACATGCGCAAGTACGGTGGCCTGCGCAAGTACATGCCGGTCACGTTCGTGACGTTCGGGCTCGGCTACCTCGCCATCATCGGCTTCCCCGGCCTGTCCGGCTTCTTCTCCAAGGATCAGATCATCGAGGCCGCGTTCGCCAAGGGCGGTACGCAGGGCCTGATCCTCGGGGCGGTCACGCTGGTCGGCGCCGCGATCACCGCGTACTACATGACGCGCGTGATGCTGATGACCTTCTTCGGCGAGGAGCGCTGGCGCGGGCAGGAGAACGAGCCGCACCCGCACGAGTCCCCGAAGGTCATGACGATCCCGATGATCGTGCTCGCCTTCGGATCGGTCTTCGCGGGCGGCCTGTTCAAGGCCGGCGAGTCCTTCGTCCACTGGCTGGAGCCGGTCACGCAGTTCGAGCACGGCCACTCGCCGTTCTCCGCGGCAGCGGTGACGGGCGCGACGGTCGTGGCGCTTCTCCTCGGCGTCGCCGGGGCCTGGCTGCAGTACGGGCGCCGGCCCGTGCCGTCGGTGGCCCCGCGCGGCAGCCTGCTGACGCGTGCGGCCCGTCGGGACCTGCTCCAGGACGACATCAACCACGTCGTTCTGGTCAAGCCCGGCGAGTACCTGACGCGCGGGCTGGTCTACGCCGACAACAAGGTGGTCGACGGAGCCGTCAACGGCACCGCCGCGGCCTTCGGCGGCCTGTCCGGCCGCACGCGCCGGATCCAGAACGGTTTCGTCCGCTCGTACGCGGTCTCGATGTTCGGCGGCGCGGCGATCCTGGTCGCCGCGACCCTGCTGATGAGGGCGGTCTGAGTCTCATGTCTGTAGCAAGCGCAGGATTTCCCCTGCTGACGGTCACGGCCGCGCTGCCCGCGGTCGGCGCGGTCGCCACGGCGGCCGTGCCCGCCGCCAAGAGGAACGCCGCGAAGTGGGTGGCGCTGCTCTTCTCCGTGGCGACGCTCGTCTCGTCGCTGGTCGTGCTGGCCCGCTTCGACCCGGGCGGTGCGCGGTACCAGCTCACCGAGTCGCACGCGTGGATCGCGGACTTCGGCGTGCGGTACGAGGTCGGTGTCGACGGCATCGCGGCCGTACTGATCGCGCTCACCGCCCTGCTGCTGCCGTTCATCATCGGGGCGGCCTGGCACGACGCCGACGAGCTGGAGCCCGCGCGGCCCAACCGGCGGTGGCGTCCCACCCAGGGCTTCTTCGCGCTGATGCTCGCCACCGAGGCGATGGTGATCATCTCCTTCGCGGCGACGGACGTCTTCCTCTTCTACGTCTTCTTCGAAGCGATGCTCATCCCGATGTACTTCCTCATCGGAGGCTTCGGGGACCGCGCGCACGCGGCGGGCGAGGAGGAGGCCGCGAAGCAGCGCTCCTACGCGGCCGTGAAGTTCCTGCTCTACAACCTCGTCGGCGGCCTGATCATGCTGGCCGCGGTGGTCGGCCTCTTCGTCGCCACCTCAGACCAGCTCGGCGAGGGCACGTTCTCGCTGCAGAGGATCCTGGAGGCCCGCGCGGACGGCGGCTTCCAACTCGACACGAACATCGAGCGGTTGCTCTTCCTGGGCTTCTTCTTCGCCTTCGCGGTGAAGGCGCCACTGTGGCCGCTGCACACGTGGCTGCCCAACGCGATGGGCGAGGCGACGGCGCCGGTGGCCGTGCTGATCACCGCGGTCGTCGACAAGGTCGGCACCTTCGCGATGCTCCGCTTCTGCCTCGGCCTCTTCCCGGAGGCGAGCAAGTGGGCGACGCCGGTGGTGCTCGTGCTGGCGCTGGTGAGCATCCTCTACGGTGCGCTGCTGGCCGTGGGCCAGCGGGACATGAAGCGGCTGATCGCCTACGCGTCCATCTCCCACTTCGGCTTCATCATCCTCGGCGTCTTCGCGATGACCAGCCAGGGCCAGAGCGGCGCCACGCTCTACATGGTCTTCCACGGCGTCTCCACCGCCGCGCTGATGCTGGTGGCCGGCTTCCTCATCAGCCGCCGGGGCTCGCGTCTCATCGCGGATTACGGCGGCGTGCAGAAGGTCGCGCCCGTGCTCGCGGGGACGTTCCTCGTCGGAGGCCTGGCGACGCTGTCGCTGCCGGGGCTGGCACCATTCATCAGCGAATTCCTGGTGCTGGTGGGCACGTTCAGCCGCTACCCGGTGGCGGGCGTCGTCGCGACGGTGGGCATCGTCCTCGCCGCGCTGTACGTACTGCTGATGTACCAGCGCACGATGACGGGGCCGGTGGAGAAGCCCGAGGTACGGGCCATGCCGGACCTGCGGGTGCGTGAACTTGCCGTGGCGGCACCGCTCGTCGCGCTGCTGATCTTCCTCGGGGTCTTTCCGCAGCCCCTGACCCAGATCGTGAACCCGGCCGTCGAGCACACGCTCTCGGACGTGCAGAATAAGGACCCGGAACCGGACCACCCCGTCGCCGAGACGGGCCGGTCCGACAACAAGCCGGCTGAGCACGCCGGAGGTGACCACGAGTGAGCGCGGTGGTAACGGCGGGGACGGCAGCGACTGTCCCCAGCCTGTGGACACTGGGGGCCGAGCAACTCCAGGCCCCGAAGATCGAGTACGCGCAGCTGTCCCCGACGCTGATCGTGCTGGGGGCGGCCGTCATCGGCATCGTCCTCGAGGCCTTCCTTCCCCGGAAGCTGCGCTACGGCGCGCAGTTGATCCTCACGGCGCTCGGCCTCGCCGCCGCCTTCGCGGCGGTGCTGGGCCTCGCGGTGACGGGGCACGCGACGACCAAGGCCGCGATCGCGGGCATGGGCGCCATCGCCGTCGACGGGCCGACTCTCTTCCTGCAGGGCACGATCCTGCTGGTCGGGCTGGTCTCGGTCTTCGTCTTCGCCGAGCGCCGGCTCGAGCCGCGCTCGCACAAGGGTCAGGCCCACGTCGACTCCTTCGCCGCGCAGCCCGCGTCGGTGCCGGGCGGCGAGGGCGAGCGGGAGGCCACCAAGGCGGGCTGGACGACCACAGAGGTCTATCCGCTGCTGCTCTTCGCGGTCGGCGGCATGCTCATCTTCCCCGCAGCCAACGATCTGCTGACCCTCTTCATCGCGCTCGAGGTCTTCTCCCTCCCGCTCTACCTGCTGTGCGCGCTGGCCCGCCGCCGGCGGCTGCTCTCGCAGGAGGCGGCGGTCAAGTACTTCCTGCTGGGCGCCTTCTCCTCGGCGTTCCTGCTCTTCGGTGCGGCACTGCTGTACGGATACGCAGGCACCGTCAGCTACTCGGGCATCGCCCGCGTCATCGGCAACGCCGACCGGGCCACGAGCGCGATCCTCGCCGAGACCACCGGGAACGACGCGCTGCTGCTGATCGGCGGCGCCATGGTCGTCATGGGCCTGCTGTTCAAGGTCGGCGCCGTGCCGTTCCACATGTGGACCCCGGACGTCTACCAGGGCGCCCCGACACCGGTCACCGGCTTCATGGCGGCCGCGACGAAGGTGGCCGCGTTCGGCGCGCTGCTGCGTCTGCTGTACGTGGTGCTGCCGGGCCTGCGCTGGGACTGGCGTCCCGTGATGTGGGGTGTCGCGATCCTCACGATGCTGGCGGGCGCGGTCGTGGCCATCACGCAGACCGACATCAAGCGGCTGCTGGCCTACTCGTCGATCGCGCACGCGGGCTTCCTGCTCGCCGGTGTCATCGCCACGTCGCGGGACGGGGTCTCCTCGGTGCTGTTCTACCTGGGCGCCTACTCGTTCGTGACGCTGGGCGCCTTCGCCGTTGTGACGCTCGTACGGGACGCGGGCGGTGAGGCGACGCACCTGTCCAAGTGGGCCGGGCTGGGCCGCCGTTCGCCGCTGCTGGCGACGGTCTTCGCGGTGTTCCTGCTGGCGTTCGCGGGCATTCCGATGACGTCCGGATTCGCGGGCAAGTTCGCGGTGTTCAAGGCGGCCGCGGAGGGCGGCGCGGGCGCGCTCGTCGTCGTCGGTGTGATCGCCTCGGCGATCGCGGCCTTCTTCTACATCCGCGTGATCGTGCTGATGTTCCTCAGCGAGCCGAAGACGGACGGGCCGACGGTCGCCGTCCCCAGCGTATGGACGACATCGGCCATCACCGTCGGCGTGCTGGTGACGATCGTGCTGGGCGTCGCACCGCAGTACTTCCTGGACCTGGCGAACCAGGCGGGTGTCTTCGTCCGTTAGCCGCGGTCACCTTCACGCCACGCCGCTGCCCGGCACCCCCAACGGGGGCCGGGCAGCGGCGTTTTCAGCGGACCGGGCGCCTGCTAGCTTGACGTGGCCCTGCTAAATGGCGGGCCGGAGCCGGAGAACTGCGAAGGAGTACGCGTGCGCACGACAGCGCGGAGGGCAGCGGGGACGGTGGCCGTGATCGCGGTCGGCGCGCTGCTGGTGAGCGGCTGCGGAAGCAGCGACGACGACGGCGCCAAGAGCGACAAGGGACAGGGCGGGGGTGGCAAGCCGGAGGCGTCCGCGTCCGAGTCAGCGCAGAAGCCGGACAAGCCGTCCGGCGAGGCCTCCGAGCAGGCCCCCGACGACGCAACGGACGACGGCAACAGCGGCGGGTCCGGCAAGTCCGGGAAGCTGACGGGCATCTGGAAGGCGAAGGGCAAGCAGTACGTGCTCACTTTCGTCGGCGACAAGGTGACGCTGCTGCGCGAGCGGGGGAGGAACTGCACGGGCTCCCTCGGTGACGCTGCCGGGCAGAAGAGCCTGACGCTCAAGTGCCCCGACGGCGGGGACCAGAGCCGTACGAACGGCACGGTCGGCGCGGTCGAGTCCAAGTCGATCAAGGTGACCTGGAAGGGCGGGACGACGGAGGTCTACGCCCGCGTCTCCGACGTCCCGGTGAAGCTGCCCGAGGAGAACTGACAGACACCGAGCGGCCGGTTCCGGCGCCGACCCGTTGTCGGCGGGACCGGCCGCCAACGGGTCGCGACCGGGTCCGCGTTGGGCGCGCTGGGTGCAGTGGCCCGCCGTGGCCCCCCGGCTCCGGCCCTCCACGGCCGCACGGCGGAGAGAGCTCTCGTTCCCCGGGATGTGCCGCGTGCTCCCGTTCCCGCCGCGCGGCGGGAACGGAGGACCGCCCCGGCGGCCGACGACATGACCCCGGCCGGCACCGCACTTCGTCGGACTGCTCTACCTGCCGTTGGTCGCCTGGGGCCCAATGCTGACCGCACTGGCCGCTTCGTACCACCGGCGGCGCCGCGGTGCACGCCGGCCGGACCTGCGAGCGGCGGTGGCCGGCGGGCCCGCCGCGGGGGCGAGCCGGCCGGCCTGCCCGCCGGCTAACCCTGCCGGTCCCGCCGCACCAGCGGCCTCTCCGCCGCTTCGACGAGCCAGTCCAGCATGGCCTGGTCACCGACGACCGGGTTGGACAGCACGCCCACACCCTCGACCTCGATGCGTGCCGTGTCGCCGCCCTTCAGCGTGAAGTCCATGCCGGGGACGATGCCGGTGCCTGTCGCCAACACGGCGCCGTCGGGGAACGGCTGGGCGTGCCACAGGTACTTGGCCAGGCCGTGCGGGTCGCGGTGGAAGGCGGCCGTCGAGGTCTCGCCCTCGAAGGCGACGGCACCGTCGCGGCTGATGGTGAGGGTGATCCGCAGCGCGGACACGTCCTTGAGCTCCCAGGCGGGCACGATGCCGGAGGAGACCGCGGCGCTCCCGCCGTAGATCTTGGCCTGGGGCAGATAGAGGGGATTTTCGCCCTCGATGGAGCGGGAGCTGACGTCGTCCGTGACCACGTAACCCACGGTCTCGCCCTGCCTGTTGAGGACGAGCCCGAGTTCGGGCTCGGGCACGTTCAGCTCGGAGTCGTCCCGTACGGCGATCGGCTCGCCGTCGGTGACGATCCGCCAGGGCTGCGCCTTGAAGAAGAGTTCGGGGCGCTCGGCCTCGTAGACACGCTCGTAGATGGACTGCTCGGTGCTCTCGGCGACGCGCGCCTCGCGTGAGCGCTCGTAGGTGACGCCGGCCGCCCACAGCTCCATCATTCCGTCCAGAGGCGGCAGCAACACCACGTCCCCCTCGGCGAAGACGGCGGGCGTGCCGGCGGCACTCTCGACCAGGGAGCGCAGCTCCCCGGCGGACAGCCGCAGCAGGTCGGCGATGCGCCGTGTGCCGTCGAACGTGCGGATGGCTCCGGTGCCGTCCGCGACGCCGGTACGTACGGTGCCGCCCTCGTCGGCGAAGCGCACTATGCGTGTCATCGGTGCTCCTCTCTGCCGGGGGCTGCTGGCAGCGTCCGCGGCCGGGGTGGTGCTCGGTTTCTGCGCTTCGACTTCATCCACGCCCTGCCGACGGCAAGACGTCTGACCGGTGGAACGTAAACCCCTCTCCATCTCGCTGACAAGGGGTCGTCTGCCTCCGGTCACACGCGCCGGGATCTGGCGTTACATGGCTCTGTGGCGTTAGTTGAGGGTCTGGCGGGTGGGCGAGACATCTGACATCTTTGCCACTGGGGTTCGTTGTGCCCGCAGCGTGTCCCATGCGCACCCTTCGCCGCCCTCTCGCACGTATCAGGAGTGAGTGCCGATGACCGCCCGCATCGTCGACATCGAGACGATCGATGTCCGCTTCCCCACCTCGCAGGCCCTCGACGGCTCCGACGCCATGAACGAGGCGCCCGACTATTCCGCCGCCTACGTGATCCTGCACGTCGGCGACGACGGCGACGGAACGGCAGGCGACGGGGAGCAGGTGTCCGAGGGGCACGGGTTCACGTTCACCATCGGCCGGGGAACGGATCTGGCGGTCGGCGCCGCCGAGGCGATCGGCCGCCGCGCCATCGGCATGTCCGTCGACGAGATCACGGGCGACCTCGGCGGCTTCTCGCGCCACCTCCTCGGCGACAGCCAGCTGCGCTGGCTCGGCCCCGACAAGGGCGCCATCCACCTCGGGGCGGCCGCGGTCATCAACGCCGGCTGGGACCTGGCGGCCAAGCGCGCGGGCAAGCCCGTGTGGAAGCTGCTGGCCGACTTCACCCCGCGCCAGATCGTCGACCTCGTCGACTGGCGCTACCTCAAGGACGCGCTCACACCCGAGGCGGCCCTGGAGCTTCTGGACTCGCGGGTGCCCGGTCGCGCCGAGCGCGAGGCGTACGTCCGCGAGCACGGCTACCCCGCCTACACCACCAGTGCGGGCTGGCTCGGCTACGACGACGAGAAGCTGGCGCGCCTGTGCCGTGAGGCCGTCGAGCAGGGCTGGGACTCGGTCAAGCTGAAGGTCGGCGCCAACATCGACGACGACGTGCGCCGCTGCCGCATCGCCCGCGAGATCATCGGCCCCGACCGCCGTCTGATGATCGACGCGAACCAGACGCTCGGCGTCGACGAGGCCATCGAATGGGCCGACGCGCTCAAGGAGTTCGACATCTGGTGGTTCGAGGAGCCGACCAGCCCGGACGACGTGCTCGGGCACGCCGCCATCCAGCGCCGCATCGCCCCCGTCCACGTCGCCACCGGCGAACACGCCCACAACGCCGTGATGTTCAAGCAGTTCCTCCAGGCGGAGGCGATCGGCATCTGCCAGATCGACGCGTGCCGGCTCGGCGGAGTCAACGAGGCGGTCGCCTCCCTCTTGCTGGCCGCCGCGCACGGCGTACCGGTGTGCCCGCACGCCGGCGGCGTCGGCCTGTGCGAACTGGTGCAGCACCTTTCGGTCTTCGACTACGTGGCGGTCAGCGGCTCCATGGAGGACCGCGTCGTGGAGTACGTCGACCACCTGCACGAGCACTTCCACGACCCGGTACGGGTCGAGGGCTCCCGCTACCGCGTCCCCGAAGCCCCGGGCTACAGCGCGCAGATCCGCCGCGAGACGCTGGAGGCCCACCGCTTCCCGGACGGACCGGTGTGGAGCGACGCCGCGGCCACGGTGACATCCTGACCGGCATGACTTCCGACAGAGCCGGCGAGGACGGCGACGTGAGCGGAGCCGGCCATCCGGGTGCGAACGGCGTCGGCAGCGTCGTCGACGTGGCGATCAGCCGCCTGAAACAGCGCATCGGGAGCGGCGAGTTCGCCCCCGGGCACCGGCTGCCTCCCGAGTCGGTGCTCGCCGGTGAACTGGAGCTGTCCCGTCCCTCGCTGCGCGAGGCCGTGCGGGCGCTCGCCATGGCCGGAGTCCTCGAAGTGCGGCGCGGCGACGGCACGTTCGTCACCGACCTGCGTCCCGAACGGCTCATGAGCGCCATCGGCAGCTTCCTCGATCTCGCCCAGGACACCGCACTGGACGAGATGCTCGAGTGCCGCAAGGTGCTGGAGCCCGGAGCCACCGCCATCGCCGCGACCCGCATCGACGACGCCGCACTCGACGGGCTGCTGGAGCGCATCGAGCGCATGCGGACGATGCAGGATCCTCGCGAACTCGTCCGCGAGGACCTGGCGTTCCACGCCGAGATCGTCGCGGCGACGGGCAACCGCACCCTTCAGTCGCTGGTCTCGTCCGTGAGCAACAGGACGGCCAGGGCCCGCACTTGGCGGGCGCTGGTCAAGTCCGACGTCCTCGCCTGGACACATCAGCAGCACATGGATATCCATGGCGCACTGCGTGCCCGTGACAGCCTCGGCGCCTATGCGGCGGCGAGCCGCCACGTCAACGACGTGGAGGCGTGGGTGCGCGAGCGCCTCGACGCGGTGCGGGAGGCCCCCGGAGAACCCCTGGGCTGAGGCCCGCGAAGTCCGGGCGGCAGGGAGCGCGCACCGGGGCGGGACCCCGGCGCGCCACGCCTGAGCCCCTACCGCGCGGGACGCACCGTGCCGGTGACCTCGCCCAGCCCGATGCGGCTGCCGCCGGGTCCGGGTGCCCATGCGGAGAGCGTCACTTCGTCCCCGTCCTCCAGGAACCCCCGGTTCCCGTCGGGCAGTTCGAGGGGTTCCTTTCCGCCCCACGTCAGCTCCAGCAGGCAGCCGCGCTGCGAGCGCTCCGGCCCGCTCACGGTGCCCGAGGCGTAGAGGTCGCCGGTGCGGAGCGAGGCCCCGTTCACGGTCATGTGCGCGAGCTGCTGCGCGGCCGTCCAGTACATCGCGGAGAACGGCGGCTCGGAGACGGCGTGACCGTTGATGCTCACGGTGATGCGCAGATCGATGCCGCCGGGCTCCGGCTCGGCCGAGTCGTCCAGGTAGGGCAGCACTGGCACGTCGCGGGCGGGCGGTGCCGTCCGGGCGGCGTCCAGGGCGTCGAGCGGAGTGATCCACGCGGAGACGGACGTCGCGAAGGACTTGCCGAGGAAAGGACCGAGCGGCACGTACTCCCAGCCCTGGATGTCGCGCGCCGACCAGTCGTTGAGGAGCGTCACGCCGAAGACGTGGTCGCGGAATCCGGAGAGCGGAACGCTGTCGGTGTGCGCGGACGGCGTGCCGACGACGAAGCCGACCTCGGCCTCGATGTCGAGCCGCCGCGAGGCGCCGAAGACCGGTGCGTCCTCGGTGGGCGGCTTGCGCTGGCCCTTGGGCCGTACGACCGGGGTGCCGGAGACGACGACGGTGCCGGCGCGGCCGTGGTAGCCGATGGGCAGGTGCTTCCAATTGGCGGGCAGTGCGGCGCTGTCGGGCCGGAAGATCTTTCCGACGTTGGTGGCGTGGTGCTCGCTGGCGTAGAAGTCGACGTAGTCGGAGACCTCGAAGGGCAGACGCATCGTCACGTCCGCCAAAGGCCGCAGGAACCGGCTCGCGGTCTCCCGGTGCCCGGGCGCGGTCAGCCACTCGCGCAGTTCCCCGCGCACCGCCTGCCACACGGGACGTCCCGCCGCCATCAGGGGCCCCAGCAGCGGCTGCCGCAGGAGACCCGTGTGCGGCGAGCCGAAGGCCTCCGCAGCACCGCCCGCGTCCAGGACGTGGTCGCCGTAGCGCACGACTATGTGCGGCCGGTGCGGGTCTTCGGGGGTGGTGCACACGCCGTACGGGAGGTTGTCCGGGCCGAAGGGGTCGCCCTCGGGCAGGTCGATGGGGGTACTTCCCCTGGCTTCGCCGGGGAGACCCCACCCCACGCGTGGCTGTGGGGGAGGGCTCGCGTCTGTCACAGTGCCTCGCCTTCGAGATCGTCGCCGGTCACGGGCGAGCTCAGCGTACGGGCACCGCCGCGGCGCCGTTCGCCCAAGGGCTCCCGTACGGCGGAGGGCGTCGAGGGCCCGGCGGGACCCGGTGCGAACGCGAGCGGCGGACCGGGGAGAACGGCGCACCGCCGGACCCGGGGACGCTCCGCCGCGGGCCCATGTGCGTCAGGGCATACGCGCCCACGGAGATCGACACGTGACCGGATACGCTGCCCGTGATGGCGACGACCGGAAAGTGAAAGCAGTGAGCGTTCCCGTGTTCGCTCCTTCGTCGTATGCAGACAGGAGAACCCCCTCGTGACCGAAGTCGGGCCCTTCGGACTGACCGTGCGGGACAAGGCTCTCGAAGCCGATGTCCAGGCGGGGTTGGCTGCTGTCGAAGAAGGCCTCTTCGAGGCCACGAAGAGCGACGTCCCGTTCATAACGGGCGCCGCGCAGCACCTGGTTCGCGCCGGCGGGAAACGCTTCCGGCCTCTTCTGGTGATGCTCGGCGCACAGTTCGGCGACCCGCACGCGCCCGGCGTGGTGCCCTCGGCCGTCGTCGTGGAGCTGACCCATCTTGCGACGCTGTACCACGACGACGTGATGGACGAGGCGGACGTGAGGCGCGGAGTCCCCAGCGCCAACGTCAACTGGACCAACTCGGTGGCGGTGCTCACCGGTGACTATCTCTTCGCCCGCGCCTCCCACATCCTCGCCGACCTCGGCCCCGAGGCCGTCCGCATCCAGGCGGAGGCGTTCGAGCGGCTCGTAACCGGCCAGATCATGGAGACCGCCGGTCCCGGCGAGGGCCGCGACCCGGTGCAGCACTATCTGGACGTCATCGCGGGCAAGACGGGCTCGCTGATCGCGGTCGCCGGACGCTTCGGGGCGCTGATGGCCGGGGCGGACGAGAGAGTCGTCTCCATCCTCACCCAGTACGGGGAGCGGGTCGGCACCGCCTTCCAACTCGCGGACGACGTACTCGACATCGCCAGCGATTCCCACGAGTCCGGCAAGACGCCCGGCACGGACCTGCGCGAGGGCATCCCCACCCTCCCCGTGCTCCACCTCCAGGCACGTGCCGCCTCGCCGGAGGCCACGGCCGAGGACCGGGCGCTGCTCGAACTGCTCGAGGGTGATCTGACGGACGACGCCCGTCACGCCGAGGCCCTGACGGGGCTGCGGGCGCACCCCGCGCTGGCGCAGGCCCGACAGGACACCATCCGGTACGCGAACGAGGCGCGCCAGACGCTGATGCCGCTGCCCGACTGCGCGGCCAAGGCGGCCCTTTCGCAGCTGTGCGACGCCGTCGTGCACCGCGCCGCCTGAGGGTCCGCCCCACCCGGGTACGACGCCGCGTCAACCTCTGCGCAAAGGCTGCGTCACCTGCGGCGTTTGTGTCCGCACGCCGGTCGGCCGTTCACCGTGCGCCGCCTGAACGGTTCAGGGATGACCCCCATCGGAGGGCCTCCGCACGGGGGACATGCGCCGCCGCCTCTCCACCCGCAGGAGTACGCGGACTTGCCTCCCCGGGGGGACGCCAATCGCTCACCGGTTTGGTGCCATTGAGACTCCACCCCGCACGTTCCCGTGGAATTCGGGGACAATGGCCGAACAGGAGTGGGGTCTCCCCGCCGAAGGCAGGCGTGGGGTCTCCCCGCCGAAGGCAGGGGACGGACGAGTGCACGTACAGGACCGGCCACCGACCCGGAGGTAGGGCACGACATGGCACAGATCCAACCGAGGACATCCGGCAGGAAGGCCGTCCGGTACGGGATACCGGTCGGCGTCGCGGGAATCGCCGCGGTGACCATCGGACTCGTCCCGGCGCTCGCGGACGTCGGTGCCCCCGATCTGCCGAAGATCTCGGCGGAGGAGCTGGTGGCGAAGATGGCCGCGTCCGACACCCAGCACATGTCCGGCACCGTGAAGATCAGCACCGACCTGGGCCTCCCCGAGCTGCCCGGCTCCGCCGGCGGCAGCGGAAAGCAGGGCGGCGGCCTCTTCGGCGGCGGCCCGCACGGTGACGGCGAGCGCGGCGGCAAGGGCGGGGTGGCCGAACCCCAGGAGAAGCTGATGGAGCTCGCCTCCGGCGAGCACACCCTCCGCGTCGCCGCGGACGGTCCGGACAAGCAGCGCGTCTCCGTCGTCGAGGACGCGTCCGAGTACAGCGTCATCCACAACGGCGACGAGGTGTGGACGTACGACAGCGGTTCCGACTCCGCCTTCCACGCGAAGGCACCGAAGGGCGCCGCCGACAAGCACGGCAAGCACGGCAAGCACGGCAAGGGCCATGGCGGGATGCCGGGCGGTGACGGGATCGGCGACGTCACACCGCAGGAGGCGGCCAAGCAGGCGCTGAAGGCGGCGGACGACTCCACCTCCGTGACCGTCGACGGTACGGCGCAGGTAGCCGGCCGTGACGCATACCAGCTCGTGATCAAGCCGAAGGGTGCCCAGCACTCGACCGTCGACTCCATCCGGATCGCGGTCGACGCGGAGAACGGCACACCACTGACATTCACCCTCGCCCCGAAGGGCGGTGGCGAGCCGGTCGTCGATGTGCGCTACACCAAGGTCGACTTCGGCAAGCCGGACGCCGGAACCTTCGACTTCAAGCCGCCGAAGGGCACCGACGTCACCGAGGCGCCGCACGGAAAGGCACAGCGCGAGCACCCGGGCGAGCCGGGAGCCGCCGAGAGGTTCGACAAGCTCCAGAAGCACGGCAAGGGCGAGAAGTTCAAGGACTTCGAGAAGGGCGAGGGGCTCGGCCTCTCCGGGCTGAAGACGCTCGGCAAGGGCTGGGGCTCCGTCGCCGAGATCGACATGGGGAAGGGCGGGGCGAGCGGAATGCCCGGCGCCCCGGCGCCCGGCGGCGAGGACAGCAAGTCGCCGCAGGCCGGCCAGCTCCTCGACAGTTTCACCGAGAAGGCCAAGGGCGACTTCGGTACCGGACGGATCTTCCACACCCGGCTCGTCAACGCCCTGATGACGGACGACGGAAAGGTCTACGTGGGCGCCGTGACGAAGGAGGGCCTGATCAAGGCCGCCGACGCCGCTGCCAAGTGACCTCCTCCTTCGGTAAGTCGTGAACGGCGGTCCGTCCCCATCGCCCGTACCGGGTGGTGGGGACGGACCGCCGCGGAGGCAGGTACACCGACAGACCACGGGAGCGCCATGGCTCAGCCGTCCCACGCAGCGGTCATCGAGACGCGCGGGCTCAGCAAGCGCTACCGGGGTGGTCAACTCGCGGTCGACGGGCTGGATCTGGCCGTGCCGCGCGGCAGCGTCTTCGGCTTCCTCGGGCCCAACGGCTCGGGGAAGACCACCACGATCCGCATGCTGCTCGGCCTCATCGACGCCACCCGGGGCGCCGTACACGTGCTGGGCGAGCCGATGCCGTCAACGGCCCGGCGGGTGCTGCCGCGCGTCGGTGCGCTCATCGAGGGTCCCGCGCTCTACGGCTTCCTCTCCGGGCGCGCCAATCTCCACCGCTACGACGCCGCTGACCCCACGGCCGACCCCCGTACCCGCAAGGCCAGGGTCGAGGGCGCGCTGGAGCGTGTGGGGCTCTCGGCGGCGGCGGGCAAGAAGGCGAAGGCGTACTCACTCGGTATGAAGCAGCGCCTGGGCATCGCCGCTGCTCTGCTGAAGCCGCGCGACCTGCTGGTGCTGGACGAGCCGACCAACGGTCTCGACCCACAGGGCATGCGTGAAATCCGTTCACTCGTACGGGCGTTGGCGCAGGACGGCACCACCGTCTTCCTCTCCTCCCACCTCCTGGACGAGATCGAGCAGGTCTGCACCCACACGGCGGTGATGAACCGCGGACGGCTCGTCACGCAGGGCACCGTCGCCGAGATGTCGGCGGACGCCCGCGGACGGCTCACCGTGACCACACCGGACGGCGCCGATGCCGCGCGCGTACTGAAGGAGCACGGCGTGGTCGACCTGACGGTGCTCGGCGACGAGGTCACAGGCGAACTTCCGCTGACGGAGGCGGCCGGCGTGCCGGATCTCGCCGAACTGAACGCGGCGCTCGTACGGTCCGGGGTCCGCGTGCGGGGCTTCGGCGTGAGGCGCGCGTCGCTGGAGGACGTCTTCGTCTCGCTCACCGGGGAGGGCTTCGATGTCGCGGGCTGATCTCATCGGCGGTGTCTCCGGCTCTCCCCGGACGATTGCGCCGCAGGAGGAGAAGGGCCGCCTGCGCACGTCCGGTCTGCTGCGCAGCGAACTGCTCACGACCTTCCGCCGCTGGCGCACCGTCGCGCTGCTGGGTGTGCTCGCGGTGATCCCGGTGCTGGTGGGCATCGCGGTCAAGATCGAGACGGGGGACGGGGGTTCGGGCGGCGGAGGCGACGGCGGCGGACCGGCGTTCATCTCGCAGATCACCAACAACGGCCTGTTCCTCGTCTTCACCTCGCTCGCCGCCACGCTGCCCTTCTTCCTGCCGATGACCGTCGGCGTCGTCGCGGGCGACTCGGTGGCGGGCGAGGCCAACGCGGGAACGCTGCGCTATCTCCTGGTGGCTCCGGCGGGACGCACGCGGCTGCTGCTGGTGAAGTACGCGGGCACGATGGTCTTCTGCTTCGCCGCGACCCTCGTCGTCGCGGTCTTCGCCCTGGCCACGGGCGCGGTCCTCTTCCCGCTCGGGGAGGTCACGCTGCTGTCGGGGACGACTGTCTCCCTCTCGGACGGCCTGCTGCGGGCGCTGGCGATCGCGGTGGCCGTCGCCGTCTCACTGGCCGGGCTGGCCGCTCTCGGCCTGTTCATCTCGACGCTCACGAACAGTGGGATCGCCGCGATGGCCGCCACCGTGGGCCTGCTGCTCATGGTTCAGATCGTCGACACCATCCCGCAGTTGCACGCCGTGCAGCCCTACCTCTTCCCGCACTACTGGCTGAGCTTCGCGGACCTGCTGCGCGACCCCGTCTACTGGGACGAACTGGTGAAGAACGTCGGCCTCCAGGCGCTGTACACGGCCGTGTTCGGCTCCGCGGCCTGGGCGCGGTTCACCATCCGCGACATCACTGCTTAGAGCAGGGCTGCGAGGACGGGGACGAGGGCGCCGCCGGGGAGGACGCGGGGGCGGCCTTCGAGGAAGACGGGGAAGACGGGTAAGGGGCCGGGGTCCGGTCCCCGGTCGCCGCGGACTCCTCCGCGCGCGCCGCGGCCTTCCGCAGCTCCTCGCGGGCCCGGCGCCTGGTGCGCAGGGCGTCCCAGGTGAGCACGCACAGCGCGAACCAGACCAGAACGAATCCGGCCCAGCGCTCCGGCGGCATCTCCTCGTGGAAGGCCAGCAGCCCCAGTACGAACATCAGCGCCGGCGCCACGTACTGGAGCAGCCCGACCGTGGAGAGCGGCAGCCGCACGGCCGCGCTCCCGAAGAAGATCAGCGGAACCGCCGTGACCACACCGGAGACGGCGAGCAGCAAGGCGTGGCCCACGCCGCCGGAGATGAAGGAGCCCTCACCCCTGGCGCCGAGGTAGATCAGGAAGCCCATGGCGGGCAGGAACTGGACGGCGGTCTCGGCGCTGAAACTGTCGACACCGTCCAGCAGGATGCGCTTCTTGACGAGCCCGTACGTGGCGAAGCAGAGGGCGAGCGCGATCGACAGCCACGGCACCTCCCCGTACCCGACGCTGAGGACGGCCACCGCGACGGCGCCGATGCCCACGGCGGTCCACTGCGCGGGGCGCAGCCGCTCACGCAGCAGCAGCACGCCGAAGGCGATGGAGACCAGCGGGTTGATGAAGTAGCCGAGTGAGGACTCCAGGACCCTGCCGACGCTCACCGACCAGATGAACAGCCCCCAGTTCACGGAGATCGCCGCGGCGGCGACGACGACGAGGCCGAGCCGCTTGGGCTGCCGCAGCAGCGGACGAATCCATGCCCAGCGCCGCAGCACGGCGAGCAGCACCAGTGCCGTCGGCAGGGACCACACCATCCGGTGGGCGAGGACCTCGCCGGGGTTGGTGGATTCCAGCAGGTGCCAGTAGAGCGGGAGGATCCCCCAGAGGCCATAGGCCGCGAAGCCGTGGAGAAGGCCGGTGCGCTGGTCGCCTGGGGTTCCCACGAACCGTCCTCCTCGGGTCTCGGAAGGGCCGCCGATGCCGCATCGACGGTAACGCCCACGGAAAGCAACTGTCATCTCCGTTTCACATGACGGTACTGACAGTGCGGTAGGGCCGGGCAGCGGCACGGCCGCACAGCGAGACGCGGCCCCTCCGGACGGAATCCGGAAGGGCCGCGCCCGAGTTGAACGCTCGCGTCAGCCGGCGACCGTCCAGGTGTCGTTGCCCGCGAGCAGCGCCCCGAGGTCTCCCTTGCCCTGGTTCTCCACGGCCGCCTCGAGCTGCGTGTTCATGTCCGCGTCGTACACGGGCCGGTTCACGTCCCTGAGTACGCCGATCGGCGTGCGGTGCAGGGTCTCCGGGTCGGCCAGCCGTGAGAGGGCGAACGCCGTCGTCGGGGACTCCGCGTACGCGTCGTGCACGAGCACACCGTCGCCGCCCTCCTCCGTGACGTCGATGATGCGCAGGTCACCGGTTGCCGGGTCGCGCACGACGCCCTTCGAGCCCAGGCCGTCCTCGCCGGGAGCCCCGAAGCGGATCGGTTCGCCGTGCTCCAGGCGGATCACCGCCTCCTGGGCCTGCTGCCCCGCTTTTGGATCAGACGCAGCCTTGAGGACCTCGAACGCACCGTCGTTGAAGATGTTGCAGTTCTGGTAGATCTCGACCAGCGCGGTGCCGTGGTGGTCGGCCGCCGCCCGCAGCGTGCTCGTGAGGTGCTTGCGGTCCGAGTCGACCGTGCGCGCCACGAAGGACGCCTCCGCGCCCAGCGCCAGCGAGACGGGATTGAACGGGGAGTCCAGCGATCCCATCGGCGTCGACTTGGTGATCTTGCCCGTTTCCGAGGTGGGGCTGTACTGGCCCTTGGTGAGCCCGTAGATCCGGTTGTTGAAGAGCAGGATCTTCAGGTTCACGTTGCGCCGCAGCGCGTGGATGAGGTGGTTGCCGCCGATGGACAGCGCGTCGCCGTCGCCCGTGACGACCCACACCGACAGGTCGCGCCGCGTGCTCGCGAGGCCGGTGGCGATGGCGGGCGCACGGCCGTGGATGGAGTGCATCCCGTAGGTGTTCATGTAGTACGGGAAGCGGGAGGAGCAGCCGATCCCGGAGACGAAGACGATGTTCTCCTTGGCCAGGCCGAGCTGCGGCATGAAGCCCTGCACGGCGGCCAGCACGGCGTAGTCACCGCAGCCGGGGCACCAGCGCACCTCCTGGTCGGACTTGAAGTCCTTCATGCTCTGCTCGGCTTCGGCCTTCGGCACCAGCGAGAGAGCCTGGCTCTCCCGGGGCGTCCCGGTCGTCTCAGTCATCGAGGGAGGCCTCCTTCAGTGCGGTCGCGAGCTGTTCGGCCTTGAAGGGCATGCCGTTGACCTGGGTGTAGGAGTGGGCGTCGACGAGGAATTCGGCGCGGATGAGGGTGGCCAGCTGGCCCAGGTTCATCTCGGGGATGATCACCCTCTCGTAACGCCTCAGCACAGCGCCGAGGTTGGACGGGAACGGGTTGAGATGGCGCAGGTGTGCCTGCGCGATGTGCTGACCGTCCTTGCGCAGCCGGCGTACGGCCGCGGTGACCGGCCCGTAGGTCGAGCCCCAGCCCAGCACGAGCGTGGTCGCGAGGCCGTCAGGGTCGTCGGCGACGACGTCGGGGACGTCGATGCCGTCGATCTTGGCCTGACGCGTACGCACCATCAGGTCGTGGTTGGCCGGGTCGTAGGAGATGTTGCCGGTGCCGTCCTGCTTCTCGATGCCGCCGATGCGGTGTTCGAGGCCGGGCGTGCCCGGGACGGCCCAGGGCCGCGCCAGGGTCTGCGGGTCGCGCTTGTACGGCCAGAAGGCCTCGGTGCCGTCGTCGAGACGGTGGTTCGGCACCTGGGCGAACTGCACGCGCAGATCCGGCAGTTCACCGGTCTCCGGTACGCGCCACGGTTCGGAGCCGTTGGCGAGGTAGCCGTCGGAGAGCAGGAAGACCGGAGTGCGGTAGGCCAGCGCGATGCGCGCCGCCTCCAGGGCCGCGGTGAAGCAGTCGGCCGGCGTGGACGGCGCGATGACCGGCACGGGAGCCTCGCCGTTGCGTCCGTACATGGCCTGAAGCAGGTCGGCCTGCTCGGTCTTGGTGGGCAGACCCGTTGAGGGGCCGCCGCGCTGGATGTCGACGATCAGCAGCGGCAGCTCCAGCGAGACCGCAAGGCCGATGGTCTCCGACTTGAGCGCCACGCCCGGCCCCGAGGTCGTCGTCACGCCGAGCGCGCCGCCGAAGGCCGCGCCCAGTGCGGCGCCGATGCCGGCGATCTCGTCCTCGGCCTGGAAGGTGCGCACCCCGAAGTTCTTGTGCCTGGACAGCTCGTGCAGCACGTCCGAGGCGGGGGTGATGGGGTACGAGCCGAGGAAGAGCGGCAGTTCGGACTGCTGGGAGGCGGCGATCAGCCCGTACGCGAGGGCCAGGTTGCCGGAGATGTTCCGGTACGTCCCGGGCGGGAAGGCGGTGGTGGCCGGCGCCACCTCGTAGGAGACGGCGAAGTCCTCGGTGGTCTCGCCGAAGTTCCAGCCGGCCCGGTAGGCGGCGATGTTGGCCTGGGCCACCTGCGGCTTCTTGGCGAACTTGGTCCGCAGGAAGTGCTCGGTCTGCTCGGTCGGACGGTTGTACATCCACGACAGCAGGCCCAGGGCGAACATGTTCTTCGAGCGGCCCGCGTCCTTGCGACCGAGGTCGAACTCCTTGAGTGCCTCCACGGTCAGCGTGGTGAGCGGCACCTCGTGCACCCGGTAGCCGTCGAGCGAGCCGTCCTCGAGCGGGCTGACGTCGTAGCCGACCTTGGCCATGGCGCGCTTGGTGAACTCGTCGGTGTTGACGATGATCTCCGCGCCGCGCGGCACGTCGCCGATGTTCGCCTTCAGCGCCGCGGGGTTCATGGCGACGAGGACGTTGGGCGCGTCGCCCGGCGTGAGGATGTCGTGGTCGGCGAAGTGCAGCTGGAAGGAGGAGACGCCGGGGAGCGTGCCCGCGGGGGCGCGGATCTCCGCCGGGAAGTTCGGCAGCGTCGAGAGGTCGTTGCCGAAGGAGGCCGTCTCCGAGGTGAAGCGGTCTCCGGTCAGCTGCATGCCGTCGCCCGAGTCACCGGCGAAGCGGATGATCACGCGTTCCAGGCGCCGCACCTCTTTGCCGGAAGCAGGGCGGGCGCCCCCGTTCACGCCGACGGCATCGACGGCGTCGGAGCCGTTCGTCCCGGCGACGGGTTCATCGGCGCCCGGGCGCTGTCCGGCCGGGCTGTTGACCTGGTTGGTCACGGTGGATCGGACCTCCTCGAGGCGGCGTGCTCGCCAGCCATCGTACGTCGGTAAGGGTTACCTTCCCTGGAGTGACCACATCGCGGACGAGCCCTTGAGACGCCCGATGGCCTCCGGATCCGTACCCTGTGCGACTCTCCTCCTCCTTTGCGCCTGCCGCCGTACGCCCTGCTCAGGGCGCCGCCGGCCGGATGCCGGTCCTGCCGGGGGCCTGCGGCGGCCCGCGGCCGGCGCGACTAGGAGTTGATGTACGTCAGCACCGCCAACACGCGGCGGTGATCAGCGTCACTCTGTGACAGACCCAGCTTCATGAAGATGTTGCTCACGTGCTTCTCGACGGCGCCGTGGCTGACCACGAGCTGCTGTGCGATCGCGGAGTTCGTACGGCCCTCCGCCATCAGCCCCAGCACTTCCCGCTCGCGCGGGGTCAGCGCCGCCAGTACGTCCTGCTTGCGGCTGCGGCCCAGCAGCTGGGCCACCACCTCCGGGTCGAGCGCCGTGCCGCCACGGGCGACCCGGACCACCGCGTCCACGAACTCCCGCACCTCGGCCACGCGGTCCTTGAGCAGGTAGCCCACTCCGCTGCTGGAGCCAGCGAGCAGCTCCGTCGCGTACTGCTCCTCCACGTACTGCGAAAGCACCAGGACACCCAGGTCGGCGTGGGCCTCGCGGAGTGCGATGGCGGCCCGTACGCCCTCGTCCGTGTGGGTCGGCGGCATCCGTACGTCCGCGACCACCACGTCCGGCGGCGAGCCCGCGGCGGCGAGGTCGGCGACGGTCTTGACCAGGGCGTCGCCGTCCCCGACGCCCGCGACGACCTCGTGGCCCCGGTCGGTGAGCAGCCGGGTCAGGCCCTCGCGCAGCAGCACCGAGTCCTCGGCGATGACCACGCGCACCCTGTCCTCCACGTCCTTCGCCATTCACGGCCCCCCGGTTTCTCGCTGCGGACTGCTCTTTAAGACGCCTGCGACGCGCTCAGCATTCCAGAAGCCGGGCCGCTGGACGGGGGGACGCGGCAGCGGGGCGGCAGGTTGCCGCCCCGCTCCGGTACGGGCGCGGGTCAGTCACGCCAGGGGAGTTCGGCGGTGATGGTGGTGGGGCCGCCGGTGGGGGAGTTGATGATGAGGAGGCCGTCGACGGCGGTGAGGCGTTCGGTGAGTCCGGCGAGTCCGGTGCCGGTGGTGGTGTTGGCGCCGCCGTGTCCGTCGTCGGTGACGTGGAGGAGGAGTCGGTCGTGGGTGCGCCAGAGGTCGATGCGTGCGGTGTGGGCGGCGGAGTGTTTGCTGATGTTCTGGAGGAGTTCGGAGACGGTGAAGTAGGTGATGCCTTCGATGGCTTGGGCGGGGCGGGTGTCGAGGTCGACGGTGACGGTGACGTCGGCGGTGCAGCGTGCGGCGAGTGCTGAGAGGGCGGGGCCCAGGCCGCGGTCGGTGAGGATGGCGGGGTGGATTCCGCGGGCGAGGTCGCGGAGTTCTTGGAGGGCGAGTTTCACTTCGCCGTGTGCTTCGCCGACCATGGCGGCGGCTGTTTCGGGGTCTTCGAGGAGTTTTTCCTTGGCGAGGCCGAGGTCCATGGCGAGGGCGACGAGGCGTGCTTGGGCGCCGTCGTGGAGGTCGCGTTCGATGCGGCGCAGGTCCGCGGCCGCGGTGTCGACCACCGA
>NZ_AUEV01000020.1:0-172329 GCF_000426165.1 Streptomyces sp. TAA486 | reverse complement strand
TAATAAGCCGAGGGCTTGACCACAGATTCTTTTTGCTCGCGTCCACTGTGCGGTATCTGAAACAACAACCGTTGTGCGGATACAACTGAACAGCGTTCATCGCTGATACACATAAAGATTTCCCCGGACCGGTTCCGGTTTCCGGGGTGTGTTTCGGTGGTCATAGCGTGAGGGAAACGCCCGGTTACTTTCCGAACCCGGAAGCTAAGCCTTACTGCGCCGATGGTACTGCATGCGGGAGCGTGTGGGAGAGTAGGTCACCGCCGAACTCCTTGTAGGAGAAGCCCCGTTGGAGGGGTGGGAACAACAGCCCACACACACCAACGGGGCTTCTTCATGCCCTGACGCCCCTCGGGTCGGCGAGGGTGTGCATGCGCGGGCGTCCTCGGGGAATACGGGGGGTCTGGGAGTGCACAAAGGCGGGGTCGGCGTGGGGCGTCGGCCCCGCCGCTTCGTACCTCAAGAGCAGCGCAAATCGATACCGCGGCATGTGCTGCTGCGGGAGTATCGGGTCATGGCGTACAAGATCCGGGCTGTGCTGGCCGAGGACTGGGAGCTGTTGCGTGAACTGCGGCTGGCCGCACTTGCCGACCCTGTGGCGTCAGTGGCCTTCAACGAGACGTATGAGCTGATTGCTCTTCAGGACGACGAGTTCTGGCGTCGTCGTGCGGCGCAGGGAACGCAGGGCTTGCTCGCGGAGACGTTCATCGGGGAGGACGAGGAGGACGGCGGGTGCTGGGCCGGGAGTGCGACCGTGCTGGATGAGGGGGAGAGCGCGCATGTCGTGGGTGTCTATGTGCGGCCTGCGCACAGGGGAACGGGCCTGGCGGCGCAGCTGTTCCAGGCCGTGGAGGAATGGTCTTGTGAACGGCCCTATGTGCAGCGGATGGTGCTGCACGTCCATGAACACAATCGCAGGGCCGAGGGGTTCTACCGGAGGATTGGGTTCGTGCGCACGGGCGGGTTTGTGAGCGATCCGAAGGCGCCCGTGCTGAAGGAATTCGAGATGATGCGGGAGCTGCCGCCTCGTTCCGCCCCGAGAGCCTTCCCTAGACGGGCAGTTGGAGGATCGTCGTGAGTGGTGGGCCGAGCCGGCCGGAGGATGACCGTGCGGCCATGCGCCGGCCGTGCTCGACCACGCTCTGGGCGAGTGCGTTGAGAATGGGCATCAACTCCGGGTCGTCGCCCACCACATAGAGCGTGCCCGTTTCGTCGATGAACGATTCCAACGCGATTCGGTCAGCTCGTGCTCCCGTGCACGCGTTGCGGACGTGGAGCTGGGAGAGCGGGGCGAGGGCGCGGCGCACCAGGTCCGTGGCTTCCTTGCGGCGCTCGGGGTGACCCGTGAGTGTGGCTTCGAGTTCGCCCCCGGCTCCGGGCGCCGCCTTGGGGTGGGTGCGGAGTGTCTGAATGGGATCGGTGGGGGCCGTCTTGGCGAGCGCCCAGCGGTGTACTTCACGGAAGGGCCGGTCGTCGAGGGCGGCCGCGTGGAGCCAAGAGCGCAGAAGGGTCTCGGCCGCGGTGTGCATCTCCGCGTCGATTGGACGGGATGAGCGCAGGGGTGCGAGGAGCGCCGTAGCGCGTGCCGCCGCCGTGTTCCGGTCGGCGCAACCGTGGTGCGGGGACCAGCGCAGGCGGTCAGGGGTGTCGCAGAGCTGGCCCGGGTCGAAGAGGTGCACCGGGCCGATCTTCGAGCGGGAGTTCTTGGTCGCCTCCCACAGAGCGGTGTCGGACGTGGCGACGAGGACGGCTCCCGGAGCGTCCTGTACCCGGGTGTGCGTCGCTGCCACGTCGTCGAGGTCGTCGGTGGCGGTGGACCCAGAGTCTTCCTGCACCGGCCGGCTGAGCTTTGCGACAAGTGGGGTGGGAGCCGGTGCGGGCTGTGCGGCGGGCGCCGCCACCGGCACCGCGGACTCCGTTGGCGGGGCCGGTTCCTGGGACGGCTGAGTCCGTACGTCCGGGTCGGGCATGGCGGCTTCCGCGATGGGCTGTGCGCGGCGGGCGGCGCGGACTGCGCGGGCTCGGGTGACGGTGCCGACCGCGAAGACGGTGAGGACGGCCAGTACGAGTAGTTGCCCGATGAAAAGGCCCCAGAAGAGGCCGTAGCCGGACAGCTGCGAAGGGTTCACTCCCGGCCAGGCGGCGGCGAGGTCCTTCGGGTCGGCTGCCAGGTCGCGCATCGCCATGGGCGTGCGGGTGAAGGTGACGCCCGCCGGCCACGACCCGTGGGCGAAGAGCCCCGCGAGACCTGTGGCAGTCCAGGTGAGGACGGTGGTGCCGAGGAGCAGCGCGAGCCCTCCGACCAAGAGGCCATCAGGGACGCCGCCTCCGTCCGGCCCACCGCGGGACGGTCCGCGGCGCGGGAAGCGTGACGGGCCTTGTGGATGCCATGACCGGTTGTCGAATCGTCCGCCGCCGGGGCGTCCGCTGCGAAGGCCGTGTCCGCGGCCCTGTTCGTATCCGTAGTCCCGGCCGTAGCCATGGTCGTAGTCGTACGGCATGGCTAGGCGACGGTGGAGTTGGAGGACGAGGGTGACTGCTCGATCGCCAGGGCGCGGGCCTCTGCCTCGGCCTCCAGGTCGGCTTCCAGGGAAGCGTCGAAGTTCTCGTGCCCGGACGAGGCCTCCGTCATGGCGCGGTCGGTGAAGACCAGTGGCCGTTCCGCTTCCGTCACCAGGTGCTTGACGACCTGCACATTGCCGTTGACGTCCCATACGGCGATGCCGGGCGAGAGCGTGGGGATGATCTCGACTGCCCATCGCGGCAGGCCGAGGACCTTGCCCGTGGCCCGCGCCTCGTCGGCCTTCTGAGCGTAAATGGTGCGTGTAGAGGCCATCTTGAGGATCGCGGCCGCCTCGCGCGCCGCGGCTCCGTCGACCACGTCGGAGAGATGGTGGACCACCGCCACGAATGAAAGACCAAGCCGTCGGCCGAACTTGAGGAGCCTCTGGAAGAGCTGCGCCACGAATGGGCTGTTGATGATGTGCCAGGCCTCTTCGACCAGGAAGATGCGCTTCCTGCGGTCCGGCCTGATCCAGGTGTGCTCCAGCCACACGCCGACGATGGCCATCAGGATGGGCATGGCGATGGAGTTGCGGTCGATGTGGGAGAGGTCGAAGACGATCAGCGGGGCGTCAAGGTCGATGCCGACGGTCGTCGGGCCGTCGAACATGCCGCGCAGGTCGCCGTCGACCAGCCGGTCCAGGACGAGGGCGACGTCCAGGCCCCAGGCTCGCACGTCGTCGAGGGCGACGTTCATCGCCTCCGCCGACTCCGGCTTGGGGTGGCGGAGCCGCTCGACGATGTCGGTGAGGACGGGCTGTCGGCCTGCGGTCGTCTCATTGACGTAGCTGTGCGCCACCTTGAGCGCGAAGCCCGATCTCTCGTCCAGGCCGTGACCCAGGGCGACTTCGATGATCGTACGCAGGAGGGCCAGCTGCCCGGTGGTGGTGATGGACGGGTCGAGGGGGTTGAGGCGGATGCCCTGGTCGAGGGCTGCCGTCGGGTCGAGGCGGATGGGGGTGATGCCCATCTCCTCCGCGATGAGGTTCCACTCGCCGACGCCGTCCTCGCCCTGTGCATCGAGCACGACGACCTGGCGGTCGCGGAAGCGGAGCTGACGCAGCACGTACGTCTTCTCCAGGGCCGACTTGCCGTTTCCCGACTCGCCCAGCACCAGCCAGTGCGGGGCCGGGAGTTGCTGGCCGTAGAGCTGGAAGGGGTCGTATATGTATCCCTTCCCGCTGTAGACCTCGCGGCCGATGATGACGCCGGAGTCGCCCAGACCGGGAGCGGCCGTGGGAAGGTACACGGCCTGGGCCTGGCCGGTGGAGGTACGCACGGGCAGCCTCGTCGTCTCCGTCTTGCCGAAGAGGAAGCTGGTGAACGCGTCGGTGATTGCTGTGAGCGGATCGAGCGCGGCCATGGGAGTGGTTCAGCCCCTTCCGCGGCGCATGCCGGTCGGATACGTCACGGATGCGGCGGGCCGGACGTGGTGCGGTGCACCGGCGGACACCCGGTGGCCCGGGGTCCGCCGCTGCGGGTTGTCCGGACAACTGCCGTGCTGGCAGCGGCCGTTGATCATCTTGCGCGTCCTCCTCAGCGGCGGATACCGGTCGCGAACGGCAGCGTGTTGACGAATGCCCGGTGATGCTCCCTGTCGCACCACTCGAGCTTCAAGTAGCTCTTTCCGGCCGAGGCGCGGATCGTGCGCTTGTCACGGGCCAGCGAATCCGCCGACCTCGAGGAGACCGTGATGTAGCCGACGAGGTTGACGCCCGCCGCGCCCGACGCCAGATCCTCCCCCCGCTGGTCGACGCGGCCGTGCGCGGCGACGTCGCGGGGGTCGATGGTGCGGTTCATCTTCGCCTGGCGGCTGGCCTCGGCGTCGTCGTTGGTCTTCTCGGTCAGCATCCGCTCGATGGCCAGTTCCGTCGGCTCCAGGTCCATCGCGACCGACACCGTACGGATGACGTCCGGGGTGTGAACGAGAAGCGGGGCAAGGAAGTTGACGCCCACCGGCGTCATCGGCCACTCCTTCACCCACGCCGTCGAATGGCACCACGGGGCGCGGGTCGAGGACTCGCGCGTCTTCGCCTGAAGGTACGTCGGCTCCATCGCGTCCAGTTCGGCCGGCCAGGCGTTGCGCTTCGACATGGCCTGGAGGTGGTCGATGGGGTGGTCCGGGTCGTACATGGAGTGGATCAGCGACGCCAGACGCGCCTGGCCCAGCGGCTGGCGCACGCGGATGTCCGCCTCCGTCAACCGGGCGCAGATGTCGGTCAGTTCGCGGGCCATGATGATCGCGAGGCCCTCGTCCTTCGTCAGCTTCCTGCCGGAGCGGCCCGCCGAGCGCTGGGCCGCCTTGGCGATCGTGGCGCCTTCCGCGGCGAGTTCACGCCCGTAGTGCATGCACGCCACGAGATACGCGCGGTGCTGCTCGCTGGAGGTGGAGACCATCGACTGGAGCTGGTCGTAGGAGTCGCGCAGCCAGGGCGCGGAGCGCTCGTCCCCGCGCTGCTCGACGTCCTTGGCGTGTGCGTCCGGGTCGGCGGGGAGGGTACGGGCCAGCATCTGCAGGCGCGTGACGAAGCCGTCGCCGTTGGCAACGTGTTTGAGGAGCGTGCCGAAGCGGTCGACGAGGGCCTCTTGGTCCTCGCTGTCGCGGAGCCCCACGCCGGGCCCTTCGATCTCGATGCACGCCGTGACCGTACGGCGGTCGGCGTGCAGCAGCACCGCCAGCTCGTCCGGGCCGAAGGGCGCGGTGAGCCAGTTGATGCGCCCGACGCCGGGCGGCGGGCCGACCTCCACCTCGCGCCCGTCCAGGTGCGTGCCGGCTTCGGCGGCGTCCGAACGGTACGTGGACCCTCCGTTGCGCAGCATCCTGCGGTACGAGCGGTTGATCTCGAACCACTTGTAGAAGGTGCGGCCCTTGAACGGCACGTAGATCGCCGCCAGGGACAGCATCGGGAATCCGACGAGCGCTGGGATGCGGAACGCGAGCACGGGGATGAGCAGGCCGCTCATCATGCCCAGGAACGCGCCCGCGATGATCAGGCCGATCTCGCCGGTCTCCCGGTTCTTGCCGATCACCGCGTTGGGCCGTGCCCGGCCGATCATGTACGTGCGGCGCGGCGCGGCGGCGGCGTGGGATGCCGTCGTCACCTGCGGTCACCTCCGGTGCGGTTGCCGCCGCTGTTTCTGGCCGGGCGGTTCGGTGCGGATCGGTCGTACGTGCGTGGGGCGGGCGGTGCCTGCGGGCGGGGAGCGTCGCCGCCTCGGGAACTGTGTGCGGCCACGCCGCCGGATACCTGGCCGGCGGGTGGCTGCTTGGCGCCGGACTCGCCGCCGGACCCGGACTGGCCGCCCCCGCCACGCGCACTGTGCGTGTTGATGCCCTGCCGCACGAGCGCGGCGGGCGAGGACACGACCGCCGCGGCGGAGCGGGATGCCGGATCGCGTGAGGCGTTGCGGTGGTTGACGATCTCGTCACCGAAGCCGGGGACGAAGCGGTAGATCATGGCGCTCGCGAAGATCGCCAGGAGGATGATGGAAAGGCCGGAGACGATCGCCGAGAAGGCGTCCGGGCCGTCGGACGATGACAGCGCGCCGGCCAGTCCGAGCACGATGACGATCACAGGCTTGACGAGGATGACCGCGATCATGATGCCCGCCCAGCGGCGGACGTGGCCCCACATGTTCTTGTCGACCAGGCCCGCGTAGACGGCTGTACCGAGGAGCGCTCCCACGTACAACAGGGCTGCCCTGATGACCAGTTCGAGATAGAGGACGCCCGCGGCGAGCACGGAGATGAGGGAGACGACGATCAGCATGATCGGGCCGCCGCCGATGTCGTTGCCGTTCTTGAGCGCTTCGGAGAACGTTCCGAAGAACTTGTCCGTCTGGTCGGAGGTGCCGGCCGCGACGACGTCGGTGACCGCGTCCGTCGCCGAGACGATGGTGTAGAGGATGAGCGGCGTGAACGCCGACGCGATGACGGTCAGCCAGAGGAAGCCGATCGCCTCGGTGATGGCCTCGACGAAGGGCACACCGCGGATCGCCCGCTTGGCGACGGCCAGCAGCCAGATGGTGAGCGTGAGGATCGTCGACGCGGCGAAGACGACGGCGTACTGACGCAGGAACTCGGGGTTCGTGAAGTCGACGTTCGTCGTCTTGTTGACGAGCTCGGAGAGCTGTTCGACGGTCCAGGAGGCGGCCTTGGCGCAGCCTTTGGCGAGGGACGACAGCGGGTCGAGCGAACTGGCGGGGTCGGGGGCCCCGCCCCCGCCTCCTCCGCCCTCGTCGCCCTTTTCGCAGTACTCCTTGGCGGGGCCGACGATGAGGTCACAGTCCTCGTCGGGCTTCGGTTCTGCGGAAACACGTGTCGCCAGCAGTAGGGCCAGCGCCTGCGTCCCGGCAATCAGCGTGGCGAAGGTTGTGACACGGCGGCGATTGTCAGCGGCCATAGGTGAAGCCTCCGTACTGACCGACCGCGTCAGCGATCTCCTCGGCACCGGATGCCCTGTTGTCACCCTCGACGGGTGCGGGACCGTCCTTCTGCTTGAACGTTTCGACCTTCCAGTCGCCGTTCACCCACTCCAGCCCCAGCCGCATGGTGAACCAGTCACTGGTCACTGGGTTCTTCGACCCTTGTCCCGCCATGCCGTAGAGGCCGGTGCACCAGACGTCCAACTGCGCGCTCTTCTCATCGAAGTTCACAGTCTTGGTGCCGATCGGAGTGGTGCGCGAGATGTAGGTCATGTCTTCCTCGGGATTGCCGTCCGAGTCGAGTCCCAGCTTCTTCAGGAAGCTCGCCGAGTAGGCCTTGTCCATCTTGGACTGCATCGCCTCGGCTTTGTCCGGCACAAAGGCCTGCTCGACGATCCCGTCACGCTTGTCGGGCTTGATGATGTCCGAAGAAACAAGCGCCACCGCGTAGTTCGCAGCCGCGCTCTCCGCGCCCTGTTGCGACTGGGGGAAGCCGGAGGCGATGCCGCCCTTCCCGCCCTTGACCGGTTTCTGCCCCGTGGGGGCCGTCGGTTGGGCCTCGCTGCCTTCCTTGGCGCTGGAGTCGTCGCCGCCTCCGCCGTCGCCGCTCTGGTTGGCGAAGGCGATCGCCGCGATCAGCAGGACGACGACGCCGACGATCGTGACGATGCTGCGCCCCGGGCGCGCGGGTGGTCTTCCGCCGCCCTCACTGCCCGGAAGCCGTGTTCGGGTCGTGGTGAGGCCGGCCGGACCGCGGCCGAAACCCCCGGCCGTGCCCTCGTCGCCAGTACGGTCGCGCTCGCCGTACCCCTCGCCGCCGATGCTCATCCCGGACGTGCCCCCTCGAACCTCATACTCAGTCAACTGTCGTCAGTGCATTGTCTCCTCAAACGAAGGTAGCTGTGTCACTGGCCGTACGGGGCACCTGTGGACAACGGGTGACGCAGCGTCTTGCCATGCGGTACGCCTGTTGCCCCATGCGTCTCACTAGGCACGTCCAGCCTCGCCGTCGTCACTGCTGCCGAAGGCGCGCGCGGGGGCGTACGGGGGCGCCGGGGTCCCCGAGGACCCTGACAGGAACCGAGTGGCTGCACTCATGTGCGCCACGTGCGTCCGCGGCTCAGTGAGCAGGGCTCCGTGCGACGCGAACCGCCTCTGAGGGCCCCGTTAGTCGGCCGGGCCGAGGCGGACGCGGCCCGAATCGTCCACGGACCACCCGGGGTTGTGGCAGATCTCCCAGATGACGCCATTGGGGTCGGCGATATGACCGTGATATCCGTCGAAGACCGGGACGGGCCGCGGGGACTTGATCAGGCGTGCGCCGGCGGCGACGGCCGCGTCCACCACGCTGTCCACGGCTTCCCGGCTGTCGACGTTGTGTGCCAGTGTCACGCCCGAAGTGCTCGTCTCCGGCACGGCGTCGGCGATGTCCTCGCGGAACTTCTCCGCCTCGAAGAAGCCGAGCACGAGACCGGGGCCCGTCTGGAAGAAGATGATCTCCCCCGGCACGTCGGCGAGCGGTTCCCACCCGAGTCCGTCGCGGTAGAAGCGACGGGCGGCGTCCAGGTCATGCGTGGCGAGCGTGATGAAGTGGGTGCGCTGGTCCATGCGGTGAGTTTGGCATGGTTGCGCGTGTGAGCAGCCGATTTGGCCGTTCGTGCCCGCGCGACGCCCGAACTGGCCGATCACCTCCGCGAGTTCCCCGACTCCGATGAGCCCGCACTTCGTCCACAGGCTGTGGATATCGCGGTCGGATTGCCAACGGCCCCCACTGTCGAGGCCGCTGGAGCGCAGGACCGCAGGACCGCTGCCCTCCCTCAGAAGCCGACGCGCTCCAGCCAGAAGTCCAACAGCTCCCGGTCGCCCAGCATTTCGACGCGTTCGTCAGCGGGCGAGAGGCGCCGGGTGAGGACGAGGAGCAGGTCGGCGACGGGGCCACGTGCAGCGGCGGTCGCCTTCTCGTGGGCCCGGGTCCAGCCGAACCCCTCGTTCCCGATGCGGATCAGCCACTCCGCCGCGTCGGACTGCGAGCTGTCCGTCGCGTGCAGGTGGAGAGAGTCACCGTCGCGTTCGGCCAGGGTCCGCATTGCGGGCCACCATCCCAACGCCGCCCCGCTGGAGGTGAGTTCGAGGAATTCGTCCATGCAGTCGGCCGCCAGTTCCGGCGACGCCTCGAACTTGCCGCCCGTGGCCTGGGCCGCGTCCGCCCGGTGGACGAGCGTCTCGAGGGTCCTGCGCCGGGCCCAGAAGAAGGCGCGGTCCTCACCGGTGAGCGTCCACACCGGAGACTCCTCGCTGGCCAGGCGCAGTTCGTCCGAGACCTGCTGCGCGCATGCGGAGAGCCATTCGCCGAGCAGTTCCGCGTACGTGTCGGACGCGGTGGCTTCAGCGAGCTCGGCGGGACCGCCGTAGCCGGGGACGGCATCCGGCCGGATGAACGTGTCTGCCTTCGTCCGTACGAGCTGCGCCGCACGAAGGTGGTCGCTGCCCAGGTGGATGGCCAGATCGCGCAGCGTCCAGCCGGGGCAGGCGGGGACCTGGGCGTCGAGCCGGCCGGCCGTCAGGGTCTCCCGGAAGAGGCGGTTCTGCTCGATGATCTCGCTGCAGTAGCGTTCGAAGACGGAGGCATCGGTCATGTGTGCAGCCTACGAGCAGCACCCGGCGGCGGGCCGGAAACCCTGATCAAGGCCCCGCGGCGGTGTCGGAGGCCCATGGCCCTGGCCGCGTCCGCTTCCGCCGCTACGGCTTCCGGTCCCGCCGTTACCCGCTTGCGGCGGCCAGTTACCGCTTCCGGCCCGGCAGTTACCGCTTCCGCGCCAGCGTGACCCCGTCGCGCAGCGGGAGCATGACCGACTGGACGCGGCTGTCGGCCGTGATCGTGTCGTTGATCTGGCGGATGGCCCGGTCGGCCTCGTCCTGCGCCGAAGGGTCGACGACGCGGCCGCCGCGCAGCACGTTGTCCAGGACGATCAGCCCGCCCTGGCGCATCCGCGGGACCAGCTCCTCGTAGTACGTCGGATAGCCGGTCTTGTCGGCGTCGATGAAGGCGAAGTCGATGGCCTGGTCGGTCGGAAGATTCCGCAGCGTCTGGTCGGCGGGGGCGAGGCGCAGGTCGATGCGGTCGGTCAGCCCGGCGCGCTCCCAGTACCGGCGCGCCACCGACGTCCAGTCCTCGGAGACGTCGCACGCCAGCAGGCGGCCGCCCTCGCTGAGGCCGCGGGCGATGCAGATGGAGGAGTAGCCGGTGAAGACGCCCACCTCAACGGCGAAAGATGTCTTGGTGAGTTGGACGAGCATCGTGAGGAACTCGCCCTCGTCGTGCGAGATCTGCATCGTCGTGCCCGGTTCCAGCTGGTGCGTTTCCTCGACGAGGTCACGGAGAACGTCGTCGGAGGGGGAGGCGTGGGCGAGCAGGTAGTCCTCGAGGGCGGGATTGACGATGTCCATGCGTCTCCGGAGTTCTCGTCGCGCCGTCAGCCCGGGGGGGGGGGCGCTGAGACGGCGTGGATGCGGTGGGCGGCGGCCGTGAGCCGGCCGGGACTGGATCGGGCCGGGGCTCAAGTGATGTGGAAGGGGCGGCCGTTGCGGGGCGGGCTGGTGGTGCGGAGTTCCGGGTGGCCGAAGTCACCGTCAGGCGTGGTCGGCGCGGAGGGATGCGGGCCGTCGGCACCCGCCCACGGCGATTCCAGCGGTGAGGCCGTCAACTCACTCTGCACCGGTGCCGGTTCGGCCGCCACCCGACCGCAGGCCGTCGCGCTATACGGCCATCCCGTAGACGATCGTGAAGAGGGTGCCGAGCGATCCGATGATGAAGACGCCGGTCAGGCCCGCGACGATGAGGCCCTTGCCCTGCTCGGCGCTGAAGGTGTCGCGAAGTGCCGTGGCTCCGATGCGCTGCTTCGCCGCGCCCCAGATGGCGATGCCCAGGCAGAGGAGGATGGCTATGGCCATCACCACCTCGACCATCACCCGGGCCTCGTTGCCAAGTGACCCGAACGGACCCCAGTCGGGCGCGATTCCGCCGATGATGGTGGTGATGTCGCCCTCGTCGGCCGCCAGAAACATGGTGAACTCACCGCCCCATGTCGGAGATTGAACCTGCAGTCAGGGAATGAAGGTTGAGTGAGGATACGGCGCGCGTGTTCGGCACGCCCAATCGGATTCTGTCATGAGTCGGACCGGATGGGCAGTGAACCACGCTGGCATGAGGGATGGTTGAGTGGTGCGGGTGCGTGGTGCGGGACGTAGGAAGGTCTGGCTGCTGGGTGTCGGTGGCGGGTTAGGGCTGTTCGCCGCCTTCATGACACTCCTGATCGTCGGTACGTATGTGGCGGCGGCTCACCTCGGCGGTGCCGGACGCGTCGTGGGGCTGGCCAAGGGCGCGGTACCGACGGCGTATCAGGGCCTTGTGCAGAAGTGGGGCGCGCTGTGCCCGGCGCTGAATCCGGCGCTGCTGGCCGCGCAGCTCTACCAGGAGAGCGGGTGGCGGGCCGACGCCCGCAGCGGAGCGCAGGCACAGGGCATCGCACAGTTCATTCCCGGGACTTGGGCCACGCACGGTATCGACGGAGACGGCGACGGCGACCGGGACGTGTGGGACCCGAAGGACGCGATCCCCTCCGCGGCCAGCTACGACTGCAAGCTGGCCTCGTACGTCAAGGACGCGGCGGGCGACCCCACGGAGAACATGTTGGCCGCCTACAACGCCGGCGCCTACGCGGTGATCAAGTACGGGGGCGTCCCGCCGTACCGTGAGACGAAGAACTACGTGTCGACGATCCGGAAGATGGAGCAGAGTTTCGCTTCCACCAAGGGCCGCGTCGACCCGTCCAGGCGGGCGGCGGGCGCCATCTACTACGCACAGAAGAAGCTCGGCACGCCCTATCTGTGGGGCGGCAACGGAACTCCGGAACAGGGCGGCCGGTTCGACTGCTCGGGTCTGACACTGGCCGCGTACAGGAGCGTCGGCGTTCAGCTGCCCCGCGTTGCCAACGACCAGTGGAACAGCGGACCGCACCCCAAGCGCGACGAACTGCTCCCCGGCGACCTGGTGTTCTTCGGCTCCGACATGAACAACTCACGCTCCATCGACCACGTCGGCATCTACGTCGGCGGCGGCCACATGATCAACGCGCCCTACACGGGGGCGAAGATCCGCTTCGACCCGATCGACACCCCCAACTACTTCGGGGCGACCAGGCCGACGGGCGACGGGTGAACCGACAGGGCTGACGACACGTCACACCACCGGACAAGTGTGCTGCGGGTGGCAGCCGGTGAAGCCGCGAGGGTGGTGTGCAGAAACGTGTAATCATTGCGGGACGGTGCGTGAGGAAACCAGCCTGAGCTGGGCAGACCGGTCACCCTTCGATAACCATCGGGTGATCGTTCGGTAGACCCCGGAACGGGTGACGCGCCAACTGGCGTTCCCTTTACGGCGGAAGGCCACTTCCGCATCAGGGCCACGGGGGCACGGGGGTCGACGGCGGCAACAGACCACGAGCACAGCAGAGTGAGGTCAGCATCACGATGGCAGTTTGGGACGACCCGGATGTCGATCTGCTCTACGAGATCAACGGCCTTGCCGAGTCCGCCCCCGGCTGGGCCGACCGCACCATGCAGTTCGTCGGCCAGTACGGGGTCTTCGCCGGGCTCGTGCTGCTCGGACTCCTGGCGTGGTGGCGTGTCGGGCGCCGTAAGGAGACGCGGGAAGAGGCGGTCGCCGCTTTCGCGGGCCTGATGTGGACGCCGCTCGCAGCCGGAGTCGCGCTGCTGGTGAACATCCCGATCCGAGGACTCGTCGAGCGGCCCCGTCCCTTCGTCGAGCACAAGGGCCTCGATGTCCTTGTGCGCGGCGCCGACGACTTCTCGTTCGTCAGCGACCACTCCACGCTTGCCATGGCCCTGGCCGTGGGCATCTTCATGGTTCACCGCCTGTACGGGCTGCTGGGGATCCTCCTCGCCGTGCTCGTCGGCGTCAGCCGCGTCTACCTGGGGGTTCACTACCCGACAGATGTGGTCGGCGGGCTCGCTCTCGGCGCGGCCGTGGCACTTCTGCTCGCGCCGGTCGCCATCTGGGTGCTGACACCGCTCGCGCGGTCGCTCGCCCGCTCGACGCGTGCGGGCGGGATCGTCTGGGTGGGGCCCACGAGCCGCGAGGCACGCGAGAAGGTCACCTCGGCACTGCGGGAGGAGCCGGTGGAGAAGCCGTCCGACGCCTCCGATTCCGGCTCCGGTCCTCAGCCGTCGCAGCGCCGCCGCGGTGGTCCGGACGACAGCGATCTGGCGGCATAGCCGAGACCGGCCGTCGGCCGGTGACCGGAGGCACCTGACCTCCGCCCGGACGGAATCAGGGGGAGCCGCGCACTCCTTCTTCTCCGGCGGCGCTGTCGTCGCCGGAGACACCCTCACCTTCGCCGCCGTCGGGCGGGCCGCTGTGCGCCTTCGCGTCGGCTCGGGACATCTCTCTCGCGCGGCGGGCCGGACCGATCCAGCCGCAGGAACAGCGCGCGTGACTGAAGGCGCCCCGCTCGACCGTCGAGGTGCGGTGCCCGTCCTGTCCAGGGGCCTCGTCCCGCTCGGTTCGCTGTCGCACCTGCCAACCGTATCCGTCCCCCGTGACGGTCGGCCCGGGCCTGTCGTTAAGGGATCGAATCCCGCGAACAGAGCGCTTGTTGGGGGCCGGCAGATCGATGGTTGCGCAGTGGCTGGGGGAACGCCCCCCGGCTCCCACGGGGGACCCCCTGCTCGGGCCGCGAGGCCGTGGGGGAGGGCGCAGGCACGCGTGGGTCACTCTCGTCGCGGCGGTGGCCGCAGGCGCTGCGCTGCTCCTGGCCACGGGGTGCACGGACGACGGCACGGCCGCCGCCAGCGACAGGAAGCGGCAGGGTCTGTCCGGTGATGCGGGATCGCCCCGGTCGGGCGCGGCGCACGGCACGGCCGGATCCCCCGGCCACCCGGTTCCGTCCGACCCTCGCAAGGCCGTGCGGGCGGCTGCCGAGTCGCTGCCCGGGTATGGCACCTCACGTACCCGCACGTCCATGTCGATGGCGAGCGGCGGCACCCGTATCGCCGTCGAGGGCGAGGGCGGCTTCGACTACGGCAAGGGGGAGGGCAGCCTCACCGTGCGGCTTCCGGAGGGGACTTCGGGGGCGCAACCCGGTGAGCGCCGTACCGTCACGGAACTCGTCGTCCCCGGCGCGCTCTACATGAAGAACCGGGGCGCGGGCGTGCCCGACGGGAAATGGGTGCGTGTGGACACGAACCAGCTCGCCGACGGGAATCTGATCACTGCCGGTGCGACCGACCCGGTGAGCGCGGCAGAACTGCTCCGAGGCGCGCGGCAGGTGACGTACGCCGGGAAGGTGCGTACGGCCGGCGGCATGGTGCTGCGGCGCTACCGCGGCACCCTCGACCTGGGCGCCGCGGCGCGGGCGGCGTCCCCGCACCGGCGGGGTCAACTGAAGGCGGCGGCGCACGGATTCTCGGAGAGAGCCGTCCCGTTTGACGCGCGGATCGATGGGCAGGGGCGCCTCCGGAAGGTTCGGCACCTGTTCACTTTTGCGGGCGGTGCGCGGGGCGGCCGGGACGGGACGAAGCCCGGCTCCGGGGCGGACGCCGCAAGCGGCGCCGGCGACGGAGTCGCTGTCGCGTCGACCACGTGGTTCTACGGCTACGGCGCGCACGTGAAGGTCGTGATGCCGGAACCGGAGGACATCTACGCGGGAAAGATCGCGCCTTTCTAGGCGTCTTGGACCGGGTTCGCGCGGCACGCTCCGGCTGCGGTGACGAGTGCGAAATGGTTCGGAATTGCCATGTGCGGAGGGTGCGTCCGTCCCTACTGTGGGGATACACGAGGAGGTGGTGCGTGTGCCTGGAGGCGTTCCCGGTGTGCCCGGACGTGGTCCGCGGGGTTCTGTGGTCCAGGATCACGTGGCCCTCGCCGAGATCGAGCTGTGCGGCGAGCTGATGATCGCGGCTTCCGCGGCGGAAGCGGCCGGTGAGGAGCGGCTGAGTCTCGCGCGCATCGACGAGGTGCTCGGCACCGTGCCCGGTGAGGTGGACGACGGTGCCTGGAAGGCGGCGTCGCGGACGGGTCCGCGATGCTCGGCGTCCTCCAGACCCGCGCAGGCAGGACGGTCGACTCAGCCCTCGGGGCAGCGAAGCTGAGCCCCGTATGCACCCCGTACGAGCCGCGCTTGAGCGGAAGTTGAGCTCCGTCTCGAATGCTGCCTGTGTGATCTGTCACTGAGAGCGGTGTGCGAACACGCCTTATCCACGCCTCGGGTGCGTCTCGTGGTCTTTGCCCTGTTCCGCCGGCGTTCCGTCGGCCTTGATGCGATCACGCCCCGTTCGACCGTCCCGCGCGCCTCGCACTCAGGTGCGCAACAAGCGGGCTATGGCGGCAGTGGCCTCCTCCACCTTCTCGTCCATCTCCGTGCCGCCCTCCTTCGCCGCGTGCGCGACGCAGTGGCGAAGATGCTCCTCGAGCAGCTGCAGGGCGAAGGACTGCAGTGCCTTCGTCGACGCGGAGACCTGCGTGAGGACGTCGATGCAGTAGACGTCCTCGTCGACCATGCGCTGCAGACCACGCACCTGGCCCTCGATGCGGCGGAGCCGCTTGAGGTGGGCGTCCTTGTCCTTGCTGTAGCCGTGTTCGCCGGTGGCCGCGTGCGCGGAGCACTGGTCGTCCGTGCCGGCGCCGCCGTGTGCGTCGGCGGCGGCCGGACGTCCGGAGGCGCCGGGTTTCGTCATGGGTCCTCCGATAGTCTTCGGGCGGCCTCGGAGAGGGGCGTCCGGGAAGAGTGCCGATGGCCGGAAATGTACGGCCCTGGAGGCCGGGGTCGGGTCGGACAACTGGCCCGGTACCTGCGAAAAATATACCCCTCGTGGGTATATCGTAGCGGATTCGGGGAGGGCGCTTCAGGGCACAAGCAGCTATGGGCGACACTGTCTGAGGCCGCCTCCTGTGGCCGGATGATGTGCTTAGCATCAGCCAGACCGTTTCCGATGCACACCGAGGATCTCCAGTGCGCTTTCGTCTGACCCCCAGGGAGACGAGCTTCTACGACATGTTCGCGGCGTCCGCGGACAACATCGTCACCGGCTCGAAGCTCCTCATGGAACTGCTCGGGGCGGAGTCCTCCGCTCGCGCCGAGATCGCCGAACGTATGCGGGCGGCGGAACACGCTGGCGACGACGCGACGCACGCGATCTTCCACCAGCTCAACTCGTCCTTCATCACGCCGTTCGACCGGGAGGACATCTACAAGCTGGCCTCCTCGCTCGACGACATCATGGATTACATGGAGGAGGCCGTCGATCTTGTCGTGCTCTACGAGATCGAGGATCTCCCCAAGGGCATCGAGCAGCAGATCGAGGTGCTCGCCCGGGCCGCGGAGCTGACCGCCGAAGCGATGCCGCACCTGCGCACGATGGACAACCTCACCGAGTACTGGATCGAGGTCAACCGGCTGGAGAACCAGGCGGACCAGATCCACCGCAAGCTGCTCGCGTACCTCTTCAACGGCAAGTACGACGCGATGGAAGTCATGAAGCTCAAGCAGGTCGTGGACGTGCTCGAGGAGGCCGCCGACGCGTTCGAGCACGTCGCGAACACGGTCGAGACCATCGCGGTCAAGGAGTCCTGACCACCTGTGGACACGTTCGCTCTGGTCGTGACCATCGGGGTCGCGCTCTTCTTCACGTACACCAACGGTTTCCACGACTCGGCGAACGCCATCGCCACGTCCGTCTCCACGCGTGCCCTGACGCCGCGCGCCGCGCTGGCCATGGCCGCCGTGATGAACCTGGCGGGCGCCTTCCTGGGCAGCGGCGTCGCGGAGACGGTGAGCAAGGGGCTGATCGAGACCCCGCACGGCCAGAACGGTATGGCCATCCTCTTCGCGGGGCTCGCGGGCGCGATCGTATGGAACCTGATCACCTGGTACTTCGGGCTGCCGTCCTCGTCCTCGCACGCCCTCTTCGGCGGCCTGGTGGGAGCGGCGCTGGCGGGCGGCACAGCTGTCATCTGGTCGGGCGTGGTCGAGAAGATCGTGCTCCCGATGTTCATCTCGCCGATCGTCGGCATGATTCTCGGCTATCTGGTGATGGTGGCCATCCTCTGGTCCTTCAGGCGGGCCAACCCGCACCGTGCCAAGCGGGGCTTCCGCATAGCGCAGACGGTCTCCGCCGCGGGAATGGCACTCGGGCACGGTCTGCAGGACGCGCAGAAGACCATGGGTGTCGTGGTGATGGCGCTGACCATCGCCGATGTGCAGGAGGGCAAGGGCATTCCGCTGTGGGTCAAGTTCGCCTGTGCGGGGATGCTGTCGCTCGGTACGTACGCCGGCGGCTGGCGCATCATGCGGACGCTGGGGCGCCGGATCATCGAACTCGACCCGCCGCAGGGCTTCGCCGGTGAGACGACGGCGGCGTCCGTGATGTACACGGCGTCCTTCATCTTCGACGCGCCGATCTCCACGACGCACGTCATCACCTCCGCGATCATGGGCGTCGGTGCGACGAAACGTGTCTCCGCGGTGCGTTGGGGCGTGGCGAAGAACATCGTCATGGGCTGGTTCATCACGATGCCCGCGGCGGCGCTCGTCGCGGGGCTCTGTTACGGGATCATCCTGCTGTTCTTCGGCTGACGCGGCGGCGTCCGGAAGACGTCGCCGCGGACGCGAAACGTGTGCGGGCTCGCCCCCGGTGGTGTCGGGGACGAGCCCGCCGCCTTGCGGTGGCACCGCCATGCAGCACCGCGAGGCCGTATGAGCGCCGGCCGGACGGCCGGCCGGGCCGGGCCGGCCGACGCATTCGGACGGTTCAGCCGAAGCGGCCGGAGATGTAGTCCTCCGTGGCCTGGACCGAGGGGTTGGAGAAGATCCGCTCGGTGTCGTCGATCTCGATGAGCCTGCCCGGCTCCCCGACGGCGGAGAGGTTGAAGAACGCCGTGCGGTCCGAGACGCGCGCCGCCTGCTGCATGTTGTGGGTGACGATGACGATCGTGAACCGGGACTTCAGGTCTGCGATGAGGTCCTCGATCGCCAGCGTCGAGATCGGGTCGAGCGCCGAGCAGGGCTCGTCCATCAGCAGGACCTGCGGCTGCACGGCGATGGCGCGGGCGATGCACAGACGCTGCTGCTGACCGCCCGAGAGGCCCGAACCGGGCTTGTTGAGGCGGTCCTTGACCTCGTTCCAGAGGTTGGCGCCCTTGAGGGAACGCTCGACGGTCTCGTCCAGGTCCCGCTTCTTCTTCTGGCCGTTCAGCCGAAGGCCGGCCGCGACGTTGTCGTAGATGGACATCGTCGGGAAGGGGTTGGGGCGCTGGAAGACCATGCCGATGGTGCGGCGTACGGCGACGGGGTCGACCTGGGACCCGTACAGGTCCTCGTCGTCCAGCATCACCTTGCCGTCGACGCGGCCGCCGGGAGTGACCTCGTGCATGCGGTTGAGGGTGCGCAGGAAGGTGGACTTGCCGCAGCCGGAGGGGCCGATGAAGGCCGTGACGGAGCGGGGTTCGACGCTCATGGATATGTCGTCGATGGCCCGGTGTGAGCCGTAGAAGGCTGTCAGGCCGCTGACGTCGATGCGCTTGGCCATGGTGTCAGTCACTTTCTGGGTGCGGGGAGTACGAGGAGTTCGGGGCGTTCGCGCGTACGGGCGCGGACGCGGGCGCGGGCGTGGAGGCGGGAGCGGGCATCAGCGGCCCCCCGCCTTCGGCGCCTTCCAGCGGGCGACGCCCCGGGCCACCAGATTGAGCAGCATCACGAAAGCGATGAGCGTGAGCGCTCCGGCCCAGGCGCGGTCGATGCTCGCCGCGTTGCCGAGCTTGTACTGGTTCCAGACGTAGAGCGGCAGGGACTCCTGCGCGCCCGAGAACGGGTTCGGGTTGATCAGCGTGTTGCCGAAGACAAGCAGCATGACGGGCGCCGTCTCGCCGGTGATGCGGGCGATCGCGAGCATCACGCCGGTGGCGATGCCGCCGATGGAGGTGGGCAGCACGACCTTGAGGATCGTGCGCCACTTCGGTACGCCCAACGCCAGTGACGCCTCACGCAGCTCGTTCGGTACGAGCTTGAGCATCTCCTCGGTGGAGCGGACCACGACCGGCATCATCAGGATCGCCAGCGCCATCGCGCCGGCGAACCCGGACGGGCCGAAGCCGAGGCCCAGGTTCCAGAAGGCGAGGACGAACAGACCCGCGACGATGGACGGGATGCCCGTCATGACGTCGACGAAGAAGGTGACCGCGCTCGCGAGCCGGCCGCGCCCGTACTCCACGAGGTAGATCGCGGTGAGCAGGCCGACAGGAGCGGCGATCAGGGTGGCCAGACCGACCTGTTCGAGGGTGCCGAGCAGCGCGTGGTAGACACCGCCGCCCTCCTCGAGGTTGGTCATGCCGCCCATGGAGTGCGAGAGGAAGTATCCGTCCAGGAGCTTTGCGCCCCGGCTGATCGTCGTCCACGCGAGAGAGACCAGCGGGACGACGGCGAGGACGAAGCAGACCCAGATGACGCTGGTGGCCACCCGGTCGCGTGCCTGACGGCGGTCCTCGACGAGCGTGGTCACCGCGTAGGTGATGGCCACGAACAACAGGGCGGCGATCAGGCCCCATTGGATGCGGCTCTCCCACCCGGCGACACTGCCGATGCCGATGCCGAGCCCCGCGGAGACGAGGGCGACGGCGACCGGGGACCACCGCGGCAGGCGGCGGCGTGCCAGGGGCGCGGAGGGCGGGGGCGGGTCGGTGATCTGCGGCTTTTCCAGAATCGTGTTGCTCATGCGTTGGCCCCCGAGTACTCCTTGCGGCGCGCGATGATCCAGCGGGCCGCGCCGTTGACCAGCAGTGTGATGACGAAGAGGACGAGGCCGGAGGCGATCAGCGCGTCACGGCCGAAGTCGTCGGCCTCGTTGAACTTCGCGGCGATGTTCTGCGCGAAGGTGCCGCTGCCCGGGTCGAGGATGTGCAGGCTGAAGAGGAAGCCGGGCGAGAGGACCGTGGCCACGGCCATCGTCTCGCCGAGCGCACGGCCGAGGCCGAGCATCGAGGCGGAGATGATGCCCGAGCGGCCGAAGGGCAGGACCGAGGTGCGGATCGTCTCCCAGCGGGTCGCGCCGAGCGCGAGCGCCGCTTCCTCGTACATCTTCGGTGCCTGCAGGAAGACTTCGCGGGAGACGTTGGTGATGATCGGCAGGATCATGATCGCGAGCAGGATGCCCACCGTGAAGATCGAGCGGGCGGGGCTGCCGGGGTTCGACATCTCGAACACCGTTGTCCAGCCGAGGAATTGGTCGAGCCAGCGGGTGAGCCCGTCGAGGTACGGGACGAGGAACAGCGCGCCCCAGAGGCCGTAGATGATCGAGGGCACTGCGGCCAGCAGGTCGATCACGTACGCCAGCGGGGCGGCGACCCGCCGCGGCGCGTAGTGCGAGATGAACAGGGCGATGCCGACCGCGATGGGCACGGCGATGATCATCGCGATGAGCGAACTGACCACCGTGCCGAAGGCGAGGATGCCGATGCCGAACGCGGGAGGGTCGCCCTGCGGGTTCCACTCGAAGGCGGTCAGGAAGTTGACCGAGTCCTTGGACACGGCGATGGATGCGCGGTAGGCCAGGAACCCGGCTATCGCGGCCATGATCACGAGCAGTGTGATGCCCGAGCCGCGGGAGAGGCCGAGGAATACCTTGTCGCCCGGGCGCACGGCGGTGCCCTTGACCGGGGCGGCCGAGCCGGGGGCGGCGGTGTCGCCGGCCTTGGGATCGGTGGGCGGCGGTGCCTTCTCGGAAGTGCTGGTGGTGTCCATGGTGTCTCCGGTCTGGTCGGGGAGGTGTCCCCTGGCGGCGGTGCACCGGATGGGTCGCTGGTGTCGGTCGGCGGATTCGGTCGGTCTGTCGGAAGGTGACGTGGCGTGGGGCCGGCCCGGGAGCCCGGGCCGGCCGTTCACGCGTCGTGCGCCGCGGCCGTTGCTGTGGCCCGTGCGGTTGTGGTGATCAGGAGAGCTCCGGGATGGCGCTGCGGACCTTCTTCGCGATCTCGTCCGGCAGCGGCGCGTAGCCGAGCTTCGCCAGCTCGCCCTGGCCGTCCTCGCTGGCCGTGTAGGTCAGGAAGGACTTGGCGGCCTTGAGGCTGCTCGGCTTGTTGCCCTTGTCGCACAAGATCTCGTAGGTCACGAGCATCAGCGGGTAGGCATCCTCGGCCTTGGTGGCGTAGTTCAGGTCGAGCGCGAGGTCCTTGTCCTTGCCGACGACCTTGGCGTCCGAGATGGCCTTGGAGGCGTTCTCCGTGGTGGCCTCGACGGGCTCGCTGGCGCCCGTGTCGAGCTTGACGGTGTCGAGGTTGTTCGCGGTGGCGTAGGACAGCTCGAAGTAGCCGATGGCGCCATCGGTCTGCTTCACCTGCTGCGCGACACCGGCGGAGCCGGAGGCGGACTGTCCGCCCTTGGCGGGCCAGGACTTCTCGTCCGGGTACTTCCAGTCGTCCTTGGCGGCCGTACCCAGGTACTTGCCGAGGTTCTGGGTGGTGCCCGACTCGTCGGAGCGGTGGAACGGCTGGATGTCGGTGCTCGGAAGCTTCGCGTCGGGGTTGAGCTTCTTGATCTCGGGGTCGTTCCACTTCTTGATCTTCGAGTCGAAGATCTTGGCGGTCGCGGACGCGTCCAGGACCAGGTTGTCGACGCCGGGGACGTTGTAGGAGACGGCGACGGGGCCACCGACCATGGGCAGGTTCACGCCCTGGCCGCCCTTGCAGATCTTCTTGGACTTGGCGACCTCTTCGGGCTTGAGCGCCGAGTCGGAGCCGGCGAAGGCGGTCGTGCCCTGCAGCCACTCCTGGACGCCGCCGCCGGAGCCGATGTCCTTGTAGTTGATCTGGGTTTCCTTGCAGGCCGTCTGGTAGTTCTTCACCCACGCGTCGACGGCGTTCTTCTGCGCCGTGGAGCCGGAGGCGAGCAGCTTGCCCTTGCCGTCGCACTTGATGTTCGCGGCGGCCTTCTTGGCATCCTTGCTGGTGTTGGTGTCCGAGCCGCAGGCGGTGAGTACCAGGGCGCCGGAGACCGCGACGGCGCCGAGAGCGAGGGCTCGCAGTCGAATCGTGCGCTGAAGCATCACTTTCGTTCGGTTCCTTCCTGGAGCCCGCCGTTGGGGGGCGGCGCGCGAGACGTTCAGGTCTTCTGGTTTTCGGAGTGCGTACGTTCGCGCTCCGTAAGGCTGAAATTAGACAGATCAGGTGAAGCGGCTCACGAAGGTGAATGAACGCACGGTGAACCTCGGCGGTCGGCCCAGTGGCCCGGTGTGCGGCCGTGCCGGAGGCTTCGGCAGGCCCTGTTCCGCCCGGTGCGAGCAGTTGCCGTACCGCGCGTGACGTGCGGATGTACGGACTGGAACCACTGATTCCGTGGCCGGCCACTGGAGCCGCCGACCGGCTGCCGCCCTGTCGGATTCCGCTCGTGCGTGGCAACATCCGCTGCATCAGGGGCGGTTGGCCGGAGCCGGCGGTGGAAGACGTAGGCCAGGGGCCGGTCCGCCGGGACGGCGTGGAGCCGGCCGAAGAGGCACGGCGCAGGGGCGCCGCGGAACGACCAGGACCACGAGCACGGAGCACGACCAGGAACGAGGAAGACCCGCGGAGACGGACTACGGCGAGGGGGCCAGGTGGGCGGGACGGGGAAGCGCCGGATGCTGGTGGTGGCCTGCACGCTGGGGCTGCTGGCGGGACCTGTGGCGGGAAGTGCCTATGCGGCCGCGCCGGAGCCGGGCGACGGCGGAGCGCGGAGCCTGGAGGAGATCAGCAAGAAGATCGACCGCCTCCACGCGGCGGCCGAGTCGGCGACGGACGCGTACAACGGCGCCCAGGAGCGTGCCGAGAAGCAGCAGAAGGCCGTCGACAGGCTCACGGAGAAGATCGATTCCCTGCGGGAGACGCGCGGGAAGTACAAGAAGACGGCCGGAGCGCTGGCGCGTGCCCAGTACCGGAGCGGCGGAATGCCCGACGAGGCGCATCTGATCCTGCGCACGACCCCCGAAGAGTTCATGCACGACGCGGTGATCATGCGCAAGGGGCAGCAGGCCGCCAAGGGCGTCATCAGCACCCTCGCCGACACCGAGTCCCGGCTGGACGAGTACGCCGGGGAGGCCTCGAAGAAGCTGCGGAAGCTCGAGGCGGAGAAGAAGCGCAAGGCGGCCGCCAAGAAGAAGATCGAGAAGGATCTGGAGGCGGCCGAGGAGATCGAGTCGCAGCTGGCGGCGAAGGAGCTGGAGCGCCTCATCGAGCTGGAGGACGAGGCGGCCCGGGCGCGGCAGTCGAAGTGGCTCGAATCCGGGGTCCTGGACGAGATATCCGGCAAGGCGTCGAAGGCCGGCAAGAAGGCCATCGCCTATGCCACGAACCAGATCGGCAAGGACTACGAGTGGGGCGCCGAGGGCCCCCGTACGTTCGACTGCTCGGGGCTGACGCTGCGTGCGTGGCAGGCGGCGGACGAGGAGATCCCACGGACCTCGCAGGAGCAGTGGAAGCAGCTGAAGCGCGTGCCGATCAGGAAGATGCGTCCCGGCGACTTGATCATCTACAAGCGTGACGCGAGCCACGTCGGGATGTACGTGGGCGGCGGCGAGATGATCCACGCGCCGCGCACCGGCCGTCAGATCACCGTCGCGGGCGCCGGCTCCCTCGTGATCAAGGGCGTCGTCCGTCCGGACAAATGAGGGCGAAGAGCTCCAGGGCCGCTGGCATATGACAGGGGCGGATTGCCTCCAGCCATTCCGTACGTGCGTACGGGGGCGCTAAGGTCCCCAGGACAGCCCGGTCGTGTGCAGGCGCGCAGGACCCAGCGCCGCCGCACCGGGCCTGGTGGTGTGCCGGCTGGCCCACGACCGCGCCCTCGGGGGGAGGGAAAGGAACACGTATGCCCGTAGGCGTGCCACGTGAGGACGCTGTTTCCGCGCCTCCTCGCGCGTCGGTGCCCCAGCAGAGCGACGGATCGCACGAGCGGTCCGGGGGGAGTGTGAAGGGGGCCCTCACCCTCCTTGTCATCGAGGACATGCGCGCCGGTGGCCGGAGCGTCCCCGAGATCCTCGACGCGGCGGGCGGCTACCTGCCCGGTGACGCGCACAGCGAGGCCTCCGGCCGACGCATCAAGGTACGCACGGCCCGCAATCTCACCGAGGCCGCGCGGCTGCTGACGGACGACGTGGAGTGCATCCTGCTCGACCTGGCGCTGACGGGAGCGAGCGGAACGCGGCCCGCGACGGCAGCCGCCCCCGCCGCGTCCGGATCCCCGTCGGCCCCCGCCTCAGCCGCGCAGGACGCGGGCGGCCCGGAGGGCGCTTCCGCCGGGGCCGCTGGCGTGTCCGGGCCGACCGGGGCCTCCGGGCTCGCGGCGGACGCCCAGGAGCCTCCCGCCGGCGGCGGTCCCGCCACCGGCGAACTGGAGATCCTTCGCCATGTGCTGCGGCTCGCGCCCCGGCACGCGGTGCTCGCGCTGACGGACGGAACGGACGCGGAGCGTGCGGCCGAGGCCGTACGCGTCGGCGCACAGGACTATCTCTTCCGTGACGAGCTCGACGGGCGGCTGCTCAACCGGGCCATCCGCTACGCCGTCGAACGCAAGCGCTCCGACCTCGCCCAGCGCCAGCTCACCGAGTCACGGCTGCGCGCGCAGGAGAACGCCCGACTGGAGCGCGGGCTGCTCCCCACGCCCCTGCTGTCCGGCAGCGAACTCCGCTTCGCCGCCCGGTACCGCCCCGGCCGCTCCCGCGCCCTGCTCGGCGGCGACTTCTACGACACCGTCCGCACGGCCGACGGCACCGTCCACGCGATGATCGGCGACGTCTGCGGGCACGGTCCCGACGAGGCGGCCCTGGGCGTGGAGCTGCGCATCGCATGGCGTGCGCTGACCTTCGCCGGCCTGTGCGGCGACGAACTTCTCGGGACGCTGCAGAAGGTGCTCGACAACGAGCGGGCCAGCGATGAGATCTTCGCCACACTGTGCACCGTCGACATCGCTCCCGACGGACACCGGGCCGGTGTCTGCCTGGCCGGACACCCCTCGCCGCTCGTCGCCGGAGCTGCCGGTTCGGTGCCGCGGCTGCTCCCGTACGACGACAGCGGTCCGGCGCTCGGTGTGGTCCCGAACGCGCGGTGGCCGCGACGTCAGGTCGAACTGGGCCGTTCCTGGAGCATGTTGATGTACACCGACGGCCTCATCGAGGGCCACATCGGGGAGGGCCGTCAGCGTCTCGGCCAGGACGGAATGATCGACATCGTGGCCGGCCGCATGGCGCAGGGCGTCGAGGGCGAGCGTCTGCTGGACGCGACGATGGAGGACGTACGACGCCTCAACGGCGGCGAACTCACAGACGACGTGGCTGTGTTGCTGCTCGACCGGAGGTGACCGGACGCCCGCGACCGCGGGCAGTCCGGTTCCGATGCGGAGCGCGCCTCAAGGGCGCGGCTGACGATGTGCGGCGGCCGGAGGTGCGTGCTGGCGCAGCCCGGTTGTCTGACCGGGCAGCGTCGACAACTTCAACCGCCCGGCGTTCAGCGGCCGTTGAACGGCCCGTACGGACCGTCGCTGCTGCTGCCGCCGAATCGCGGACCGCGACCGCCGCCCATGACCTGCTTGAGCGCCGGACGCACGTCGACGATGTAGACGATCGTGGCGATGAGACCCGCGATCTGCAGGAAGACGATCGGGTAGATGTTCACGGCGATCGTGAGGCCGAGAATGATCAGCCAGAACGGCTTGGTCTGCTTACCGGCGGCGGGATAGGCGTCGGTCCGGCGCATCGCACCGTCGATGAACGCGAACACCGCCATCGCCAGCAGGACCAGGGAAATCACCCACAGCAGCCCTTGGAATCCCTGCATCATGTCGTCCACATCCCTGCGAGTCCGTGATCCGTGAGTGGCCTGGCCGGCGGCCTGCTGTGGTGCCGCTCGTCATGCCACCGTACCCGTTCGCCGGACCGGGAACCCGGGCCCGGCGAACGGCTCGGCAGGGAAAGGGCGGACGCCTGCTCAGGAATCGGACTTCGGGGGCGTCTTCTTGCTCCCGTTGGTCTTCGCCGTGCCCGGCTTCTGGGTGGTCGTCCTGGCCGTGGTGGTCTTCCGGGCGGCTGCGCTCTTCTTGGCCGCGGAGGAGGCCGCGCCGGCGGAACCCTGGCCGTTCTTCGACGCATCGGTCGTGCTGGTGGTGCCGGTGGTGCTCGTGGTGCCGGCCGTGCTCGTGGTGCCGGCCGTGCCGGTCGCACCGGGCTTCGTCGCGCCACGCGGCTGGGCCGGCGGCTCGGCGACCTTCACCGGCGCGCGCTCGACGGTCACCTCGGCCGCGCCGGAGTCCTCGCCGCGCCAGGTCGCCACGGCGCCACGGCCGCGGTCCGCCAACTCGTCGTACGCCTCGCGGGCCTTGACCGCGTACTCCGCGGCGATGCCCACGCTCTGCAGGGCCAGGTGCTGGGCCTGCTCGCGCAGCTTCTTGATGTCGGTGTCGATGCTGCCCAGGGTCTGGCTGACCTTCGCCTGCGTCTCCTTGGCCTGCTTCGTGAACCGCGCCTGGACTTCCTTGGGGTCGGTCGCGCGTACGGCCGCGATGCGCTCGGGAGCCTCCTCGCGGATCTTGTCGATGACACCTGCGGCGAAGTAGAGGGGCTTGGGGTCGGTGAGGGTCGTGCGGATGTCGTTCGTGCTGGGCATGAGAGGTCTCTCCCTGTGGACTGACTGCTATCGGGCGTCGGCCCCTGTGGCCTCGGCTTCGTCTTCGTCTTCCCCGGCGTTCTCGGTACTCTCCGCGTCTTCGGCGTCCTTGCCGCGTCTGCGGTCGGCGTGCTCGCCGCGTCTGCCGTGCCCGGCATCCCGGCCGGCGCCGTTCTGCTGCGCGGGCCCGTTCTCCTTGCGGAAGGACTCGTAGATCTGCAGCAACGCCTGCTTCTGGCCCTCGTTGATCGACGGATCGGCGAGGATCGCTGCCGGTACCTGCAGCAGGTCGTCCCGCTCCCGCTCGTCGAGGATTCCGGCCTGCACGTACAGCGTCTCGGCCGAGATCCGCAGGGCCTTGGCCAGCTGCTGCAGGATGTCGGCGCTCGGCTTGCGCAGGCCGCGCTCGATCTGGCTCAGGTACGGGTTGGACACCCCGGCGGCGTCGGCGAGCTGCCGCAGCGAGAGCTTGGCGTTGCGCCGCTGCTCACGCAGGAACTCGCCCACATTGCCGACGTTCAGGGAAGCCATGGCCCCTACCATGCCTGGCATTGCTAACTTTTGCAAGCGCCCTGCTTGCAAGTGTGTCTGTCAGGCAGGCGGGCCGGACGTCTTCAAGGGCCGAGGCCGTTCGGCGGTGAGCCAGGTGAGGCCGCCGTCACCTGCGGCTACGGATGAACTGTCATCTCAGCACCTCGGCCCACCAGCATCTCCGCTGGGCGCCGGTGACGTGCCGTTTCACTCTCCAGCGTCGAGGGAGTCCGCGAACGCCGTCACGCCTCCGGCCTCGCAACTGCCCCCGCCTGCCAAGGACAAGAAGCTCCGCAAGTAGGCGGCCGGGAACGGAACACCGGCCTCGCACCCTGACCAACTCCCGTACGGCTGGGGGCCGATGGCTGGTCGCGGCGACGCCGGGTGAACGACAAGAAGGGTGGGACCCACTCGCTGGGTCCCACCCTTGCGTGCATTGCTGCGCCGAGTTCACAGCGCCTGCGACGTCAGTTCCTGCCGGGCTTTAAAGCGTTCTTGGCCGGTGCGGAGCCGACGGCGTCACAGCGGGGGACGCTGCGGGGCGGCGCACAGTTGTCGGGTGTGTTCTCGAAGACCCTGCTCTTGATGAGGTTCACCTTGGGCAGCGGCCGACCGGCGGAGGAGCTCTGCTTCCGCTCGGAGGTGCCGGGGCTGAGGACGATGCCGAATTGGCTCCCGTCGTTGCGGATGCCGCCGCCGCTTCCGGGGCCGCCGTTCGCAGCGTTGCGGGTGACGGTGCTGCGGTACAGAGTCGTCGTCTCGCGCGAGCCGATGAAGAGGCCGCCCCCGTGCAGCGCGGCGATGTTGCCGCCGACATGGGTGGAGTTCAGACGCAACGGTCCGGTCCGGCCATTGATTTCCAGCGTCATGACCCCGCCCCCGGATTCCTCGGCGTCGTTGCCTTCGACGGAGGTGTGGTTCAGCGTCGTCTCACCACCGTTCGCGAGTCCTCCGGCCCACATGCCGGCCACGTTGCCGCGGATGGCGCCACCTCGCATCGTCATCGTTCCGCTGGTGGCCACTCCACCCGCGACGGAGCTGGAGTTGTCATGGACCGTGGTGTCCTTGAGCACGAGCGAGCCCAGGTTGTTCCAGATCCCGCCGGCGAGGAAGCCGGCGCTGTTGTTCCTGACCGTCACGCCCGTCAGGGTGAGCGTGCCGCGGTCGTTGGAGATGGCCCCGCCCCTGTCCCCCGGGCCCGTTCCGCCGGCCTCGCCGCCGCGGAGGGTGACCGAGCCCAGGCTGAGGCGGCCGGTCTGCTGCACGTGAAAGATCCGGAACGCGTCGGCGGCGTTGGGCGAGCGCTGGATGATGGTGCGCTCTCCTCCGGAGATCCGCACGTTGCCGGTGATCTCCGGCAGGCCGTCGTCCGTGTTGTCGGCCGCCGTGAGGGAGTACGTGCATCGAGGGGCCAGGACGATCGAGCCACCGTCCGCGTTCGCGTTGTCGATCGCGGTTTTCAGCGCGGCGATGTCGTTGCAGGGGACGCGGGTGGGCGCCTGCGGCGCGCGGTTCTGCGCCTGTGCTTGTCCGGTGGGTACGAGGGTCAGACACAGGCCGAGGCCCGTGACCGCGGTGAGGGTCAGGCGTCTGCGTTTGCGTCGGTCAGTCATGCGGCTTCCCTTGGCTGTGGGAGGAGGGGCTGAGCGATCCCGGTGACGCCCGGTCCCCGAACGGCCTTCGCCCCGAGCGCCACTGATCGACAGTCCGAGATCTATATGCGGTCGGCATGCGACGCACGTGCTGATCGACCGTCTGGCCTCCCCGTCCCGGAGCCCGACGGGGTCGACGCCGAACCGTCCGCCGACCGCCTCGAGCCGGAGGTCTCCGAGGAGCGAGGCCGTTCGGCGGTGGGCCAGGTGAGGCCGCCGTCACCTGCGGCTACGGATGAACCGTCATCTCATCGTTCTGGTTGGCCGGCATGGCCGCCGGTTGCGGGTGACGTGCCGTTCACTCTCCAGCGTCGAGGGAGTCGTAGCGATGAAGAACGTCTTGCGGTCCGGTGCCGTGGCGGCCGCGTTCGGTGTGGGGCTGTCCCTTGCGGTCCTGCCGGCCGTGCCGGCGAACGCAGCAGCGGCGATCCGTGTGCCGTGCAACGACATCACCGCCCTGAAGGCCGCTATCAACAACGCGAACAGCAGCCCCAATGCCGGCCGCATCACCCTCGCGTCCCACTGCACCTACACCTTGACCGCGCCCGACAACGCGGACGACGGGCTTCCCGAGATCACCGGGAGCGTGACGATCACGGGCCGGGACACGACCATCCGCCGCGCCCCGAACGCCACTCAGGACTTCCGCATCTTCCACGTACCGGCTGCCGGCGGCGTACGCACGCTCACCCTGAACTCGCTCACGGTCAGCGGCGGCAGTCTGCCGAATTTCGGCGGTGGGGGCATCTGGAACAGCGGCACGCTGAACCTGAACCGGACAACCGTCAAGGACAACCGAGCTGAAACGAGCGCCGGTATCCACAACGTCGGCGGACGGCTCAACCTCGACCACAGCACCGTCGAGCGCAACACCGCGACCCGGAACGGCGGCGGAATCCTCAACGGACGCAACCAAATCCTCGACCAACCCGGCACTGTGACCATGAAAGGCGGGGCGCTGCTCGACAACAGGGCACTCAACGACGGCGGTGGCGGCCTGGAGAATCTGAGAAGCACCGCAAACCTGGAGTCCGTCGAGGTCAAGGGAAACTCAGCCCCCCGGGGCGGCGGCATCAACCAATTCGCCGGCACCCTGAACCTGAAGTCGACCACCCTCAGCAACAACATCGCCGTGACCGGTGCAGGCCTCAGAAACTCCCTCAGCACGGCGACGCTGGTCCGGAGCCTGGTCACGCGCAATACGGCGATCACCGCGGGCGGCGGCATCTTCAACGAGAACTCCAGCTCGGTCACGCTCAGGGACAGCAGGGTCGTCCGCAACAGGCCGGACAACTGCAGTCCCGCAGGCAGCGTCCCCAGGTGCACCGACCCGGCGAACGCCGTCACGCCTCCGAGCTCGCAGCTCCCCCCGCCTGCCAAAGGCAGCAAGGTCCACAAGTAGGCCGTCGGTGACACAGCGCGGCCAGGACGGCGTCGGCCTTGAGGCGCGAGGGCCGGAGCCGTTCGGCGGTAGGCCAGGTGAAGCCGGGCTCGCCCACGGTTACGCCTGGAACGTCATCTCATCACTCCGGTCCCGGGCATGACCGCTGGGCGCCGGTGACGTGCCGTTCACTCTCGAACGCTGAGGAAGGCGTAGCGATGAAGATCATCTTGCGGTCCGGTGCCGCGACCGCCGCGATCGGTGTGGGACTGTCCCTCGCTGTCCTGCCGGCTGCCCCGGCCAACGCAGCAGCGGCGACCCGTGTGCCGTGCAACGACATCACCGCCCTGAAGGCCGCTATCAACAACGCGAACAGCAGCCCCAATGCCGGCCGCATCACCCTCGCGTCCCACTGCACCTACACCTTGACCGCGCCCGACAACGCGGACGACGGGCTTCCCGAGATCACCGGGAACGTGACGATCACGGGCCGGGACACGACCATCCGCCGCGCCCCGAGCGCCACGCAGGACTTCCGTATCTTGCACGTCGTCTCCGGCGGCACCCTCACCCTGAACTCGCTCACGATCAGCGGCGGACTGCTTTCCGCTACCGACACCATGGGCGGGGGCATCGCGAACACCAACGGCACGCTGAACCTGAACCGCTCGGTCATCAAGGGCAATGAGGCTTCGCAGGGTGGAGGCGTCCACAACTTCGGCGGACGCCTCAACCTCGATCGCACCACCGTCGAGCGCAACACCAACACCACCGTCGGCGCGACCGCCGGCGGCGGCGTCTTCAACACGGACAGCGGCACGATGAGGATGAAGGGCGGGTCCCTGATCAACAACCGGTCCCCGATCGGCAACGGCGGTGGTCTGGAGAACATCCGCGACGCCACGGCTCACCTGGACTCCGTATCAATCAGAGGGAACACCGCCCTTCTGGGTGGCGGCATCCGTCAGACGCAAAGGGGCGTCCTGCGCCTCACGTCCAGCACGGTCAGCAACAACATCGCTGTGACAGGCGCGGGCCTCTCGAACCTCGACTCCACAGCCACTCTGGTTCGGAGCTTGGTCACGCGGAACACGGCCATCAACCACGGCGGTGGCATCGACAACCCGGCCCCCAGCCGGGTCACCCTCATTGCCAGCAAGGTCATCCGCAACACACCGGACAACTGCACGCCCGCAGGCAGCGTCCCGGGGTGCACGAACCCCTCCGGCGCCGTCGCACCGCCGAGCTCGCAAGCGCCCCCGGCCGGCGGGGACAGCAAGACCCGCTTGTGAGCCTCCTGACGCGACCCGGCCCGCGTCGCTCACTCCCACGCGGGTTGGGTGCTGATGGCTCGTCCGCATACCGGTGAACGAGGAGAAGGGCGGGACCCAGTCGTGGGTTCCGCCCTTCCGCACGTTGCCCGGGCCGGTCGACCGCCGGATCACGCTGGTGGCGGCGAAGCACACCTTCGGAGTACGCGCATGTGCGGCTCGGCCGTCCGGCCGTCGCTGCCCGACAGGCATGGGCAGCGCCGAGGGCTTTGGGCCGGCGGTCCGGAACGGTCGGTCGCTCCGTTCGGCGGTAGGCCAGGTGAAGTTGCGCTCGGCTGCGGTTACGGATGGAACGTCATCTGATCATTCCGGCTGACCAGCAAGCCGCTGGGCGCCGGTGATGCGCCGTTTCACGCTCCAGACGCTCAGGAAGGCGTAGCGATGAAGAGCATTCTGCGGTCCGGTGCCGTGAGCGCCGCAGTCGGTGTGGGCCTGTCCCTTGCGGTCCTGCCGACCGCGTCGGCCAGTGCCGCCGACGGGACCCACGTACGGTGCAACGACATTCCCGGTCTGGTGAAGGCGATCAACAAGGCCAACGCCAGCCCCAATGCCGGCCGCATCACCCTCGCGTCCCACTGCACCTACACCCTCACGGAGCCCGACAACACGGCTGCCGGGCTTCCGGAGATCACCGGGAACGTGACCCTCTCCGGCCGGGACACCACCATCCGCCGCGCCCCGAATGCCGCCCGGGGCTTCCGCATCTTCCACGTCGTCTCCGGCGGCACCCTCACCCTGAACTCGATCACCATCAGCGGCGGCAGCCTTCCCGTCGGCCTCACCGCCGGCGGCGGCATCGCGGTCACCAACGGCACGCTGAACCTGAACGGCGCGAGGATCACGCGCAATGAGAGTGGGGTGGGCGGTGGCCTCTACAACGCCGGCGGAAAGCTCAACCTCGACGGCAGCACCGTCGAGCGCAACGCCGTGTCGAGCTTTGGCGGCGGGATCTTCAACGCAGGTGACGGCACGCTGAGGATGAAGGGTGGTGCCCTGCTCAACAACCGCGCATTCGCCGTGGGTGGTGGTCTTCACAACTCCTCGAGCACCGCGCACCTGAACGACGTCGCGGTCAAGGGCAACACCGCCCAGCAGGGGGGCGGCATCCTTCAGACGACCAACGCCTCTCTGCGCATGACGTCGAGCACCGTCAGCGAGAACATCGCTGTGACCGGCGCGGGTATCTCGAACACCGACTCCAGCACGGCCACACTGATTCGAAGCCTGGTCACCCGTAACACAGCAATCAACGCCGGTGGCGGCATCAACAACGTGTCTTCCAGCCAGGTCGTCCTCAAGTCCAGCCAGGTCGTCCGCAACAGGCCGGACAACTGCAGCCCCGCAGGCAGCGTTCCGGGATGTACCAACCCCGCGAGCGCCGTCACGCTTCCGGCCCCGCAACTGCCCCCGCCTGCCAAGGACAGCAAGTCCCGCAAGTAGGCCGCGGGGAACGGAACCCCGCTCCGCTTCAGGACGGGCCGAGGACGCAGAACTCGTGGCCCTCCGGGTCGGTCCCCGACGGCCGCGGGCGGTAGGTCTGCGCGACCCCGGCCGTTCGGCGGTGAGCCAGGTGAGGCCGCCGTCACCTGCGGCTATGGATGAGACGTCATCTCAGCACCCCGGCCCTCCAGGATGACCGCTGGGCGCCGGTGATGCGCCGTTCACTCTCCAGCGTCGAGGGAGTCGTAGCGATGAAGACCATCTTGCGGTCCGGTGCCGTGGCCGCCGCGTTCGGTGTGGGACTGTCCCTTGCGGTCCTGCCGACCGGGTCGGCGAAAGCAGCAGCGGGTGTCCATGTGCGGTGCAATGACATTCCCGGTCTGGTGAAGGCGATCAACCAGGCCAACGCCAGCCCCAATGCCGGCCGCATCACCCTCGCGTCCCACTGCACCTACAACCTGACCACCCCCAACAACGCGGACGACGGGCTGCCGGAGATCACCGGGAATGTGACCCTCTCCGGCCGGGACACCACCATCCGCCGTGCCCCGAGCGCGACGCAGGACTTCCGTATCCTCCACGTCGTCTCCGGTGGCACCCTCAACCTGAACTCACTCACCATCAGCAACGGCATTGTGGGTACCGCCCTCTCCGGCGGTGGCATCGCGAACAACAGCGGCACGCTGAACCTGAACCGCACGGTCGTCAGGAACAACCTCGCCGGCACGGGTGGCGGTCTCTCCAACAGCGGTGGACGGCTCAACCTCGACCGCAGCACCGTCGAGCGCAACACCGGAAGCGGTTTCGGGGGCGGCATCGTCAACGGCGGTAACGGCACGTTGAAGATGAAGGGCGGGTCCCTGCTCAGGAACCGGGCAGTCACCGGTCCTGGCGGCGGTCTGGAGAACATCCAGGGCACCGCGTCTCTGGACTCCGTGTCGGTCAGGGGCAACACGGCCACTATCGGTGGCGGCCTCCGCAACACAAATGGCTCGACCCTGCACCTGAAGTCGACCACTGTCCGCGACAACATCGCCGTGTCGGGCGCGGGCATCTCGAACAACTCCGTGCTCGGCACCAGTACCGTCACGCTGGTCCGGAGCCTGGTCACGCGCAACACGGCGATCACCGCCGGCGGCGGGATCCTCAATGAGCCGGGCGGTCAGGTCACGCTCACCGACAGCAGGGTCGTCCGCAACAGGCCGGACAACTGCAGCCCCGAAGGCAGCGTCCCCGGATGCACCAACCCCGCGAACGCCGTCACGCCTCCGACCTCGCAACTGGCCCCGCCTGCCAAGGACAACAAGTTCCGCAAGTAGGCCGCCGGGTACGGCACGCAGGCCGTGTGCCCCTGACCAACTCCCGTACGGCTGGGGGCTGATGGCTCGTCGCGGCGACGCCGAGTGAACGACAGGAAGGGTGGGACCCACTCGCTGGGTCCCACCCTTCGGTGCGTCCGCGGTTGCCTGCGCGATCTCACTGCCCGCCGCACCCCGGGCCGGATGCGGGCCGGCGCAGATCCCGAGGTCGCGGGCCGGTCCCAGGAATCACCGCTCTCTCCTACGATGGCGCTTCACAACCCGCGCTGAGGGAAAGGCAGTTGTCATGACCGAGGCCTCTTCCGAAGTGGATCAGTCGAAACCGAGTATCGCCCGGGTCTACGACTATCTCCTCGGCGGCAAGGACAACTATGAGGCTGACCGCGCCATCGGGGACAAGTTCAAGAACGATCTGCCGGGGTCGGTGGCCATCGCGCACGCCAACCGGCAGAACCTGATACGCGCCGTGCGGGAGATCGCCCTCGCGGGGATCGAGCAGTTCATCGACGTCGGCAGTGGGCTGCCGACCGCGGACAACGTCCACCAGGTCGCGCAGCGCCACGCCCCCGACGCCCGCGTGGTCTACATCGACAGCGACCCCATCGTCCTTGCCCATGGCCGCGCCCTGCTCGAGGACAACCCCGGCACCCGTGTCATCCAGGGCGACGGCCGGGACCCGCGGAGCATCCGAGAGCATCCGGAGACCACCGGTCTGATCGACTTCGAGCGGCCCGTGGCCGTGATCCACAGCGCCGTCCTGCACCACTTCAACGACGACGAGGGCCCCGGCGCGATCGTCCGCTACTGGCAGGAACAGGTCCCGTCGGGCAGCTACTTCTTCATCTCCCACTTCCGCAGCGGCGACAACCCGGAGACCGCCGAGGCCGAGGCGGTGCTCCAAGCCACCTTCGGCCGAGGGCGATGGCGGACCGACGAGGAGATCCGTGCCCTCTTCGACGGCCTGGAGATCCTTGAGCCGGGCATCGTGCCCAGTTCCCTGTGGCGGCCCGACACGGCAGGGGAGCTGACCAGCATCAGTTCGTCGGAACACGAGCTGACCGTTTGGGAGCGGCTCATCGTGGGAGGCCTGGCACGCAAGCCCTGAGGCCCGCGCGCTTCCTCGGACCGCGTGAACCCTGAGGCCGTGCGCCGTCAGGGGTTCAAGGCGCTGTGAACGCGGCGTCGGTCACTCGCGGCATGGCCGTGATCATGAAGGGAAGGGTCAGCTCGACCCGGACGCGGTTGACATGTGCGGACGGCCCAGCCGCGCGGGCGAGGTCGTAGCCGTGGCCGTGGCCGTGGCCGAGCATGTGAGTGAGCAGGTACGAGGCCAGTTCGGCGCGGCCCATCGTGTCCCATCGGGGTGACCAGGAGGGCGCCGTCGACGTCGGGTTGTGCCACTGCCTTGAGGACGGCATCGGCCTCACCTTCGCAGCAGCGGATTGCGGCCTGCCGGCGGACCGCTTCTTGATCGCCCGGGGTACAGAACCAGTCAGCATCTCCTGGGGCGAGAGTTTGGGCATCCCGCCCTGCACGCCCACCTCCGTGACGCATCACTGGCGGGACCGCAGGGCGGACCGGGTGACATTCCTGAGGAACGGCACCGGCGTCGCGGCGGCAGCCACCGCGAACAGCCCGAATGCCGGCCGCATGCCGCCCAGTTCGGCCAGCAGCCCCACCAGGGCCGCGCCCAGTGGCATGGCGCCGAAGGTGAAGAGGCGGGACGCCGCGTTGTAGCGGCCGAGCATCTCGTCGGGGACCATGCGCTGGGTGATGGTGCGGGCGTTGACCGTCCAGAGCGTGCCGCCCATCCCGCCGAGGAAGGCGCCAGCCGTCACTGCCCAGATGCTGGTGGTCAGGGCGGGAAGCGTCACCATGGCGATGGTGCTGATCAGGTCGGCGAACATCGCCCAGCGCGCGCCCAGCAGCCGGTTCACCCTGGTCACGGTCGCCGCGCCGACGATTCCACCGATGCCGAGGGCGCTGAGCACGATGCCGTACTGCTGCGGCCCGAGCTCCATGGCCTGCTTGGCGTAGAGCGGCATGAGAGCCAGCCAGGCTCCCCAGACGGAGGCGAGGACGGCGACCACCAGCGACAGCGTGCGCAGCACCGGATCCCGCCACAAGAAGCGCAGCCCTTCGACGATCCGTCTGTTGACCGGGGCCGGGGCTGTGTCCGTGGCGGGCGTGGCGACCCGGAAGCGGCCCACCAGCAGGAGCAGGGACAGGGCGGCGACGGCGTACGAGGCGCCTGTCACCCCGAGCGCGAGGCCCGTGCCGACGGCCAGCAGCAGCCCGCCGACGAAGGGTCCGGCGAACTCCTGCCCTACGGTCTCGGCCCCCGCCATCCAGGCGTTGGCGCGCTCCCGTCCCGGGGCGGGCACCGCGGCCGGGACCAGAGCGGAGGCGGAGGTCGAGGCCAGGACGTCGGCGACACCGAGGATCGCCCCGGCGGCGAAGAGCCGGCCTAGGGTGACACCCCCTCCCATGGCGGACGCGGTGAGCCAGCCCATCGCCACCAGACGCATCCCGTTCGCGCCCCAGAGCAGCCCCCGCCTGTCGAAGCGGTCGACGAGCACGCCGACGTGCAGGGCGACGAGCAGCCAGGGCAGCGTGAGCGTCAGTGCCACGGCGGTGACGTGGGCGGGAGACGCGGTGAGCTGGGCGGCGAGCAGCGGGAGCGCCATCTTCACCACGCCGTCGGCGAGGTTGGTCGCGGCGGTGAAGCTGACCAGGACCGCGGTGTTGCGGCGGCGAGGGTCCTTCGGGGAGCACTCCGGCAGCGTCGAAGAGCCGGTGCCCTCGCCGTACTTCATTCCGTACTTCGTTCCCTCGGGCACCGGCGTGACCATGATCCTCCCCTAACCATCTAACGCCTTAGCTGGTGAGTTCACTCTGGCGCATCCCCCGCCATTCCGCAACCGGCAAAACGCTTAGCCGGTAGAGTGGCTGGAGAGCCGCAGGAGGTGAGCCGCGATGCTGGAGCCGCCGGCCTCGGCCGTTCTGGTGGAGGACTTCGCCAACACGGTCGACGTGGAAGCGGGGAGCGATGAGATCGCCACCCCGGCCGGACTGACCGGCTGGCTGAAGGGCCACGGCATGCTGGCTACGCCTGGAGAAATCCCCGGCACGGTCCACAAGAGCTGTCTGGCCCTGCGTGCGGGCATCCGCGAGGAGTTGGGGACCCACGTCGGCGACACCCCGGACCCAGGACTGCTCGCCGCGGCGGACACGGTGCTGGCCGAACACCCGGTACTGATCACGGCACGCGGCGCCCTCACCCCCGCGGCGGGGCTGTCCGCCGAGCGCGAGCCGCTGGCCCTGCTGGCGATCGCGTGGAGCGAGTTGGTCACGACGGGAGACGCGGTCCGGCTCAAGCGCTGCGCGGAGCACACCTGCGGGTGGGCGTTCTGGGACGCGTCGAAGAACCGAAGCCGCCGCTGGTGCTCGATGAAGGTGTGCGGGAACCGCAACAAGTCCCGTTCCTACGCGTCCCGGCAGCGTCAGGCGACATAGATGCGGCCCACTGGGCACGCCGTTCGGTGACGCGGAGACGCGGGAATCGGAAACGGGCCGATTCCCGCTGTGTGGCGACGGGTTGCGGCAGGCGGCACGTCAGTCGCTCTGCAACCCGGGCAGGAGAACCAACAGGGCGTCGACGAGTTCATCTGCGGGTGATCCGGTTGCCAGGCGGCGCAGTTGCTGGCCGAAGACGAGGGCCACACAGGTACGAGCGAGCCGTTCGGCACCCGGCACACCGAGCCCGGTCAGGATCTGGGTGGCGAGCTGGTCGTACGCATCGAAACAGTCGGTTGCCGCGGCCCGCAGCCGCTCGTCGCGGCCCGCCTGAATGTAGAGCTCGAAGGGTGCGATGTGCCTGCTGTCGAACTCCGTACCCCCCGCGACCTGGGCGACCATCGCTGCGGCGCCGTCGAGGTCGATCACTTCCGCCTGGCACTGGTCGGCGAGTTCGGCGAGACGCCGGGTCTCCTCCGCGACGAAGTGCAGCAGGCTCTCGCGCAGCAACTCGTGCTGCGTCTCGAAGTGGTACGTGACGGAGCCGAGGGAGATTCCGGCCTCCGTGGCGATGCGCCGGTTGGTGACGCCTGCGATGCCGTGCTGTCCGATGATGCGCAGCACCGCGTCGATGATTCGCTGGCGGGTCTCGGAGGCCTTGGGCACGCGGATCATTGTTCCATCTGAGTCCCTGCCGCATGAGCGACGGCCGTCGGCTCACCGACCGGCAGCGGCTGATGACGAGTTGAGCGCGCCCGGAGGCGGCCTCGCCGACTCCGGCTGGTCACGCCGCCGCCCGTCCGAGCCGAGCCCGCCAAAGAGCCGCCGGGGCCGTGCCGTTGCCCATATATTGTTCGTTCGAACGAACAATATATGGGAGGCCTGACGTATGCGCATCACCGGATCAACCGTTCTGCTCACCGGCGCCACGGGCGGTATCGGCCACGCCCTTGCGCGTGAACTCACGGCCCAGGGCGCCAAGTTGGTTGTCTCCGGGCGCCGGGCCGATGCCCTGGAGCCGATCGCGGCCGAGTTCGGCGCACGTGCCGTCGTCGCGGATCTCGCCGACCCGGCTGACGTCGACCGTCTCGCCGAAAGCTGTGCCGAAACCGACATCCTCATAGCCAACGCCGCCCTCCCGTCGAGCGGCGATCTCCTCGACTACACGCCCGAGCAGATCGACCGGGCCCTGACCGTCAACCTCCGCGCCCCGATCATGCTGGCCCGGCTACTCGCCCCGCGCATGGTCGAGGCGGGGCAGGGCCACATCGCCATGATCGGCTCCATCTCCGGCAAGGCGGCCACCAAGTCCTCCTCCCTCTACAACGCGACCAAGTTCGGTCTGCGCGGCTTCGCGGCCGGTTTCCGGCAGGACCTGCACGGAACAGGAGTGGGAGTCTCCGTCGTTCAGCCCGGCTTCGTACGTGATGCGGGCATGTTCGCGGCGACGGGTGCCACCCCGCCCGGCGGAATGCGCACGGTCTCTCCCGCGCAGGTCGCGGCAGGTGTGACGCGTGCCGTCGAACGGGATCTGTGCGAAGTCAACGTCGCCCCGCCGGAGATGAGGCTGCTCAGTGCCATCGCGGGGCAGTTCCCCGGCTTCGCCGAGAAGGTCCAGCGCCGCTCCGGCGCCGAAGGCACGATCAGGCAGATCGTCTCCGCTCAGCGCGGCAAGCGGTGACCGGCCACGATGCTCTCTGATGCCCGGTCCCAGTGGGTGGTCCGAGCGGTCGGCGTCATAGTCAACTCCCGGCCCTGGCACGGCTGATGGGCCGGTTCGTTCGTCCTCACGCAAGCAGGCGTCCCCTCGTCGACCCGCAACCTGGCGCTTCGTCACTTTTTCTCAGGGCACAACTGGCTTGTCAGAAAACAGCACTACAGAAGGAGTTAGATCAGTCAAAACATGAATCAGATCGGACAAGCCTCTTGTCTTTCGGTTCGGGGGCACCAAATACTCCCTCTCGGCGCTTGTCATGGGCACGAGAGCCACAGCTCCGCCGTGCCCATGGCTGCGCCGTACGGGCCCGTGAAACGGGTCCCCGATTCCCCTCCTGGAGGCATAAGTGAGGATCAGGCGCATCACCCCCACCACGGGCACCCAGAGACGCATCCGGCTGATCGCCATCGCGTCCGGACTGGTTGCCGCTGCAGCGCTCACCACGCCTGCCGTTGCTGCCGACGCTCCGACCCCCCGGTTCAGCGCCTCCCAGCTGTCCGCGGCGAGTGACGCGGTGCTCGACGCCGACGTCGCCGGCACCGCGTGGCACGTGGACAAGAAGACCGACACGCTCGTGGTCACGGCTGACAGCAGCGTCTCCCGCGCGGAGATAGCCAAGATCAAGAAGGCGACGGGCTCCGAGGCCGCGGCCCTGAAGATCGAGCGCACCCCGGGCAAGATCCGCAAGCTGCTCCAGGGCGGCGACGCCATCTACGCCAGCAGCTGGCGCTGCTCGGCGGGCTTCAACGTCCGCAGCGGCAGCACGTACTACATCGTCACCGCCGGGCACTGCACGGACGGCGCGGGTACGTGGTGGTCCAACTCGGCCCGCACCTCCACGATCGGTCCGACCGTGGGGTCGAGCTTCCCGGTCAACGACTACGGCCTCATCCGCTACAGCTCCTCCTCGGCCAGCCACCCGGGCACCGCGGGAGGCACCGACATCACCAGCGCGGCCAACGCCACAGTCGGGATGTCCGTCACCCGGCACGGCAGCACGACAGGCACCCACAGCGGCACTGTCACCGGCCTGAACGCCACCGTGAACTACGGAGGCGGCGACGTCGTCTACGGCATGATCCAGACGAACGTCTGCGCCGAGCCCGGCGACAGCGGTGGCTCGCTGCGTTCGGGGAACAGGGCCATCGGCCTGACCTCGGGCGGCAGCGGAAACTGCTCCTCGGGCGGTACGACGTTCTTCCAGCCCGTCGTCGAAGCGCTCAACGCCTACGGCGTCAGCGTGTACTGACGTGAACTGACGGCACCGTCACCGTCGGCACGAGCCCGGGTCGAGCACGACGACCCGGGCTCTGTCGGTTCCACCCTGCGAAGGCCGGATGTCCTGGGCCGCCAGGCGTGCTGTGTGCGGCCGGTCGAGGGAGCGCTTGCCGGGACGCAGGGGGAGGCGTCCCGGTCGCGGTCGATCAGACCCAAGAACGGACAGGCCTGGGAAGGCACTTGCGCCAGCACCGTGCCGATGGGGCCGTGCACCTTCACGCAGCTGCCCAGGCCGCCCCACTGACCCGAGGCGAACACATCAACTCCCTTGAGCAGTCACCTGATCGCGTCGCTCGCATGCGATGACGCAGCTGCTCTTGTCCTGCGTCGAACCCCGGTGCCGGGCAGTCGCGCCGGGGTTCGGCGTCTTTCCGAACGGCCGCCCGGCCCGGGGCGGGGGCGGCGGCGGGCGGGTCTTGATCGTCAATACACTGGTGCGAGCTGCTCGTTGTGGGCTTGACCAGGGGAGGCACCATCCGTTGGAGGTCATAGAGGCCATCGATCCCAAGTCCGCGGCTCGGGCCGCCCGGTCATGACGAGCCTCGATGACATCGCGCTGCTGGCCGCCGCAGGGGTGATCGCCGGCCTGGTCGGATCGGCGGGCGGCATCACCTCACTGCTCTCCTATCCCGCGCTGCTGGCGGTGGGCCTTCCTGCTCTGTCGGCGAACGTGACCAACCTCGTCGCAGGCGTGGCCTGCTGGCCCGGCGCGGCTCTCGCCTCCCAGCCCGAGCTGGCCGGCCAGGGACGGTGGCTGCGCCGCTGGGTGCTGGTGTCGGCGCTCGGTGGGGCGATCGGTTCGGTGCTGTTGCTGTCCACTCCGCCGGGGACGTTCGCTCGCGTGGTGCCGTTCCTGGTGGCCGCCGGTTCGCTTGCTCTGCTCGTCCAGCCGTGGCTCGTCGGCGACGCATCGAGGCACCGGCACGGTCACACCTCGGGGGTCTGGGGTGCGGTTCTTCCGGTGGGGCTGATCGCGGTGTCCGTCTACGGCGGTTACTTCGGCGCCGGGTCCGGTGTGATGACCCTCGCGCTCCTGCTGATCACGGCCGAGCCCCACTTGGCCACTGCCAACGCCCTGAAGAACATGCTCATCGGCGCCCTGACACTCGTCTCGGCCCTCATCTTCGCTGTCTTCGGACCCGTCGACTGGGTGGCGGTACTGCCGCTGGGTCTCGGCATGTTCCTCGGCTCCACCCTCGGCCCGCGGGTTGCGCGCCGGCTGCCGGCCACCCTGCTGCGCTGGCTGGTCGCCCTGATCGGTATCGGCTTGGCCGTCCAACTGTGGATCGACCCGGGCGACTGAGATCCGACCCGCATCCCGCTGCCGCGGCCCCTTCGGGTGACGTTCGACATGCAGCGGACAGGTCTCCGGCGTCGCTCTCCTGACAAGCGGCAGGGCCGCTCGGGGCCGAGCCCCGGCAGGGGCGCTGAGCCGCCGGCTCAGTAGAGTGCGACTCGGTCCCCCGTTCAGAGCCCCTAGGAATCAGGCAGTGACCAGTGCATCCCCGGCAGCGCCGGCCGTGACCGTCGTCGGGATCGGGGCGGACGGCTGGGACGGGCTTCCCGGCGCATCGCGCGCAGCGCTCAGCGGCGCCGACGTGCTCATCGGCGGCGGGCGCCAACTGGCGTTGCTGCCGCCGGAGTGCGAGGGGGAACGGGTCAGCTGGCCCTCGCCTCTGCGCCCTGCCGTGCCCGGCCTGTTCGCGGCACACGCCGGCCGTCGCATCGCCGTCCTGGCCAGTGGTGATCCCTCCTTCTACGGGATCGGGAAGGTGCTGGTCGAGGAGCTCGGTCACGGGAAGCTGCGAATCCTGCCGCACCCTTCGTCCGTCTCCTACGCGTGCGCCCGGCTCGGCTGGCCGCTGGAGGACACCGAGGTCGTCACACTCGTCGGCCGTCCCGCCGCACGGCTCACTGCCGTCCTGCACGACGGGCGGCGCCTGCTGGTGCTCAGCTCAGGCACGGGAACTCCCGGCGAGGTGGCCGAGTTGTTGCGCGACCGCGGGTTCGGGTCGAGCCGGATGCGTGTGCTGGAACAGCTCGGCAGCGAGAGAGAACGCGTCACGTCGGTGGCCACCGCCGACGAGTGGCCCGGTACATCCGTCGACGCCCTGAACATCGTCGCCGTCGAGCTCCGCCGCGCCCCGGACGCCCTGCGGCTCGGCGCCGGTCCCGGGCTGCCGGACGACGCGTACGAGCACGACGGGCAGCTCACCAAGCGTTACGTGCGTGCCGCCACGCTCGGCGCGCTCGCTCCCGCTCCCGGCGAACTGCTCTGGGACGTCGGCGCGGGCTCCGGCTCGATCTCCGTCGAGTGGATGCGCACACACCCCTCGTGCGCGGCCGTCGCGGTGGAGCGTGATCCCGTACGCGCGGAGCGCATCGGACGCAACGCAGACCGCCTCGGCGTCCCCGGGCTGCGCGTCGTGACCGGTGCCGCACCCGAGAGCCTGGCCCAACTGCCCACTCCCGACGCGGTGTTCATCGGTGGCGGACTCACGGCGCCCGGCCTGCTCGAAGCATGCTGGGACCGGCTGCCGGCCGGCGGGCGACTCGTCGCCAATACCGTGACGCTGGAGTCGGAGGCGTTGCTGGCCCAGTGGCACAAGCGCCTCGGCGGCGACCTGGTGCGGCTGTCGTTGGCACACGCCGCGCCCGTGGGCGGCTTCACCGGGTGGCGACAGGCGATGCCGGTCACACAGTGGGCCGTCGAGAGGGCCCCCTGACCGCAAAGCCACTGACCGCCCGACCCGATCCAGGCCACCACGCATACGCACACGACAGCACCAGGAGCAGACAAGTGACCGTGTACTTCATCGGCGCCGGACCCGGCGCCGCGGACCTGATCACGGTGCGCGGCGCCCGTACGCTCGCGGCCTGCCAGGTCTGCCTGTACGCCGGCAGCCTGGTGCCGCCGGAACTGCTCGCCGAATGCCCGCCGGACGCCCGCCTGGTGGACACCGCGCAGCTCAACCTGGACGAGATCACGCAGGAGCTGGCCGACGCCCACAAGGACGGTCACGACGTGGCGAGGCTGCACTCGGGAGACCCGTCCGTCTTCAGCGCCGTCGCCGAGCAGATGCGGAGGCTCGACGCGGCGGGCGTGCCCTACGAGATCGTCCCCGGGGTGCCTGCGTTCGCCGCGGCGGCCGCAGCCCTGAAGCGGGAGCTCACGGTGCCGACGGTGGGCCAGACCGTCATCCTGACCCGGATCGCGAACCGCGCCACGGCGATGCCCGAGAAGGAGGATCTGGCGACCCTCGGCCGCAGCGGGGCGCTGATCGTGCTGCATCTCGCCGCCAAGTACGTGGACCGTGTGGTCGACGAGCTGCTGCCGCACTACGGCGCCGACTGCCCCGCCGCCGTCGTGGCGTACGCCAGCCGCCCCGACGAGCAGGTGCTGCGCGGCGCGCTCGGGGAGATCGCGGAGTCGGTGAAGGTGGCGGGCATCGTCCGTACCGCCGTCATCATGGTCGGACGCACGCTCGGCGCCGAGCAGTTCGGCGACAGCCACCTGTACTCGCCGGAGCGGGAGCGGCACGTCTGCTGAGCGTTCCGCCTGAACTACGCGGGGCTGCTGCGGCCGACGACGGTTCCTGCACGGTCGACGCAGATCACGTCCACGTCGACCGGTGCCCCGCGCAGCACGGACAGGGCCTGATCGCGGGCGGCAACCGCCACCAGATCGCCCAGCGGCACCCCTGCCGCCGCACACAACTCCAACGCCGCGAGGCCGGTGTTGGCGTCGGTGACCTCACGGCACAGCGCCTCGTCCGCGCCGCCGTCGCGGGCGAGCCGGGCGAGGAACGCTTTGTCGACCTGGGAGCGTCCCGAGTGCAGGTCCAGATGCCCGGCCGCGAGCTTGGACAGCTTGGCGAAACCGCCACAGAGGGTGAGCCGGTCCACCGGGTGGCGCCGCAGGTACTTCAGTACCGCCCCCGCGAAGTCGCCCATGTCGAGCAGGGCGTCCTCGGGCAGGTGGTACTCGGAGACGACGGTCTTCTCCGAGGTGGACCCCGTGCACCCGGCGACGTGGGTGCGTCCGGCAGCACGTGCCACGTCCACCCCTCGCCGGATCGAGTCGATCCACGCCGAGCAGGAGTAGGGCACGACCACGCCGGTGGTGCCGAGTATCGACAGCCCGCCGAGGATGCCGAGCCGTGGATTCCAGGTGGAGCGGGCGATCTCCTCACCGTGGTCCACGGAGAGGGTCACTTCCACATCGCAACCGGCTCCGTGCCTGTCAGCGACGAGCGCGACGTGGTCGCGGATCAACTCCCGCGGTACCGGATTGATCGCCGGCTCCCCGACGGGCAGGGGCAGTCCGGGACGGGTGATCGTCCCGACCCCGGGGCCCGCCTTGAAGAGCACACCCTGTCCGTACGGCAGCCGCCGCACCGTGGCCCGCACCAGGGCGCCGTGCGTGACGTCCGGATCGTCCCCTGCGTCCTTCACGATCCCCGCCATGGCGTGCGCATCGGTCAGCTCCTCCGCCGCCAGCGCGAACGACGGCGTGTGCCCCTTGGGCAGCGTGATCGTGACCGGGTCGGGGAAGTCGCCCGTCAACAGCGCGGTGTACGCGGCGGTGGCAGCGGCGGTCGCGCAGGCACCGGTCGTCCAGCCGGGCCGCAGCCCGGTGTGCTTGAGTTGGGCACCGCGCCCACCCTTTGCCTCACTCATGAACGGATCCGGACTCCGTGCACGTGCTCCTACTCGGGGGAACGACCGAAGCCCGGCGCCTGGCCGAGATGCTGAACGCCCAGGCGCCGGACCTGCGGGTGACGTCCTCGCTGGCCGGCAGGGTCGCCTCTCCGCGCAGCCTGCCGGGGCAGGTGCGTATCGGCGGCTTCGGCGGAGCGGACGGGCTCGCCCGGTGGCTGCGCGAGCACGATGTGGATGCACTCATCGACGCCACCCACCCCTTCGCTGGGACGATCAGTTTCAACGCGGCGCACGCCGCCGCCGTCACCCATACTCCGCTGCTGGCTCTGCGCCGCCCAGGCTGGGTCCCCGTCGAGGGAGACGAATGGCATCCGGTCGCTTCTCTGGAGGAAGCCGCAGCCGTGCTGCCCACGCTCGGCAGCCGGGTCTTCCTCACCACCGGACGCATGGGTCTGGCCGCCTTCGCGGCCCTGGACGAGCTGTGGTTCCTCGTACGCTCGGTCGACCCGCCCGAGGCGCCTCACCCGCGCAGCATGGAAGCGCTGCTGGAACGGGGACCCTTCGACCTCGACCGTGAGCGCGAACTGCTCCGCCGCTTCCGCATCGACGTCGTCGTCACCAAGGACAGCGGCGGATCGGGTACCGCGCCGAAGCTCGTCGCGGCGCGCGAGGCAGGCGTGCCGGTGGTCGTGGTGCGCAGGCCGCCCGTGCCCGAGGAGGTCCCCGTCACGGCCGAGCCCGAGCAGGCCCTCAACTGGCTGACCAGGCACGTCGACGACACCGTGGCGTAAGGCAGTTGGAGAACCCGGCACTCCCGAGCCCCTTCAGGAACATCCGCCCCCCGGCCGGACGGCAGGGTTCCTGACACTCACGCCGAAATGGCCCGGCCACCGCTGCCTGCATCCTTCGCGCAGGCTGCGGCCAGGTCGTCCAGCGACAGGTCGAGCGCGTGGGCCAGGGCCGCCACGGTGAAGAAGGCCGGGGTCGGGGCCCGGCCGGTCTCGATCTTGCGGAGCGTCTCCGCGGACACCCCGGCCGCCGCTGCCACGTCCACCATGCTGCGGTCGCCACGGGCCTCGCGGAGCAGGGTCCCGAACCGCTCTCCACGCTGCCGCTCCTGCGGGCTCAAGGGAACTCTCACCATGGGCGTGATACTAATACCGGTATAAGTATTGGGCAGCGTCGCATCGCGGGGAGTCACGGGGAGATCAAGACCGATACGGCACTGGAGGCGATGCGTGAAGCCGGACGCGTGGTGGCCGAGGCCCTCGCGGCCGCCCGCCGATCGGCAGCCGTGGGGGTCCGCGTGCGCGAGCTCGACGAAGCGGCCCGTACCGTCCTGGCCAAGGCCGGGGCGCGCTCCCCGTTCCTGGGCTACCGGCCCTCCTTCGCGCCCACCCCCTTCCCGGCGGTGATCTGCGCGTCCGTCAACGACGCCCTCGTGCACGGCATCCCTGGCGACCACCGCCTGCGCGACGGTGACCTGGTCAGCATCGACTGCGGAGCCGAACTCGACGGCTGGACCGGCGACGCCGCGATCAGCTTCACCGTCGGCACCGCCCGTCCCGCGGACCTGGAACTCATCGCCGCCACCCAGCAGGCGCTGGACGCCGGCATCGCCGCCGCCACCGTCGGCAACCGCATCGGAGACATCTCCCACGCCGTCAGCGGCGTCGCCCGCACGGCTGCATGCGGCATGCCGGCCGACTTCGGCGGCCACGGCATCGGCCGCCGGATGCACGAGGACCCCCACGTCCCCAACCACGGACGACCCGGCCGGGGTTTCCCCCTGCGCCATGGCCTCACCCTCGCCATCGAGCCCATGCTCATGGCCGGAGGGCGCAACGAGTACCGCACCGACCCCGACGGATGGACCTTGCGGACGATCGACGGCAGCCGCGCCGCCCACATCGAGCACACCATCGCCGTCACCGAGGACGGCCCCCGCATCCTCACCCTGCCCTGACCTCGAACCCGCTCGCCCGCGGCAGCGCGTGACGCCGGACGATGCCGGCCGCCGAACTCGCGGCATCCGCGGGGGACTTCGAGGGCCGAGGACTAAGCTTCCGCCGTGAACGAAACCCGACATGGCATACGAATCCGACCGGGCGGCATCGCCGACGCACCGGCCGTTGTGGACATGCTCGACTCCGCGGTGGTCTGGATGAACGAACGCGGAAACACCGAGCAGTGGGGCACCGCGCCGTGGTCGGAGAGGCCCGGGGGAGTGGCCCGGATCGAGCGGTACACGACCGAGATGGCACCGTACATCGCGGACTTGGACGGAACACCCGCCGGAGTCCTGGTGCTGGACTCCGGTCCCAGCTCGCAGATGCCGATCGCGCCGGCCGGTGAACCGGAGCAGTACGTACGGCTGTTGGTCTCCCACCGGCGGTTCGCCGGACTGGGCATCGGCGCGGCGCTGCTCGTCCATGCCGCCGAGGAGGCCCGGCGTGCGGGAGTGGAGCTGCTGCGGGTCGACTGCTGGGCGGGCGGCGGGGGCGAGTTGATCAGGTTCTACGAGCGCAACGGCTTCACTGCGACCGATCCCTTTCTGTACGGGACCTGGCCCGGACAGGTGCTGGCCCGACGGGTCGGCGTCCGCCCCGATCGGGCCGGTACTTCCTAGGCGAGCCGGCCGGCCAGGCCGGCCAGGTCATCGGCGTGCAGGTCGAACCGGTCCGAGGATGCGGGCGGGTCACCGACAGGGCGGGTGACGTAGGCGGTGCGCAGGCCGAGTGCCTGAGCGCCACGCAGGTCCCATGCGTGGGTGGCGACCATCAGCAGCCGCTCGGGCGGCAGTCCGGAGGCGGTGACGGCCAGCTGGTAGACCGCCGGGTCCGGCTTGTAGGTCCGGGCGTCTTCGGCGGACAGGGCCTGATGCCAGCGCAGTCCGGCGTGGGCGTTGATTCCCAGCAGCGCGGTACGGCTCGCGTTGGAGAGTCCGATCAGCGCGAACTGTTCGGCGAGTCGGGCCAGCCCCGCCACGGTGTCGGGCCATGGCGGGAGCCTGCGCCCCGACAGGGCCAGCGTCCCTACGGCGGCCGGGTCGTCGACTCCGGCGGCGTCGGCGACGAGCCGGGCGGCTTCCCGGTCGAGCACGTCACTGGTGACGTGGGGCCGGGAGCCGTCGAGGACGCGGCGCTGCTCGCGGTCGATGTGCTGCTGCCAGAGCGACAAGAGCCGCTCGGTGCTCGCAGCGTCCAGCGTCGGGTCGAGTTCGCGGATACCGGCGCGGATGCCGGCGGGTTCGTCGACGAGAGTGCCGAGCACGTCGAACACGAGGGTGTCGATCTTCAGCTCTGTCATGGGCGAGGTCTCCTGGACGCGGCAGAAGCAGGTGCGTGGGCGGCAGTCGTCACCTCTCACCCGCGCAGCCAGGCCGGAGCGCACTGGCCCCACCAATGTAAGGGGTAAAGTTACAGTTAGACGAAATGGTTTTGCGTGGGGAGTTGGAGGCTCGCAAGGATGCACGTGGCGCTGGACGACTACGCCTGGGCGGCGGGGGTCGCGACCGAGCTGGTCAACACCACTGCCGAGGTCTGGCGCGGCGACGACCGCCTGCCCGACCCGGCCGCCCTCGTCGCGTTCTGCGACCTGCACGGTCAGCGGTCCGGCGAAGACCACGTTCCGGGCGCGCTGTCCGGTCTCGCCCGCCGCGGACGCACAGCCGACCTTCAGGCGGTCCACGCACTCCGGACGGCCGTGCGCGACCTGATCGATCGCCCCGACCGGGACCACCTCATCTCCGGCGCGACCACGCTCGCCTCAAGGGCGCAGGGCCTCACCCTGCTTCCCGGCCCCGCGCAGGAGGACCGCACTCGCTGGGCGGCCCAACTCCGCGACGGAGCAACCGTCGCCGACGCCCTCGCACTGGTCTGCGGGATCGGCATCCTCGGGGTCGTGCACACCTTGGGCGAGCAGCGGTTCCGGCCTTGTGGTGCGCCCACCTGCCGGGGAGCGTTCATCGACACCACCCGGCCGGGTCGCCGCCGCTACTGCATGCCGGGCCTGTGCGGCAACCGCGTCAACGTCGCGAACCACCGCGCCCGTCGAGCCGCAACGCGCGACAGGCGCACCGGCTCCTAGCCCGCCTGGCCCGCCTGGCCCGCCTCACCCGGCGAGTACCGGCGCGGCGTCCAGACGATCCTCTCGCCGTTCCCGCGCCGTACCGTGCGGCTCCGGGAGGAGCCGACGATGAGGATCGTGCGCATGCCGACCTCCTCCGGTTCCAGATCGGCGAGGTGCACGATCCGTACCGTCTCGTCCGGCCCGCCGACGTCCGTGGCCACGACGACCGGGGTGTCCGGCGCCCGGTGCTGCAGCAGCAGTTCGCGGGCCTTGCCCACCTGCCAAGTGCGGCTCTGCGAACCGGGGTTGTAGAGAGCGAGCACCAGGTCCGCGGCAGCGGCGGCGTGCAGGCGCTGGGCGATGACGTCCCAGGGCTTGAGCCGGTCGGAGAGCGAGATGCTGGCGTAGTCGTGCCCGAGAGGCGCACCCGCGCGGGCCGCGGCGGCGTTGGCGGCGGTCACGCCCGGCAGGACCCGCACGGGGACGTGTGCGTACTGGTCCTGCGACGCCGCTTCCAGCACCGCGGTGGCCATCGCGAACACCCCCGGGTCGCCTCCCGAGACGACGGCCACGCGCCGGCCACCTCGCGCCAAGTCCAGTGCGAATTCCGCGCGTTCGGACTCCACGCGGTTGCCCGAGCTGTGGCGGCCTTGGCCGGGACGTACGGAGACACGGTCCAGATAGGTCGTGTAGCCGACGAGGTCGTCGGCCGCGGCGAGCGCGCCGCGTGTCTCCGGGGTCAGCCACAAGGGACCCGCCGGACCCGTGCCCACGACGGCGACCTCGCCCGGCTCCTGCTTCTGTTCCCGCTCCGGCTCGGAGGGCTCCGAGGGCTCCGACGGCTTCGCCCCGGCCCGGCTCGGCAGCACGGCAACCGAGAAGTACGGCACCGAACCCGCCTCCACGTCGGCCAGGTTGCCGGTGCGCTCCCCTGTCATCGTCGCCCGCTCCACATAACGGGCCTCTGCCAGGCGTCCCGAATTCTGCAGCGCCTGACGGGTCTTGGCGAAGGTGCGGCCCAGCTTCATCACCACGGCCGGATCGGCCGAGGCCATGCGGGCCGTGAGTTCCTCCTCCGGCAGGGTTCCCGGGAGGATCGTCAGCACCTCCTCGCCCTCGGCCAGCGGGGTGCCCAGCCGGGCCGCCGCGGCGCTGACAGAGGTGACGCCCGGGACGACCTCGGTCGGGTAGCGGTCGGCAAGGCGCTTGTGCATGTGCATGTACGAGCCGTAGAAGAGCGGGTCCCCCTCCGCGAGCACCGCGACGGTACGGCCCGCGTCGAGGTGTGCGGCAAGGCGGCCCGACGCCTCGGTGTAGAACTCCTCCAACGCGCCCCGGTAGCCCCCGGGATGGTCGGTGCCCTCGGTGGTCACCGGGTAGACGAGGGCCTCTTCGATGTGGTCGTCGCGGATGTGCCGGGCTGCGATCGAGCGGGCGATGGACCTCTTGTGCCGGGCGCTGTGGTAAGCGATCACGTCCGCCTCGGCGATGACGTCGATGGCGCGTACGGTCATCAGCGACGGATCGCCGGGACCGAGCCCGACACCGTAGAGCCTGCCGGCGGTCTGCGTGGTCTCGGTCACCGGATTCCTCCGAGGATGCCCCGGCCTTCGGGCCAGGGAAGAACCGGACTCCTGCGGTGCAGGGCAGAGGCAGCCGTATCGCCGCCCGGGCGATACGGCGTCCACCCCGCACGGAAGTGAGCGAGCCCGCCTTGATCACGAACTCTCATCTGTCGGTCCTCCCGGATAGTTTGAGGGGGCCGCCGGCCCCGGAGGCTGCCTGAGCCTGGAATCCGGCAGACGCTTGACGGCACCCCGCAAGGGGCGCACGTCCGCAAGGACGGGCGGGGATCCCCCGCCTTCAGGCGGATCGGAGCAGTCACTCTTCCTCGCTCGATATCGCGTTGAGCGCTGCGGCGGCGATGGCGCTGCCTCCGCGCCGCCCGCGCACGACCAGGTGTTCAAGACGGGACGGGTGGGAGGCGAGCGCGTCCTTGGACTCGGCGGCGCCGACGAAGCCGACGGGGACGCCGATGACGGCGGCCGGCCTGGGAGCGCCCTGCTCGATCATCTCCAGGAGCCGGAAGAGAGCGGTGGGCGCGTTGCCGAAGGCGACGACCGCTCCTTCCATGCGGTCCCGCCACAGTTCGAGAGCGGCGGCGGTGCGGGTGGTGCCCAACTCCGCGGCGAGTCCGGGCACGGACGGGTCGGACAGGGCGCACACCACCTCGTTGTCCGCGGGCAGCCTCTTGCGGGTGACGCCGCTGGCGACCATGGAGGTGTCGCAGAGGATGGGCGCACCCGCCCGCAGGGCTTCGCGGCCGCGGGCCACGACCGCGGGGGTGTGGACGATGTCGCGTACGAGATCGACCATCCCGCAGGCGTGGATCATGCGGACGGCGACCTGGCTGACATCCGGAGGCAGCGCTTCGAGGTCCGCCTCGGCCCGGATGGTGGCGAAGGACTGCCGGTAGATGGCGGCGCCGTCCTTCTCGTAGTCGAACACTGTGCTCCCACTCATCGCTTCACCGGTGTCGGGGCTTTCGGGCTGCTCGTACGTGCCTCCGCGACATCGGCGGTGACTCCGGCACGGCTGGTCGTGGTCGCGGAACGGACGCGGTCCTCGCCCACGACCGAGACCCGGTAGCCCTCCGGGACCGCCACCACCTCCACGCGGTCGCCGCGCGGGTGGCCGCAGCGGCGTTCGCACCCGGACCAGTACACGGGCAGCTGTCCGGGTCCCGTGAGCGCTGCCGCGTCGGAGCGGACGTCGGCCAGCGACTTGGCGCAGCCGGGCCGTCCGATGCAGGAGCCCACTCCGGCCCGGGGCGAGTCGGGGTCGGTGATCAGGCCGGTGTTCGTGAGCGTGCGCATCTGCTCCTCGGCATCGGCAGCGGGGACGCCGGGCACGACGAGGCCGCGCCACGGGGTCAGCCGCAGCTCCCGGTGCCCCGTGTGCGCGGCGACGGAGACGAGCGCTTCCCACTGGGCAGCTTCGATCCGGCCCATCGGGGCGAGCACCGACAGTGCCGCCTCACCGTGAGGACCGGTGACCAGGCCGGGAAGGGGTGCGGACGCGCAGGTCCCGGGCGGTTCCGCAGAGGTCGTCGCGGCGACGCCCCTCTCGCCGAGGCGGCGGACGACCGCGTCCGTCAACTCCTCGGGCCCGTCCGGTAGTTCGCTGACCCGCCAGGCCTCCCCGTGCCTCGCGGCGGATGTCTGAAGAAACGCTTCGGCTGCGAGGAGTGCAGCCAGAGGCCCATCGGACGACGGGACGTGGACGGCGCGCGCGTTCCACGGACCGATGCGCAGCCGCGCCGAGCCGTTCCCGCCGGCGGCCAGCGTGATGTCCGCCGCCAGCTCGGCCATGTCTCCGCGGCCGTCGTCGAGAGCGAAGAGGAACCGCCCGGACAGAGCGTGAGCAGACTCACTCGCGCACAGCATGCCGTCCAACGCGCGCAGCCAAGGCCGCAGATCGCCGTGCCCGCGGCCGTCGAGACCGGCCAGCGGCGAGGCGACGAAGTTGCGGACCCGTTCGTGGCGGTGCGACGGAAGCAGACCGGCGGCGCCGAGAAACTGGGCCAACTCCCGTCCGCAGCCCGTCCCGAGACCCCGCAGCTGCACGTTGCCACGGGAGGTGAGATGCAGATCCCCGTCACCGAACCGTCGTGAAACTGCCGCCAGCGCCTCGGCCTGAGTGACGTCGAGCACCCCGCCGGGAACACGTACGCGGGCGAGCGCCCCGTCGTCCGCCTCGTGCAGGCGCAAGGCCCCCGGGCATGCGTCGCCGCGGTCCCGAATCGGCTTCGTGTCCTGGGCAAATGCCCGGACCGGGGCGGTACACATGGCGGCGAGCATACCCATCGCCGTACCGGGCCGTATGTCCCGCATTCCGACTGTGACCCTTACTATGCCTCTCGGTGGGCCTGCAGGTCCGCCACCGCCACAGACGGCGACATGGGAGGAAGCCCGGTGCGAATCCGGCGCGGTCCCGCCACTGTGATCCCGGCCATGACGGCCGGGCGAGCCAGGAACTCCCGCCGTCCGACACCACCCGGGGCGCGGACACCCCGAGGAAGGCCAGACGCCGCGTGATTCTTCTGCTGTCGACGTCCGACACCGATCTGCTCAGTGCCCGCGCCTCGGACGGGCCCGTCTCCTACCGGTTCGCCAACCCGTCCCGGCTGCCCCTCGACAAACTGCCCGCCCTGCTCGACGGCGTGGACCTCGTCGTCGTACGGCTCCTCGGCGGCATCCGCGCCTGGGAGGACGGTCTCGACCAACTCCTCGGTCACGGGCGCCCCGTTGTCGTCCTCACCGGCGAACAGGCCCCCGATGCACAGCTGATGGCCGCCTCGACGGTCCCGGTGGGCATCGCCGCGGAGGCTCACGCCTATCTGGCCCACGGCGGGCCCGCCAACCTCGAACAGCTCGCGCGCTTCCTCTCCGACACCGTGCTCCTGACGGGCCACGGCTTCGAACCCCCCGCCCCCGCCCCCAGTTGGGGACCGCTGGCCCGGGAGGCGAAGGACACGGACGGTCCCACCGTCGCCGTGCTCTACTACCGCGCCCACCACATGAGCGGCAACACCGGCTTCGTCGAGGCGCTTTGCGGCGCCATCGAGCAGGCCGGCGCCCGTCCGCTGCCGCTGTACGTGGCCTCGCTCCGCGCGCCAGAGCCGGAACTGATCGACGAACTGCGCGCCGCGGACGCCATCGTCACCACCGTCCTCGCCGCCGGCGGCACCCGGCCCGCCGAGGCCTCCGCCGGTGAGGACGACGAGTCCTGGGACGCGGGAGCCCTCACCGGCCTGGACGTGCCGATCCTCCAGGCCCTGTGCCTGACGGGATCGAGGAGCGCCTGGGAGGACAACGATGAGGGCGTCTCCCCGATGGATGCCGCGAGCCAGATCGCCGTGCCGGAGTTCGACGGACGGCTGATCACCGTGCCGTTCTCCTTCAAGGAGGTCGACGAGGACGGGCTGCCCTCCTACGTCGCCGACCCCGAACGCGCCGCCCGGGTCGCGGGAATCGCCGTGCGGCATGCCCGTCTGCGCCGAATACCCGCCGCCGGCAAGCGAATTGCGCTGGTGCTGTCCGCGTACCCCACCAAGCACTCCAGGATCGGCAACGCCGTCGGGCTGGACACACCCGCGAGCGCGGTGGCCCTGCTGCGGCGGCTGCGCGAGGAGGGCTACGACTTCGGCCCCGAGGACGAGATCCCCGGCCTTGTCTCCGGCGACGGCGACGAACTGATCCGGGCCCTGATCGACGCCGGCGGCCACGACCAGGAATGGCTCACCGAGGAGCAGTTGGCGCGGAACCCCGTGCGCATCCCGGCAGCCGACTACCGGCGCTGGTACGCCACACTCCCCGAAGAGCTGCGCACGTCCGTCGAGGAGCACTGGGGACCGCCGCCCGGTGAGATGTTCGTCGACCGCAGCCGGAACCCGGAGGGCGACATCGTGCTCGCCGCTCTGCGCCGGGGGAATCTCCTCATCCTCATCCAGCCGCCCCGCGGCTTCGGTGAGAACCCGATCGCGATCTACCACGATCCCGATCTGCCGCCCTCGCACCACTACTTGGCGGCCTACCGCTGGATCGCCGCCCCCGCTGGGGGCACCTCCCACGCCGAAGGCGGTGGGGGAGAAGGGGGCTTCGGTGCGGACGCGGTGATCCACCTGGGCAAGCACGGCAACCTGGAGTGGCTGCCCGGCAAGAACGCGGGGCTGTCCGCGGCGTGCGCCCCCGACGCCGCGCTCGGTGACGTGCCCCTGATCTACCCGTTCCTCGTCAACGACCCCGGCGAGGGCACCCAGGCCAAGCGCCGCGTCCACGCCACGCTCGTCGACCATCTGGTACCGCCGATGGCACGCGCCGACTCCTACGGCGACATCGCGCGCCTGGAACAACTCCTCGACGAATACGCGCAGATCGCCTCGATGGACCCGCCGAAGCTCCCCGCGATCCGCGCTCAGATCTGGACCCTCATCCAGGCGGCCAGGCTCGACCACGACCTCGGCCTCGAGGAGCGCCCCGACGACGACGGCTTCGACGACTTCCTGCTCCACGTCGACGGCTGGCTGTGCGAGGTCAAGGACGCCCAGATCCGCGACGGCCTGCACGTCCTGGGCCAGGCACCCTCGGGCGCCGTGCGTGTCGACCTCGTCCTGGCCGTCCTGCGCGCACGCCAGATCTGGGGCGGCTCGACGACGCTGCCCGGCCTGCGTGAGGCGCTCGGCCTGGACGAGTCCGCCGCCACGCGGACCACCGCCGACGAGGCGGAGGAGACCGCACGCGCGCTGGTCCAGGCGATGGAGGACGCCGACTGGGACCCGGCCGCCGTCCCCGCCGTGGTCGCCGGACACGGTGAACAGGTCGCGGAGATCCTCGCGTTCGCGGCCCGGGAGGTCGTTCCGCGCCTGGCCGCGACCACCGCCGAACTCGACCACACGGTGCACGCGCTGGCCGGCGGCTTCGTGCCGGCCGGGCCGTCCGGGTCGCCGCTGCGCGGCCTCGTCAACGTCCTGCCGACCGGCCGCAACTTCTACTCCGTCGACCCCAAGGCCGTCCCGTCACGCCTCGCTTGGGAGACCGGGCAGGCCCTGGCCGACTCGCTCCTGACGCGGTACCGCGACGACAACTGGGGGTCCCCCCGGCCGGAGGCTGGGGGAGGCTGGCCGACGTCCGTGGGGCTCTCCCTGTGGGGCACGAGCGCCATGCGCACCGCCGGTGACGACATCGCCGAGGCCCTGGCCCTGCTGGGCATCCGCCCCGTATGGGACGACGCCTCCCGCCGCGTCACCGGTCTGGAGCCGATACCGCTCGACGAGCTCGGCCGTCCCCGGATCGACGTCACGCTCCGCATCTCGGGCTTCTTCCGCGACGCGTTCCCGCACGCCATCTCCCTGCTCGACGACGCCGTGCGCCTGGCCGCCTCGCTCGACGAACCGCACGAGGACAACCACGTACGTGCCCACGCGCAGGAGGAGTTGGCCGACCACGGCGACGAACGGCGCGCCACCACCCGCATCTTCGGCTCCCGGCCCGGTACGTACGGAGCCGGCCTGCTCCAGCTGATCGACTCCCGCGACTGGCGCACCGACGCCGACCTCGCGGAGGTCTACACGGCGTGGGGCGGCTACGCGTACGGACGGGACCTCGACGGCCGGCCGGCGCGCGCGGAGATGGAGACCGCCTACGGGCGCATCGCCGTGGCCGCCAAGAACACCGACACCCGCGAACACGACATCGCCGACTCCGACGACTACTTCCAGTACCACGGCGGCATGGTCGCGACGGTACGGGCGTTGCGCGGCACCGCACCCGAGGCGTACATCGGCGACTCCACCCGCCCCGAGACCGTGCGCACCCGCAGCCTCCTCGAAGAGACCTCACGCGTCTTCCGCTCCCGGGTGGTCAACCCCAAGTGGATCGAAGCCATGCGCCGCCACGGCTATAAGGGCGCCTTCGAACTCGCCGCCACCGTCGACTACCTCTTCGGCTACGACGCCACCACCGACGTCGTCGCCGACTGGATGTACGACAAGCTCACCGAGACCTACGTCCTGGACCCGGTCAACCGCGAATTCCTCGAACAGGCCAACCCCTGGGCGCTGCACGGCATCGCGGAACGTCTCCTGGAAGCACAGTCACGCGGCATGTGGGCCAAGCCCGACCCCGCGATGCTCGAGGCGCTGCGCGAGGTCTATCTGGAGGCCGAGGGGAATCTGGAGAGCGACGACTGAGCCCGTCGTGAACAGGTCCGGGGCGGCCCGGCTCCCTCGCCAGGGCACGCCGGGCTTCTCCGGAGGGATCCCGCGCCGCTCGGGCGCGCCAGGTCAGTCGGGCCACTCCGGGTGGCGCTTCTCCAGGAAAGCCGCCATGCCCTCGCGGGCGCCGGGGAGCTGCGAGGCCGAGGCCATCACCTCGAGGGCCACCTGGTAGGCGTCGGCCTCGGGCCGGTCGAGCTGGGCGTAGAGGGTCTGCTTGCCGAGCGCCTTGCCCGCCCGGCTGCCGCGGGTCGCCCGCGCCAGCAACTCGGCGACGGCGTCGTCGAGTTCGTCGTCGGGCACGACCCGGTTGACCAGGCCCCAGCGCTCCGCGGTCGCAGCGTCGACGGCGTCGCCGGTCAGGGCCATCTCCATCAGCCGCTTCCTGCCGATGGAGCGTGCGACGGGCACGGCCGGTGTGTGGCAGAACCACCCGCCCTTGCCGCCGGGCAGCGCGAATCCGGCGGACTCCGCGGCCACCGCCAGGTCGCACGAGGCGACCAGCTGGCAGCCGGCGGCCGTCGCCAGTCCGTGTACCCGGGCGACGACGACCTGTGGCACCGACTGAACCGTCCGCATCAGGTCGGTGCACAGCTGGAGCAGCTCGCGGACCCCGGTCAGGTCCCGGGACGAGACGTCGCCGAAGTCGTGGCCGGCGGAGAAGACCGGGCCGTCCGCGGCCAGCACGATCCCGGTCGCGTCGCTCTCTCCGGCCTCGGCGAATGCGTCGCGCAGCTCCGTGAGGTGGTCCGCGGTCAGCGAGTTCCTGCGCGCCGCGCGGTTCATCGTGATCGTCACGGTGGCGCCGTCGCGCTTCACCAGGATGTGCTCGTAATCCGCCACGGCCCCACCGTAACTCGCGGTGCCCCGGCAGCGGGCGGGCTGCGGCCGGGCGCCACGGCGGCAGCGGACGGGCCCCATGGGCGCCCCGCGAGTTCACTCGGCCGGTGCGGCGTCCCGGCCGTGGGCGGCCTTGCGGTCGTGGATGTACAGCTTGCGCCGGTCGCCGACATCGAGCCGCTGCGGCAGCGGCAGTTCGTACTGGACGGGCCGGTAGTGGTCGGTGAGCTGACGCTCGGGGTTGTAGACGGTGTTGAAGCGCCACAGCATGCGCGCGAAGTTGGTCTGGCCGCGCATCAGGTTGCCGCTCAGCACACGCAGTGCCCCGAACGCGGTGCGCAGGCCCAGGTGTTTGCGGTTGATGACGGCCTGCGTGCGGACGAGTTCGCGGTAGAAGACCTCGAGCGGCAGGGTGGTCGGGACGACGGCGTGCTGGATGTCGAACAGCCGGTAGTCCCGGGTGGTCAGCCGCCGCGACTCCGTGTGCCACACCTCGGTGCCGGGGTACGGGGTCATGACCGTGAGGTGCACGATCTCGGGCACCGACAGGGCGAACTCCCGGACGACACGGAACCGTTCCTCGTCCCATCCGGGGTCCACGATCAGGTTGATGGCCACGTTGATGCCCAGCTTCCGGGCCAGTTCGAGGGCCTTGAAGTTGTCGTCGGGGCTGACGCGCTTGCGGTACAGGTCCAGTCCCTCGGCGTCGATCGCCTCCATGCCGAGGAACATGTACTGCAGCCCCAGCCGCGTCCACCGCTCGAAGATCTCCGGGTGGCGCAGCAGGACGTCGGCGCGCGTCTCCAGGTAGTAGCGCTTGCGGATGCGGCGGCGCTCGATCTCGGCGGCGATGGCGTCACCGTGCTCGGGACGGATGAAGGCCACGTCGTCGACGATGAAGACGCTGCTCTCACGGATGCTCGCCATCTCCTCGCCCGCCGCCTCGGGGGAGGCCTTGCGGTAGCTGCGCCCGTAGAAGGTCCAGGCCGAGCAGAAGGAGCAGTCCCAGGGGCAGCCCCGTGTGAATTCGATCGACGCGCAGGGGTCGAGCTCGCCGATGAAGTAGCGGCGGCGGTGGGCGAGCAGATCGCGGGCGGGGCGCGGGGTGTCGATGCTGTGCAGCATCTGCGGGCCGGGACCGCGGCCGTCGGCGGTGACGATGCCGGGGACGCCGTCGACACCGCCCTGTGCCAGCCCCTCCAGCAGCGGGCCGACGGCGGGTTCGCCCTCGCCGCGGATCACCGAGTCCACGGCGCCCTTCGCCTGCTCGAGCACTTCCTCGGCCACGAAGGACACACTGTGCCCGCCGAAGAAGACATGCGCGGACGGAACGATTTGCTTGGCGCGGTACGCGAGGTCGATCGCCTCGGGCACGTTCGCCAGGTAGTTGAGGGAGAAGCCGATCGCCTGGGGTTCGAACTCGATCATCGTCCGCTCCAGGTCGGAGTGCCTGGAGACCTGGAGGTCGATCACGCGCACATCGTGTCCGGCTTCCCGTGCGGCGCCCGCGACGCGCTCCAGACCGAGGGGTTCGAGCCGGAGGAAGATCTCCGAGTACATCAGGGAACTGGGATGGACGAGGAGCAGACGCACCGTTGCCTCCGGGAGTCGCGGGCCGGTTCGTCCACCCGTTGTCCGGGAGCCGGGGCGTCAAACGGCGCATGGACCGGCGTCCCCCGTTCGGGGGGGGTGCGTCCCGCGCGGGGCGATCTCACGTACTGGATACGGCCTGTGCAGGTGCGGACGGGTGAGCCATCATGGGCGGCTGGCCACGATCAGCGGGAACCATTGATGACCACGTGCCAGGAACGGCAGGATCCGCCCGAGACGCAGCACCTCACCGGGCCCCCGCGGGCCTTGTCGGTCGCGACGTTCGTCAGCAGCTTCGACCGGTTCGTGATCAGTCCCATGCTGGTGCTGATCGCATCCGGACTGGGGGTGCCGCTCTCGACGGCGGTCGTCACTGCCAGTGGCTACTTCCTTGCGTACGGGCTGTCGCAGCCGCTCTGGGGGTTGCTCTCGGACCGCTTCGGGCGGGTGCGGATCATGCGCGCGACGTTGCTGGCCGCGGCGGCGGCCGGAGTGGTCTCCGCCGTGGCGCCCGGGATGGTGGTGCTGGCCGTGGCGCGGATCTCGGCCGGGGCCTTCTTCGGCGCCGTGGTGCCGACGTCCCTCACGTACGTGGGCGACACGGTGAGCACCACATGGCGCCAGCGGGCGCTGTCGGACCTGATGGCCGCGATGGCCCTGGGCACCGCGCTGGCCACGGCGTTCGGTGGCGTGCTGGGTCATCTCCTGCACTGGCGTGCGGTGTTCGCCACGTCCGCCGCGTGCGCGCTGCTGTGCTTCTTCGCCCTGCGCAAGCTGCCGGAGCCGGCGCGCGCACCGGTCGCCGGGGTGGGCGAGCCGCTGCGTGCGGTGCTGCGCAACGGCTGGGCCCTGTTGGTGTTCGGGCTGGCGTTCGTCGAGGGCGCCGTGCTGCTCGGCACGATGACGCTGCTCGCCGCGGCACTGCAGGCGAACGGCGTGAGCGCGGCAGTCGCGGGCCTGGCCACCGCGGCGTTCGGCGTCGGCGTGCTGGGGTTCTCGCGCCTGGTGAAGGCGCTGTCCGGACGGATGCCGGTGTGGGCGCTGATGGCCGTGGGCGGCGCGCAGATCTGCCTCGGCTACGGCATGGTCGCCGCACGCATCGATCTGGTCGTCGTCATCATCACGGCCCTGCTCCTCGGCGGCGGATGGTCGTTCATGCACTCGTCGTTGCAGACCTGGGCCACATCGGTCGTGCCGGAGGCGCGGGGCACGGCGGTCGCCTTCTTCGCCGCCTCGTTGTTCATCGGCAGCTCGGTCGCGGTGACTGCCGCCGGACCCCTGGCACAACACGGGCAGTACGCGCTGCTGTTCGGCATCGCGTGCGTGACGTCGGTCCCGCTGACCGTCACGGCCGTGCTGTGCCGCCGGCGGCGGTCGGCGGTGTGAAGAGCACCTGGCGGGAGCGGGCCGGAGCCCGCATCGGGTACGGGGTCCGCCGCGGCGTACGGATGCCCGGCCTGCTTCGATGGGTGATGTGAACACTCAGCACGCGGGCACCACGGTCGTCGTCGAGGCGCTGACGGCGGCGCATGCCGATGAGGTCCTGGCCATCTACCAGGCCGGGATCGACGAGGGGAACGCGACCTTCGAGACCGCCGCGCCCACCTGGGAGGCCTTCGACGCCGCCAAGCTCTCCGAGCACAGGTTCGTGGCCGTCGAGCGGGAGGCCGGCGATGTGCGGAGCGAGGCCGGCAGCGACGGTCCCGATGTAAGTGACAGCCGCAGCGCCACTGACCCTGACGCCGGCACCGGCACCGCCGCCGGCACCGGCACCGGCGGCGGTAGCAGGGTGCTGGGCTGGATCGCCGTCGCTCCCGTCTCGGCCCGTGCCGTCTACGCGGGCGTGGTCGAGCACTCGGTGTATGTGCACCCGGAGGCGCGTGGCCGTGGAGTGGCCCGCGCCCTGCTGGACGCGCTGATCGCCTCGACCGAGGCCGCCGGGATCTGGACGGTTCACGCGGGCATCTTCCCCGAGAACACGACCAGCATCGCGCTGCATCTGCGCGCGGGCTTCCGCGTCGTCGGCACAAGCGAACGCCTGGCCCGCCACCACGGCGTCTGGCGCGACGTCCAGCTTCTTGAACGGCGCAGCCCCGTCGTCGACTGATCCGGAGACAGATCCGCCGACCGGTCCTCCGACCGATCCGGGGACTGATACGGCGGGCAGGCGCCGCGGCGGCTCAGTAGGGCCGCGCGTCGATGGTCATGCCGGCCGCACGGAGCCGCCCGACGAGCGCGTCGCCGAGGGCGGTGGCCGGTGTGAGTACGCCGCCGTCCCCCTCCGGCAGGGTGTCCCGGTCCAGGACGAGGGCCAGGGCGGATTCGCCGAGCATGACCGCGGTCGCCTTGTAGCCGGGGTCACCCTGTGCCCTGAATCGTGCGGTGTAGCGGGCGCCTGTGGTGGTGACGGCGAACGTGTCCAGCGTGAAGTGGCCCTTCTCGCGCGAGCGCGCATCGGGCCCGTCGCCCGGATCGGGCAGGACCTTGTCCAGCAGCGGCCGCGTGGGACGCAGCGCCAGCCCGGTGACGAGCCCGCCCATGGCTCCGGTCACCGCGGCCGCGACGAGCGGGGAGAGCAGCGGCGGGCCGAGGCGCATGGCCTCGCGGTACCGGAAGCGGGCACCGTAGGCGTGATCCCGCAACGCCGCGCTGCGGCGGACGATGCGGGTGTTGAAGGGCGCCATGAAGAAGGGCGCGAGGACCCCGCGCAGCGGCGTGCCCGCCTTGGAGCCGCGGGCCATGAACAGGTCGGTCTGGCGGCCCAGTTCGGGCTCGGAGGCGCGGTCGGGGCTGAGGGTGTAGGGGTCGGCGGCGAGCCGCCGCGCCTTGCGGTCCTTCTTCATCATGTCGATCTGCTGGCGTACCGAATCGATGGTGCCGCCGCTGACACCGCCGCTGACCGAGGTGAGAACCGCGGTGGTGTCTCCCAGTTCACCGCTGCCGTCGGCGCGGACCTTCTCGTGGAGGAGGTGCACGTTGATGTCGGAGGGGATCGAGTCGAAACCGCAGGCATGGACGATGCGGGCGCCGGTGGAGGCGGCGGTCGCGTGGTGGGCGTCGATGGTTTCGCGTACGAACAGGGCCTCACCGGACAGGTCGACGTAGTCGGTGCCGGCCTGTGCGCAGGCACCGACCAGGTCGCGGCCGTACTTCGCGTACGGGCCGACGGTCGTGATGACCACATGCGTGGCGCCGGCCATCTTCTCCAGGGCAGGACGGTCACCGGCGTCGGCGACGAACAGGGGCCAGTCGCGGGCCCGTTCGCCGAGCTCCTTCCGTACCGCGGTCAGCTTCTCCTCGCTGCGTCCGGCCAGAGCGATCCGGGTGCCCTCGGGTGCGGCCTGAGCCAGGTGGCGTGCGACGAGGGCGCCGACGAAGCCGGTCGCACCGTAGACGGTGATGTCGATGTCGCGTGCGCCGCGCTTCGGGCTGGTGCCGGTCATGGTCGGGTCCTTCCGGTCCGGGCGATGGTCGAGCGCTGGTGAAGGCTTTTCGAGCGTGCCGGTGCGCAGGTGGGGCTCCGCTTCCGGGCGGAGCCGTGCCCACGGCACCCCGCCCGTGGCTGCGGATGCTCCCGCATGCCAACGTATCCGGAGCGCGGTCGGGCCCGGCCACCGGCCGCACCCCCCCCGGGCCCTGTCTCAGTACAGCCGCGTCGGATCGACCTGGTTCAGGAGCGGACGGCCGTCGAGGTAGCGGCGGAGGTTGTCGCAGAAGATCCCGGTGAGGCGCTCGTTGGCGAGGCCACCGTCCGTCATCGCCGTGGCGTGGTAACCCAGCAGGACGTTGGGCAGGTCCCACAACGGGCTTTCCTGCGGCAGGGGTTCCGTCTCCGTGACGTCCAGCGCGGCGCCCGAGAGGTGACCGGACCTCAGCGCCTCGATGAGCGCCGCTTCGTCAGCCACGGCTCCGCGGCCCACGTTGACCACGTACGCGCCAGGCTTCATGGCCTTGATCATCTGGTCGTCGATGAGGTGGTGCGTCTCCGGCGTCGAGGGCAGCGTGACGACGACGTAGTCGGCGTCCGCCACCGCCTCCGCGATCCCGTCCACCGGGTGGACGCGGCCGACGATCCAGGTGTCCTCGCGGCCCCGGCCCGTCACGGAGCGGCGGACGCCGGTGAGACGGCAGCCGAACGGATGCAGACGCCGGGCGACTTCCTTGCCGATGCTGCCCATTCCGACGATGCAGACGGTCCTGTCCTCGAGCGTGCCGCTCGCGGCGGTGTGCCAGTACCGCTCGCGGCGTTGCCGGTGGAGCCGGTCCAGGTCCTTCACGTGCGAGAGGATCGCGGCGGCGGTGAATTCGGCGAGCGGCGCGGAGAAGATGCCGCTGCCCGTGGTGACGGTGACTCCCGACTCCAGAAGTCCCGTGCCCGCGACGGCTTCACCCGCACCGGCGGCGCCCGCCTGGAACCAGCGCAGCCGGGGAGCCGCCTCCGTCAGGGTGTGGAGGTCGTCCATGTGGAGGTCCAGGATCACCTCGGCCCGCGCCAGCTGCTCCTTCCACGCCTGCTCCTGGTCGGGAGTGCGGCTGAAGCCGCCTTCGTCCGGCTCGGGGAGGCTTCCGGGACGGTAGAGCAGCCGCCGGCGCCCCTGCGGCGGAGGCACGAGTGCGGTGTCGTGGAGGACCCGTACGCGCGAGTCCGACTCCCGGATGCGCTCGATGTGTTCGGGCTCCAGCCAGCTCTTGATCAGAACGTCGACCATGGTGCGATTCCTTGCTCGTCCTGCGACCTCGTGCGGATGGTGTCAGGCTGCGGCGGGTTGCGCGATGGGGCGGCGCACACCGAACCAGTAACAGACCCCGGCGAGTGGGGCGATGACACCGGCCGATCATGGTGCCGGTGCAGGCGATCAGTACTTGCTGACGGGCGTGCGCGCTGTCTCGCCGTCAGCTGCCGCGGCCGTGGCGGAAGGAGAGGCGCTCGTTCCGCGGAGCGTGAGCGCGACCAGGGCCGAGGCACCGCATCCCGCCGCGAGATAGGCCGCGACCCAGTGCCAGCTGCCGCCGCCGAACGCGACGAGCGCCGTCGCGATGAACGGTGTGAAGCCTCCGCCCACTGCACTGGCCACCTGGTATCCCAGTCCGGCGCCGCTGTAGCGGTACTCGGCGCCGAACAGCTCGGTGAACAGCGGCTGCTGGACGCTGACGATCATGTCGTGCGCGATGTTGACGAGCAGGACGGAGGTGACCGCCAGGAGGATCGCGGACCCGGACTCCATCGACAGGAAGTACGGAACGGTGCCCAGCACCCCGATCACCGCACCGGTCATGAAGACCGGCTTGCGTCCGTACCGGTCCGAGAGCCACGCGAACGCGGGGATGGTGACGATGCCGACACCGCCCACGAGCAGCCCGATGTTCAGCATCAGGCCGGAGTCGAAGCCGTGCTCGTCGACGGCGTAGGAGAGCGCGAACGTCGTGACGACGTACATCGTCACGAGCTCACCCAGGCGCATGCCGATGATCTGGAAGAAGGCGGCCGGGTGCTTGCGCAGCGCGGTCACGACGGGGAGTTTCGTGCGCTTCTGCGTCTGCCGCGCCTCGACCTCCTCCTTGAACACCTCGCTCTCGGGGACCCCGGCGCGTATCCACAGGGCCAGCGCGACGAGCAGTGCGCTGATCAGGAACGGAATGCGCCAGCCCCACTCCTGGAACTCCCTCTCCCCGAGGCCGTTCTCCAGCAGTGCCACAGCACCGGTGGCGAGGATAAGGCCCACCGAGTAACCGACCTGCACGCCGGAGCTGTAGAGGGCCTTGAGCCTGGACGGGGCGGACTCGACCGCCATCAGCGCGGCTCCACCCCATTCGCCGCCGACGGCGAAGCCCTGGAGCGCGCGGAGGATCACCAGGAACAGCGGTGCCCACCAGCCGATGCTCCCGTACGTCGGCAGCGCGCCGATGAGCGCGGTGGAGATCCCCATCAGCAGGACCGTCCACACCAGCATCCGCTTGCGGCCGAGCTTGTCCCCGAAGTGCCCGAAGACGAGCCCGCCGAGCGGGCGGCACACGAAGCCGATGCCGAACGTGGCGAAGGCTGCGAGCGTGCCGGCGAGGGGGCTGACCCCGGGGAAGAAGGCCTTGTTGAAGACGATGGCGGCGACGATCCCGTAGAGGAGGAAGTCGTACCACTCGACGACGGCCCCTATGGAGCTGCCGAGCGCAGCACGAGTCTGCTTGCGGGGCGTTGACTGCTCTGAAACGAATGGCATGACAACCTCTGTGCGCTTGGTGCACATGTGTGCGTGACTTGCACGGCATCGTGTACTCGCCGGATTGCCCGGGTCAAGGGTCTGTTCCGGATCGATGAGCCGCGGACAAGATGCCATGTCGGGCGGCCGCCGGTCGATCTGCCGTTCATTCCTGATGTGCCTGCTGCTGATCCGGCCCCTGTGCTGTCTCGCCCACAGCCGTCGACTTCGCTTCCGTTACGCTGTCACGATGCGTACGTTGGTGCGTATAGCGCACAACTTTCGAGAGGTGTCGACCCCCATGAAGGCAGCAGCACTCACCGCGCCCGGACGTGTCGAGACGGTCCGCATCCCCCCTCCTGGATACGGACCGCACGACGTGCTCGTTCGCATGACGGCCGTCGGCCTGTGCGGGACGGACCTGGCCGTGGTCCGGGGCGCGCGCCCGGCGCCGCGGCTGCCATGGGTGCTGGGGCACGAAGGCATCGGGGAGATCGCGGCGGTGGGCAGCGCCGTCCGTCACCTCTTCGAGGGCGAGACCGTGGCCATCGAGCCGAACTACTGCTGCGGGCTGTGCGCCCAATGCGCGACCGGGTTCACCTCGGGGTGCACGAAGCGGGTGGCCGTCGGGTTGGACACCCCGGGGGTACTCGCGGAGTACGTGAGCGTGCCGGCCGAGTTCGTGCACACCGCGACCGGGGATGCCGACCAGCGCGATCTCGTCTGCGCCGAGCCGCTGGCCGTGGCGCGCACGGCCGTACGCCGCTCGGGGGTGCGGGCGGGCGAGACCTGCCTGGTCGTGGGGGCGGGCTCCCAGGGGCTCCTGGTCTGTCTCTGTCTCATCGACGCGGGGATCACCCCGTACGTGCGCGAACCGCACGAAGGCCGCCGGGCCCTCGCGGTCTCGCTGGGCGCCGTGCCCGCGGAGGTCGCGGGAGCGGCTGGGGAGGGGCCGGGCACTGAGGCCGCGCCCGCCGATCACATCTTCGAGACCGCGGGGGTGCCGGAGGCCGCCGACTGGGCACTGCGGCACGCCGCGCCCGGCGGCACCGTGACGTTCATCGGGATGAGCGGAGCGCCGCTGGAACTGACGGCGCACGAACTGGTCCGGCGGCAGCTGTCACTGAGGGGATCGCTGATCTACGACCATCCGCGGGACTTCGCGGAGACCGTCGCCCTGATCGAGAAGGGCACGCTCGCCCCCCACCGCGTGCTGCAAGCCGAGTTCGGCCTGGCGGAGGCGGCCGCCGCGTTCGAAGCAGTGGGGGCGACGCCGGGCAAGTGCTGGATCAACCTCGCCGGTACGGGCCAGGCGGAGTGACGCGCGGTGCGGACCGGCCGATGTCCCGGTGGTCCGCCCTCGGCGAGAGGTGACAAGTCGGGCGCCCGGCCGACGGTTCGAGCTGCTGCCGCCGCGTGCCCGCTCAGTGGGTGACCGCGCTCACAAGGTCCGCTTCGATCAGCCGGACGGTCCGCAGGATCGCCGGGATGTAGTCCCGTTCGACGAGTTCCGGTGTCGTACGCCCCGCGTGCACCGAGACGTTCGCCGCGGCCACCACCTGTCCCGCGCGGTCGCGCACCGGTGCCGCCGCGCCCCGCAGCCCTTCCTCCAGTTCCGAGTCGACCAGCGACCAGCCTTGCTTGCGTACCTTGTCGATCTCCTCGCGGAGGGTCCGCGGGCTGCGGATCGTGTGGTCGGTCTTCTTCTCCAGCTTCAGCCGCGCGAAGCGCTCGTCCAGCTCGGCGTCCTGGAGTCCGGCCAGCAGCACCCGGCCCATCGACGTCGTGTAGGCGTCGAAGCGGGTGCCGATGCCGATCTTCACCGCCATCAGGCGGGTGCTCTGCACGAGCGCGATGTAGACGATCTCCTCGCCGTCCAGCACCGCGAGGGCCGCCGTCTCGTTGAGCTCGCGGGCCAGCGACTGAAGATGCGGCTGGGCGATCTCGGGCAGCGACATGCTGGAGAGATAGGCGTAGCCCAACTCAAGGGTGCGCGGCGTGAGTTCGAAGGCGCGGCCGTCGCTGGTGACGTAGCCGAGGTCGGCGAGCGTGAGCAGCAGCCGGCGGGCCGTCGCCCGGTCGAGGCCGGTCTCGCGTGCGACCTGGGTGAGCGTCTGCGAGCGGCGGTCCGCGGTGAACGAGCGCATCACCGACAGGGCTCGCGCGACGGACTGCACGAAGTGCGGACCGTACCCCTCGCGCCCCTTCGTCACCGGTTCCGACAACGCCTCACTACCTCCCGCACGGGGCCTGACCTGCCATGGCGCGCATATGTGCGCATCACGCACAGCCTACAGCGTGGCCTCCGCCGAGGGCCAAACGGTCCGGAGATCCGGTGGCGAGCTCGAACCCCAGGTGGCGCCCCGTCTTGCTGCGGACCGATTGACGTCCACCGGAGCATGCTCCTATTGTGCGCGATGTGCATTTCAGTGCGGCATACGAACACACCTGGCCGACCGGAGGTTCGCACCACGCGTCGGTGCAGCAGGCAGCCGCCGGCATCAAGGAGCACGCATGAAGCCGCCCACGCCTTCTTCGCCCATCACCTCGCCCGTCACCCCGTACGGGCCGTCAGCGTCGGCGCGGCCCCGCGCACGCAAGGGCGTCGCGACCGTCTGTCTCTCCGGAATGCTGGAGGACAAGCTGCGCGCGGCGGCCGCGGCGGGCTTCGAGGGTGTCGAGATCTTCGAGAACGACCTCGTCGTCTCGGCGATGTCACCGGAGAGCGTCGGCTCCCTCTGCGCGGACCTCGGCCTGACAGTCGACCTCTACCAGCCGTTCCGCGACTTCGAAGCCGTGCCGGACGCCCTGCACACGGCCAACCTCCGCCGCGCAGACCGGAAGTTCGACCTGATGGAGCGGCTGGGCGCCGACACCGTGCTCGTGTGCTCGACGCTCTCGCCGCACGCCACCGACGACGACGGCCTGGCCGCCGGTCAACTGCGCGCGCTGGCCGAGCGAGCCGCGGCACGCGGAATGCGCGTCGCCTACGAAGCCCTCGCCTGGGGACGCTTCGTCAACAGCTGGGAGCACTCCTGGCAGATCGTTCGCAGGGGGGACCACCCGAACCTCGGACTGTGCCTGGACAGCTTCCACGTGCTCTCCCGCGATCCCGCGCCGACGGGCATCGACACCGTCGACGCGGACAAGCTCTTCTTCCTCCAGCTCGCCGACGCGCCGCGTCTCGACATGGACGTACTGCAGTGGAGCAGGCACCACCGGCTCTTCCCGGGCCAGGGCTCCTTCGACCTGCCGGGCTTCCTCGCCCAGGTGCTCGCCGCCGGGTACGAGGGACCGCTGTCGCTGGAGGTGTTCAACGACATCTTCCGGCAGACCGATCCGGGGCCCGCGGCGGTGGACGGGATGCGGTCGCTGGTCGCGCTCGAAGAGGCCGTCGCCGGGACCGGGGACGGGCCCCCGGACGGCCGGGCGCGGCCACGCGTCGAACTCGCGGCGCCGCCGCCCGCACCGGAACTCCTCGGGCACGCGTTCGTCGAACTGACCGTGGACGACGATTCCGCTCCGCACGTCTCCGGTGCGCTGACCGCGCTCGGCTTCGTCCACACCGGGCGTCACCGCTCCAAGCCCGTCGAACTGTGGCAGCAGGGTGGCAGCAACGTCGTGCTCAACCGCGACGACCGCGACGACCGCGACGACCGGGACGAGGGCTCCGCGGGCGCGGACGGCCCCGGAGCAGCCGCAGCCGACCCTGCCGGGACCGGCCGGGCCGAAGTCGTGGCGCTCGCGGTCGAGAGCCGCGACCCCGAGCAGTCCGCGCGCCGGGCCGAAGCCCTCCTCGCCACGCCCCTGCCGCGCAGGCGGGGCCCCGAGGAGGCCGAACTCACCGCCGTCGCCGCCCCGGACGGCACCCAGCTGTTCTTCTGCCCCGGCGGAGCGGCGGCCGGCCCGGACTGGCGGGCGGACTTCGTACCGACCGGCGCAGGCACCGGTACCGGCTCCGACACCGACCCCGACAAAGGGGACGCCGCCGTAGCCGGAGCCCTCGGGCGCATCGACCACGTCGCACTGGCGCAGCCCAACGACCAGTTCGCCGGTTCGATGACCTTCTACCAGTCCGTACTCGACCTGCGGGAGCGGGACTTCGCCGAGTACGCGGCACCCTTCGGCCTGGTCCGCAGCCGCACGGTCGGCAACGCCTCCGGCGAGGTGCGGATAGCCATGCACGGAGCGCTGCTGCGCCGCGGAGGCTGGGCGCCCTCGGTGCCCGACCCGGAGCACGTGGCGTTCACCACCGACGACGTCTTCGCCGCGGCGCGCAACGCCCGCGAGCGTGGCCTCGCGATCCTGCCCGTCACCGACAACTACTACGACGACCTGGACGCCCGCTACGCGCCGGACCCCGCGCTGCTGCGCGACTTGCGCGAGCTGAACATCCTCTACGACCGTGACGAGCACGGGGAGTTCTTCCACTTCTGCACCGGCATCCTCGGCTCGCGGGTCTTCTTCGAGGTGGTCCAGCGAGTGGGCGACTACCGCGGCGACGGGGCCGTCAACGCGCCCGTACGGATGGCAGCTCACCGGCAGGCACGCAACCGGGCGGACTGAGCACGCCCGGGGAGGCCGGTGACAGCCCGCGCCTCGCCTCCTTCCGGTCCGCCCGCAGCGAAGTGGCACTTCCGCACAGGCCGAAGCAGGCTCAGTCTTGAGAAATGCAGAGCATCCGGAACGCCGGCGATCCGGCGGACAGGTCCGAGGGGCAATCCCGTCTCGCGCTCGCACAGACGGAGTTCGACCCCGACGTCGTCTACCTCAACACCGCTTCCATCGGCTTGCCGCCACGCAGCGCCCTGAACACCTTGCGCGAGGCGGAAGAAGAGTGGCGCAAGGGGACCGCCGAACCGGCGGCCTACGACCTCCCCGTCGCCGCCGCCCGTGCGGCCTACGCCTCGCTCGTCGGCGTCGATCCGTCGTGGGTGGCGGTGGGCAGCCAGGTCAGCGCCTTCGTCGGGCTCGTCGCGGCGTCCCTGCCGGAGGGCAGTGAAGTACTCACCGCCGCCGGGGAGTTCACCAGCGTCGTCTTCCCCTTCCACGCCCAGGCGCCACGCGGTGTGGACGTACGTGAGGTGCCCCTGGAATCCATCGCCGAGGAGGTGACGTCCCGCACGTCGCTCGTGGCCGTGGCCGCCGTGCAGTCCGCGGACGGACGCCTTGCCGACCTCGACGCCCTCACCGCGGCCTGCGACGCGGTCGGTGCGCGCGTGCTGCTGGACACGACCCAGGCCGTCGGCTGGCTGCCCGTCGACGCGAGCCGCTACGACTACACCGTCGGCGGCGGCTACAAGTGGCTGCTGGCCCCGCGGGGCACCTGCTTCTTCACCGTCCGGCCCGAGCACATCGACGGACTCATCCCGCACTCCGCCGGGTGGTTTGCCGGCGAGGAGCGCTGGGAGAGCCTCTACGGCGCGCCCCTGCGGCTCGCGAAGGACGCCCGGCGCTTCGACGTCTCCCCGGTGTGGCACGCATGGGTCGGCCAGGAGAAGAGCCTGGACCTGCTCAAGGGCATCGGTACGGAGGTACTCCACGAGCACGCACTCGGACTCGCGAACCGTTTCCGCGCCGCCGTCGGGCTGCCGGAGGGCGACTCCGCGATAGTCAGCGCGGCCGTCGACGCCGGCACACCCGCTGAGCTGCGGCGTGCGGGAATCGTCGGGAGTACCCGGGCCGGACGGATGCGACTCGCCTTCCACCTCTACAACACCGAGGCGGACGCCGACCGCGCCGCCGAGGTCGTCGACGGGCGGCTGGCCGAGCAGGGAGTCAGCCCGCCTTCTTGACGGTGATGGAGCCGTTGGTCGTCGACAGGTCGAGGGTGTGGTCGCCCGACGGGTCGTCGCGCAGGCCGATGTGCTTCCCCCCGTTGCTCGTCCTCGCCGACACCTTGTAGCGGTTGTCCGGTGCGGTCACGGAGATCGCACCGTTGGACGCCGTCGCGCGGACGTCCTGCGGCGTGCTCAGGCTGACGTCGATCGCGCCGTTGGACGTCTCGGCACGTACCCCGTCGCCCTTCAGGCCGCGGCCGTTGATGCGGCCGTTGGTCGTGCGCACCGCCACCGCGCCGTCGACGTCGTTGAGGTCGACCGCGCCGGAGTGGGTGGTCACGTCCACCTTGCCGACGCCGGAGAGACTGATCCCGCCGGAAGAGGTGCTGCCGCTCACCCGGACCCTCGGCGGCAGGTCGACCGTGTAGCTCACCTGGCAGTCGTCGCCGCAGCCGCGCAGCACGAGTGTGCCGTCCTCGACGTGGTACGTGCGCTTCTTCGGGCTGTCCCCGTCGAACTCGACGGTCCGGTGCACGGTGACCTTTGTGACGGTCTGCCTGCTGCGGAGCCTGATGGCACCCGAGCTGCTGTCCAGGCGCACGGAACGCACCTTCTGCGACAGCGTCGCGCTGTCCTCAGACGTCTCCCCGGGGATCAGCCCGCATGCCCCGAGCGTGCTCACTCCGACCGCGGCCGCCGCGACCGCGCCGAGGAGGCGGATGTGCCTGCGCATGATGTTCTCCCCGTTTCCGTGGAAGGTGGAGGCTGCTGCTGTCAGCCTTTCCCGCTCCCATCGCCCGACGAGGCTATGGCACCCGCCCGGGCGCGCCGATGAGGCAAACCCCCGTATCGCCCACGGGGTTGACCCCAGTGCGACCACGGCAGGGGAACCGTGCCCGGCTTCTGCCCGTAGCAGATCCGCCGCTGCCGGGCCCGGGCCCGGGGCAGGATCCGCGCATGGGACTCGGATTCGGTGGTGACGTCGCGAAGTACTACGCGGAGTTCCGGCGCGGCTATCCGCCCGAGGTGTTCGAGGCGCTGGGCCGGACCTTCGCGCTGTCCCCCGAGGAGACCGTCCTCGACCTGGGATGCGGCACGGGGCAGCTGACCGTTCCGCTCGCCCGCCGTGCCCGTGCCGTGATCGGCATGGACCCGGAACCCGACATGCTCCGGCAGGCCGCGAAGTCCGCCCGTACCGACGGCGTCGCCAACATCACCTGGGTGCTTGGAGCCGACACGGACGTCCCCGCACTCGGTGCGCTGCTCGGCGAACGGCACCTGGCGATGACGGTGATCGGGCAGGCTCTGCACTGGATGCGGTACGACGACCTCTTCGCCGCCCTCCGCCCGCTCATCCGTCCGGGCGGAGGAGTCGCCGTCCTGGCCAACGGGACGCCGGCCTGGCTTCAGGACAGCGACTGGTCGCGTGCGCTGCGGGGCTGCCTGGAGGAGTATTTCGGCACGAAACTCAAGGACTCGTGCGGCACAGCCCGGAAGGACCGCGAACGCTACGCGCCGGTCCTGGAAGGCGCCGGGTTCACCGAGGTCCGGCACAGCGCCGTCTCCTACACGGAGGAGGTGACATGCGAAGAACTCATCGGCGGGATCTGCTCCGCCGTCCCCGAACAGCAGCTGCCCGCGCCCGCGGACCGGCCCGCCTTCGCCGAGCGCATCCAGCGGGCGCTGCCGCGCAGAGACAGTTTCACGGAACACGTCGAGGTCTCCGTGCTGACCGGCAAGGTGCCTGGTGGGACGGCCCCCCGCGACCGTCCTTGACCTTGTCCTTGGGGGAGGCCGCAGCATCGGCATGCCGGGCGAGGGGCCCGGCGGGGGAGGAGCGGCATGGGTGAGAGCACTGGCACTCCGGGAGGCGCGAGCACGGGTGAGGGCGCGGGGCTGCTGACGATCGGGGCGTTCGCGAAGGCGTCCCGGCTGTCGCCGAAGGCACTGCGTCTCTACGACGAACTCGGTCTCCTGCCACCCGCCCGGGTCGACCCGGTCACCGGCTACCGCCTCTACGCGCACGGCCAGCTGGAGCAGGCCCGGCTCGTGGCGTGGCTGCGCCGACTCGGGATGCCGCTGGCCCGTATCCGCGAGCTGAACGGGCTGGACGGGCCCGCCGCCGCGCGTGAGGTGCGGGCCTACTGGGCCCAGGTCGAGAACGACCTCGCCGTCCGGCGCGACATGGCCGCCTTCCTCATCGACCATCTGTCACGGAAGGACACCGAGATGCCGAACACCGAGAGACCACTGGCCATCCGGTACGCAGCACTGACCGACCCCGGCCTCGAACGGCAGAGCAACAAGGACGCGGCGTACGCCGGTTCGCGACTGCTCGCCGTCGCCGACGGCTGCGGGGGCACCGGGGGCCCCGCGGGCGCCGCAGCCATCGCGACGCTCAAGCAGCTGGAGGAGGGCAACCTCCCGGCGGGGGACCTGCTCAACGTCCTCGACGACACGATCTCGTCCGTCGTCCGCGCCGTCGGCGAGGTCGTGACCGCGGGCCCGGACGCGGACGAAGCCGGTACCACGCTCACCGCGATGCTGTGGACGGGTTCGCAGCTCGCGCTCGTACACATCGGGGACAGCCGGGCGTATCTGCTGCGCAACGGCGACTTCTTCCAGATCACCCACGACCACACCCTCGTACGGTCCATGGTCGACGAGGGCCGCATCACCGAGGAGGAAGCGACCTCACACCCGCAGCGGGCGCTGCTGATGAGGGCGCTCACCGGGCGGCCCGGCGACCGTCCGGACGTACGGCTCCAGGACGTCAGGGCCGGCGACCGCTACCTGCTGTGCTCGGACGGGCTGACCTCGGTCGTACCGGAGGAGCAGGTGCGGCGGACCGTCGCCGGCACGGCGGATCCGGAGGAGGCCGTCCGTGAACTGGTCGCTCTGGCGAACCGGTCGGGCGGGCCCGACAACGTCAGCTGTGTCGTCGCGGATGTGGTGGAGGGGGAGCGGTAGGCGCCGTAGCGACGGACATGCGCCGGACCGGCACCGTACAAGTCCACGTGCCGGTCCGGCTCCGTGCGGTTCTGCGGGCTCTGCCAGCTGTATGCGTCCGGGCTAGGCGGTCTCGCCGAAGAGCTCCAGCAACTCCTTCTTCTCGAACATCCGCGCAGTCTCCACCGCGGACGGCTCGCCGGCGCGCGGGTCCGCGCCGCCCTCCAGGAGCACGCGTACGACCTCGTCCTCGCCCTTGAAGACGGCCCCGGCGATCGGCATCTGTCCCTTGTCGTTGGGCCTGTCCGGGTCGGCGCCCCGGTCCAGCAGGGCTCGGACGACGGCGGCGTGGCCGTGGTAGGCCGCGAGCATGAGAAGGGAATCGCCCTTGTCGTTGGTGAGATTTGCCGGGACGCCCGCGTCGACGTAGGCGGCGACCGTGTCCGTGTCGCCGTGCCGTGCCAGCCCGAAGATCTTCTGGGCGAGCTCCAGCACCTCGGGGTCGTGCGCCGGCTCGTTGCTCTGGGGCATGGGGGCGTCGGTCATCGCGTCCAGTCCTCCTCGTGCGCTGCGCCGGTGCCGACCGGGTCGCCGGACCCGGCAGGCCGGGTGCCCGGGGAGCGTGGGCCGTGCGCCCGGCACGGCCTCTGCTTCCCACCTTGCGTACGGTTCACCGCGTGCCCACTTCCGAGCAGCGCACCCTCCCCACGAGGGGTCACACGTGCGCGAGGGGTCACACGTGCGCGCGGGGGTCCACGATCAGGACAACGTCCCGCAGCGAGTCGACCACGTGCTCGGCGCCGGCCGCCCGCAGCTCCTCCTCCTTGCGCTCGTTGCGCGCATAGCCGAGGAAGGCCACCCCTGCGGCACGCGCCGCCTCCAGATCCCGCGCCGCGTCCCCGATCATCAGGGCGTCCTGCGCCGGTGTCTTCGTGGACTCCAGCGCCCGGAGCAGACAGTCCGGGTCGGGCTTGAGGCGTAGCTCGCCCTCTGCGCTCCGTCCGTGGATCCGGCCGGTGAACAGCTCGTGCGTCGTCCGGCTCTCCAGATAACGCTCCACAGCCTGCTGCGAGTTGTTCGTCGTGACGGCGAGCTCCCGGCCGGTGGCGACGAGCGTGCGGATGAGCGCGTCGGCGTACGCGGTGGGGAAGGCGCCCGGTGCCGCCTCCACCTCCTCCTCGGTCAGCGCCCGCTCGATGTCCCGCGCGACGCCGCTCTCCACGAGCGCGGGCTGCTCGAAGGCGGCGCGCAGTATCTCCAGCGGATCACCGGTGTCGGGTAGCCAGTCGGCGCTGCCGCCTGCGTCGCTGTGGCGTTTGAGGACGGCTTCTCGCAGCCGGTCCGCGATGGAGGCGGAAGGCCGCTGACGGAAGAGGTGACAAATGGGCCCGTCGAAGTCGAAGAGAACAGCTTTCGCGGCTTCGATGAGTTCGCGCATTTCACTCCTCGTACCAGGTCCGCGGCGGTGATGGCCCCCAACTATCTCCCGTACGTGCCGCGACGTACAGCGGTGATCGGGCGCCGCTCGTCCGGCCTGGTGCGGCCGGGCCGGGCCTGTCCGCTCCGGTGGTCAGTCCGTCGGGAAGAACTTCCTGTAGACCTCCTCGATCGAACCGCTCCCGGGCACTGAGCGGAGGTCGAGGTCGTCCCTGGCACGTACGAGCGTGTCCTCGATGACCTTGGCGGTGTGCCGCAACTGCTCCTCCCGCCGGCGGGGCGTCGCTGACGAGCGGACCGCGATGGCGTGCCGTACGACGTCGGTGTGGACCGACTGGACGCGCTTGAACGCCAGGTAGCGGGCAAGGTCGGCGTCGAAGGCCTCGACCGCACCGGGGAGCACCTCGGACATCGTGTCCATCCACCTTCGCCTGACAGTCCGCTCCTGACCGACCGGATAGCGCATCAGATGCAGATGGGTGGCCAGGTCGTAGAGCGGGTCACCGACGCTCGCCAGCTCCCAGTCGATGGTCCAGAGCTGATTGCGGACGTCCACAATGAAGTTGGCGCGATGCAGGTCTCCGTGGAGCAGGCAGAACGGACGGGAGGTCAGTTGCGCTGCCTCGTCCACAAGCCGCGATTCCGGCGAGAAGACTCCGTGAGGGATGCCGAGCCGGTCGAAGAGAACGCCGAACTCCGCCAACCTCTTCTCGTGCACCTCGTCCCGGGAGAAGCGGATCAGGTCCTGCAAAAAGTTCGCGCCTCCCCCTGGAACTTGGTCTCCGCAGGTACCGATGTTCCAACCCTCGACGGTTTCGGCGTCCACGCGGGCCAGCCTGTGGAAGCCCGCCATGATCTGGCGCAGGTGGTTCGGCTTCACACTGGACCCGGAGGGTGCGATGTCGTTGAGCGGCTTTCCCTCCACGAAGCCGTGGATCAACGGTCCGTCCGCGCCCGCGGACCGCACGGGCGGAATGCGCGGCATTCCGAGCCGGTCCAGCTGTACCAGCACTTCGTCCTCGGATGTGAAGTACCGCCGGTCGAACCACAGGACGTCCTCCCGGGGTTCGCCAACCTTGACCCTGCCCATGTCCGCGAGCTCTCCGCCAGGACGCACCACATACCACTCGCGGTGGTACCCCTGAAGCGGACCGTCGATGGTCCCGGTACGTTCGGCCTTTTGATACACGTGGGACGTCATCGGCTGCGCGACTTCCTGAGCGGGCACTGACCGGCTGGAGTGGAGGAACCTTACCGTCCCCTTCGCGGCCGGAACGCGTTTCTCCTTCCGAGGCGACCGATCACCACAGTGTCATCATCCCGGGTGGCCTATTCAGTCGGAATCGAGTGGCGTGGCGATGGTCTTCCACAGCGAGTCGAACCAGGCCTGGGAGTGGCCCACGAAGGCAACGTCCTGCTTGTCGTGACTGTCCGGGCTGCCGTAGAAGCGGAACAGCGAGCTCTCGAATCCGAGGACGTCGAATATCTCCAGCTCTTCTCCCTGGTAGGTCACCTCATCGGGCACCACCTGGTAGTAGCCCATCAGCGCCTCGGTCCGATTGAGGATGTAGAGCTTGTGGAGCGGTGTCGCGGCCACTGTCCGTATCTCGCAGGAGACTTCGGGCACTCCGTACCTGTTCCGAAACGTACCGAGGGTGTTGCGCAGTGCCGTGGCCCAGGTCCGCTGGATCTCGTGCAGGCGATCCAGGGGGCGGCGGTCGTCCGGGTCGTCGATGAGGCGGGGAAGCGCGAGGTACGCAGTCGGGCTCGGAGTGATGACGCGCACCTTGATCGAGCGGGGGGATATCGTCCCGTCGACGATCGAACGGTGTGGTCGCGCAAGGGCGTTGTTGAGCGTTTCCGTCGTCAGCGAGTACGTGTCGATCGTGACGTGCTCGGCGCGGAAGGCCTCGTAGAGGCGCTCGGCCAGTTCCGTGCCGGCCGGCTTGGGCTCCTCGTGGGAGGGGTCCGGCCGGGCGACGGTCGGCGGGGCGCCGCGGCCCGGGTCCGTGAGGAGTCCCTGGCGCTGGAGGTCCTGGATGGCCTGGCGGACCGCGGTGCGGTTCACGCCGAACTCTTCGGCCAACTTGTTCTGCGTGGGGATGCGAGCTTCCGCGGGGAGCTCGCCGGAGTCGATTCGCTCACGTAGGGCGGCGGCGACCACTTGGTGCGGAGGTCTAGCGCCTTCCGCGGGGCTCGTCCTGTTCACACCAAGACGGTACAACTTCACGCCAAGCCGCGGGAGTTGTTGGTCAACTGTTTTCAACCTCCCGCCAAGTGGGCAGACTTTGAATAAGTTGGTGGACAACTTCGTAAGGATGGTAGCCAAGTCGAATCAGGTATCGCCAAGTAGGCGCAGGTGCCCGCCAACACAGAGCTCTCCGGTTCCCGCCTGTCCAACGACGTACGGGCCCGTGCTCGAACGAAGGGGGATGCCATGCCTGTGTTCGCTCTTGCTCTCGCGGCCGCCGTGATCGGATTCGAGCAACTCGTGGAATGGCAGTTCGGTGCCGTCGGGGTCATCGGCTTCGTACTGCTGACCGTAGGTGTGAAGGCGAAGAACATCACTTGCAGCTGTATCGGCGCCGTCGTGCTGACGATGCTGATCGTTTGACCACGCGGCGCGCGGTTACCAACCCACGCCTTCCGTGCGCCGCGTGCCCATTCCGGGGTGATGCCATCCCGGGTGGTGTCATTCCGGGGTGCTGCCAAGTCGGGGCCGCCGTGTCAGAAGATGTCCGGGCACCAGGCGCGGCGCGCCGTGCGGAAAAGAGTGTCTGCCGACAAGGCGGCACCCTCGCGGCGTTCCTCGACGCGACCCAGCACCGCGAGCCGTACGGCCGACTCGTCACCGAGGTAGAGCGTGCCCAACTCGGCGATGTCCAAGGCAATATCGGGGCTCTCGTCCGTGGTCTTGCAGGTGGCGCCGTCGGGGCCGGCCTCCAGGCGGTAGCGGCCGCCGGCGAGCCCTGCCGCGTCGTGGAGCTCCAGGACGAGCCTGCCCTCGACGGGATACCTGCGGGCCTCCAGCATGCGCGGCACGTCGAGCGGCCGCAGCCACAGGAAGTCGGCGTGGGTGTCCAGCCGGGCGGCCCGGGGGTCGGGCAGCAGCAGCGGCAGCACGTCGTCGGGGGCGCGGAATCCGGAACGCACGCGGGTGATCCAGTCGATCGAGAGCACGAAGAGCCACAGCGCGCGCTCCGCGGCCGGGGTGAGCGCGGTGAGGCACTGCACCTCGGCGGTGTTGTGCGGGAGCTTGTTGTCCCAGCGCTCGCGCACGGTCCACGAGACGAACCCCTGCCGAGCGCCCTGCGCGTCACGGTGCACGGCGTGGAAGGGCGGGGTGAAGTCGTCGCCGGAGAAACGGATTTGACCCGTGTGCCGACGCCACCAGCGCTCGGGCCGGTCGATCACACCCTGGCGGTGCTCCTGGGCGCGGAAGCGGTCCTGCAGTGCGGGCCCGATGCGGCGGAACTCCTCGTCGTCGGCGAGGTCCAGGCGGCCGCCGTCGTCCGGGCCGGAGTGACGCGGGTCGAGGCCCGTACGGGGGACGTCGACCTCCCACTCGGAGGTCCACGAGGCCGGGCCGAAGCCGTACCGGCCGTAGATCGGGTACTCCGCGGAGATGAGTGAGGCGAACGCGTCGCCGCGCTCCTTCGCGGCATCCAGCGCGTCGCCCATCATGCGCGTGAGCAGGCCGCGGCGCCGGTGGGTGGGGGAGACGGTGACGTTGGTGACGGCGCAGGACGGCAGGGCCGTGCCGCCGGGGACCGTCAGCTCCTGGGAGAACGTACGGAAGGTGCCCACGCACCGGCCCCCGTCGAACGCGCCCTGTGTGCGCGCCGGATCCACGTCCTGGCCGAGGGCCGCCGCCTCCTCCTCGGGCACCGAGCCGGCGCGCAGAAAGCCAACGGCGACCGCGCGGTACCACTCGGGCAGTTCGTCACGGGAGGCGAGGGTGCGGATCTCCAAGGTCATGCGGCTCACGGTATGGCGGGGCGGCGGCGGTCCGCACATGGATTACGGGCGCCCGGAGGGACGCGCCACGGCCCCGGCCGGGCGCCCTCGCGTCCCGCCGCCGGCCTCGGCCGGGCGCCGCCACGCCTCAGCTTTTCGAGTGAGGCCCTCAGAACGCCGCGCGGACCTCGCCGACCTTCCGGCCGCCGCCCATCAGCGGGGAGTCCGCGATCCGCTCCAGCACGGGGGAGTCCACGCCGAGCAGCGCGAGCGTACGGGCCAGGACGGGGCCGACCGCGCGGTTGCCGCCGTCGTGGATCTTGAACGCGAGGGCTCGCCCGTCGGGCAGCGCCGCCGCCTGGACGGACTCCGCGCCCACCTTCGCGACCGCCCCGGGGACCTCGCTCATCAGCCAGGTGTCGATGCGCCGCGTGCCCGCCACGTACTCGGGGTGCGCCCGCATCGCTTCGGCGACCCGGCCCTCCGGGCTGTCGGCGGGCGCGAGCGCGAGGTTGCGGAAGACGCGCGCCAGCCCGGCCGGTGTGATGGCCATCAGGGGCGCGCCGCAGCCGTCGGTGCCGACGTGCGAGACGCGGTCACCGGAGAGGGACTCGAGCGTCTCCGCGATCAACTTCTGGAGCGGGTGGTCCGGTTGGAGATACGTCTCCAGGGGCCAGCCCGTCGCCCCGCAGGTGGCGAGCATCGCGGCGTGCTTGCCTGAGCAGTTCATGGCGACGCGGCTGCGGGCCGCTTCGTCGGAGCCCGCGGAGATGGTGGCGCGCGTCGCCTCGCCCTGGTCGAGGGGGAGTTCGGGCGGGCACTGCAGCAGGTCTTCGGTCAGGCCGTGCTCGGCGAGCATCTTGCGCACGAGCTCCTGATGGAACGGTTCGCCCGAGTGGCTGGCGCTCGCGAGCGCCAGCCGGGGCCCGGACAGTTCCAGCCCGGCGCGCAGCATCGCGGCCGCCTGCACCGGCTTGTTGGACGAGCGCGGGAAGAAGGGGGCGTCGGGATCTCCCATGGACAGCTCGACGCTGCCGTCGGCCGCTAGCACGATCAGCGAGCCGCGGTGGTGTCCCTCGACGAAACCGGAGCGTACGACTTCGGCGAGCACCGGAGGTATCTCGGACGGCATGTGCGGGAGCCTTTCAGTTCACAGACCCGCTCCCGGGCTCAGCCTTCCGGCTTCTCCGCCCCGGCTCGCCCGTGGGCACCTCGCGCGGGTGCTCCAGGGGCCGCCTCCGGGGCGTGAGGGACCGTGCGCCGGGGGCCAGGGGAGTCAGGGGAGCAGGTCATCCACTTGCGCTTCGCCCTCACGGTACCTGCGTGCGATCTCCTTGCTGCACCCGTCCGCCGTGCGCTGCATCACCTGCCGCCGCTGCGAGACGTGCTGCTCGTAGCCGACGAGACGGGCCATCGCGTCGTGCAGTTCCTCGTCGGTGCGCGCGCCGAGGTTGCTCAGCTCGACCTGCGCCAGCATCTCCTCGGCCAGGGAGCGGTATTCGTCACTCTGCGGTGTGCTCAGCGTCACGTGCCGCGCGGAGCTTCGGTGGCTGGACGGGCCGTCCGCCAGGATCTGCGGGAGCAGGTCGAGCAGCGGCGAGCCGGGGGCGCTGCGCCGGGTGAGTTCGGCGCGGAGGATGTCGATGCGCCCCTGGAGGAGCCGCCGTACGTAACTGAGCTCGCCTTCCTCCTGCTTGGCGTCGCGCAGCAGCGTGCGCAGTTCGGGCAGTCGCAGTCCGTGCACGTCGGGGACCTCGGCCGGGGCGTTCGAACCGGTGGTGGAGTCCGGGCCGGTACGGGCGGCCGGCAGATCCCCGGGGGTACCACCCGGGCCGAAAGGCCCAGGGGGAGTACGGGCGGCGCCGGTTGCGCTCATGGACGATGTCCCCTTCATCCTTAATTGCCCCAATGGCGATGAGAGAAGCGGTACGTACCGCGTGTACGCATCGTGCCATTGCGGGGTGCTTCGGCGCAGCGGTGTCACACCCATCCGGACCATACGAACAGATCGCCGAGCCGCACGGCATGATGGCTGCCATGCGAGCTGTGGTGCAGAGAGTGGACGGCGCGAACGTCGTGGTGGAGGGACGGACGACCGGGGAGGTCGCCGGTGAGGGACTGTGCGTGCTGGTCGGTGTCACGCACGACGACACGTCGGCGAAGGCGGCCCAACTGGCGCGGAAGCTCTGGTCGTTGCGGATCCTCGAGGGCGAGAAATCCTGCTCGGACGTGGGCGCACCGCTGCTCGTCATCAGCCAGTTCACGCTCTACGGCGATGCGCGGAAGGGCCGCCGCCCCACGTGGAACGCGGCGGCCCCGGGCCCCGTCGCGGAACCCCTCGTGGACGAAGTGGTGGCGCAGCTGCGCGAGTTGGGCGCCGAGGTGGCGACCGGCAGCTTCGGCGCCAAGATGAGGGTGTCGCTGACGAACGACGGCCCGTTCACCGTCCTGCTCGAGGTCTGATCGGGGGCGGGGACGCGGGGAGCCCCGGGCGAACGCCTCACGCTGTCCGGGCGACCGCGCTCAGGGGCTGGGCTCGCCGCGGTAGTGGCCGAAGCACCAGAGGTTGCCCTCCGGGTCGCTGATCGTGAAGTCGCGGTTCCCGTAGTCCTCGTCGGCCAGGTCCCGCACGAACGTGACACCCGCGGCCTTCACCCGCTCGTACAGCCCGTCGACGTCACTCGTGACGACGTAGCAGCCGAAGGCGCCGGGGGGTCTGCTCCAGTCGCCGCCCGGTTTGTAGGACCCGAGCATCACACCGCCGCCCTCGGGCCAGTCGAGCTGGCAGTGGGCCACCTGGTCGCCGTCCGTGTACACGGCTGTCCGGACGAAGCCGATCTTCTCCACGAGGAAGTCGATCAGCGCGTGGGCGTCGTGCGCCTGGAGGGTCGGCCAGACGGTCGGCGCGGGTGCGGCGGGACCGGCCGCGGCGTGGGCACTCGTGTGCGCGGAGGACGCGGCCTGCGGCGCCGTCCCGCTCGTCGTGTTCGTCTGCGAGTTCGTCATGCGTCCCACTCTTCGCCGTTGCGATGACCTCCGGCTTGGATATTCCGGCGCTCCTCGGAGATCCACCCGCTCGGGCTCAGGCCCGTGTACTGGCGGAAGTCCCGCACCAGGTGGGAGTGGTCGTAGAACCCGCAACGCGCGGCGATCTCCGACAGGTCCGGTGCTGCTTCCCCGGCCACCGAGAAGGTCACCTCTGCACGGGCCCGCTCGAAACGCATCAGCCGGTTGATCTGCTTCGGTCCCGCGCCGACCTCGCGCTGGAACAGAGTGGTCAACTGCCGTCGGCTCATTGCCACATGACGCGCCATGTCGTCCAGCGACCCGGTCCCCCGGCGGCAGGCCATCCACCTCCACGCCTCTGCCACCTCGGGACGCACCTCCGCGCGGCGCCCCCCGTCCAAGGCCCTCCGGCGGAGGTACTCCGTGACGATCGCGAAGCGCTCTTCCCAGCTCGTCCGCTCGAGCATCCGCTGGTGGACGTCCACCGCCGACCGGCCGAGGACGGAGGCGCCCTGCGTGGCCGCCTGCGTCAACTCGGCGGCCGGCATGCCGAACAGCGCCCGTGCCGCCAGCGGGTGCACGGCCAGCTGCACCCCGGCCTCGCGCGAGGGCTGGACGATGTACACGGGCCGCTGGTGGAGCCCGCCGACGATGATCTCCTCACGGTAGGCGTGCGCTCCCCGTGCGTGCTCCGGGGTATCGCCGCCGACAACAGGACCTTCGAGGGAGAAGATCAACGTGAGATATGGGGAGGGCAGGCCACGATGCAGCTGGGGGTCTGCGTCCTCCGAGTGGTAGCCGACGGTGGAGGCCACCATGGCACCCAGCGTCCGCGGCGCCCGTACGAATTCGTACGAAGCCGCTGTCGGCGGTGCGGACGTCTGTTCGCCGCCTCCTCCGAGGGCCATGCCGCAAGCTTACGCAGGCCGGCCCCCTTCGTACCCGGGCGTGCGACCCGTCATCGGCAGGGCGCGGCCACGCTTTCCCGTCAGGGCGCGGCCACGATTTCCGTCAGGGTGCGACCACGACTTCCTGCGCCGCCGCCGTCGCGTCCTCGCCGACCGTCAGCGCGGCGTCCACGGGCACGTTGCGCTTGACCAGGGCCAAGGCGATGGGCCCGAGTTCGTGGTGCCGGGCGGAGGTCGTGACGAAGCCGAGCTTGCGCCCGTCCGGTCCGTCGTCGGCCAGCCGCACGGCGTCTCCGTGCACGGGCAGGCGCACCTCGCTGCCGTCGAGGTGGAGGAAGACGAGCCGGCGCGGGGGCTTCCCCAGGTTGTTCACGCGGGCGACGGTCTCCTGGCCGCGGTAGCAGCCCTTCTCGAGGTGCACGGCTGAGCCCAGCCACCCCAGCTCGTGCGGGATCGTGCGGTGATCGGTCTCCATGCCCAGCCTCGGCCGCCGGCCCTCGACGCGCAGCGCCTCGTACGCCAGCAGGCCGATCGCCGGAGGGCCGGACTCCGCGAAGGACTTCAGGGAGGAGCGGGACAGGAACAGGTCACGGCCGTGCGCCGTCTCCCGTACGACGGTCCCCTCCGGTACCTCGGCGATGGAGCCCGCGGGCAGATGCACGACGGCGAACTCCTCGGTGCGGTCGGCGATTTCGACGCGGTAGAAGAACCGCATGCTCTCCAGGTAGGTGATCAGCGCGCGCTGATTGCCGGGCTCGGTGTGCATCCACACCGTCTCCCCGTCGTCGACGAGGTAGAGCGCGTGCTCGATGTGCCCGTGCGCCGAGAGGATCAGGGCCTCCGTGGCGTGCCCCGCGGGGAGTTCGCTGACGTGCTGCGTCAGCAGCAGATGCAGCCAGGAGAGCCGGTCCGCGCCGGAGACGGTGACGACCCCACGGTGGGAGAGGTCGACGAAGCCGTCGCCCTCGGCCAGGGACCGCTGCTCCCGGAAGAGATCACCGTAGTGCGCGGCCACGCCTTCGTCCTGGCCCTCGGCGGCGACGGCACCGGGCAGCGACAGCAGGGGGGAGTTCATGCGGCATCACCGGACAGCACGGGAGAGCGGCGGCTGGGGGTACCCCCAGGGCCGCAAGGCCCAAGGGGGAGGTTGAAGGACATACGACCAGACTACGACGGCGCCCGGCCGCCCTTGTAGGAGCGTTCCCCGGGCTCCGGGGCCAGGGGCTCCGGCTCCGGTTTCTCTCCCGGCCGGGTCCCGGAATCCGCCGGTTCCGGGACCCGGCCGGGCCGTGGGGAGCACTTCGCGCAGCGGCCGAAGATGGCGAAGTGCTTCATGTCGGTGTCGAAGCCGAAGGTGGCGAGGAGCTGCTCCGCGAACGGCTCGGCCACCGACAGATCCGCCTCGATCACTTCCGTGCAGTCCCGGCAGACCAGATGCATGTGGTGGTGCCGGTCGGCGAGGTGGTAGGTCGGGGCGCCGTGGCCGAGGTGTGCGTGCGAGACGAGGCCGAGCTCCTCGAGCAGCTCCAGGGTCCGGTAGACGGTGGAGATGTTCACGCCGCCCGCCGTACGCCGCACCTCGGCCAGGATGTCGTCCGGCGTGGAGTGCTCCAGCTTGTCGACGGCTTCCAGCACGAGCTGGCGCTGCGGAGTGAGGCGGTATCCGCGCGCCCTCAGGTCGCTCTGCCAGTCGGTCGTCACCACATCGACAGTGTAGGACCGCCGCTCACTTGAAGAAGGCGATGCCGTCGTCGGGCAGATCGCCCAGGTCCTTCGCCCACTCGCGCAGGTCGACGGCCTTCTTCAGCTGTGCGGACATGTACGGCTGCAGCGGCACTCCGGGTGCGGCCCGCTCGCCGACCCACATCAGGTCGCCGTTCACGTAGCCGTAGAGGCGCTTGCCGCCGCTGTACTCGGCGGAGGAGGCGGTGCGGGCGATCGCGTCGGTGGCGAGGTCGATCTGGGGCTTCTGGTCTGCCAGCTCCCCGTACCAGACCTCCGCGACGCCCTGGTCGCGGATCATGACGACCTCGACCTTGCGCTCGGAGTCGATGCGCCAGTAGCCGCTCTCGGTCTCCAGGGGGCGGACCTTCTCGCCCTCGTCGTCGAGCTGCCAGCTGTGCGAGACGTACTCGAGGAAGTCACGGCCGTCGTGGCTGAAGGTGACCTCCTGCCCGAAGTTGCACTTGTCGCTTCCGGGGCCGTTCTCTCCCCCAGCTACCGCTGGGAGGTGCCCCCAGTCGAGGGCGGCGACGCCCGCGCCCTGCCAGTTGCCGAGCAGGAAGGCGAGGGGGACGAGGTCCGGGTGCAGGTCGGACGGGATCTCGATCATGGGAACTCAGACGGTCGGTACGGACGGTGGCTGGTGGGGCACCACCCGGGCCGCAAGGCCCAGGGGCGGCTGCGCTGGAGGTACCACCGGGCGGCAAGGCCCAGGGAGGCCCCGGGCGACTAGCGCTGGCCCTGGTAGAGCTTCTTGAACGCGAGACCGGCGAAGGCGGCGGTGCCGACGCAGACCAGGACCATCAGCGCGGTGAAGAATGCCTCAAGCACGGGGTGTGCTCCTCGGATCGTTCGTCGTGGGTGTTTCTCTGCGCACGGACCATCCCGCCGGGAGATGCCGCACGGACCGATTCTAGTCTTCGTCGTGGCAGCCCCCGTACACGGCCTGTGCGGCCCGCGCACGGCCTGTGCGGGACGGCAGCCCCACGGGCCCGGCACCGGCGGGTACAGCGGCGCCTCAGTAGACGAGTGCCTGTACGCCCTCAGCCATGATCTCGCTGACGAAGACCTGAGCGCCCGCGATGCGGACACCCTCCAGCACGTCCTTCTCCTCGATGCCGCGGCGGGCGGCGCACTGCGTGCACAGCGTGATCAGCCCTCCTGCCTGCATGCCGGAGATCAGCTCCGGCAGCGGCGCCGCGTGCGGCAGTTCGAACTCTTCGGCCCTTCCCGGTAGCGCGAACCACGCCGACTCCCCGGTGAGCCAGAGCGACACCTCGACGCCGCTGGCGGCCGCGACCGCGGCGACGGTGAAGGCCTGTGAGCAGCGCTCCGGCGCGTCCGCGCCCGCCGTCACCTTGATCACGAGCTTCTTGCCTGCTGATGCTGCTGCCATGCGGCAAGCCTATGCCGCGGACGGTCGGGGGCCGCACGCGCGCGAAGGGCCGCGCACCGGGGAGTACCCGGGCGCGGCCCTTCCGGCTCAGCATCGACCGCTCGGCAGCGGACCGCCGGCGGGGCGGACCGCGCCGGTGGTCACACGGCGATGGCGACCTCCGACAGACCGCCGTCCTGCGCGACGACCGTGCGGTCCGCGGTGCCGCCGGGCACCAGTGCGCGGACCGTCCAGGTGCCCTCGGCCGCGTAGAAGCGGAACTGGCCGGTGGCGGACGTGGGAACCTCCGCCGTGAACTCGCCGCCCGCGTCGAGCAGTCGCACGTACCCGGTGACGGGCTCGCCGTCGCGCGTCACGCTGCCCTGGATCGTGGTCTCACCGGGCTTGATGGTGGAGGCGTCGGGACCGCCTGCCTTGGCTCCGCACATGGAAGTTCCCTTCGGTTCTGATCAGGTCGGGTCCGGCCCGGGTGGGGGTACTCCCCCTCGCTTCGCTGGGGGGACCCACCCGGGCCTCCCCCATGGCCTTGCGGCCAGGTGGTACCCCCAGCCCAGGGGGAGGTCAGTCTTCGGTGCCGACGGCGACGGGGACGCCGACCAGCGAGCCGTACTCGGTCCAGGAGCCGTCGTAGTTCTTGACGTTCTGCTGGCCCAGCAGCTCGTGCAGGACGAACCAGCTGTGCGCGGAACGCTCACCGATGCGGCAGTAGGCGATGGTGTCCTTGCCCAGGTCGACGCCCTCGCCCTCGTAGAGCTCCTTCAGCTCCTCGTCGGACTTGAAGGTGCCGTCGTCGTTGGCGGACTTCGACCACGGGATGTTGCGCGCGCTCGGCACGTGGCCCGGGCGCTGGGACTGCTCCTGCGGAAGGTGCGCCGGGGCGAGCAGCTTGCCGGTGAACTCGTCGGGCGAGCGCACGTCGACCAGGTTCTTGGTGCCGATCGCGTCGACGACCTCGTCGCGGAAGGCGCGGATGGAGGTGTCCTGCGGCTTGGCCTTGTACTCGGTCTTCGCGCGGGTGGGCACCTCGGCGACCAGGTCGCGGGAGTCCAGCTCCCACTTCTTGCGGCCGCCGTCGAGCAGCTTCACGTCCTGGTGACCGTAGAGCTTGAAGTACCAGTAGGCGTATGCGGCGAACCAGTTGTTGTTGCCGCCGTAGAGCACGACCGTGTCGTCGTTGGAGATGCCCTTCTCGGAGAGGAGCTTCTCGAAGCCCTCCTGGTCGACGAAGTCGCGGCGGACCGGGTCCTGGAGGTCCTGCTTCCAGTCGATGCGCACGGCGTTCTGGATGTGGTTCTTGTCGTAGGCCGAGGTGTCCTCGTCGACCTCGACGATGACCGTCTTCGGGTCGTCGATGTGGTCCTGGACCCAGTCGGCGTCTACGAGGACGTCACTGCGGCTCATGGTTTCTCCTCCGGGGCAGATAGCGGATGAGGCAGGCAATCAGGTGCGGAATCGGGACGGGGAGTGCGAACGCGCACGTATGTCGGGGTCGTCGGCCGCACGGAGCCGGACGCCGTGCGGGGGCCGGGGCGCCGGCGGGGGGCGGGACGAACGGCTGGGGTACCGCCCGGGCCGCAAGGGCCCCACTGGGCAGGCAGCGCATTCGCGCTCGGCTTGAACCGGACTCAGGCGAGGTCCGGCGGGCCGGCAGCCGTCAGGAGGACATGCGACAGAGCATGGCGGCGACGCGGCAGAGGTCGACTGCACGCCGTTTCGTGAGGTCCGCCTGTCGCTTCATGGGGTCGATCGTAAGGACGGCAAAGGCCCCGTGTCACCGCGAATCCACATCGTGAGACGTGATCGACCGTGATGTGGGACGGCCGCTCGATTCCCGATACCCGGGGAGGGGTCCGCCGTGTCGTGCCGGGGCCCGGAAGCCTGCCCGGCGGACGTGGCCGTCTCGTGCAGTGGGACGCTTTTCGCGGCGGGACGGCTGCCGCCGCGATTGCGGCAGCAGCCGTCCGGCCCTGGTCAGACGTGGCAGTCGCGATCAGCCGCCGAGTTTCACGTCCTTGCCGCGGACGGTCAGCTCGATCCCCTCGACGGTGGGCTCGACCTTCTCCAGTTCGAGCCCGTCGGGGAGTCCCGCTATCTTCCGCTCGAAGTCGATCCTGCCGCGGATCGCCTGCTCCAGGCCCGGGATGTCCGCGCCGGGCACCTTGTCGGCCCGCAGCCTCACCGTGTTACCGCCGGAGACGCTGACCGTGCTGGTCACGCTGCGTTTGAAGGTCTGGCCGAGCCCCGGCACCGTGACGCCGGCGCTCACCTTGACCCTGCCTTGGCCGCTGCCGTCCTTGCCGCCCCAGCCCACGTCCACGCCTTCGAGAGCGGCCTTGGTCAGTTCTCCGTACGAGACGAGCGCCGTGCCGGTGGCCCGGTCGGCCTCGGCGGAGGAGAAGTCACCGCTGAAGCGGACGTCCTGCAGCTTCGCGTCGATGCGGTTGACCTTCAGCTGTCCGCCGGAGGCCTCGGCCTTCAGACCGCTCATCTCGGCGTCGACCTCGCCGAGCTCCTGCGCGGCGATCTGGGTGAGGAACGGGAAGCCCTTGATGTCGATGGAGGTCTTCCCGGCGGACGCGATGCCCGGAGAGCTCTTGATCTTCTCGGCGGCCTTGTCCTCGGCCAGCTTGACCGCCAGCCGGTCGGCGGCCACGAACAGCACCGCGAGGACGAAGAGGACGATGAGCCCTCTGCGTAGTGCGCGCATCTGCGTTCTCTCCCATGCTCCCGTGCGGCATGCCGTGGTTGGTGGTCTCACCCAGGCCCGAGGGGCCGAGGGGGAGGATTGTCGGCCCGGAGGGACGGACGCGGCCTCACGGCCTCCGGAACTTCAACGAGCCTATCCCGGCGGCACTCAGACGAAGGCTCTGCCGAACAGATAGACGACGGGTGCTGCCAGCGTCAGTGGCAGTGCCACACCTGCCGTCATGTGCACGAAGCGCGACGGGTAGTCGTAGCTCGCCACCCGCAGTCCCAGCAGGGCGCATCCGCCCGTCACCAGGCCCAGCACGCCGCCGGCGGCGGCGGGGGCGGTCGCCGCCCCGTCACCGCCGAGCACGGTCAGCTGCCCGGCGGCAACTCCCGCCCCGGCGGCCGCCAGCAGGGCGACGGCGGGTGAGACGAACGGCGGCAGTGGCAGTGCCCGGGCCAGCGCGGCGACTGCCACGGCGGCAGCGCCGGCGGTCACCGCGTCGGCGGACGCCGCGTCGAGTGAGGCGAGGTACCCGGCCGCGACCACCGTGAGAGCGGTGGAGGTGAACGCGGCCGTCAGCGCGTAGAGCCGCTCGTCCGGGCCGGACTGGTTGCGCAGATGGAGTACGACGGTCAGCACGCACCACAGGCCGAGCGTGCCGATGATCACGGCGGGGGCATGGCCGCTGTCGGCCAGCAGCAGCGAGGCGTCCGTCGTCATCCCCGCGAGGAAGGCGAGCGCGATGCCCTGGCGTGCGGGCCACATCCCGTTCAGGCGGAACCAGCCCGCCGCCGTCACCGCCTGGAGCAGCGCGACGGCGACGGCCAGCGCGGCCTCGCCGATCTGCGCCGCACCGGCCACCAGGAGAGCGAGGGCCGTGGTCACGGCCGCGGGCAGCAGCCCGGGAGCGATGAGCGGGGAGCCCTTGGAACGGGTCGCGGAGGCGCCCGTGCGGGCGGCGGCACCGGTGGCAGTGGTCGTGGCCGCGACGGCGGACGGCAGAGGCTGGGACTGGGGCTGTGACTGACGGTACGGGCCGGGACGTGAGTGGGGCTGCGGGTGGCCTTGCGCCTGGTGGTGCTGCGCGCCCGCGCGGGAGTGGGAGTTCTCGCTCATGCGGCACCTCCGGCGAACGGAGGGAGCACCTCGACGGTGCCGCCCTCGCTCAGCACGACCGCGTCGTGCGCGCGCTTGCCGACGGACCGGCCGTCCACGAGAAAGGAGCAGCGCAGCAGCACGCGGGCGAACTCCGGGCTTTCGGTGTGACGTTCGCGGGCTCTGTCCAGCGCGTCGGCGAGCGTCCCCGCCTCGTAGTGCTCCTCGGCCGTACCGGCCGCGGCTTTCGCCGCCGCCCAGTAGCGGATCGTGCCACTCGCCATCGTGGTCCTGCCCTCTCAGCCTGTCCGTCCCGCGGGATCGCGCCGTGCCGCCGTCCTGTCCGTCCTGGACTGCGTTCCGCAGTCGGCCTCACGGGACGGTCGGACGGTTCGTACGTACGGGTCGCGCGTTGATGCGCGACCCATCATGCCGGGCCCGCGGAGGGATCCGGCCACCGATGGCCGACCCAACTGCCGATCCGGTGCAGGAGTTCCGGCTCCGCGGCGTTCTCGGCATGACCGAAGCCCTCGACGAGCCACAGCTCGGTGCACTCCGGATCGCCCGCCGCGGCGAGGGAGTTGGGGTGGTCGACGGGAAAGTACGGGTCCTGGTCTCCGTGGACGACGAGCAGGGGGGTCGGCGCGAGCAGCGGCGCGGCGGCCACGGGGGAGAGCGGCACCGGGTCCCAGTCGTAGGGGTGGATGCGGGTGCGCAGTCCGTAGCGGGAGACGAGCCGCCCCACGGGCCGCTGGATCACCCAGTGGAGCCGCCGCATCGGAGCGGTCCCCTTGTAGTACCAGCGGGCGGGTGCGCTCACGGCCACCACCGCGTCGGAGTGCTCGCCCGCACCGGGCCTCACGGCGCCGGAGGGCTCCGTGCCGGATCGTGCGCCCGTGCGCCCCTCGTGCTCCTCGGGGCGGTGGAGCGCCCCGTGCCGGACGACGACGGAGCCGCCCATCGAGAAACCGGCCGTCGCCACCCGCGCATGACCGAGGGAGCGGGCCCAGGCCACCGCAGCCGCAAGGTCGAGGACCTCGAGATCGCCGACCGTCGAGTGACCGCCGGAGCCGCCGTGCCCCCGGAACGAGAAGGTGATCACCGCTGCGTACTGCGTGAACACCTGGACGGCCCGGCGGATGGCCGGCCGGTCCACCGAACCGCTGAAGCCGTGCGCCAGCACGATCGCACCCGGGGCCTGCGCGTTTCCGCCGGGGCCCGCGCCGCCCGCGTACGGGTCGTACGCGGCCTCGATCCGCACCCCGTCGGAGGCCCGCAGCACTGCCCTGCCCCCGGGCCCTCGCGGTCCGGGCCGTACGTCCGGAGCGCCGACTGCGTCACCCACGGTGCGGGCATCGGCACCGGAGCGAGCGAACTCACACTCCGCATCGTCACCCATGTCCGCTATTCTGCTTGGAGTGAAGGATCCGGGCAGCGCCGCCCCCGGGTCCTTTTGTGCTTTCAGGAGCGCCTGTGGCTTCAGGAGCGCATACGTACGAAGCAGTGCCGAGCCGTACCGAAGTCCCCTCCGGGACCTAGGAAGGATCTGACTGACGTGAGTTCGCTACTCCTGCTGACGAACGCCCTCCAGCCCTCCACCGAAGTGCTCCCCGCGCTCGGTCTGCTGCTGCACAACGTGCGCGTGGCACCCGCCGAGGGTCCGACCCTCGTGAACGCCCCGGGCGCCGACGCCATCCTCATCGACGGCCGCCGCGACCTGCCGCAGGTGCGCTCGCTGTGCCAGCTGCTGCAGCAGACGGGTCCCGGCTGTCCGCTGATCCTCATCGTCACCGAGGGCGGTCTCGCCGCCGTGACCGCGGACTGGGGCGTCGACGACGTGCTCCTGGAGAGCGCCGGCCCGGCGGAGGTCGAGGCACGGCTGCGCCTGGGCATCGGCCGCTTGCAGGGCAGCGCGGACGACGAGCCGACCGAGATCCGCAACGGCGACCTCTCCGTCGACGAGGCCACCTACAGCGCGAAGCTGAAGGGACGGGTCCTGGACCTGACCTTCAAGGAGTTCGAGCTGCTGAAGTACCTGGCGCAGCACCCGGGCCGTGTCTTCACCCGCGCCCAGCTGCTCCAGGAGGTGTGGGGCTACGACTACTTCGGCGGCACCCGCACCGTGGACGTCCACGTACGGAGGCTGCGCGCGAAGCTCGGCCCCGAGCACGAGTCGCTGATCGGCACCGTCCGCAACGTCGGATACCGCTTCGTCTCCCCGGAGAAGGACGCGAAGAAGTCGCCGCAGGAGAAGCAGGCGAAGGCCGACGCCCGCGCCGTCACCGACGAGGCCACCCGCCTCGTGCGGGAGGCCGCGGGTGAGGGCGCCGGCTGACGGCTGACGGATCCCGCCGTGGGAGCCGGCGGAGTCCGCTGGTGCGGGGCCCGCCGGAGACCCGCGGGGGCACCTGCGAAGCAGCCGGTGGACGAGCTCCCGGGGCGGTCGGGGCCGGAACCATGAGGCCCCTGAAGCGCCAAATGCTTCCCGCGTAGACTGCCCGGGTGGCCAGGGTGACGCGGGACGATGTGGCAAGGCTTGCGGGTACGTCGACCGCGGTTGTCAGCTATGTGATCAACAACGGGCCCAGGCCCGTCGCGCCGGCCACGCGTGAGCGCGTGCTGGCAGCCATCAAGGAGCTCGGCTACCGGCCGGACAGGGTCGCGCAGGCGATGGCCTCGCGCCGTACGGACCTCATAGGTCTGATCGTCCCCGACGCCCGGCAGCCCTTCTTCGCCGAGCTCGCACACGCCGTCGAGCAGGCCGCCGCCGAGCGCGGCAAGATGGTCCTCGTCGGCAACTCCGACTACCTCGACGAGCGCGAGGTGCACTATCTGCGGGCCTTCCTGGGGATGCGCGTCTCCGGCCTGATCCTCATCAGCCAGGGTCCCAGCGAGCACGCCGCGGTGGAGATCGACGCCTGGGACGCCCGCGTCGTGCTGCTGCACCGCCGCCCCGAGGCCATCGACGACGTGGCGGTCGTGCTTGACGACGTCGGCGGTGCGCAGCTCGCCACCCGCCATCTGCTCGAACACGGCCACGAATACGTGGCCTGCCTCGGCGGCATCGACTCCACGCCCGAGTCGGGCGACCCGGTCACCGACCACGTCGAGGGCTGGTCCCGTGCAATGGGTGAGGCCGGGCGTTCCGTCGAGGGCCGCCTCTTCCAGGCCCCCTACAACCGTTACGACACCTACCGCCTGGCGCTGGAGCTGCTGGGCGGCCCCGACCGTCCCACCGCCGTCTTCTGCGCCACCGACGACCAGGCGTTCGGCGTGCTGCGCGCGGCGCGCGAACTCGGTCTGGACGTTCCACAGGACCTCGCCGTCGCCGGCTTCGACGACGTGAAGGAGGCGGGGCTGACGGACCCGCCGCTCACCACCGTCGGCTCCGACCGCGAGGGCATGGCGACGGCCGCCGTCGACCTGGTGCTGGACGACGGGCTGCGGGTCGCCGGGTCCCAGCGGCAGCGCGTGCGGCAGTTCCCGGCGGGACTCGTCGTTCGGCGCTCGTGCGGGTGCGGGGAACCCCCGCGCCGCTGACACCCCCTCACCGCTTCATCGGCTCGCCGTCTCCCCGCGCCTCTTCCGCGCACCGCTCCATCCGCCCTTCCGGGCCGTCGGCCTGCCCTGTGACACGACTGACACGGCTTCCGCGCTCGCACGGTGCGAGGCTTGAGCCCATGGTGGCCATGAAGGTGCTGATCGTCGACGACGAGCCAGCCGTCCGGGACGCGCTGCGCCGCAGCCTCACCTTCGAGGGCTACGGGACCGAACTCGCCGGGGACGGACTCGAGGCCCTGGAGAAGACGGCGTCCTACGAACCGGACCTGATCCTGCTCGACGTGCTGATGCCGCGCATGGACGGGCTGACCGTCGCCCGCCGCCTGCGCGATACGGGCAGGCGGACGCCGATCCTGATGCTGACGGCGAGGGACACGGTCGGGGACCGCGTCACTGGCCTCGACGCCGGAGCGGACGACTATCTCGTCAAGCCCTTCGAGCTGGACGAGCTGCTGGCGCGCATACGGGCGCTTCTGCGGCGCACCTCGTACGCCCAGCAGCAGGCGGGCCCGGCCACCGGCGCCGACGGAGGACCGGGGGCGAGCGGTGCTCCCCCCGGCCGTGCCGGCACCGAGTCGCTGGCCTTCGGCGATCTGCGCATGGACCTCGGAACGATGGAGGTGACGAGGGGCCCGCGCACGGTGGAGCTGAGCCGCACCGAGTACACGCTGCTGGAGATGTTCCTCGCGCACCCGCGCCAGGTGCTCACGCGCGAACAGATCCTCAAGTCCGTCTGGGGCTTCGACTTCGAACCGTCGTCCAACTCCCTGGACGTGTACGTGATGTATCTGCGCCGCAAGACCGAGGCCGGGGGTGAGTCCCGCCTCGTGCACACGGTGCGCGGCGTCGGCTACGTCCTCAGGGACGACGCGGCGTGAGGCAGCCGCGTGCGGCGGGAACGAAACGCAGGCCCCGGCTCCCGGCTCCGGCGCTGCGCTCCCGGCTGGCCATGCTCGCGGCGGTCACGGTGGCGCTCGCGGTGGCGGCGTGCGCGACGGCCTGCTGGTTCCTCGTACGGGCGCAGCTGATCGGTTCGCTGGACGAGTCGCTGCGCAGCAACAGCCGCGTCGACCCCAGCTTCGTCGTCGGTCAGCTCAGCTCCGGGCAGTGCTCCCCGGCCGACGAGCGTGCTCCGAACCCGTTCGACGCGACCGTCCAGGTCGTCGACCGGCACGGCAAGAGCTGCGTCATCGTCGGCAGCAGGGTCGAGGTCTCGCAGGGCGACGAACGCGTGGCGGAGCACCGGCAGGACGAGTCGGTGCACACCGCCCGCAGCGAGGACGGCTCCGGGCCCGACTACCGGGTGCTGACGACGCCCGTCGAGGGCACCGACGTGGCCGTCTCGGTGGCGCGGCCGCTGACCGAGACCGACAGGTCGCTGCGGAACCTCGCCCTGATCCTCGCGCTGGTCGGAGGCACCGGCGTGCTCGCGGCCGCGGGTGCGGGCGTGGTGCTGGCGCGGGCTGGGCTGCGGCCAGTGGACCGGCTCACCGGCGCCGTCGAGCACATCGCCCGTACGGAGGACCTCGGCGTGAGCATCCCCGCCGAGGGAGACGACGAGATCGCCCGCCTGTCCCGCTCGTTCAACTCGATGACCGAGGCGCTTGCCTCCTCGCGCGAGCTCCAGCAGCAGCTGATCGCCGACGCTGGGCACGAACTGCGTACGCCGCTGACCTCGCTGCGCACCAACATCGAACTGCTCGTACGGAGCGAGGAGACGGGCCGCTCGCTGCCGGGGGAGGACCGCCGGGCGCTGCTGGAGTCGGTCCGGGCGCAGATGAGTGAACTCGCAGCGCTCGTCGGTGACTTGCAGGAACTCTCCCGCGAGATGCCGCCCTTCGGCGGCCCCGTCGCGGGCATCGCGCTGCACGACATCACCGAACGGGCCGCGGAACGCGTGCGGCTGCGCAGCGCCGGCATCGCGGTCACGGTGCGGACGGAGCCCTGGTACGTGCGCGGTGAGCCGGCGGCGCTGGAGCGTTCCGTGGTCAACCTGCTCGACAACGCGGTGAAGTTCAGCCCGGACGGCGGCAGCGTCGAGGCCGTGCTGAGAGAGGGCACGCTGTCGGTGCGCGATCACGGTCCGGGCGTCGCCGACGACGAACTCCCTTACGTCTTCGACCGGTTCTGGCGCTCGCCGTCGGCGCGGAGTCTGCCCGGGTCGGGGCTGGGGTTGTCCATCGTGGCGCGTACGGCGCGGCAGTCGGGCGGCGAGGTCGCACTGGAGCCGGCGGAGGGCGGCGGCACGGTGGCCGTGCTGGACCTGCCGGGGTCGCCGGAGCCGGAATCCGCGGACGAGGCCGATCGGGAGGCCGGTGACGGCACGGGGCCGTGGCCGGAGGGCCAAGCTTGACTTCAACTTAACTTCATGTCTGAGCCTGGATCTGTCACTCGCGGCAGCCGCACGTCACGGCGTGCGTGCCCGAAGCCGCGTCCGAGAAGAGGGAGCAGACCCATGACAGGCACAGCAGACACGGCGAGCGGGGCAGCGACGGCGAGCACGGCCGACGCGTCGGGCGGGACGGAGACCGAGGAAGGCGCGGAGAGCACCCCCGGGAGGCCGGAGCGGACGGGCGGACCGCTGCGCCTGGCCGTCATCGTCGGCAGCGTCAGGGCCGGCCGGTTCGGACCGGTCGTCTCGGCCTGGTTCGCCCAGGAGGCGCGCAAGTACGGCGCCTACGACGTCGACGTCATCGACCTCGCCGAGGCGGAACACGAACTGCCCCTCGCCTTCCCGGAGTTCGGCACATCGCTGCCGCCCGCGGTGAAGGCCGTGCACACCGGGCTGTCCCGGAGGCTCGCGGCCGCGGACGTCTTCGTGGTCGTCACTCCCGAGTACAACCACAGCTTCCCTGCCCCGCTGAAGAACACCATCGACTGGTTCCGCGACGAGTGGCAGGCCAAGCCGGCCGGGTTCGTCTCGTACGGCGGAATGGCGGGCGGCCAGCGCGCCGTGGAGCATCTGCGGCCCGTCTTCGCCGAACTGCACGCCGTCACCGTCCGCGAGACGCTCAGCTTCCACATGGCCTGGGAACGGTTCGACGAGGACGGCCGCCCCCGCGACGAGGAGGGCAGCACGGCCGCCGCCAAGGGGATGCTGCGCCAGCTGGAGTGGTGGGGGAGCGCGCTGCGCGAGGCGCGCGCCAAGTCCCCCTACGGTTCCGCTGCTTGACCTCGGCCGCGGTCCCGCCCGTCACGGACCGGACATCGATCCGGACACAGTTCCGGCCCTACCGCCGAGTTCGTGACGGGCGGGAGGTGGAGCGCCGCTCGCGTCTCGTAAGGTCGTGTCCCATGAGCGACGTGGTGGTAGTGGACGAGGCGTCGGCCGAGGTCGTGCGGGACGCGCAGTCGCTGATCGACGAGTCGGCCCGTGCGGACGGTCAGTCCCCTCTCTCCGAGCAGGGCCGGCTCCAGCTGCGCGGCGGACGGCGCCCCGGCGTGCGGCATCTTCTGCTGCGGCAGGACGGCGAACTCGTCGGCTACGCACAGCTCGAGGACACCGACCCCGTCGAGCCGCCCACCGGTGAGTTCGCGGTGCATCCCTCGCACCGCGGCCGCGGCTTCGGGCGTCAGCTCGGGCAGGCGCTGCTGAAGGAGTCCGGCAAGCGGCTGCGCGTGTGGGCGCATGGCGGCCACCCCGCCGCACGGCATCTGGCGCAGGTGCTCGGGCTCAGCCTCTTCCGCGAACTGCGCCAGATGCGGCGGCCGTTGAGCGCGCCCGCTGACGAAGCGGCCGCTCCCGAGCTGCCGGAGCCGGTGCTCCCTCAGGGGGTCACCCTCCGCACCTTCCGTCCCGGCGAGGACGACGCGGCGTGGCTGGCGCTGAACGCCTCGTCCTTCGCGCACCACCCCGAGCAGGGCAGCCTCACCCAGCGCGACCTGGACGACAGGAAGGCCGAGCCCTGGTTCGACCCGTACGGGTTCTTCCTCGCGGAGCGGGAGGGCGCGCTGGTCGGCTTCCACTGGACGAAGGTGCACAGCGCGGAGCAGCTCGGCGAGGTCTACGTGCTGGGCGTGGCTCCCGAAGCCCAGGGCACCGGGCTGGGCAAGGCCCTCACCGCCGTCGGTCTGCGCCATCTGGAACGTGACAGGGGGCTGCCCACGGCGATGCTCTACGTGGATGCGGACAATTTCGCGGCGGTCAGCGTCTACGAACGGCTGGGCTTCACGACGTACGAGACGGATCTGATGTACCGCACGGAGAGCTGAGCGCCTCCTCGGGCGCCGGAAGCGGGCGGGAACCAGCGTCGCGGCCGTCCCGGTCGGCGCCGCGGTGACGTGCCGGATCCCGGTGCGGAAGCCGTGACGCCCGCGGATCGTGCCGGTGATGTGCCGCTCGCCCAGCGGCCATGTGCGCGTAACCGCTGATTAAGACTGGCTTGTGAGCATCACGGAATGCAGCTCCCCGGCCGTCGCTTCCGCGCCCCTACCGCAGTCGCCGGTGCGGGGAACAATGGAGTGATGAGCGAGCCCACCTCGCACGCCGCATCCGAGTCCCCCGCCTCGTTCGAGCCTCGTCCGGAGGTTCTCCCGGACGGCCACGACGACGCCCGCCGCGATGACGCCCGCCGCGATGACGCCCGCCACGACGACGCCCGCCGCGATGACGCCCGCCGCGACGTCGCGTACGCCGTCACGCCCACCGTGCCCACAGGCCGTACCGGCGGCACGCTCCCCGACCTCGATCCGGACCTCGACTCCGACCCGGACGTCTACCCGGTGGACGCCTCGTCCGGGCAGGCGGACGGCGGGGCGGACGATCTGCCCCACGACCGGTTCCTCGACCGTGAGCGCAGCTGGCTCGCCTTCAACGAACGCGTGCTGGAGCTCGCCGAGGACGAGGAGGTGCCGCTCCTGGAGCGCGCCAACTTCCTCGCGATCTTCGCCAGCAATCTGGACGAGTTCTTCATGGTCCGCGTCGCCGGGCTCAAGCGCCGCATCGCGACCGGGGTCGCCACCCGCTCCGCCTCCGGACTGCAGCCGCGCGAGGTCCTGGACCAGATCTGGACGCGCTCGCGCGAGCTGATGGCACGGCACGCCGGCTGCCACCAGCAGGTCATCGCCCCGGCGCTCGCCGAGGAGGGCCTGCACCTGATCCGCTGGGACGGGCTCACCGAGAAGGAGCAGGCCCGCCTCTTCACCCTCTTCCGGCAGCGGATCTACCCGGTGCTCACTCCGCTGGCCGTCGACCCGGCCCACCCCTTCCCGTACATCTCCGGGCTCTCCCTCAACCTCGCCGTCGTCGTGCGCAACCCGGTCACCGGGCACCAGCACTTCGCGCGCGTGAAGGTTCCCCCGCTGCTCTCCCGCTTCCTGGAGGCCTCGCCGCACCGCTACGTGCCCGTCGAGGACGTCATCGCCGCGCACCTCGAGGAGCTCTTCCCCGGCATGGAGGTGCTGGGGCACCACATGTTCCGGGTGACGCGCAACGAGGACCTGGAGGTCGAGGAGGACGACGTCGAGAACCTCCTCCAGGCGCTGGAGAAGGAGCTGCTGCGCCGCCGCTTCGGGCCCCCGGTGCGCCTGGAGGTCGAGGAGCCGATCGACCCGTACGTGCTGGACCTGCTGGTGCGGGAGCTGAACGTCTCCGACGCCGAGGTGTGCTCGCTGCCCGGACCGCTGGACCTGACAGGGCTGTCCGAGATCGTGCACGCCATGGACCGGCCGGACCTGAAGTACCCGAAGTTCGTCGCGGGCACGCAGCGCGACCTGGCGCAGGTGGAGTCCGCGCAGCCGCCGGACATCTTCGCCGCGCTGCGCGAGCGTGACGTGCTGCTGCACCACCCCTACGACTCCTTCTCCACCTCCGTGCAGGCGTTCCTGGAGCAGGCCGCCGCCGATCCGGACGTACTGGCGATCAAGCAGACGCTGTACCGCACCTCCGGCGACTCCCCGATCGTGGACGCCCTGATAGACGCGGCCGAGTCCGGCAAGCAGGTGCTGGTGCTCGTCGAGATCAAGGCGCGCTTCGACGAGCAGGCCAACATCAAGTGGGCTCGGAAGCTGGAGGAGTCGGGTTGCCACGTCGTGCACGGGCTGGTCGGGCTCAAGACCCACGGCAAGTTCTCGCTGGTGGTGCGGCAGGAGGGGGAGACGCTGCGTCGCTACGCGCACGTCGGCACCGGCAACTACCACCCCAAGACGGCACGCCTCTACGAGGACCTGGGGCTGCTGACCGCGGACCAGAATGTCGCCGCGGATCTGTCCGACCTGTTCAACCGGCTGTCCGGTTACTCGCGGCGCGAGTCCTACCGGAGGCTGCTCGTGGCGCCCACCTCGCTGCGGGACGGCCTGATCTCCCGCATCCAGCGGGAGATCCACCGGCACGAGGCGGGAGAGCCGGCGTACGTGCGCTTCAAGGTCAACTCCATCGTCGACGAAGCCCTGGTCGACGCGCTCTACCGCGCCTCGCGCGCGGGCGTCCCCGTGGACCTGTGGGTACGCGGGATCTGCACGCTGCGCCCCGGCGTTCCGGGCCTGAGCGAGACGGTGCGGGTGCGCAGCGTCCTCGGACGGTTCCTGGAGCACTCGCGGATCTTCGCCTTCGGGAACGGCGGCGACCCCGAAGTGTGGTTCGGCAGCGCCGACATGATGCACCGCAACCTCGACCGCCGCATCGAGGCGATCGTGCGCGTTCCCGATGCCGCGCACCGGGCGACGCTGGCGAAGCTGCTGGAGACCGGAATGTCCGACGACACCACCTCGTGGCACCTGGGCCCCGACGGCGAGTGGACGCGGCACGCGCACGACGCGGAGGGCCGTCCGCTGCGCAACATCCAGGAATCGATGATCGAGCGCCGAAGGCGCCGGCGCGGACCGGCGCCCGGCTGAGGGACACGCAGTTTCGGAACGACGGGGTGAGGGGGTGACGCAACCGTGACGGGACAGGTGGGCGGGCTCGCCGTGCCCGCGGCGCTGGAGAGCGCGGACCCGGCCGAAGTGCTCAGCCGGAGTCTGCACGCCCGGGCGGCCGACTTCCTGCGCAGCCTGCGCATGCACCAGGAGAGCGCGGGCAGCGCGCAGACGGCCGCCGCGGCGGAAGAAGCGGTCCGTCAGCTGCGGCGTGCGTCCCGGCGCATCGGCTCCGCCCTCCTCACCTACCGCTCGCTCGTCGATGCCGCCTGGGCGGACGAGCTGAGCGGTGAGCTTCGCCATCTGTCGGGCACGCTCGCCCGCGAGTACAGGTGCTCGGCACGTCAGGCCCGGCTGCTCGCCGCTCTGCACCGGCTGGCGGTGGAGGGAGTCGGCGGGGACCGGGCGGCGGCGCTGCTGGAGCGGCAGCACACCCTGGCCCGCAGCCGCGCGCACTCGGCCGCGCTGGAGACGCTGGTGTCCTCGCGCTTCCACGCGATCGCGGACGCCGTGGCCGTGCTGGCCTACGAGGTGCCGCTGGCGCCGGGCGCGGAACGGGGCAGTGCGGGTGCCGTGCTCGTACCGCTGGCGGAGCGCGCGAGAGAGCGTCTCGTCCGCGCGGTCGAGGCGCTGCCGCCGCCGGCGCGGGCGTCGGCGCGGGCGCGGGACGGGCTGGAAGGTCGCGAGGTTCCGCAGGCGCGGGGCGGCCACGACCTGCAGAGCAGGCAGGACGCGGCGTGGTTCGAGGTGCGGATCCTGCTGCGGCACCACCGTTACGCGCAGGAGGTGCTGTACGCGGCCGGTACCCCTTCGGACGGCGTCCGCCCCGGCGGAGGGGAGCAGGGGGCCGCGGGCGCGGACCCTCCGGACCAGCTGCTCAGGGCGGCGAGCGCCGCGCTCGACCGGTACCGCGACTCGGTGGAGGCGGCCGAGGCCGCCGCCGCGGCTGCCCGCACGCCCCGCATCGCGCCCGCCACGGCGTACGCGCTCGGGGTGCTCCACGCAGGCCAGCGTCAGGAGGCCGAGGTGGCACGGCGGGAGTTCGGCACGTCGTGGCAGCAGGTGATCAAGGGCGAGCGGACGGCGACGCAGAAGCGGGAAGCCGCGCAGCAGACCGTCTGACCTGGTCAACGGCGCTAGTTGAGTCGGCAGTTGTCAACTTTCCTCGGGTTGGTGTATATAACAAAGCACATGGCATCGCACGTAGTGCAATCCACGGAAGGAGTGACCGTGATGCTCATGCGTACCGACCCGTTCCGGGACTTCGACCGCCTCACCCAGCAGGTCTTCGGAACCCAGTCACGCCCTGCAGGGATGCCGATGGAGGCGTACCGCTCAGGCGACGAGTTCGTGATCCACTTCGACCTCCCGGGCGTCGCACCCGAGACCATCGACCTCGATGTCGAGCGGAACGTGCTCACCGTCCATGCCGAGCGCCGCTCGCCGGCACCGGAGGACGCGGAACTGATCGCCGGCGAGCGGCCCGTGGGCAAGTTCAGCCGCCAGGTCTTTCTCGGCGACACCTTGGACTCCGAGCGGATCGACGCGACCTACGACGTCGGCGTGCTGACCCTGCGCATCCCGGTGGCCGAGCAGGCGAAGCCCCGCAAGATCGAGATCAGCGGCGGCGGTTCGACCCCCCGGCAGCTCTCCGGCTGAGACCTGGCTCTCATGTGATCTCCGACTCTGTCGCACATTCCCGGCCGCTCTCCTGGGCACGACGGAGAGCGGCCGTCCAGGTCAGCCCAACGAGAAGGGAAAGGGACAAAAAGGTATGCAGTGGAGCGAACTCGTGGCCCGCGTCCGTGAGCACGGCCGGTACACGACGGACGCGGAGACCAAGCAGGTCGCCCGGCTGGTTCTCTCGGCACTCGGCGCCCACCTGAGCGACGAGGTCCGCGAACTGGTCGCAGAACGACTGCCTGCGACCGCCGCCGAGTCGCTGAGGTACCAACTGCCCGCGACGAAGCCGCTCACCGGCCCGGAGTTCGTGGACACGGTCGAACGGCGCCTGCAGGACGCGACGTCCGCGACGGCCCGCTGGGACGTCAGCTCGGTGCTGGCGGTACTGGCGGAGGTGTGCGGCGACGACCTCACCGGTCAGGTCATAGCCGATCTGCCGCCGGGCTACGCCCTGCTCTTCGGGCGTGCCGAGCTGATGAGCGCCGCCTGACGCAGGCATCCGGGGTCCCTCCGTGCGACGCGGCAGCCGTCAGCCGCCGCGCGGGGCGAGGGCCCGCCAGCCGACCGTGACCTCGCCCTGCCGCCAGCGGTGCGGCCCGTCCGTCACCGGCCACTCCCCGGCCAGTGCCCGCACCGCGCGTATCCAGCGCTGCCGGGCGCTCAGCGCACCGTACGGGGCAGCGGTCGCCCAGGCGCGGTCGAAGTCACGCAGGAAGGCGTGGACCGGTTCCCCCGGAACGTTGCGGTGGATGAGCGCCTTCGGCAGCCGCTCCGCCAGGTCGGACGGCACCGTCAGGGACGCCAGCCGCGCGGCGAAGGTGACCGTGCGCGGCCCCTCGGGCCCCAGCGCCACCCACACATGACGACGTCCGATCTCGTCGCAGGTGCCGTCGACGAGAAGACCGTCCGGCGTCGCCAGCCGCTCGCACAGCCGGGCCCACACCGGGGCGACCTCGGCCTCCTCGTACTGACGCAGCACGTTCGCGGCGCGGATCAGTACGGGGCGCGCGCCACCCGGCAGCGGCACCTCGAAGCCGCCGCGAACGAAGCTGAGCCCGTCACGCTCGTAGGGTCGCGCGGTGGCGACCCGCTCCGGATCGATCTCGACCCCGACGACACCCACGTCCGCACGCACCTTGCGCAGCCGCTGCATCAGCTCGACCGCCGTCCACGGGGCGGACCCGAATCCCAGGTCGACCGCGACCGGCGGCCGGTGACCGCTCCCGGGCCGCAAGCCGTCCGGGACGGAGCGGCGAAGCACCGGGGCGTGGACAGCGGCGATCCATCTGTCCATGCGGCGCAGCCGGTTGGGGCTGGTGGTCCCGCGCGTCACGTTCCCGACGGAACGGGGCGTCGGGCGGGCGGTCATGGCACGAGCGTACGGGGCGGTGAACGGGCGGCAGGGGTGGCGGTGACCGCTCGCCCGGCGCCCGGTCGGCCCGGTCGCCCGGGACATCCCGGGGCCGGGGCGCGCGGCCGATGCGGCGGTTCGGCGAACGGGCTCGTCGTGCGGTGCCGCCTCGCGTCGCGTTCGGACGGAATTGCGATCTCACGATTCGGAACGGCCGCGTTGTCACGATTCGGCAAAGCCGAAATGGGAACCAGCCCCTCCGGCGTTCTCGCTGACAGGGCCGGAGGCTCCGCGTACGCATGCCCGCCGCACGGGTGTGGCCGCAGCGTCCTCGGCACCCGGCTGCACCTGCAGCGGCAGGCACGCATTTGAGGAGGCATTCGTCCGTGAGCCAGTACATGGCGCGGCTCGGCCAGCTCCGCACAAGGCTGCCCCAACAGCAGCGGCCACGGCTGCGGCTCGGTGCGGCACGACGGCCCCGCCGGGTCGCCATGCTGAGCGTTCACACCTCCCCCCTGCACCAGCCGGGCACCGGGGACGCGGGCGGCATGAACGTCTACATCGTCGAACTCGCCAAGCAGCTCGCCGCGCACGGCACCCAGGTGGAGATCTTCACGCGCTCGACGGCCGCAGCCCTGCCGCCCAGTGTCGAACTGGCCCCCGGCGTCCTCGTCCGGCACATCGACGCGGGCCCGTACGAGGGCCTGGCGAAGGAGGAACTGCCCGCGCAGCTCTGCGCCTTCACGCACGGCGTGATGCAGGCGTGGGCGGGACACAGGCCCGGCCACTACGACCTGGTGCACTCCCACTACTGGCTCTCCGGGCACGTGGGCTGGCTCGCAGCCCAGCGCTGGGGCGTTCCGCTCGTCAACGCCATGCACACCATGGCGAAGGTGAAGAACGCGGCCCTCGCCGAGGGCGACAGCCCGGAGCCGCCCGCCCGCGTCATCGGCGAGACGCAGATCGTGCGCGCCGCCGACAGGCTCATCGCCAACACCGCCGAGGAGGCCGACGAGCTGGTCCGGCACTACGAGGCCGACCCGGCCCGCACCGCCGTCGTGCACCCGGGCGTCAACCTGGAACGCTTCCGGCCCGCCGACGGACGCGCCGCGGCCCGCGCCCGTCTGGGGCTCCCGCAGGACGCCGTCATCCCCCTCTTCGCGGGACGCATTCAGCCGCTGAAGGCCCCCGAGATCCTGCTGCGCGCCGCCGCGCTGCTCGTACAGGACGAGCCTTCGCTGCGCCGCCGGCTGCTGGTCCCGGTGGTGGGCGGTCCGAGCGGCAGCGGACTGGCCAAGCCGGAGTGGCTGCACAAGCTCGTCGCGAAGCTCGGCATCTCGGACATCGTGCGCTTCCATCCGCCGGTGGGGCAGGAGGACCTGGCGGACTGGTACCGGGCCGCCAGCGTCCTCGTCATGCCGTCCTACAGCGAGTCCTTCGGGCTTGTGGCCGTCGAGGCGCAGGCCTGCGGGACGCCCGTGATCGCAGCGGCGGTCGGAGGGCTGCCGGTCGCCGTGCGGGACGAGGTGAGCGGTTTCCTCGTCGACGGCCACGATCCCCGGGAGTACGCGCGGGCCCTGCGGCACTTCGTCACGGACGCTGCGGACGGGCCCGCCGAGCGCATGGGCGAGGCCGCGGCACAGCACGCGGCCGGGTTCGGCTGGGACACGGCCGCGGCAGACACCCTCGAGGTCTATGCCGACGCGATGCACGATCAGCGCCGTCGCCTACGATCGGCCCATGGCTGACGCCGACGCTGATGCGAAGGGCGCCCTTGGCACCGGGGGCGCCGGACCTGCCGAGGGCACGGACGGTGCGGATACCGCGAGGGGCGACGGCGCGCTGAGCCGCGCGCGCAGCACGGTCGAACAGGCATTGAACGAGGCCGAGTTGGAGTGGGAGAGCCCCGGGGAGGGCACATACGTCGTCACGCTTCCCGGCACGCGCAAACTCTCCACGACCTGCTCGCTCGCCGTCGGAAGGCATTCGCTGTCCGTCAACGCCTTCGTCGTGCGACGCCCGGACGAGAACCACGCGGCCGTGCACCGCTGGCTCCTGGAGCGCAACACCCGCCTGTTCGGGGTGAGTTACGCCCTGGACAAGCTCGGCGACATCTATCTGACGGGCCGGCTGCCGCTGAGCGCGGTCACACCGGAAGAGGTGGACCGGTTGCTGGGGGCGGTGCTGGAGAACGCCGACGGTTCCTTCAACACCCTTCTGGAGATGGGCTTCGCGTCGGCCATCCGCCGCGAGTACGACTGGCGCACCTCGCGGGGAGAGTCGACGCGCAACCTCGATGCCTTCACGCATCTGACGGGAGGCACACCGGACGGCGGCAAACGCGGCTGACGACCGGCAGGGCGGGCCCGGTCCGTCATGCGCCGCCCGGCGTGCGACCCGGGGTCGATGGGGGGATCAAGGGTTCAGGAGAGAGGGCCAGGGACGTTCAGGAGACAGGGCCGGGGGCGTTCAGGAGACCTCGCCCGTGTCCTGCTCCGAACCCTCCACCTCGAAGGTGACGTCGCCCTTGTTCTGCTCTGCGTTCAGGTCCCCGGTCGTGATCGGCTCGTTCTGGGTCTGCATGTCGATCGTGCCGGAGTTGCTTCCCACCTCGTGGGCCGAGGAGTCGCCCGGCCCCTGCTCGCTGATGACCCGGCCGCCCTCCATCACGTAGTACACGTTGACGGTGACGGGCCGCGCGGCGAGGTTCTGTGCGGCGACCTTCCCTGCCGACTTCTTCAGGGCCGCCTTCTGAGCCGGCGTCTTGTGTTCCTGAGCCGCGGCCTTGGCTGCCGTTTTTCCGGCTTCCCTGACCACGGCCGAGGCCGAGGGTACGGCGACGAGTGAGACCGCGAGTGCGACACCGGCAGTGGTTATCGCGCGTGCGAGGTTGATCATCTGCTTCCCTTCCGAGGATGCCTGCACGTGGATGACGTCCGCACGGCGCGGGCGCCGGTTCCATCGTGTGAGGCGCAACTCCGCAATGCCTCCGCGGGAAGCTCCGCCGCCCCTCCGCGCACCCGGCATCGGGCGCGCGAAGAGGCGTGAACAGGGGCATACGGACTCGGAGATGCGTGCTCCCCCAGAGGTGTGAGCGGGCCGGTGCGCACGGGCGCCGGGTGCCGGAGCACAGAGGCTCACCTCCGGGGGAGCACCGGGAACGGGGAGGGACCTGACGTCAGCCTCCCAGCCCCCAGTCAGCGGTGATGTGCTTGGTCGAGCAGATCGTGTCGAGGAAGTGCTGACCGGCCTTTCCGCAGTCCTCGTCCGGTTTCACGGGGGTGCCGTGCGGCATGCCGTCCACCGTGAAGCCGCGCACGACGACGTCGCCGTCCGCGTTCTGGTAGTCGGAGCGGGTGGTACCGCCCTGCAACTCCTCGGTGGCGTCGGCCTTCTGGTCGGCGCCGAGTACGTCCGTCCACTGCTTGACGGACTCCTCGGCGTTCATCGGTGCCACGGTCGTGTCACCCGTGCCGTGCCAGACCGACACCTTCGGGCGGGGCCCGGAGTGGTCGGGGGCGCCCTTCCTGACCAGGTCGCCCCACGCCGAGGCCGACTTGGAGACACCGGGGTTCATGCAGGTGAAGGCCTCGGCGACGCTGTTCGCGCATCCGTGCGGCAAGCCCGCGACGACCGCGCCGCCCTTGAAGGCGTCCGGGTAGGCGGCCAGCATCGACGCCGTCATGGCGCCGCCCGCCGACAGGCCGGTGACGAAGACCCGCGAGGGGTCGGCGTCCAGATCGGCGACCGTCCGGTCCACCATCTGCTTGATCGACAGCGCTTCTCCCTTGCCGCGGTCGGTGTCGCCGGACTGGAACCAGTTGAAGCACTTGTTGATGTTGTTGGACTGTTCCTGCTGCGGCGCGACGACGGAGAAACCCCCGGCGTCGGCGGACTTCTGCCAGCCGGCGCCCTCGAAGTACGTCGCCGCGTCCTGGGTGCAGCCGTGCAGCACGAGGACCACGGGAGCCTTCGCGGGCAGCCCGTCCGGGGTGTAGCGGTACATGCTGAGCGCTCCGGGGTTGGAGCCGAAGCCATCGACCTTCTCCAGGCCGGCGGCCGCGGCTCTCTCCTCGGCCGGGCCCGCCGAACGCGAGACTCCGGCCGGGTCCGCGGCGAAGGAGGTGCCGCCGCCGGCCGTGGCGGCGAGCCCCGCGGTGGCGAGTGCGGTCAGTGCGGTCAGCAGCAGAGCGGCTTTCGAGCGAATTGCTTTCATGGCGCTCCTTCCGTGGGGGGTGTCCCGTGGGGACCTGTCGACCGTAGGGGCGCCGCAGCCGGCATCCGAACGTGTCGTACGTCCAGCGGTGACCGGGCGCGAATGTGGCGCCACCACATTGGGCGGCCGCCGCACGCGGACCTAGCGTTGCCGCATGACCGAGCAGCTGACACCCGGCCCGCACTCCGTCGCCCTCGACCTGACCGGCCACACCGCGCTGGTCACCGGTGCCGCGAGCGGCATCGGACGGGCGTGCGCCCTGAGACTGGCTTCGGCGGGTGCCAAGGTCCGGGTGGTCGACCGCGACGCCGACGGGCTGCGGGCCCTGCAGGACGAGGACGCGGGTGGCTCGGTCCAGCCCCACCCCCTCGATCTCACCGACCCGGAAGGGCTCGACGCCGCCGAGCAACTCGCGGCCGGCACCGACATCCTCGTCAACAACGCGGGTGCCCAACTGGTGCGCCCCATCGAGGAGTTCCCGCCCGAGGACTTCCGCCGGCTGCTCACGCTGATGCTGGAGGCCCCGTTCCGCCTCGTACGGGGCGCGCTCCCGCAGATGTACGAGCAGGGCTGGGGCCGCATCGTGAACATCTCCTCCGTGCACGGGCTGCGCGCCTCGGCGTACAAGTCGGCCTACGTCTCGGCCAAGCACGGCCTGGAGGGCCTGTCGAAGGTCACCGCGTTGGAGGGCGCCGAGCGCGGCGTCACGTCCAACTGCGTGAGCCCGGCCTACGTCCGTACGCCGCTGGTGGAACGGCAGATCGCCGACCAGGCCGCGGCGCACGGCATCTCGGCCGACCGGGTCGTCTCCGAGATCCTGCTGGCCGACTCCGCGCTCAAGCGGCTGCTCGAACCCGAGGAGGTCGCCGAATCCGTCGCCTACCTGTGCACTCCGCAGGCGTCCTTCATCACGGGAGCCTCGCTGCCCCTCGACGGCGGATGGACCGCACACTGACGACGGGGCCGTATCGACGGCCGGGCAGCGCCGGGGGCCGCCCGCCCGGCGGTGCTCCGGACCGCCTCCGGACCATCCGCCCCTGGCGTCACGCCACCCACCCCGGGTAAGCCTGTGACCATGCCCGAAGCCCGGCCTTCCGACGCCGCCTACCTGGAACTCCTCTCGCGCCGTGCGCCCGCCGAGGCGTACGACGAACCGCTCGCGCGCGCCCGCGAGGGCGGCGCCCCCTCCGGCGAGCTCGCCGCCCTGGAGAGCGGCAAGCTGCTGGCGCTGCGCATCCGCGCGGAACTGGAGGGGCGGCGCCGCCGTGAGGCCGAGCTGACGGCGCTGATCGAGACCGTGCACGACCTTGCTGGGCTGCGCGACCTGGACGACGTGCTCCGGGCGATCGTGCAGCGTGCCCGCTCGCTGCTGGGCACCGAGGTCGCGTACATGTCCCTCACGGACCACGAGCGCGGCGACACCTACATGCGGGTCACCGAGGGCTCGGTCTCCGCCCGTTTCCAGCAGGTGCGCCTCGGCATGGGCGAGGGGCTCGGCGGACTCGTGGCACAGACCGCACGCCCCTACGTCACCGACAACTACCCGACGGACGCGCGCTTCCGGCACACCGGCCCCATCGACGCGGCCGTCGGCGAGGAGGGCCTGATCGCCATCCTCGGGGTGCCGTTGCTGCTCGGCGGACGCGACGTCATCGGCGTCCTCTACGCCGCCGACCGCCGCGCGCGCGTCTTCGAACGTGAACAGATCGCGCTGCTCGGCTCGTTCGCCGCCCACGCCGCCGTCGCGATCGACACCGCACGCCTGCTCTCCGAGACCCGCGACGCGATGGCCGAGCTGGAGAGCGCCAACGAGACGATGAAGCGCGCCAGCGACGTGCACGACAGGCTCACCGAACTCGTGCTGCGCGGCGGCGACGTGACGGACGTGGCCGCCGCCGTCTCCGAAGTGCTCGCGGGACGCGTCGAGTTCGTCGAGCCGTCCGCCGCGTCCGCGCGCCCCTCGGTGGAACGCTCACGCAGCGCCGGACACGCGATGCGGGACCGCGACGCCTGGGTCACCGCCGTCTCCGCGAGCGGCGAACTCCTGGGCGCGCTCGTGCTGCACGGCCATCCCGTGCTCGACCCCGTCGACCAGCGCACCTTCGAGCGCGCCGCCATGGTCACGTCCCTGCTGCTGCTCGCACGCCGCTCCGCCGGCGAGGCCGAACAGCGCGTACGCGGCGAACTCCTCGACGACCTCCTGGACTCCACGAGCCACGACCCGCGCCTGCTGCGCGACCGCGCCGCACGGCTGCACGCCGACCTCGACGCACCGCACGTACTGCTCAGCGCCCGGCTCGAAGGCCATGGGGACCCCACGGAGAAGGAGGAGAGCCCCGGCAGGCAGCGCCTGTGGGCCGCCGCCTCCCACCTGGCCGTCACCCGGCACGGGATGGCCGCCGCCAGGGACGGCGGGATCGTGCTGCTGCTGCCGCTGCGCGCCGACAACACGCCCTCCCGCATCGCCTGCGAGATCGCGGCCGAACTCGGCCACTCGGCGGGCGCGCCCGTCACCGTCGGCGCATCGGCACCCGTGGCCGCGCCCGCCGCCGAGTCCGGAGCCGTCGCCGCGGCCTATCCGGAGGCGCGGCGCTGCGTGGACGCGCTGCGGCTGCTCGGACGCTCCGGACAGGGCGCGGCGGCCGAGGACTTCGGCTTCATCGGCATGCTGCTCACCGACAGCCGAGACGTGGGCAGCTTCGTACGCCGCACACTCGGGCCCGTACTGGACTACGACGCACGACGCGGCACCGACCTGGTGGCCACCATGGACGCCTACTTCGCGTGCGGGATGAGCCCCGCACGCGCGAAGGACGAACTGCACGTGCACGTCAACACCGTCGCCCAGCGCCTGGAGCGTGTGGCCAGGCTGCTGGGCGACGACTGGCAGTCCCCGGAACGTGCCCTCGAGACGCAGCTCGCGCTACGGCTGCACCGACTCGCGGGAGCGGTCGGACGGTGAACGCGGCGTCCGCGGCCCGGCCTTGGGCGAGCCGCCCCGCCCGCCGTCGGCGCTGTCGTCCTCGCCGATCTTCGTCAGGTCGCGCTGGCTGGTCTCCTTCGCACACGCGACCGCGAGGATGGTGAGCAGAGCGGCAGCGATGACGTACAGCGCGATCGGTGTCGAGCTGCCGTAGTCCGCCAGCAGCGCCGTGGCGATCAGCGGCGCCGGAGCGCCCGCCGCCACCGACGAGAACTGCGCACCGATCGACGCACCGGAGTAGCGCAGCCTCGTGGCGAACATCTCCGAGAAGAAGGCCGCCTGAGGCGCGTACATCGCACCGTGCAGGATCAGACCGACCATCACCGCGAGCACCATCGCACCGAAGCTCTTGGTGTTCAGCAGCTCGAAGAACGGGAAGACCCACAGACCGGTGCCGACGGCGCCCAGCATGTAGACCGGACGGCGTCCGAGCCGGTCGGAGAGCGCGCCCCACGCGGGGATCACGGCGAAGTGCACCGCGGAGGAGATGAGCACCGCGTTGAGGGCCGTCTGCTGCGAGAGGCCCAGCTCCTTGGTGACGTAGACGAGGATGAACGCGGTGATGACGTAGAAGGCGATGTTCTCCGCCATCCGCGCGCCCATGGCGATGAGCACGTCCTTCCAGTGGAAGCGCAGCACGGCGATCAGCGGCATCCGCTCCACCTGCGCGTCCCCGCCGCTCATCGCGGCCTCCGCCTTACGGGCCTCGGCGCGTTCGCGGGCCTCCTTGAAGACCGGCGTCTCGTCGACTGCGAGCCGGATCCACATGCCGACGCCGACCAGCACGGCCGAGAGCAGGAACGGCACCCGCCAGCCCCAGCTCAGGAACGCCTCCTCCGACAGCAGCGCCGTCAGCACCGCCAGCACGGCCACGCCGAGCAACTGCCCCGCGGGTGCGCCCGTCTGCGGCCAGGACGCCCAGAACCCGCGGCGCTTCGCGTCCCCGTGCTCGGAGACCAGCAGCACCGCGCCGCCCCATTCGCCGCCGAGTGCGAAGCCCTGCACGAGGCGCAGGATCGTCAGCAGCACGGGTGCGAGCGAGCCGACAGCGGCATGCGTGGGCAGCAGCCCGATCGCGAACGTCGCCCCGCCCATCATCAGCAGGCTCAGCACGAGCAGCTTCTTGCGGCCGATCCGGTCGCCGTAGTGCCCGAAGACGAGCGCCCCGATGGGGCGGGCGGCGAAGCCGACGGCGAGGGTGAGGAAGGCCAGCAGCGTGCCGACCAGCGGGTCGGAGCTCGGGAAGAAGAGCTTGTCGAAGACGAGGGCTGCGGCCGAACCGTAGAGGAAGAAGTCGTACCACTCGATCGTCGTGCCGACGAGGCTGGCGGCGACGATGCGCTTCAGCGACGACGACGACGCGGGCGAGGAGGACGACGGTGCCGGCGAGGCCGGCTTCGACGACGCGGGATCAGGCGTCGGGCTCTTGTCAGCTGCGGGATTCTCGGGGGTCATGGCGTGACCGTAGGGACGAACCGGCCGCCGACACATGTGCGCGGGAGCCACACCGCGGTGACCGGATATCGCCTCCGAACACACCGCCGGACACACCCAGTAGGGTGCTCCGCATGGCCGACGCACCGTACAAGCTGATCCTCCTCCGGCACGGAGAGAGCGATTGGAACGCTAAGAACCTGTTCACCGGCTGGGTGGACGTGAACCTCACCGAGAAGGGCGAGAAGGAGGCGGTCCGCGGCGGCGAGTTGATCAAGGACGCCGGGCTGCTCCCCGACGTGCTGCACACCTCCGTGCAGAAGCGGGCCATCCGCACCGCACAGCTCGCACTGGAGTCCGCCGACCGGCTCTGGATCCCGGTCCGCCGCTCCTGGCGGCTCAATGAGCGGCACTACGGAGCCCTGCAGGGCAAGGACAAGGCGCAGATCCGTGAGGAGTTCGGCGAGGAGCAGTTCATGCTCTGGCGCCGCTCGTACGACACCCCGCCGCCGGAGCTGCCGGACGGCTCCGAGTACTCGCAGAGCGACGACCCGCGCTACGCCGGCGTCCCGAGCGAGCTGCGCCCGCGCACCGAGTGCCTCAAGGACGTCGTGGGACGGATGCTGCCGTACTGGTTCGACGGCATCATCCCGGACCTCCTCGCGGGCCGCACCGTTCTGGTCGCCGCGCACGGCAACTCCCTGCGCGCCCTCGTGAAGCATCTCGACGGCGTCTCCGACGAGGACATCGCGGGCCTGAACATCCCCACCGGCATCCCGCTCAGCTACGAACTGGACGCCGATTTCCACCCGGTGGTCCGCGGCGGCACCTACCTCGACCCCGAGGCGGCGCAGGCCGCGATCGAGGCCGTGAAGAACCAGGGCAAGAAGTAGCAGTACGACTCGATGAAGCCCCCTGCCCGCGGTGGTTCCGCGAGCAGGGGGCTTGTCGTCGCATCGGGGCCCCCTCCGGGCCGTCAGGGCGCCACCTTGAGGCTGCCGGCCGATACAGGGAGGTGACTGCCTTGCGGGTGCGCTCCCTGCCCGGGTCGCTCGGCTCACTCCAACGGGCCGCCCGGATTGGAGGTGAGGCCTTGAGCGGGACAACCTTCCGAGGAGCGGGAGCTTTCTCGTCGCTGCTCAGGCTTCCTCGGACAGGTGCCGTGGACGGATGACTCCCTGCACCCGATGGAAGGGCGCAGTGCGTGGCAGACAGCATGGGCTGGGTGAGTGAGCTGCTCGCGGCGGTGCAGGCGGTGCAGGCGGAGCAGGCGGTGCAGGCGGAGCAGCCGGTCAAGTCGGTCGCGGTGCTTGCGAGGGTTCTGCGGGAGCAGTTCTCCGCTGAGGAGGTTTCCTTCCTCATCACGGATTTCGCGGGCGCCGCCGTGGTCCGGTTGACGGGATCGGCTGAAGAGGGCGGCACCGCCGCGCCCCAAGTCCCCGGCGGCCGTTCGGAGTTGAACGGCGCCCTGCCCCCGCGGGCCGCTCCGGCGACGGCACGGACTGAGGGCCCTGCCTCGTCGAACCGGGCAGGGCCCTCAGCGGCGTACCCCTGTCAGCCGCAGCAACCGCCGCACTGACACGGGCCGCCGGACTGGCAACCGCACCCGCATCCCGGACCGCACCCGCACGCCCCCAGTACGTGCAGGGACGGCCTCTCCTCCGACCGCGCGGGGGACAGGGCCGGATCGCTGTGATCAGCCATGGGTTCCCTCCTTCTCCTCCCCGGTCCACTCCCACTCTCCGGCCCGTCCCACGGGCGCACAAAGAGCGCGTAGTTGCACGAGGAGGCCGGGCGTGCCCCGAGATCGCGCGGCCGTAACGCGCTCAGGAGCTCTCGACCGGTGCGGTGCCGTCGCCGGCCGCCGCGGCTGCCGGGTCGAGCTCGTCCGCGTAGTCGCCGGTGACCAGGTAGACGACGCGACGGGCCACGGAGACCGCGTGGTCCGCGAAGCGCTCGTAGTAGCGCCCGAGCAGCGTCACGTCGACGGCCGTCTCGATGCCGTGGTGCCACCGGTCGTCCATCAGGTGCTGGAAGAGCGTGCGGTGCAGGTCGTCCATCGCGTCGTCGTCCTGTTCCAGCTGCATCGCCAGGTCGATGTCCTTCGTGATGATCACCTCTGCGGCCTTCGCCATCAGCCGCTGCGCCAGCTGCCCCATCTCCAGCAGCGTCGCCTGCAGATCACCCGGTACGGGCGAGTTGGGGAACCGCAGCCGCGTCACCTTCGCGACGTGCTGCGCCAGGTCGCCGGAGCGCTCCAGGTCGGCGCTCATCCGCAGCGAGGTGACGACTATCCGCAGATCGGTCGCGACGGGCTGCTGGCGCGCCAGCAGCTGGATGGCTCGGCTCTCCAGGTCGCGCTGGATGTCGTCGACCTTCTCGTCCGCGGCGATGACGCTCTCGGCCAGCTTCAGGTCCGCGTCCAGCATCGCCGTCGTGGCGCGGCCGATCGCAGAGCCGACGAACCGGGCCATGTCGACCAGGCTGTCGCTGATCGAGTCCAGCTCCTCGTGGTACGCGTCACGCATGGCTGTCCTTCCCTCGCATGTTCTCTCGACAGAGGGGTCCCGGAGGACCGGCCTCAGGTTCCCACGCTCCGTCCGGAATGCGTCTGTCGCCGACCCCCGGGGTGAATCGACCACGACCTCGAGGTGAACTCTGGGAGACGAGTGTTCGAGGTCCCCTTCTTCCCCTGGGGCGGTACCGACGAGCGCGCATAGCCTTGAGGCATGAACGTGAACGCGGCGGTCGCCGCAGCGGCGGCGATCGCCGGAGTACTGACCGGCGTGATCGCGATGCTGGCGTTCCGCTGGAGCGAGCGCGACCAGGCCCGTCCCACGCGCTCCTCGCTGCACACCGAGGCCGTTCTGCCGCCCGGTGTGGACACCGTGCTGTCCGTGCTGCGCTCCTCCGCCGTCGTCCTGGACGAGGCGGACGAGGTCGTCAAGGCGAGTTCCGCCGCCTACGCCCTGGGACTGGTGCGTGGCGGCCGGCTGGCCGTCGAGCCGATGCTGAAGATGGCCCGAGAGACCAGGCGGGACGGAGAGATACGGCAGGTCGATCTCGACCTCCCGCGGCGCGGTACGGGCCGGGGCGACGCCCTCGCCGTGTCCGCCCGCGTGGCCCCGCTCGGCTCCCGTCTCGTGATGCTGCTCGTCGAGGACATGACGGAGGCCCGCCGCATCGAGGCGGTCCGCCGCGACTTCGTGGCGAACGTCAGCCATGAGCTGAAGACGCCGGTCGGCGCGCTGTCCCTGCTCTCCGAGGCGGTACTGGACGCGGCGGACGACCCCGAGGCGGTCGAGCGCTTCGCCGGGCGCATGCAGTACGAGTCGACGCGGCTGACGAGCCTCGTCCAGGAGCTGATCGACCTCTCCCGCGTCCAGAACGACGACCCGCTGGGCGATTCCGAGCAGGTCGGCGTGGACGAGCTGATGGGCGAGGCGATCGACCGCTGCCGCCAGTCCGCGGGCAGCAAGCAGATCGCCCTCGTCGCGGGCCGGACGAGTGCCGGAGGCGGGACGGCCACGACCGGGACCGCCGCCGACGGGCTCCACGTGTGGGGCAACCGCAGCCAGCTCGCCGCCGCTCTCGGCAATCTCGTCGAGAACGCCGTGAACTACTCACCTGCCCGGACGCGCGTCGGCATCGCGGGGCGCCGGGTCGCGGCCCCCGGCGGGGACTTCATCGAGATATCGGTCAGCGACCAGGGCATCGGCATCTCCGAGCGCGACAAGGACCGGGTCTTCGAGCGGTTCTACCGCGTGGACCCGGCCCGCTCCCGTGCCACCGGCGGCACCGGTCTGGGACTGGCCATCGTCAAGCATGTGGCCGCGTCGCACGGCGGCGAGGTCACCGTGTGGAGCGCCGAAGGACAGGGCTCCACGTTCACCCTCCGGTTGCCGGAGGGCGGACCCGGACGGAGCCGTGCGCAGTCGCAGGAGCGCCGCGGCGGAAACCCGTCGGAGGACGTCGACGAGGAGCCGGAGGACTTCGAGGAGGCGGCGGACTCCCTGGACGAGGCCGGCGAGCCCGACCCGGGCGATCACGCCGCTCAGGCCGAACCTGGCGACACCGGCCCCGCGGACCCTGCTGATCCGACGAAGCAGCACCGGAACCTGCGCGGTTCCTCCGAGCCCGAGGACTCCAGTCCCGCGACGCGTCCGGGCGAACCGCCACCGGCTTCCCGTGCCACCCCCGCAACCCCTTCCCCTTCTCCTTCCCCTGCCTCTCCCACTTCCTCTTCCCGTCCCTCCCCATCTCCGTTCACAACGCCGCGCGGTCTGCTGCGCGCCCCTGAAACCGCCCCGGAGGTCCTCCCGTGACCCGAGTGCTCGTCGTCGAGGACGAAGAATCGTTCAGCGACGCACTGTCGTACATGCTGCGCAAAGAAGGCTTCGAGGTAGCCGTCGCGTCCACCGGCCCCGACGGGCTGGACGAGTTCGAACGCAACGGCGCCGACCTGGTACTGCTCGACCTGATGCTGCCGGGGCTGCCCGGCACCGAGGTGTGCCGCCAGCTGCGCGGCCGCTCCAACGTCCCGGTGATCATGGTCACTGCCAAGGACAGCGAGATCGACAAGGTCGTCGGCCTGGAAATAGGAGCCGACGACTACGTGACCAAGCCCTTCTCCTCGCGCGAACTGGTCGCGCGTGTCCGGGCCGTGCTGCGCCGTCAGGGCGAGCCGGAAGAGGTCACCCCGGCGGCCCTGGAGGCCGGCCCCGTCCGCATGGACGTGGACAGGCACGTCGTCACCGTCGCCGGCAGCAAGATCGACCTTCCGTTGAAGGAGTTCGACCTGCTGGAGATGCTGCTGCGCAACGCGGGCAGGGTGCTCACGCGGATGCAGCTCATCGACAGGGTCTGGGGCGCCGACTATGTGGGCGACACCAAGACCCTCGACGTCCACGTGAAGCGTCTCCGCGCCAAGATCGAGCCCGACCCGGGCGCTCCCCGTTACCTGGTGACCGTGCGGGGCCTGGGCTACAAGTTCGAGCCGTAGACACCGCCCTGGACACCGCGGGAACGAAACGCCTGAGGCCCCGCCCGTACAGCTCGTACGGGCGGGGCCTCAGGCGCATGTGCGCTTACGGGCGTCGCGGCCGGCTCAGTGCCCCGCGGCGTGACCCTCGGCCTCGTGCTCGGCCTCCTGCTCCTCCGCCGCGTCGTCATCGGCGGCCGGCGGCTCGGACTGCTCGGCGTCCTCCGACGGGTTCTCGGACGAGGATTCCGACGGCGACGAGGATTCCGAACCGGGCGAAGGCGAGCCGGAAGGCGTGCCCGAGGAGGTGCTGGGCGACGGGGCGACCGTCGGGCCGAACTTCGCGTAGTCGCCGTGAGCGGGCACGACCGTCGCCCGCAGTGAGATCTTGCCGGTGCGGCTCAGGTCGAACGAGACGGGCTGGGCGTTGCCGTCCTGCACGGTCCCCGTGGCGGACTCGGGCAGCACGGCCGAGGCGTTGCCCCTGCCGCCCAGCGCGAGCGAACCGCCTGCCGGCACCGTGAGGTCCTTCTCGCCCTTCGCGGGGCGGAGTTTCACGCGGGCACCGGCACCCTTGACGGTGATCTCAGCGAGGGTCTCGTCCTTGGTGCCCTGGTTGAAGATGCGGCCCGTCACGGCAGAGGGACCCTGCCCGCTGTCAGGTGTGATGATGGCGACATTCTGGACCTTGATGGATCCTTCGGAGGCCGCGGCATTGTCCGGCTTGACCTCCAGCGTCTGAGCGTCGTGCCCCGCGGCGCACGCGGACAGTGTGACGACGGCGAGCGCGAGGGCTGTGGCGGCAAGGGTGCCGCGTCGAATGCTGCTGCTCACGGCGGCGGCAACTCCTGGGCGAGCTCTGGCGGCCGAACTACGGGACGGCTGCGGGCGGATACTTTTGATCTGTGGCGCGGCCAGATTACCGAGCGCTTCGCGGGGCCCCGCACCCGGCCCTCCTGCCGCGCGCCGTACGGGCGGGTGTGTACGCGGGAGTGCGCGTGGACTGCGCGCCGGGTGAGGACGTTTCCGGGGAAAGAATGCGAACGGCTTGTGAATTGATCAGCGGAACTGCTGATCAATTCTTGGGAAAGTCCGTGAAGAGGTGAAGAGGGCCGAACGGGCGACGACTTACAGCAGGACAAAACGGACGGCTGATGCTTTCTGAAGCACCCTCTTCAGACGTGTCCGTTGTGTTTCGATCCGCGTTCGGAGGTGCCCCGACCTGCGAATACCCGTTCCAGATGACTGGCCGCAGCACGTAACAGGGCCGCTTGTCAAGCCCCGAGATGCGGCCTGACCTGCGAAAACGCCATTCAGAAGAGCCCGATTCCGTGTTACTCTGGATAGCCACGGAAGGGGTACCTGACACATGACGTTCAAGGTTGGCGACACCGTGGTCTATCCCCATCACGGGGCCGCGCTGATCGAGGCTATCGAAACTCGCCAGATCAAAGGCGTGGACAAGACCTACTTGGTTCTGAAGGTTGCGCAGGGCGACTTGACGGTTCGTGTGCCAGCGGACAATGCGGAGTTCGTCGGCGTACGAGATGTGGTCGGTTCGGACGGGCTGGACAGGGTCTTCGAGGTGCTCCGCGCACCGTATGCCGAGGAGCCGACCAACTGGTCCCGGCGCTACAAGGCGAATCTCGAGAAGCTCGCGTCCGGCGACGTGATCAAGGTGGCGGAGGTCGTGCGCGACCTGTGGCGCCGTGAGCGTGAGCGCGGACTCTCCGCCGGTGAGAAGAGGATGCTCGCCAAGGCCCGCCAGATCCTGGTGAGCGAGCTGGCTCTCGCGGAGAACACGAACGAGGACAAGGCAGAGGCACTGCTCGACGAAGTTCTCGCGTCCTGACCGCGCGAGCGACGAAGAGAGACGGCGCGCAGCCGGCCTCCCCGCACCAGTGAGCAAGCCCAGCAGTCAGCAAGTCTGAGCAGCAGTAGAGCAAGGCTGTGCCGCAGTGCCCGAGTGACGACGTCAGTCGCCGGGCGCTGCGGCATGTCTACGCTCTGCAAGCGGCCCCCGGCAGCGTTCAGTAACCTCACTACTGCTCGCCGTGCCGGATGCCCGGCACGGTCTCGACGTCTGTCAAAGGCGTGCCGGGCCCGGGCAATCGCCTCGACCGGAAATCACGGAAGGGCCGGTCAAGGCTTCGCGCCCGGCACGCCCCCGACCTGCGTCGGGGGTACGCCCAGGCCATACCCACACCGGCTGAGGACACAAACCTGAACGTGCAACCGATGTCAATCCAATCCGCGGGCGAGTCGCGTTCCGGCCGCCCGGACGGAGTAATCCACGGCTCCGAGCAGGCAGCCCAGGCAGCGCAGGCCGGCAGGACTCCGGCCGCCCGACCCGCGTCCGACCGTCCCGCCGACCCGGCGACCGTCCCCGCGGGCGATCCCTCTGCCGGGCGTCCCGGGCACCGCACCGCCGCCGTCATCCCGGCCGCCGGGCGCGGCCTCCGCCTGGGCCCAGGCGCCCCCAAGGCACTCCGCGCGCTGAGCGGGACGCCGATGCTGGTGCACGCCGTGCGTGCGATGGCCCGCTCCCGTGCCGTCTCCCTCGTCGTCGTGGTCGCACCGCCCGACGGCGCAGACGAGGTCCGGCGCCTCATGGACGAGTACAACGCCGCCGGGGAGACCTCGACCGACGTCGTGGTCGTCCCCGGCGGCGAGACCCGTCAGGACTCGGTGCGCCTGGGCCTCGCGGCTCTCCCCGACGATGTCGATTCCGTCCTCGTGCACGATGCCGCCCGCCCGCTGGTGCCGGTGGAGACCGTGGAGGCCGTGGCGGCGGCAGTGAGGGAGGGGGCGCCCGCCGTCGTGCCCGCGCTGCCCGTCCCTGACACGGTCAAGGAGGTCCAGGTCCGCACCGACGGCGAACCCGAGCCGGTGACGGGCACTCCTGAGCGTTCACGGCTGAGGGCCGTGCAGACCCCGCAGGGCTTCGAGCTGAAGGTGCTCGCCGCGGCGCACGCCCAGGTGGCCCGCGAGGGCGACGGCGCGACGGACGACGCCGGCATGGTCGAGCGCCTCGGCGTCGAGGTCGTGGTCGTCCCGGGTCACGATGAGGCGTTCAAGGTGACGCGGCCCCTGGACCTGGTGCTCGCCGAGGCCGTTCTGGCGAGGAGGCGTGCGACCGATGGCTTCTGAACCACAGGCACCGGCGCTCCCACTGGTCGGCATCGGCACGGATGTGCACGCCTTCGAGGAGGGGCGCGAGCTGTGGTGCGCGGGCCTGCTCTGGGAGGGGGAGCGCTACGGCCTCGCCGGGCACTCGGACGGTGACGTCGCCGCGCACGCGGCATGCGACGCCCTCTTCTCCGCGGCCGGTCTCGGCGACCTCGGTGCCCACTTCGGCACCGGCCGCCCGGAGTGGGCCGGTGCGTCGGGCGTCGGTCTGCTCACGGAGGCCGCGCGGATCGTGCGGGCGGAGGGCTTCACCATCGGCAACGTGGCGATCCAGGTCATCGGCGTGCGGCCCAAGATCGGCAAGCGGCGCGACGAGGCCCGGCGTGCCCTGTCCGCGGCGGTCGGCGCTCCGGTCTCCGTCTCCGGTACGACGACGGACGGGCTGGGCCTGACCGGTCGCGGTGAGGGCCTCGCGGCCATGGCCACGGCACTCGTGCTGCCGCCTCCGGCAGCCGCCGGGGGCCCGCAGGAGTGACGCCTGGGCGGGGCCCGGGACACCGGGCCCCGGATGTCTGTTGCACGTGACACGGTTTGCACGTGACACGGCACATGCCGCAGACAGCGACGATCCTCCGAGAGAAGGCGACCCCAGTGGCAGCAGCACAGCTCTCCGACGGCCTCAAGCAGGTTCTGGACTCTCCCGTCTTCGTCGACCTGGCGACGATCCAGCCCGACGGAAGCCCGCAGGTGTCACCGGTATGGGTGAAGCGCGACGGGGACGAATTGCTGATCTCCACCACGACCGAGCGCCGCAAGACCCAAAACCTCCGGCGGGACTCCCGGGTCAGCGTCATGGTGCAGCCGGCGGACAACCCGTACACCTACGCAGAGATCCGCGGCACCGCCACTGTCACCACCGAGGGCGGCCCGGAGCTGATCGACGAACTGGCCCAGAAGTACACGGGGAAGAACTACGCCGATTTCAACCCGCGTTGGGATCAGGACGCCGCGAGGGTCGTCGTGCGCATCACGCCCCGGAAGATCACCGGACGCCTCTGACAGACCTGACACCCGGCTCCGGGCCTCCGTCACATATGCCAGGGGTCTGCCGCGAGCCCGGTGTGCGGGACGGGCGCCCTCACGGGCCCACTACCCTGGTCGCGTGAGCATTCGCCTGTACGACACCAGCAGCCGGCAGATCCGCGACTTCGTCCCCCTGACGCCGGGCCATGTCTCGATCTACCTGTGTGGTGCCACCGTGCAGGCTGCCCCGCACATCGGGCACATCAGGTCGGGGCTCAACTTCGACATCATGCGCCGCTGGTTCGCCCACCGCGGCTACGACGTGACGTTCGTGCGGAACGTGACCGACATCGACGACAAGATCATCGTGAAGGCCGTCGAGCAGAACCGTCCCTGGTGGGCGATCGGCTACGACAACGAGCGCGCGTTCACCGCCGCGTACGACGCTCTAGGCTGCCTGCCGCCCACGTACGAGCCGCGGGCAACGGGCCACGTCCCCGAGATGATCGAGATGATGCGCGCCCTCATCGACACGGGCCACGCCTACGCGGCGGACGGGAACGTCTACTTCGACGTCCGCTCGTACGCGGACTATCTCCGGCTGTCCAACCAGGATCTGGACAGCCTGCTCCAGCCCGAGGGCGAGGGCGAGACCGGCAAGCGCGACCCGCGTGACTTCGCCATGTGGAAGGGCGCCAAGCCCGGCGAGCCGAGCTGGGAGACGCCGTGGGGCCGCGGCCGTCCCGGCTGGCACCTGGAGTGCTCAGCCATGGCGCACAAGTACCTCGGCTCGTCCTTCGACCTGCACGGCGGGGGAGTCGACCTGGTCTTCCCGCATCACGAGAACGAGATCGCGCAGTCGAAGGCGTTCGGCGACGAATTCGCGCGCTACTGGGCGCACAACGCCTGGGTGACGATGAGCGGCGAGAAGATGAGCAAGTCGCTCGGCAACTCGGTGCTCGTCAGCGAGATGGTCAAGCACTGGCGCCCCATCGTGCTGCGGTACTACCTGGCTTCGCCGCACTACCGCTCCACCATCGAGTACAGCGAGGAGTCGCTGCGCGAGGCGGACGCCGCCTTCGGCCGTATCGAGGGCTTCCTGCAGCGCGCGGGCGAGGCGGTCGGCGACGTGGCTCCCGCGTCGGAGGTCCCGGCCGCCTTCGCGGAGGCGATGGACGACGACTTCGGGGTCCCGCAGGCGCTGGCCGTCGTCCACACGACCGTCCGGCACGGGAACGCCGCCATGAGCGGTGACGAGAAGGACGCCACCGTCAAGGCCTTGGCTGACGTACGGGCGATGCTCGGCGTCCTCGGCCTCGACCCGCTCGACCCGGGCTGGCAGTCCACGGCGACGGGCGCCGGGCGGGGCGGCGAGCTGCGCGACGTCGTGGACTCGCTGGTCCGCCTCGTGCTCGACCAGCGGCAGGCCGCGCGCCAGCGCAAGGACTACGCCACGGCCGACACCATCCGCGACGAGCTGAAGCAGGCGGGGCTGGTCATCGAGGACACCCCGTCCGGGCCGCGCTGGGAGCTCGGCGGCGGCAGCCACTGAACCGCGACGGCGGCCGCTGAACCGTGACCGCGGCCGTCGTGGGGAGCCCACCGTTGATCCACTTCTTCGGTGGGCCCTGTCCTCCTGAATAATGGCGGCAGGCGGCGGCCTCCGCGCCCCGCGAGCGTGCGTTGCCCGCCGGCACGGCAGACGGTCGGCAGCGGCCGGCCGGGAATCCGGCAGACGAATCAGCAGCAGACCAGCAGCCCAGCAGAGAAGCAGGTGCCCGATGGCCGGGAACAGCCAGCGCCCCAACCGGCGTACGTCCAACAAGAAGGGCGCGCAGGTCGGCAGCGGCGGCCAGCGGCGCCGCGGACTCGAGGGCAAGGGCCCCACGCCGCCCGCCGAGATGCGCAAGGGGCACGCCAAGCAGCGCGCTGCGCAGGCCAAGGCCCGGCGCGCGCAGGGCCGTCCGCGCAAGGCCAGCGGCAAGAGCGCCTCGGAACTGGTCGTCGGCCGCAACTCTGTCGTCGAAGCGCTGCGCGAGCAGGTACCGGCGTCGACGCTGTATGTGCAGCAGTTCATCGACAACGACGAACGGGTGCGCGAGGCAGTGCGGCTCGCGGGCGAGGCCGGGGGCATCAACCTCATGGAGGCGCCCAGGCCCGAGCTGGACCGCATGACAAAAGGCCTGCACCACCAGGGGCTTGTGCTCCAGGTCCCGGAGTACGAGTACGCGCACCCCGACGATCTGGCGGCGGCAGCCTACGACGAGGGCGAGGACCCGCTGATCGTCGCGCTGGACGGGATCACCGATCCGCGCAATCTCGGGGCGGTCGTCCGCTCCACCTCGGCCTTCGGCGGGCACGGCGTCGTCGTGCCGGAGCGCCGGGCCGCCGGGATGACGGCAGGGGCGTGGAAGACCTCCGCGGGCACCGCGGCGCACACCCCCGTCGCGCGCGCCTCCAACCTCACGCGTGCGCTGGAGAGTTACCAGAAGGCGGGAATGATGGTGGTCGGCCTCGCCGCCGACGGCGACGTCGAACTCCCGGAACTGGACGTGCTGGAGGGGCCCGTCGTGGTCGTCGTCGGGAGTGAGGGCAAGGGCCTGTCCCGGCTGGTCGGCGAGACCTGCGACGTGCGCGTGCGGATCCCGATGCCGGGTGGCGCCGAGTCGCTGAACGCCGGCGTGGCCGCGGGCGTGGTGCTTTACGAGGCGGCGCGGCGCAGGAGTTGATGGCCGCGAGTCCCGAACCCGCCCCCTGGACACGGGAGTCGGGGCCGAGCCTTGCTCGACGACGCGACGGGCGCGCCTTCGTGGCAGCTCGACGGCCTTGACGGGCCTCGGACAGATCAGGGCGGTCAAGGCAGTGTCTTAAGCGTCCGTCACTCGGTTAGTGGAGTGTGGACACCAGAACACCCCGCACGCCCGACCCCTCGGGCCGGCGTCCTGGGGACACCCAACAGGGCGGCCCGAGCGGTTTCTTCGACGACGACCCCGGCCTGAGCACGGTCAAGGTCCCCTCCGATCCGGCAGAGGTCGTCGTCACTCACGCGAGCTTCCGGGTGCAGCTCGCGCCGCCCGCCGCCGACCCCGTCACCACCGGCTCCGTCGCTGCCGTCTCCGGCCTTCACGCCTCCGGAACGGTCGGGGGCGCGGCTCCGGGACCGTTCTCCGCCAACAGGCCCGGGACGTCGGGGGCATCGCCGGGCACGACCGGAACGTCCGTCGCCTGGGGCGTGCATACGGACGCCGGCGACACCGCGGCGACCCGGCTGTCCCACGTGGCACGCCCCGGCCACCGCGGGCCCGCGGAGACCGCCGCCTCCACGACCCAGGTGCTGCCGCGGATCGACGAGGACGCCATCGCTCCGCCGACGGTCATCGGCCAGCGCGGGGCGCGCCCGGCCGAGGCGACCCAGCCGCAGTCCTTGCTGCACGGGGTGCGCCCCACACGCGGAGCCTTCGACGGCCCGGAGCCCGGCGCCTACGACCCGTACGTCGAATACGACGAGAGCGGCCCGAACGGAGACTTCGGCGAGTACGCCGAGTTCTCCGAGTACGGGGAGAGCGGCGCGTACAACCGCCGGGGCAGGCAGCCCCTGGCGCACGGAGACCCCGAGGACGCCGACCACGCCGTCTCCTCTGCCCCCGCAGCGGCCGGAGCGCGCCGCCAGGCGTACTACCCGGGCCGCCGTATGAACCTCGGCGTCGTGCTGCTGCCCATGCGGATCTTCCTCGGCTTCATCTCGGTCTACGCCGGCATGGGCAAGCTGTGCGACCCGGTCTACTTCGACGGCGACGCCCGCGGCTCCATGGTGACGTGGCTGCGGTCGCTGGAACCCTGGGCCATCGCCTCCCCGCTGCGGGACTTCGTGCTGGCACACCCCGTCGGCTCCGGGCTGACGGTCGCCTTCCTCCAGATCATCATCGGTGTGCTGACGGTGTGCGGGCTCTGGCAGCGCCTCGCCGCGGCACTGGGCGCGCTGCTGTCCGCCGCGCTGCTGATGACGGTGAGCTGGAGTTCGGGCCCTGCCTACGAGGCGCCGGACATCATTCTCCTCGCCGCGTGGAGCCCGCTGCTCATCGCCGGTGCGCCCGTCTACTCCGTCGACGGCAGGCTCGCCGCCGACGCGTGGCGCAAGCTCGGCCCGCGCGCCGAACTGCGCGACCTGCGCACGAGGGTGCTGCGCCGCGGCGCCGTCATCGCGTCCGTCGTCGCGGGGATCGCGATGCTGACGGGTTCGATGCTGGGCGGTGCCGTACGTTCCGCGCACACGGCCAAGGTGCCCGGGCCCGGTGGCCCGCCCGTGAACCAGCTGCCCGGCTCGCCCCTCCCCACGGGCCCGGACGACCGGACCGACAGTGGGCGGCCCGCCGGCGGGCACTCACGGGGCGCCGACGCGGACAGCGGCCGCTCCGGCAGCCCGTCCTCCTCGGCCTCGGCCGACGACCGGCGCGGGGACACGTCCAGTCCCAGCCAGCGCGAGACCGTGCAGGTGCCGAGGGAGACCGTTCCCGGCGTGCAGCCGCCGCCGCAGTCGGCCCCCGGGGCGCACGCCACGCAGGGCGGCAGCGCGAGTTCGGGCGGCAGCACCGGCGGCGGTGCGCATGGCGGCTCCAACTCCGGTGGCGGCGGCGGAGGTTCGTCGTCCGGCGGCGGTGGCGGATCGTCCTCCGGCGGCAGCGGGGGCGGCCTGGGCGGCCTCCTGGGCTGACCCGCGCGCCCGGGCCGGTGTACGACCTACCTGGCCCGGGCCGGAGAACACGGCAAACGGCGCACCGCGACGAGCGGAACAACGCAGGGAGCCCTCACTGCTTCTGGGGGGCTCCCTGCGCGTCCCTCAACTCCCTTGCCGCTTCCTCCAGATCCTTGGCGGTGTCGATGGCCCGCCAGTAGGCACCCTGCGGCAACTGAAAGCCCGCGAGCAGGCGTTCGCGGGCGAGCCGCGGGAACGTCGTCCGCTCGTGGTCGCCGCGCTCCGGCAGCAGGCCGGTGAAGGACGAAGAGAACACGTACACACCGGCGTTGACGAGGTACGGGGACGGCGGAGCCTCGATGAAGTCGAGGACATGACCGAAGGGATCCGTCTCCACCGCGCCCCAAGGGATGCGCGGACGGGCCAGCGCGAGCGTCGCGGCGGCGTCCCGCTCCCCGTGGAACGCGGCCATCTCCCGCAGTGCGAAGCGTGTCCAGATGTCCCCGTTGGTGGCGTACCAGGGCTCGTCGGGCCGGGGCAGCGAGGCGGCCGCGTACTTGAGTCCGCCGCCGCGGCCCAGCGGCTTGTCCTCCACAACGACCGTGGTCCGCAGGGGACTTCGTCCCGAGGGCACCGGAATCTCGGCCTTCGCCAGCCAGTCGTCCAGCACATCGGCCAAATGGCCGCAGGAGACGACGACATCGGTGACGCCCTCGGTGGCCAGCCAGGCCAACTGGTGCCCGATGATGGGGATTCCGGTGCCGGGGATCTCGACCATCGGCTTGGGACGGTCGTCGGTGTACGGACGCAGCCGCGTCCCCTGGCCACCGGCCAGGATCACGGCTTGCGTGGGGAGCTGCATCATGCAGCGCACCCTATGCGGGGCGCCCGCTCTGCCGTCGTCGGCAGGCGGGCGGTCGGCACATCGGTCGTTCCGCGCGTCAGCGCATCCGGGACGCGCCGGTGGCGAAGGACGTGTCGCAGACGGGACGCGAGTAGCGGTTGGCGCGCTGCACACTGCCGTACTTCTGCACGGCCGCACGGCCGAGCGCCCGGGCGATCGACGTGCAGTGCCTGGCCAGCGAGGGGCGCTGCGCCATCTCCTGCTGGAGGCCGGTCAGCGCCACGCCCGGGTCCTTCTCCTGCAACTCGGCGACGAGGCGGTCGCGAAGCACGTCCTGGGGAGCACGGGAGGTCGCTTTCGTGGACGCCCTGTGCTCGGACGCTGTGAGCATCTGCGTGCCGGAGGACGAACTCCACGGGACGCGGGCGACGGCGAGTGTTCCGGACAGGACGAGTACGACAGGGAGAACGAGAGCTAGAGTTCGGCCGATTCGGCGGGCTGCGTGGTTCACGTCAGCGATCGTAGCGAAGAGTGGTGATTTGGCGACATTCGGTCACCCTGCTGAGCGACGGCGCACGGGCGCGTTCTCGACTGGTGTTGACGCACGGAGCGGAAATGCCCGGGAACAGGCGAAAAGTGGCCGCACGCCCGGCTGTTGCCGAGGCGTGCGGCCACTTTGGTTGCGCTGAGGTGCGTGCGGGTGCGCGCGTCAGTCGCTGAGACGCTCACCGCTGGAGGTCGAGAAGACGTGCGTCTCGCCACCGCGCGGCACCACGTTCACGACGGCGCCCTTCTCGGGCACCTGACGGCCGGAGACACGGACGACGAGGTCGCAGTCGTCGGCGCCGACCTTGGCCGTGCCGTAGATGTAGCCGTCCGCGCCGAGCTCCTCGACGACGTTGACGGTGACCGCCACGCCCGCCGGCTCGTCCTTGGAGAGAGCCTTGTCGGAGCCGTCGCCGTTCACCACGTCGAAGTGCTCCGGGCGCACGCCCACCGTCACCGTCTTGTCGCCCTTCTCGACGGCCGCGGACAGCGCCTCGCGCTCGACCGGCACGACGCTGTTGCCGAACTTCACGCCACCGTCGGTGATCGGCACCTCGACGAGGTTCATGGCGGGGGAGCCGATGAAGCCGGCGACGAAGAGGTTCGCGGGGTGGTCGTACATGTGACGCGGGGTGTCGACCTGCTGCAGCAGCCCGTCCTTGAGGACGGCCACCCGGTCACCCATGGTCATGGCCTCGACCTGGTCGTGGGTGACGTACACGGTTGTGATGCCCAGACGGCGCTGGAGGCCGGCGATCTGCGTACGGGTCTGCACGCGGAGCTTCGCGTCGAGGTTCGACAGCGGCTCGTCCATGAGGAAGACCTGCGGCTCACGCACGATCGCGCGGCCCATCGCCACACGCTGGCGCTGACCACCGGAGAGCGCCTTGGGCTTGCGATGCAGGTAGTCCGTGAGGTCGAGGATCTTCGCCGCGTCCTCGACCTTCTTGCGGATCTCGGACTTGTTCACACCCGCGATCTTGAGCGCGAAGCCCATGTTGTCCGCGACGGACATGTGCGGGTAGAGCGCGTAGTTCTGGAACACCATGGCGATGTCCCGGTCCTTGGGCGGCAGGTGCGTGACGTCGCGGTCACCGATGCGTATGGAACCTTCGTTGACGTCCTCGAGACCCGCGAGCATGCGCAGGGAGGTGGACTTGCCGCAACCGGAGGGGCCGACCAGTACGAGGAACTCGCCGTCCTCGATGCCGATGTTGAGCTTGTCGACGGCGGGCTTGTCTCCGCCGGGGTAGATCCGCGTAGCGGAGTCGTACGTGACCGTAGCCATGATGTTGTCTCCTTCACCGGCAGGTACGTGCCGGACGATCCGTCGTAAAGGGAGTACGTTTCACTGCTGTGAACGTGCGGTGACGCTAACCCGCCGCTGTGTGTCTTGTCAGCCCTCGAGCAGCAACGAAACCGCATCGCGGACGGCCGTCACAGGATGGGTAGACTGCACGGGCACGCCAGCCCGCCGCCTTAGCTCAGCTGGTTAGAGCATCTGTCTTGTAAACAGAAGGTCGTCGGTTCGAATCCGACAGGCGGCTCCAGAGACATGCCAGGTCAGAGGCCGGTTCCGATCTTGGAACCGGCCTCTTTGATCTTGGTTGCTCATTTGGGGCGTTGGGCGAGTGAGTTCGAGGCTCACTGCTGACAGCGCCGCAGGTCGATGAGTGTGCTCCCCGCCCGCGGGTGACGAGGTTTGCCGGTAGTGGCTGCCTCACCCGAGGTCACGCCACCGACAGGCCGCGTCCCCGGCCCCGGACGGAGACGGGCAGGCCCTTACGCTGCGGCGGCCAGGGCCACCGCCACGGGCATCAACCCCCATTGGCCGGCGAGGAGAGCGGTTCGCGTGGGGCGGCCCACCGCCCGGGCGGGCAGAAGCAGGACGGCGAGGCCGAGCACCCCGGAGCCGAGGAGCATCCAGGCGCCGATTTCGGAGAGAGCGGATGGTCCGACGCTGCCCAGAGCCTCATCGATGACCAGGATGACGGAGAGCATCAACAGAACAGGCAGCAGGGCGAGGGCGATGCCCGACTTGATGCGCAGATCACGGATGCCGGCTGTGCAGGGGGCACCATCGGGACTCGTGCCGTTGCTCGTCATGGCAGCGACCGCGGCATCCCGCCCGGCTTCGGACCGCGGTCGTCCCGGTGCCGTGTCAGTCGCGCCCCACTCGCTACGGCCCATTGACCACAGCGCCAGCGCCACCGCGACCGGGGCGCCGAACCATACGACGAGACCGGCTCCGGTGTTGTCGGGAACCCCGCCACCGATGACCAGACGCCACCACCCGGCACCGACGATCAGTCCTGCCCCCACCAAGGGCACAAGCGCCTGCCACCAACGCCGGTCGAAGGTCCCGCGGCGCGAGGCGCGCGCCAGCAGCACCGCACAGGCCACTGCCAGTAGGAGAGCGCCGATGCCCAGTGCGGTCTGCAAAGCCGCCGGAATCGCCAAGGGCTGGTAGGCGTCGTCGAGTTGGGACGACGGCAGGCCCTGCGAGTTGTCCTGCCCCATCAGGCCCCAGGTGGCCACCGGTACGGAGATGACCAGAACACCGGCGACCAGTAGGAGCATTCCATGTGCTCGCGTTCGCATGCCCCGATGATGCTCACGCCAGGACGTGCCGGCATGAGCACACGTACTCAACTGCTCGCGCCAGCGCCAGCTACCGTCCCTTTCAGTGCGGCTGGACCGAAGGTCCATGGGGGCCGACCGCACCAGCAGCCACCGCAACACCCCCGCGCGACAAGACTTGCCCTACCTCATCACCCCCCGCGCACGCGCGGCGATGCCGCTCCGGCGGTAGGCCGGCACCTGTCTCCGCCCGGCCGACCCCAACCACGACGAGGAATTACCAGCGAGCGCATACATGGTTCAGCGGCCCGTCGGACGAGGGTGTGTTCTCGGAAGGGGTGTCAGATTTTCCGGAGTTCGGCGGTCTGCGGATGTCGAGAACGTGCCACCGGCGCCGTCCCAGGGACATCAGCGGTCACCACCGGCCGCACGAGGAAGAAGGAGAAACCAGCATGGCGATTCAGCGGATGGACAACGTCGGCATCGTCGTCGAGGACACCGTTGCCCGCCTGCGCCCTCACGGCGCCGAACTCGTCGGCGAGATCGCCCGGTTCGAGGACAGCTATCTGCTCTGCTACGTCCGCGGCCCGGCGGGCATCATCGTCGGACTGGCCGAGCAACTGCGCTGAGAAGGAGGAATCGCGGCTCGTCCCCGCAGAGAAGTCGCTCGTCCTGGCGACTTCTCCCGGTACGTCATCCGTACCGTAGTGTCCGCTTCAACCGCTCGGACGCATGGCGGAAGTCAGTCCTGCCACGGTCTTGGCCCGATCCCGGTGAGGACGATTCGTACGAGCCGTCGGCCGTGGCCCTGATATCGGACACCACGACAGCGGCGTCCACTTCACCGTCGATTGAGAGCCGGAGTGTCTGATAGCGGGGCGGGGCGCCTTCGAACATGACGAGGAGCTCGGCCCCGGCATATTTGGCTACCCCGGTCCAGCCGGACATCAGGGCGTGCGACCGGTCGCCCGGGAGATCTACTTCCCATGCGATGAGCACTACCTCACTTACCGGGAATTCGCCGCCGTGGTGAATCAGCGTGGCCTGGTCGGCGTGGTAGCTGCTGCTCATGACGTCAGGAGCTTAATCCACTCGTGACCATCGACGATGGACCCGCGAGACGGGAAAGCAGCGACCAGGCGCGGCTCCGCTTCAGCTGGTTTGCGCGGTCCCTGCAGGACGTGCCCGACGATGAACATCCTGGCGTTCACCGCCGACGCGGTGAGCACCGAGCCGATCACGAGCAGGGACGCGTAGATGATCAGCATGCGCCGCTGGGGAAGGTGCTGGGCGAACTGCACTATGGCGTTCAGTCACCATGGTGAACCGCTGACACCGGTCTCCCGTCAGTTCACTTGTGTGGGGTCGGGGAAGGACCTGTCGCCGAAAAGGACCCGGGTTGCCGCGGCCTTTCCGAACGGCGTGCGGAGCAGGGTGAACGCCGCTGCCGCTGTAGTCGGCGTCCGTACTTGGGCCAATCCGCGGCGCAGCATGAGGCGTCCGCGGAATCGGCTGCGGAGTGCGGCTCCGTCGTAGTTGGCCATCGCGTCCGGCTTTCCGCTGCGCAGAGCGTCGTTGAGCACCTCGGCTGCGAGTTCCGACTGCCGCAGGCACGGGTCCAGGCCGCCGGCGGTGAGTGGGGAGACCGCGCCCGCCGCGTCCCCCACCAGAAGCCCGTCGGCGCAGCTGATCCGGCGCAACAGGCCGCCGACCGGGATGGGACCTCCCCGTCGCTCGACCGTTGCGGGACGTTCGATGCCGGTCAGCCCGGGCGCCGAGCGGCTGAAGCGTTCCGCGGCCCGGCGAAGACCGTCCGGATAGCGGTCGGCATAGCCTGCGACGCCGACATGGGCGTGCTGCCCGTCGTTGACCACCCAGGCCAGATATCCCGGCGCCAGTGAGGGGTCGAGTACGCAGTGGAATGTCGGTGGTTCGTCGCTTCCGGGTAGCTCGAAGACCTCTTCGGCGCCGATGATCAAGTGGTGGTTCCGGTCGAGAGCGAGGTCACGGGCGACTCTTGAGCGGGCTCCGTCCGCGCCGACGACGAAGCGGGCCTGGACCGCGGTCGGCTTGTCGCGACCGGCCAGGTGGAACGTGTTGCCTTGCCGGCCGGCATAGCGCGTGCCCAGCGCTATGCGTACGCCGGCGGCGGATGCGGCGGATGCGGACGCTTCGTAGAGGGGTGCCATGTCGCCCACCCGGTACTCGTCGCGGGGGCTGGTGAGGCTGACCGGGCGGCGCAGGTCAGGGGGGTAGAGGACCACGCGTCGGATCGGTGGTCCGAGGCAGTCGGGGGGCAGTGGGAAGTCGTCGAGCGTCTTCCGTACGAAGATTCCCGTGGTGCGGATCGCGGCGGCGAGATTGGTTCGCCGTTCGACCAGGAGCACGTCGTGGCCTTGTCGGGCGAGGAGTGTGGCGGTGTTCAGACCGGCCAGTCCGGCGCCGACGACCAATACGTCAGTACTGTCCGTGGACCCGAGACGGTAGAGGTCGGCTGTCGTCATGGTGTGCCCTGTTCCTGTAGGGGTCCGTCATCGGGCGCGGCAGGCCCCGGCCGGCTGCGGGCAGTGCGGCGACGGCCCGGGCAGCGAGGGTGAGTCATGTGGACATCGCCGGCCGGCGTCCTGACTGGTGATCGTGTGCAGGGGGCCGGCAGCCGCTGCTGCGGTCACCAGGGTGAGGACCCGGTCGGGACGGAGTCTTCGGATTCGTGCGCCCGGTGACCGTCCCCGGGGTCCCCGGAGCCCTCGGGCTCCCAGCGCAGCAGGTCTCCCGGCTGACACTCGAGCGCTTCGCAGAGCGCGGCGAGCGTGGTGAAGCGCACTGCCTTGGCGCGGCCGTTCTTGAGCACCGCCAGGTTGGCGGGTGTGATCCCCACCCGGTCCGCCAGTTCGCCTACGGACATCTTGCGCTTGGCCATCATCACGTCGATGTCGACGGTGATCGGCATCAGATCACCTCGGCCAGCTCGGCCCCCAGCCGCGACGCTTCGACGTCACGTGCGAGGGCCTGTGCGAGCAGCATCCGCAGCACGAGCACGATGAGCGCGATTCCGAAGATCGCCAGGGAGACCCCGCCCAGGAGGGCCACAACGCCCGGGGGTACGGCCTCGCCCGGTGCCAGGACCACCCCGAGCGCGAACACCAGGAGTGCCGCCGTCACGAACGCGCCGATCACGAGGTGGACGTAGCGGAATGCGGCGTGGGAGAAAACGGTGCCGCGTCGCACCATCGTCACCAGGCGCCACACGCCGAACAGGACGACCTGAACCGTGACGACGACCAGGATCGTGATCACGAGGGCCGGAGTGCGGTGGTCCGAAAGAACGCTCTCCTCCATGGCACCGGCCAGCATCGCCACCATGACCGTCTGGACGAACAACGATCCGGCGAGCAGCGCCACCGTCACGGCGCGCAGCGCAAGCACCGTCAGCTTCCCCATGGCCCCTCCCTTGGTCGACTAGCAATAGAAATCTATTGATTATCGATAGGAATGGCAAGTCTGAGGTTCACTGACGGGACGGGACCGCGCGTCCTCGGCCCCGCGGGAAGGCCCCATGGGAGGAGGTGCTGGGGCTCGTGCCTCTTGCCGCCGGTGTCCGCAGCAACGCAGTGCCAGCCCTGCATGTCGTCGTCGCTGGCCGGCCTTCCGCGGACGCTGCGAAGCAGGCCCGCAGATCCAGCTTCTGAAGGGCTCTCAGGCAGGGCCCACGAGGTTTCCCGGCGGACGCCGGCCCTGCCCCGAGTCGGACCCGCATTCACCCACGCCATGATTCTTGCCGCAGGCCCAGGACCAGATCGCGCGGCAGCCCGTGGGTGTCGTGGAGGTAGTCGAAGTCCTCTTCTTTCAGCGGGCCTTGGAACCGGGGCCGGGCGAGCACCTGTCGGCCGCGCTCCAGGAGCTGCCTGAACCGGCGCTCCTCCTCAAGCAGCTGTCGCCGCACGTCGCCGGAATCCACTTCCTGCCGGAAGTGGTCGAGGGTGTGTGTCACCAACTCCTCCGGCAGGTCTCCGAGACCGCGCGACGGATCGTCCCGCCACAGCACGGTGAGCGCCCGTCGCACCAGGCGGCGCAGCACGTAGCCCCGGCCGGTGTTGGTCGGGCGCACGCCGTCGCCGAGGACCACGATGGCCGAGCGCAGGTGGTCGTAGACCAGACGCCGGGACACTTCGTTCAATGGCCACAGGGTCGGCACGTGACGACGCCAGGGTTCGAAGACGTCGCATTCGAACACTGACGACGCGCTCTGCAGCAGAGAGGCCAGCCGCTCCAGCCCGAGGCCGGTGTCGAGGTTGCGCTGGGGAAGCGGCACGAGGGAACCGTCCTCGAGTCTGCGATGGCGCATCATCACGTGGTTCCACACCTCCACCCAGCGGTTGTCGCGGGTGGGCGTCGACCGGGGCGGGGTATCGCCGCTCCAGAGGAAGATCTCCGAGTCGGGGCCGCAGGGGCCGACCGGCCCGTTGGACCACCAGTTGTTTTCCACGGTGAGTTCCACGGGAACGCCGAGGCTCTGCCACAACTCCAGGGAAGCGGTGTCAGGCCCGGTCTGATCGTCGCCGCCGTAGACGGTGGCATGCAACAGGCCCGGATCCACGCCCAACCCCTCGGTGAGCAGCCTGTACCCCCAGTCGAGACTGAGCGGGCCCTCGTAGTCGCCCAGCGACCAGGTGCCAAGCATCTCGAAGACGGTCAGATGAGTGGCATCGCCGACCTCCTCCAGGTCCGTGGTGCGCAGACAGCGCTGCACATTCACCAGCCGCCTTCCCAGCGGATGGGGACGCCCCTCCAGATACGGGGTGAGCGGATGCATGCCGGAAGTGGTGAACAGCACCGAGTCGCCAGGTGGTGGCAGCATTGTCGAGCCGGTGATCCGGCGGTGATCACGCTCCTGGAAGTACTCGAGGAACGTGCGGACGATCTGCTCCGTGTTCATGAGGGTGGCTCCTTCGCGTCACAGCGGGGGAGGCACCGGACAACGAACCGCGCGGGTCATCGAACCGAGGCGAGAAGTCAAGAACGCCGCAGAACCACCGACGGGCCGTTTCCGGTCGCCGGTGGGGAAGAGGGGAAGGTCAGACGGCGGCAACCGGCGAGCTGGTCGCTCGCGCGGTCGCGATGGTGCTTCGGCCGGTGACGTTCATGCGGCGACCGTAACTCGCCGAGCCCTACGACGCACACGAATTTCCCGCCGGGGCGTCCCGGTCCCGCGCGGTCCCGCAAGGCGGCGCCACCGAGAACCCGACTCCTCCTGCAGGAGCGAACTGCCGTCGGCACACCGAGACGCTTCGCGCCGTACGTCTCCCACTCCCCGGCGCTAATGCGGGAGGCTGCCCCGCCCGTCCAGGTAGTGCATCTCAGCGCAGATTCGGTCGCGCTCCGGGCCCCTCGGCGGGGGCCGCGGACCCAGAGCTTGCAAGGGCGGGGGCCGTTCGGCGGTAGGCCAGGTGAGGCAGCCGTCACGTGCGGCTACGGATGAATTGTCATCTCATCAGTCCGACTGGCGACAGGCCGCCGGGTGCCGTGCAGATGACGTGCCGTTTCACTCTCAGCGCTGAGGAAGGCGTAGCGATGAAGATCATCTTGCGGTCCGGAGCCGTGACCGCCGCGGTCGGTGTGGGACTGAGCCTTGCCGTCCTGCCGGCCGTGCCGGCCAACGCGGCCGGGGGGATTCATGTGCGGTGCAATGACATTCCCGGTCTGGTGAAGGCGATCAACAAGGCCAACGCCAGCCCCAATGTCGGCCGCATCACCCTCGCGTCCCACTGCACCTACAACCTGACCACCCCCAACAACGCGGACGACGGGTTGCCGGAGATCACCGGGAATGTGACCCTCTCCGGCCGGGACACCACCATCCGCCGTGCCCCGAGCGCGACGCAGGACTTCCGTATCCTCCACGTCGTCTCCGGTGGCACCCTCAACCTGAACTCACTCACCATCAGCAACGGCATTGTGGGTACCGGCCTCTCCGGCGGTGGCATCGCGAACAACAGCGGCACGCTGAACCTGAACCGCACGGTCGTCAGGAACAACAGTGCGGGCAACGGTGGCGGTCTCTCCAACAGCGGTGGACGGACCAACCTCGACCGCAGCACCCTCGAGAGCAACACCGCAGCCACCTTCGGCGGCGGAGTCATCAACGACGGTAACGGCACGTTGAAGATGAAGGGCGGGTCCATGCTCAGGAACCGCGCGCTCGCCATCGGTGGCGGTCTGGAGAACATTCTCGGTACCGCGTCTCTGGAGTCCGTATCGGTCAGGGGCAACACCGCTCCGCTGGGTGGCGGCCTCCGCAACGTGAACGGCTCCACCCTGCGCCTGAAGTCGACCACCGTCAGGGACAACATCGCTGTCAACGGTGCGGGCATCTCGAACAGCACCGGAAGTACCGTCACGCTGGTCCGGAGCCTGGTCACGCGCAACACGGCGATCACCGCCGGCGGCGGCATCCTCAATCAAGGGGGTCAGGTCACGCTCACCAACAGCAGGGTCATCCGCAACACTCCGGACAACTGCAGCCCCGAAGGCAGCGTCCCCGGATGCACCAACCCCGCGAACGCCGTCACTCCGCCGGCCGCAAAACTTCCTCCGGCCGCCGACCTCAAGAAGACCCGCAAGTGAGTCGTCCGAGCTGAACCATGGTCACGCGCCGGTGACTCCGGTACGGGCCGGGACCTGATGGTTCTTCGCGCGCAGTGGTGAACGACGAACGCATGGCGGGACCCCTTCGCTGGGTCCCGCCATGCGAGTCCGGAGCGAGAAGACAGGCCGCACCGTGGTCGGAGTGGACGGTTCAGACCCCTCACGGAAGGCCCTCCGCTGGGCTGTGCGCCAGGCGGAACCCACTCGGAGTCTGGTGGTTGGCAGTGACTGCCGGGACCTGCCGCCGTCCCACGGCACGCTCGTCGGCCTGATGCCCCCTGCCAACAGCGGTGCCACAGCTCAGGACGGTGAGAACCACAGGCACCCGAGGGAAGTCGTCAGGGGAATCCCGGGATCGCAGCCAGCGCTCACAAGGCATCACGACCGCTACGGTCTGCCGGATGACTGACTGTCGGCCCGTCGTATGGCTGCTCACCGGGATGCCGGGATCCGGGAAGACCACTTTCGCGAAGGCATTGGCGCGAGGCGGCGTCGTCCGCCTGTCCGTGGATGACGAAATGACGGCCCGGCACGGACGAATCGGCAAGGACTACGCCGAGCACGAACACCTCGCGCTGCAGGCCCCTGTGATCGAGGACGTTCGGCGGCAGCTCGTCGAGATCCTCGGGGAAGGTCGTTCGGTCGTTCTGGATCACGGTCTGGGTACGCGTTCCGCAAGGGACGACTACAAGCAGATCGTGACGGAGCACGGCGCACAGTGGCGGCTCGTCCACTTCCAGGCCGATCACGATGAGTTGCTGCGGCGACTGGCCAAGCGCAACGACGATCCGGAACAGGGCGTGGTGTTGCCGGAGACTCTGGCATGGATCGCCGAGCACTCGGAGCCCCCGGAGGGCGAAGGGGAAGAGCCCCCGGCGCTGCCAACTCCAGCCTGAGGCAGGCCGGTCGAGATGGCGCCGGTCATGTTGCGGGCTGGGTCGTGGCGGACTGCCGCCGACCGCCCGGCCAACGTCCCTGGTCAAGGGGCGAGTTGCCGACTGTCGGGTTCTGCCGTGATCGAGACGGGGGGACGCCGCACTGGCAGGATGACGGCATGGAACATGTGCTGGGAATCGGTGGGTACTTCATGCGCGCCGCCGACCCGAAGGCCCTGAGCGCGTGGTACCGCGATTGCCTGGGCCTGGACGCGGATGAGCATGGCCTGTGGCATCAGGGCGTCGGGCCCACGGTGTTCGCGACGTTCGAGTCCGGGACCGACTACTTCGGGTCCCGCGCCCAGCAGTCCATGCTCAACTTCCGCGTCCGCGACCTGGACGCGATGCTCGCGCAGTTGCGCGCCGCGGGAGCGGAGGTGGCCGAAGAGACGCAGGACATGGACGGGGTGGGTCGCTTCGGCTGGGTCACCGACCCTGAGGGCAATCGGGTCGAGTTGTGGGAGCCTGCGTGACCGCTCAGGAAGCGCCGGCCTTGGGTTCGTAGCGTCGCCTCCCTCAGGAGCGAAGGGAGCAGGGCTGGCCTTGACGTCGAGTCGCGGCTGCCGAAAACAGGTTGAGGGTTGCTGACCGGACCGCGAATCTGGCGCACATGCCATACGCCGCCGTCCATCGCCGTAGTCGGCGCGATCACCTTTCCTCCCCGGACGGCATGCCGTTTCTCGGCGTGACCGGGCACACCCTCATTGCAGCTCCGAGGACCCCGGCCGGACGAGCCGGACCGGTTCGCATCCCGCGCCGTGCGCCCCGCCGACTCGCCCCGTACGCACGGCTGTTCGCTGTTCCGGGAACTCGCGCATTCACCACGGGGAACCTGCTTGCCCGGCTTCCCATGGGGATGCTCGGTGTTTCCGCCGTCATCATGATCGCGAGCACGCGCGACTCGTATGCGCTGGCAGGTGCCGTGACCGCAACGGGACTGGCTGCCACGGGCGTTGTGGGTCCGTTGACGGCCCGGCTGATCGACCGGCATGGGCAGGCACGGGTCGCGCTGCCCGCGACACTGGTCGCAGTTGCCGGAGCGGTGTCGCTGACCGCATGCGTGCGGTTCGGGGCACCGGACTGGACGCTCTTCGCCTCGTACGCGCTCACTGCCACCACACCGAACACCGGTGGCATGTCGCGGGCCCGTTGGGCGCATCTCTTCCGTCGGGATCCCGCCGCCCGGCACACCGCGAACTCCTTCGAGCAGGCCGCCGACGAGCTGTGCTTCATGGCCGGCCCGCCCCTTGCCGCACTGCTGTGCACGCGGCTCTTCCCGGAATCGGGCACCTTGGCAGGAGCCGTACTTCTGCTTCTGGGGATGCTCATCTTCACAGGGCAGCGCGGCACCGAGCCCCCAGTGGCCCCCGGAAGGCCGGTCTCGCCGCTTCGCCTCTGCGACTGCGCGCCCTGACACCGTTGTTGGTGACGTTTCTGTGCACCGGAGCCGTGTTCGGAGCGTTGGAGGTCGCGACGATCGCATTCGCCGACGAGCGTGGGCAGCAAGCGGCCGCGGGTGTCGTGCTCGGCTGCCAGGCACTGGGGTCGGCCGTGGCCGGCCTGCTCATCGGCACACTGAGGGTGCCGACCACACCGCTCATCCGCCGCTTCGCGCTGTGCGTCGGCGTGATGGCGGTCCTGGCTTGGCTGCCACTCACTGCCGCGTCGAGCGGGAGCCTGCCACTACTGGCAGTGGCGCTGCTCGTCGCCGGCATGGGCACCGCGCCGACGATGGTGACGGGCATGACGCTGATCCAGGAGACCGTCCCGGCAGCACGGTTGAACGAGGGCATGACGTACGCCGTGACCGCCCTTCTGACCGGCGTCGCCACCGGGGCGGCCGCCGGAGGCCGGGTGGCTGACCACGCCCACCACCTCGACTGGCCCGCCACGTTCACAGTGCCGACTACGGCCGCGCTCCTCGCCGCGGCGGCAGCCTCTTCGGCGTTCGTCCTGTCCATGTGGAGGGCTCGGACGCCGGTCAGCGGCTAGGTAGGCAACGCCGCGGGCCGGTGACCACCCACCGCCCCTCGGCCCTCGGAATCGGCTTGATCGGCCGCCCCAGGGCCCGCGTCACAGCACACTCCTCCCCGGGACCCCTGCGTCAGGGTGTCCCTGACACTCCAGGAGTGTCAGGGACACCCTGACAACTGTCAGGAGTCTGCCATTACAGAGACTGCCTCCGGTCGCTGTCCGACTTCTGCTTCTGCTGCGTCAGGTCGTAGAGAGTGGTCTTGCCGGACTTCTCCTTGGTGAAGTGCTTCTCGACCCAGTCAGAGATCTTGGTGGAGTTGCCCTGCCGGCCGCCCGGACCGCCCATGCCGCCGCTGATGAAGTAGTGGATCTCGCCTTCTTCCACGTACTTCTTGAACTGCGCCAGGGTGGGAGCCGGGTCGGTGCCGTTGAAGCCTCCGATGGACATCACCGGCTGCTCGGCGGCCAGTTGGTAGCTCGCACCGTTCATCGCGCCGATGGTGGCCGCGACCCAGGTGTAGTGCGCAGCGTCCTTGGCGAGCTTCGCCTTGGTGGCCTTGCCGACCTGCTGTCCGTCGAGCAGTCCGCCCATGCCGCCGCGGGGCATCCGCTCGGGGTTCCTGCCGTTCGGGCCCCCGCCGGGCAAGCCGTCGTCCGGCTGGCCGCTCTGCCCCGGGCGGCCGGACCCGGCGGTGGCGCCGGGCGGCGGGAACTGCCCTGTGGGGCCGGCCTGTTGGCCTCCGCCGGCCGGTGGGCCGGGGAAGCCCGCGCGGCCCTCCCCGCCGCTCGGCCCGCCGAAGCGGGCTCCGCCGGGTCCGCCGAAGCGTGCCGACGCGGGCCCGGCCGTCACGATGGCGCCGGAGTGCGGGGTGTGGACGGTGCTCAGCGTGTACGCCACGGGCCCCGCCAGCGATGCCGCCAGTCCCAGCCCGGCGATGACGGCCAACGCGGGTTTCCCCGCAACTCGCTTCGGCAGCAACGCCGTTGCCAGGAAGCCGAGCGCGGCTGCCGTTCCCCCGGCGAGGACTGCCCACTTGAGCCACGGCAGCCAGCCGGCCGCCCGGTCGAGCAGGACGTATGACCACACGGCTGTCACTGCCACCGCGACTGCCAGTGTCACGGTGGCGGCGCGGCGCTCACGGCTCCGCCACAGCAGCACCGTCCCGATGGCCACGACCGCGGCGACGTACGGGGCGAGAGCAATGGTGTAGTACTCGTGGAAGATCCCCGACATCAGGCTGAAGACCGCAACCGTGATCAGGAGCGAGCCGCCCCAAGCCAGAAGTGCCGCACGCTGCATGTCGGTTCGTGCGGCGCTGCGCGTGAGTACCAACGCCGCGACGAGTAGGAGAAGAGCCGCGGGCAGCAGCCAGGAGATCTGTCCCCCGACCGTCTGGTTGAACATCCTTCCGACTCCGCTCTCGCCGAACATGCCTCCGCCGGGGCCACCACCCGGACCGCCGGGGCCTCCGCCTCGCCCCGCCCCCGGCCCGACGCTTCCGACCTCGTTGCCGGTGATACGGCCCAACCCGTTGTAGCCGAGGGTCAGTTCGAGAAAGCTGTTGTTCTGCGAGCCCCCCACGTACGGGCGGGAGCCCGCGGGCCACAGCTCGACGAGGGCGACCCACCAGCCGCAGCTCGCCAGCATCGCGAGGCCGGCGAGCAGCAGCCGCCCGATGCGGCGCGGCAGCGATGGCTGTGCGCACACCAGATAGACGAGGGCCAGCGGCGGCACGACCAACCAGGCCTGAAGTGTCTTGACGAGAAAGGCCAGTCCGAGAGCGACGCCGCACAGGAGCAGCCACCGGATGCGGGTGTCCTCGACGGCACGCAGCAGGCAGTACACCGCGCACACGGACAGCAGGCACAGCAGGGCGTCCGGGTTGTTGAACCGGAACATCAGCGCGGCGACGGGTGTCAGTGCGGTGAGTCCGCCCGCCAGCAGGCCTGCCGCGGGGCCGAACCAGCGCCGTACGGACGCGTGGAGCACGGCGACGGTGGCGACCCCTGCCAGCGCTTGCGGCACCAGGATCTGCCAGGCACCCAGCCCGAACAGCCGCACGGACAGCGCCATCGGCCACAGCGCGGCGGGCGGCTTGTCGACCGTGATCACGTTGCCGGAGTCGAGCGAGCCGAAGAGGAACGCCTTCCAGCTCTGGCTGCCCGCCTGGGCGGCCGCTGAGTAGAAGGAGTTGGCGTAACCCGAGGCGCCGAGCCCGTAGAGGAACAGGACCGCCGTGACGGCGAGCAGCGCCCAGTAGGCGGGTCGTTCCCACCGGGGACGGGCGGCGCGGGCGTCCTTCCGCCCGCCGAGGCGGGCGGCGGGGAGGAGGGTGCGGGCGAGGCTGGTCATGCGGAGGTCCGTTCCGTGAAGGTGTCATCGCCGCCGCGGGCGTCGCCGTGCGCGCTCCAGGCGTTCAGGTCGGGGGCATGGGCTTCACCGGCTCCAGCGAGGTCCCCGGGGCCGCCGGGTTCAACGGGCCGGTCGTCGTGGCCTTTTCGGGCGTCCTCCTCGGCTCCGTCCTCCGCGAACTCCCCGGCGAAGACCCAGGTGCGGAAGAGCAGGAAACGCAGCAGTGTCGCGGCCAGGTTGGCGACGATGAGGACCGTGAGCTCCGTGCTGCGTGCCGGGTGCGCGTCCGCGGTCTCCAGCGCGGCGAGTGAGCCGCTGGTGAGCGCCAGCCCGATCCCGAAGACCAGCAGGCCCTGCGCGTGGCTGCGCACGAGGCCCGCGCGCCCGCGGACACGGAAGGTGTGACGGCGGTTGGCGGCCGTGTTGCCGAGCGCGGTGAGCAGCAGCGCGAGCGCGTTGGCGTACTGCGGGCCCACTCCGAGGCGCAGCAGCGAGTAGAGCGCCAGGTAGGCGAGAGTGCTGACGGCGCCGACGACGCAGAAGCTGGCCAGTTGGCGGACCAGCCCGTTCGGGACTCCTCGCAGGGCGCGGTCGCGTGGATCGTCCCCGAAGGGCCGCCGGAGCCGTCCGAGCGGCAGTGCGCCCGTGGCCAGTCCGCGTCCCACGCGCCACACGCCACGCAGGTCGGCGAGGGCCGTGCGGAACAGCTCGACCCGGCTGTCCGGGTCGTCGACCCAGTCGACCGGCACCTCGTGGATCCGCAGCCCGGCACGCTCGGCGAGCACCAGCAGCTCCGTGTCGAAGAACCAGCCTGTGTCCTGGACGAGCGGCAGCAGCCGGTCCGCCACATCTCCGCGGACGGCCTTGAAGCCGCACTGCGCGTCGGAGAAGCGGGCGGAGAGCGAGCCGCGGAGGATCAGGTTGTACGCGCGGGAGATCAGCTCCCTCTTCGGGCCGCGCACCACCCGGGCGCCCCCGGCCAGCCGCGTCCCTATGGCGATGTCGGAGTGTCCCGAGATCAGCGGCGCGACGAGGGGGAGCAGGGCGTTGAGGTCGGTGGAGAGATCCACGTCCAGGTAGGTGCGCACCGGTGCGTCCGAACGGCTCCACACCGTGTGCAGGGCGCGGCCGCGTCCCTTCTCCTCCAGGCGTACGGCCACGACGCCGCTCAGTTCGAGCGCGAGACGGGTGGCGATCCGCTGTGTTCCGTCGGTGCTGGCGTTGTCGGCGATGGTGATGCGGAAGCCGTACGGGAAGTGGCTGTCGAGGTAGCCGTGCAGGCGCCGGACCGAACTCTCAAGAGTGCGCTCCTCGTTGTACACGGGCACGACCACGTCGAGCACCGTCGGAGCGGTCTCGTTCCGCGGCCCTGGCAGCGCCAGCGGGCGACGGATGGGCAGGCGCTCTGTGGGGGGCTCTGCCGGTGGGGTGTCTGTTCGCATGCCCGGAACAGTCGCCGACCGCCCTGTCAGGACCGTATGCCGAGCCTGTGTGCTGGCTGTGAATCGGAAGGTGTGCAGGTCGGAGGCGCTCCGGCCGGTCCGAACGCTGCCTCAGGGAAGGAAGCGCTGCATCCACAGCGAGCTGATGTACTGCCCGTGCTTCACCGCGTACTCGCGGAAGACGCCCACGTCCGTGAAGCCGAACTTCCGGTGCAGTGCGATCGATGCGTCATTGGGCAGGGCGATGCCTGAGACGACGACGTGGACCGGCTCGTCGGCGAGACTGTCGAACAGCGCGCTGTAGAGCATGGTTCCGATGCCCCGGCTCCGGGCCGCGGCGTTGAGCGCGATGCTCACTTCGACGGTCTCACGGAAGGCTTCATGGGCCCGGTACTGCTGGGTGCAGGCGTAGCCCAGCACCTGGTCGCCGTCTCGTGCGACGAACGCTCGGTAGGGGCCCGTCGAGGCGAAGTGGCCGAACCAGTCCCGCCGTTCGGCCACGCTGATCGGGCGGGTGTCGAAGGTGGCGATCGAATTCTCCGCCGTGAAGTTCATGATGCCGACGATCGTCGGAAGGTCGTCCTCCGTCGCCGGCTGGATCGCGATGCCGCCGAAGGAGGACGAGCCGACGTCACTTCTGCCGCCCATGACCGGACTCCTTCGTCTCTTGATCAGGAAGACCCGCCCACGGCACGGGCGTTGGGGCCGGTCGTGCTGTTCTCCGCTGCCAGGGTAGGCGCAGCCGCGTCGCCGTTGTTGCCGGCCGCCGAGGCAGAAGTTGAGGCTGCCGGGTCGTCCGGGGCGTCGCCGGCGCCCTCGTCGTCCGCGGTGGGGAATGGGCCGCGCACGCCGTGAATGGCCACTTCGCTGTCCGCGCGATCCGCGTGCGGTGTTCCTTCAGCCATTGCCGCCGCGGGGAGCCGCACGGCGAAGACGGTACGGCCCGGCTCACTCGCCACGGTCACCCGGCCGTCGTGCGCGGTGACGACGGCCTCCACGATGGCCAGACCGAGTCCTGTGCTTCCGTGGGCACGCGAGCGCGTGGCATCGCCGCGCGCGAACCGCTCGAAGATGTGGGGAAGTACGTCCGGCGGAATGCCCGTTCCGTCGTCCTCGATCTCCACGACGACGTCGCCGTGGGCGGACACGGGCCGCACGCGCGCGGTGACCGTCGAACCGGGGGGCGTGTGCGTACGGGCGTTGGCGAGCAGGTTGATCAGGACTTGCTGCAACCGCTTGGCGTCGCCGCGCACTTCGACGGGTTCGGCGGGCAGTTCGAGCCGCCACAGGTGGTCTGGCCCGGCCACGCGTGCGTCGCTGACCGCGTCCACGACGAGCGAGGACAGGCCCACGTCCGTACGTTCCAGCGGTCTTCCCGCGTCCAGCCGTGCGAGCAGCAGCAGGTCCTCCACGAGATCCGACATCCGTGTCGCCTCGGACTCGATCCTGTCGAGTGCGTGCCGCGTGCTCGGCAGGCCGTCGGCGGCGGACGGGCCCGACCCGGCCGGCGCGGGGTCGGCCCCGGGTCTGTCCCCGCCGTTGCTTCCGTGCGCCCGCGCACGTTCGTGCCCGTGCCCGTCGGTGCCCGCGGCAGCGGCGCTGTCCGGGCCCGCGGAGACCCTTCGGGTCAGCTCCGCGTAGCCGCGGATGGAGGCCAGCGGGGTGCGCAGTTCGTGGCTGGCGTCCGCGACGAACCTGCGGAGCCGGATCTCGCTCTGCTGCCGGGCCTCCAGCGCCGAACTGACGTGTCCGAGCAGCTTGTTGAGCGCCGCGCCGACCTGCCCGGCCTCGGTGCGGGAGTCCGTGTCGCGTTCCGACACCCGGTGCGGCATCGTCACGACGCCGCTGTGAAGGGGCAGTTCGGTGACCTGGGTCGCGGTCGCGGCGACGCGGCGCAGAGGGCGCAGGGCGATGCGCACCATCGCCGCGCCCGCCAGGCCCGCGGCGATCAGACCGGCGGCCGATACGCAGATCTCGACCACGACGAGGGTCTTCAGCGTCGACTGGACGCCGCTCATCGGCAGGCCGAGCAGCAGTCCGTCCACCTGGCCGTCCAGCTGTTCCGGCAGCCCGCCGGACTGGACGCGGTAGTCGCCCAGCCCCGGCAGCGACACCGTGTGCGGACGGCCGTCGCGCGGCACGTCGTCGAGCGCCGCGCGCTGTGCGGTGGTCAGCCTGGTGAGCCGGTCCGACTGTTCGGTGCCGGGGCCGCCGCCGGGGTCCGTGCTTCGCGCCGCGCTGGTGAGCCGGCCGTCGTCGCTCGTGCGCGCGCCGACGGTGCCGATGGGCTGCCCGGGGATGGCGACGAACCGTACGTCGTCAGGTTGCGGCAGGGCGGCGCCCGGGGGTCCGTACGACCGCTGCACCGAAGCGCGCAGTTCGTCGTCAAGACGCGATTTGAGCGAGGAGTTGACGGCGACGGCGGTGACCGTGCCGATCACCGCGCACACGACGGCGATCAGCGTCACGGCGGAGACGACGAGTTGGGTGCGCAGCGACCAGCGCCTGGACGTCCCGGTCGGGCGTCGCGGCGGCCGTTGCCGTGTCACGGCCGTTCCCCTCCGCCGGAGCCGCCGGAGCCGCCGATGTGCCGGGCGGCCGCGTCCGGCTCGCCCCCGACGGGGGCGGGCGCGGCGATGCCCGGAGGCTGCTCGTCGGACGGAGGCTTGATGAGATAACCGGCTCCCCGGCGCGTGTGGATCAGCGGCGCCCGTCCGGCGTCGATCTTCCGTCGCAGATACGAGATGTACAGCTCGACGACGTTGGCCCGGCCGCCGAAGTCGTAGCTCCACACCCGGTCGAGTATCTGTGCCTTGCTCAGCACCCGGCGCGGGTTCCGCATGAGGTAGCGCAGCAGCTCGAACTCCGTCGCGGTGAGCTGGATCTCGGTGTCTCCCCGGGTCACTTCGTGGCTCTCCTCGTCGAGCGTGAGATCGCCGACCTGGAGCACCGACTCCGGGCGTCCCGTGAGCGCACCGGATCTGCGCAGCAGCCCGCGCAGTCGTGCCACGAGCTCCTCGAGCGAGAACGGCTTGGTGACGTAGTCGTCGCCGCCGGCCGTCAGCCCGGCGATGCGGTCCTCCACGGCGTCCTTGGCCGTCAGGAACAGCACCGGAACCTCCGGCAGTTCGCGCCGCAGACCGCCGAGCACGGCCAGTCCGTCCATGTCGGGCAGCATCACGTCGAGGACGACGGCGTCCGGCCGCCATGCCCGCGCGGTGCGCAGCGCCGAGGTGCCGTCGCCCTCCGCGCGGGTCTCCCAGCCCTCGTAGCGCAGAGCCATCGAGAGCAGATCGGCGAGCGCGTCCTCGTCGTCGACCACGAGGACCCGGGACGGGCGGCCGCAGGCGGCGGCGTTGTCGGTCATCGGCACAGCATGTGGCTCTTTCCTGAGTACTGGCTGTGAGTTCGCTGTGAGAACGCTGAGAGCGCCCGCTGCGCGCCAGGTCGCGCGCCCGGGGACGAGAGCCCGGTGCACGCGGTGGCCTTCGGTGGCTCTCGCCCTGCACCGGGACGCGGGGGCGCCGTAGCGGCCACGGCCGGGCACCGGCCCCCTTGCTGAACAGACGGCGGTCACGGGAGGTTCCCGGAGCGGGGCATTTAGTTTCAAACGATACGGTATCGAATGAACGGATAGCGGTACAGTGGCCGCATGACAGCCGACGCTCGTCACCGAACCGCCGTCTCTCGTGCCACCGACCGTCCCGGGGACGAGTCGCCTTTTGCCCTCGGCCTGCTGCTGCGCCGGGCGCACTGGCGCGCGGCCACGGTGATGGCGGAGGCGCTCCGGCCGCTCGGTATCGAGTTGCGGCACTTCGCCGTGCTGATCGAGCTGGTCAACCGCGGGCCCACGATGCAGCGGGATCTGGTGACGGCGACGGGGTCGGACAAGGCGGGGATCATGCGGGTCGTGGACGACCTGGAACGCAGGGGGCTGGCCGTACGCAAGACCGTTCCGGGGGACCGGCGAGTGCGGGCAGTGGAGATCACGCCCCAGGGGCTGGAGCTCTTCGACGCGGCTCATGTGGCGGCGGAACCGCTGGCCGAGCATCTGGTTGCCGAGCTGGAGCCCGGTGAGTCCGGGCGGCTGATGGATCTGCTGACCCGGTTCGCCGATCCCGCGGACGGCACGGGCCCCGCAGGCGGTGAGGCGTAGGCGCGCTCACGCGGCGAAGCGCTCCGCGAGTTCCTTGGCCTTGGTGGCCGCGTCCTCGACGGCGCGCCTGCGGGAGGCCTCGTAGAGGGGGATCAGTGCCGACATGGCCGGGTTGCGGGGAGCCATGGTGAGCTCCGGGACGATGAAGTCGACGTCCAGGCCGAGGGTGCCCTCGAGGACGGCCACCAGGTAGTTCTGCACGAATTCGTAGCCCTCGCGCGGAGTGCCGGGTGCGTACGAGCCGCCGCGGCTGGCGACGACGACGACCGGAGTGCCCTGGGCGGACGGGGTCTCTCCGGTGGTGCGGCCGAGCAGGAGCACGTTGTCCAGCCAGGCCTTGAGGGTCGACGGGATCGAGAAGTTGTACATGGGGGCGCCGATCAGGATGGCGTCCGCCCGCTCGAGCTCTTCGATGATCTTCAGGCGCCCTGCGAACGCGGCTGACTGCTCCGGGGTGCGCTCGGACGGGGCGACGTACCCGGCGGACCAGGCTTCAGCCGTGATGTGCGGAACGGGATCGGCGGCGACGTCGCGGTAGATCACCGTGCCCTCCGGATGCTGCTCCTCCCAGGCCCGGCGGAAGGCGTCCGCGACCGAGCGGGACGAGGACCTCTCGCCGGCGAAGACGGACGAGTCGATGTGCAGCAGCGTGGCCATGGGCTTCCTCCAGAGATCCGCGCCCGAGGCGGGAGCCAAGGGCCGGGGTCAGTGTTCATCGAGATGGTATCGAACGATACTATCTCGAACGAGTCTAACGAGGGAAACGCACATCGAGCAGCTGGGAGGCAGGCGATCTTGGATGTCTACGAGGCGGTCACGAGCCGGCGAGCGGTCCGGGGATTCACCGATCGGCACGTCCCGCGGGAGGCGCTGGATCGAGTGCTGTCCGCGGCGGCATGGGCGCCGTCCGGTTCGAATCTCCAGCCGTGGCACGCCTACGTGGTGACCGGCGGGCCGCTGGCCGAACTCAAGAAGCGCGCCGGCGAGCGCGTGGCCTCGGGCGACCCGTGGGACGAGCCGGAGTACCAGCAGTACCCGCCCGCGACGCTGAAGTCCCCGTACGGCGAGCGCCGTTCCGCCTTCGGCGAGCAGCGGTACGGCGCACTCGGCGTTCCGCGTGGCGACCTGGAGGCGCGCCAGCGGGCGGCTGCCGCGAACTGGCAGTGCTTCGGCGCGCCCGCCGCCCTGTTCTGCTACATCGACCCCGGCCTGGGCCGGCCCCAGTGGTCCGACGTCGGCATGTATCTGCAGACCGTCATGCTGCTGCTCCGCGCGGAAGGGCTGCACAGCTGCGCGCAGATGGCATGGGCGAAGTACCACGAGACCGTCGCGGAGGTTCTCTCACCCCCGGACGAACTCATCCTCTTCTGCGGCATGTCGATCGGGTTCGAGGACGTCTCCGCGGACTGCATCCGTACGGGCCGGGCGCCGCTGGAGGAGACGGTCACGTTCGTCGACGGTCTCTGACGTCCTCTCCGGCCGGCCGGAGAGGACCGGAGCCGCCGCCGCACAGCCCTGCGCTCCGCGGCCGGGTTCCGGCCGCGGAGCGCAGGGGTCAGAGCGGTGCTACTGGTCAGCGGCGGCCGTAGCGGCCCCACGCCTTGGTGTCGATCCAGCGGCCGCTGTCGTCGCGGAGGGTGGCGGCGTCACGGCTGTCCCACACCGAGGTCCTGCGGTCCTGGTAGACGTGGCGGCCGTTGTCGCGGCCGACGCCGGTGTGGACGATGACCGAGTCGTGGCCCCGCAGCCACACCTGGCGGAAGCGGTAGCGGTTGCCCTCGCGGTCCGTGAGGGTCCAGCCGTTCAGCCGTACCGTCTGGCGGCCGGTGTTGCGCACCTCGACCCATTCCGAGTTCAGGCCGCGGTCGTAGCGGCTGTTCCAGTCGGTGTCGTGCTGCACCTGTCCGATCTTCACCGCCGAGCGCGGGGCGTGCGGGTAGTCGGAGGCCGTCGCCGGGAGCGCTGCCGCACCCAGCAGGGCTCCGGAGGCCAGAAGTGTGGCCGCGAGGCGGAGCGGACGAGAAGCAGACATGTGGTGTCTCCTCGAAGTCGTGCACACACGGCCGGACGTGGCCGGCCGGTGCGATCGGATTCCCGGCCGAGTGCCGAGGGTCACCAATGTGATCGGACAACTCTGCAAAAAAGCCATATACAGGTCTCTATTGCAGAACACGGACAAATTCGGGACGAGTTGGTGAAGTGAGGAGGGCGCAGCCCGCGCCGGCGCCGTCCTGACATGCACCGGGGGCATGCCGGCCGAGCGGCCGGCATGCCCCCGGGACTGCGGGACGGTTCACATGCGCTTCAGTCCGATGTACTGGAGCCCCGCGAACAGGCCGACCACGAGGGCCTGAAGGACGATCCAGACCTCGCCGGCGAGGGTCGGGGAGAGGCCGGAAAGCAGCGTCACAATGCTGGCGACGGCCCACAGGAGATTCGCGACGATCACGGCGCCCAGGGCGTTCTTGTTTATGCTCCGGCGGGTTCCGGCCGCCAGAACGCCGATTGCGTAGACGAGAAGGAAAGCGCCGATCGGATACTGCACCAAGGCATCGACTCCCAAAAGGGAGTCGAGAACTGTGGCGAGCGCCAGATAGCCGATCCCGTTGAGACCGGTGACGACCCCGTCCACCGTGAGTGCGAGGCGGGCGAGACCGTCGGAAGCAGGCACTCCCGCTGTCGCGGCGGGCCCGGAGTACTGTGTCGATGCCACTGGCGTTCGTCCTCTCGTGAGTCACGGTCAAGAATTGATCGCGAACAGATGCCGTCATCACGGCAGAGGCGAGCGCGGGCGAATTCGTTCCTGTCCGGGTCCGTTCCCGGGCCGGGAATTCCCTGCCGCCGCCCCCTGCGGGACGATAGCCAGGGCGGGAAAGGCGCAACAATTACCTCTCAGGTAATGCCGGGGATGCCGGGCGCCCGGAGTCTCCGTTCGAGGAGGGGGGACGTCAGAACTCGGGGCGGTGCGGCCCCGGGACTGGCGGGCCAGTTCCTTCGCCTCCTCCGGCGTCGCCACGGACGGAGGCGAGCCGTTCAGCGGCTGCGCGCGGTGGGTTCGCCGTGTCCCGTACGTCCGGAGAGCGGGCCGGAGTCGACCCGGCTCAGCGCTCCGCCGTGCCCATGGCCGTCGCGATCGCCGTGGACAGGAGCGCGGTGTCGATCCCGATCGCGGCGAAGTCGTACGGTCCGGTGTCCGCCGACTCGTACGCCTCGCGCGTGCCGAAGAACTGCCCCACCGGCACACCCGACTCCCGACAGCGGCCGACAACGTGCCGCACCGCCTGCTGCACGGCGGGGGCCTCGGCCTGCCCGGGCACGCCCATGCTGCCCGACAGGTCGTACGGCCCGATGAAGATGCCGCCGACACCCGGCACGGCGAGGATCTCGTCGATGTTGCGCACACCCTCCGCGCTTTCGATCTGCAGCACGACACGAGTGGCGTCGTTCGCCTCCGCGAGATGACCGGCGACGTTCTGCCCGTAGCCGTGCGCCCTGCCGATCCCGACCGAACGGCGGCCGAGCGGTGGGTACTTGGCGAAGGCGACGAGTCGGCGGGCGGTCGCCGCGTCGTCGACCTGGGGACAGATGATCCCCTCACAGCCGGCGTCCAGCGCCTGGGTGACGTACTGCTGGTCGGCGGCCGGAACGCGAACGAGGACGGGTGCCCGGCCCTTGCCGGCGAGCAGCGACCCGAGCTGCGTCGGGGCGATGGCTCCGTGCTCGCAGTCGAGGAAGATCCAGTCGCAGCCCGCGAGGACGCCGATCTCCACGATGCGCGGGTCGGGCAGGGTCACGATGGTCCCCAGCCGCGTGGGGTCCCCTGGTCGGACGGGGGCGGGGAACGGCTCTGGCACGGGGCCTCCTCGGGCTGCGGACGGTAGGCGCCGAACCGCGGCGTGCGCGGTCGCCGGCTGCCTGACCGGGCAGCCTAGGTGCAGGCGTTCCCGTGCCGGCCCATCGAACGTGTTCAGCCGCCGGGAGATGTGCGCGCCCGTGTGCCGGATGTCATGACGTCGTCCTTCGGCTTGGATGTCAGTCCTCGACGAGCACGGGACGGTTGTGACCGTCGTCCGTCGGCACTCGGAATGCAAGGCCGCGGGTGTCCCGTTCGGCCTACGGCTAGGGCAGTTTCGGGCTGCAGGCGTCGCAGGGTTCCACGCGACGGCCTTCCCTTCGGCGTTGGGCCTGGACGGCGCGGGCGTCCAGGGGTTCGCCGGTGGCGAGCATGCAGTCCGCACGGTGCAGGATGCCGACGCGGATCTCCCCGACGCGGGCGCGGCGCCACTGGATCGACCAGTCGGCGCGAGGGAGAGACGGCTCGGGGGTGCCGTTCTCCGCTCGTTCGATGGCGCGCTGCACGGCAGCGAGCTGGACGAGCAGGTACCGCTCGATGGTGCGGAGGCGTGGCACATCGCGCGGGTACTCGGACATGCGTTCGATCGTAACCGGGTCGATGTGCCGGGCCCACCACCCCTTTCCGGACGGCGCCCGGGCATGGGACGAGTTGATTGCCGGGACGCCCGTCCGCGCTCCCCGGCTTGCTGATTGGATCGACGGCAGCGGCAGGCAGGCGTTACGGCGTCGGCAGCCGCTGAGGAGAGGGCGCTGCTTCTGCGGAGTCGACGGGGAGTCCGCGGGGTGCTTCATCTGGACCCGTGCACGGGTGGTCGATCCCGGTAGCGCGCCCGCTGAGAACGAAAGAGGCATGGCCGTGACACTGCACGATCCACAGCAGCAACTCGACGCGACCGACAGCCGGGAGCCCGCCGCAGCGGTGCGGGTGAGAGGGCTGTGGAAGCAGTTCGGCGGACAGGTCGCCGTCGGGGGGATCGATCTCGACATCCCTGCGGGGAAGTTCGTCGGCCTGGTCGGTCCCAACGGAGCCGGCAAGACCACCACGCTGTCCATGATCACCGGCCTGCTGCGCCCCGACTCCGGCACCGTCGAGGTGAGCGGGCGCGACGTGTGGCGCGACCCGGTCGACGTCAAGTCCCGCATCGGGGTGCTGCCTGAGGGGCTGCGCCTGTTCGAGAGGCTCTCCGGGCGCGAGCTGCTGAGCCATCTCGGCGCTCTGCGCGGCTTCCCCCGCGAGGAGGCGGACCGGCGCACGACGCAGCTGCTCGAGACGCTCGACCTCGTCGGCGCGCAGCACAAGCTGATCGTCGACTACTCCACGGGCATGCGGAAGAAGATCGGCCTGGCCGCGGCGCTGCTGCACAACCCCGAAGTGCTGTTCCTGGACGAGCCGTTCGAGGGCGTCGACCCGGTCTCCGCGACGACGATCCGCGGCGTGCTCGAGCGCTACACCGCCTCCGGCGCGACGGTCGTCTTCTCCAGCCATGTCATGGAACTCGTGGAGTCGCTGTGCGACTGGGTCGCCGTGATGGCCGTGGGCAGCATCCGCGCCCACGGTCCGCTCGCGGACGTCAAGGGCTCGGCCGGCTCCCTGCACGAGGCGTTCCTCCACCTCGTCGGTGCGCACGAGCGCGCGGTCGCCGGTGACAGCCTCGACTGGCTGGGCGGTGGCAGCAGCCGTCGGGACGGTGCCGAGTGAGCGCAACCCCGTCCGTCACCTGGACGTTCACGCGTCTGAAGCTGTCCCTGCTGCGGAACGGGCTGCGCCGGTCCTCGGGCCGGACCGCCGCCTTCGTCGTCTCCGTCGTGCTCGTTCTGCTGCTCGGCACGGGCCAGCTCCTGGGGATGCTCCTGCTGCGCGGCAACGAGTACGCCGCCGCCGGTGTCGTGCCGCTGGCCGCTCTGATGGCGCTCGGCTGGGCCGTGATGCCGGTCTTCTTCCCCGGAGGTGACGAGACCCTCGACCCGACGCGGCTCGTGATGCTTCCGCTGCGGGCCCGCCAGCTCATGCCGGGGCTGCTGATCGCCTCCCTCGTCGGGATCGGTCCGCTGTTCACGGTTCTTGTGGGGGCCGGTACGGTCCTCGCCCTCGCGCAGGGTGTCGTGGGGGCGGCGGTCGCGGTGATCGCCCTTCCGCTGCTCGTCCTGGTGTGCTTGGCGCTGGCGCGGGCGGTGGCCGCCGTCAACGTCCGCCTGCTCACCAGCCGCCGCGGTCGTGACCTGGCGCTGCTGAGCGGCCTGGTCATCGCCGTCGGGATCCAGCTGCTCAACCTGGGTTTCCAGCGACTGAGCGAGTCCGGGGGGCTCGCGCCGCTCGAGCCCGTGGCGGACGTCCTCGCCTGGGTTCCGCCCGCATCGGCCGTGGCCGCCGTGCAGTCGGCGGGTGACGGTGCGTACGGCACCGCGCTGGCTCAAGTCGCCCTGTCCGGCGCCGCGTTGGCGGTGCTGCTGTGGTGGTGGTACCGCAGCCTCGACCGGTTGATGACGTCGCCGGACGCCTCGACGGTCCAGGCCACCACGGCACCGGAGAGGGCCCGGGGCCGCGCCGCCGGCAAGGGACTCACCCGGTTCCTGCCCGAGGGCCGCACCGGTGCGGTGATGCTGCGCAGCCTGCGCTACGTCTGGCGCGATCCCAAGACGAAGGTGGGATGGGCGTCGTCGCTCGGTGTGGGTGTGCTCCTGCCGGTGGTGTTCGCGGCTCAGGGCAACGGCAGTGCGTACAACGCCTGTTGGGTGGCGGGGCTGCTCGGAATCCAGATGTACAACCAGTTCGGGCAGGACTACTCGGCCTTCTGGCTCGTGGCCTCGACGATCTCCTCCCCGCGTGACGCGTACATCGAGATGCGCGGCCGGATGCTGGCCATCGCGCTCATCGCGGTGCCCTACGTCGCGGCGGTCGTGGTGGTCTGCGCCGTGCTCCTGGGGGAGTGGCAGAAGATCCCCGAAGTGCTGGGGCTGGCACTGGGGTTGCTCGGTGTGCTGCTCGCCACGGGCGTCTTCACCTCGTACCGCTTCCCGTACTCCATCCCGCAGGACAACGGCTACAAGAACGTCGCCCCCGGTCAGGGCTCCCTCGCCTACCTCAGCATCTTCGGCGGCATCATCATCGGTGCCCTGATGTGCTCACCGCTGGCCGCGCTGACGATCTGGCTGCACCTCTCCGGAGGTCACGCGTGGCTGTGGGCCGTGCTGCCGATCGGACTCCTCTACGGGGTCTCCGCGCCCGCCCTCGCACTGCGGGGAGCGGCGCCACGGGTGGCGGCCCGGCTGCCGGAGATCCTCACGGCCGTCAGCCGGGGCTGAGGCCCGGTTTGCCACCGGGCCGGGGCTCCGTTCGCGGAACCTGGCCCGGTGGACCCGGCCGGGCGGGCGCGTCGGCCCCGCCCGGCGGTGACGCGTCAGCGCAGGAAGCTGCCGAAGAGCGCCTTGGTGACGGGGCCTCCGACGTCGCCGGGGCCGAATGCCGCCGCGCCCTGGGTCGTCAGGCCGTCGCCGGTGCCGCGCAGCGACCAGTCGGCTCCGGCCGAGGCGTTCTCCTTCGTCGAGGAGACATTCAGGTCGCGGTGACCGTCGCCGTCGACGTCACTGAGGGCGCACGCCGCCCCGAACTCGTCGCCGGTCTCGGCGACTCCGGGCACGTTCGCCGTGTCCTGGTGCACGACCTGGCTGCCGGCGCCCGTCACACCCGAGGGGCCGCCGTGCAGCAGCGCGACCGAGCCGGCGTCCTTCAGCCCGCCGAAGTCCTCCCCGCTGATGCCGAGTGCCACCTCCGCACGGCCGTCCCCGGTGACGTCGGCGACCGAGACGCAGGAGCCGACCCGGTCCCCGTCCTCCTGCGCGCCGGGGAACCCGGGCAGGCTCTGGTCGATGGACTGCTCGCGGTCGCCGGACGGACCGGAGGGCGAGCCGAAGACGACGGTGGCCTTGTTCGCGACGCCGCTGCCGAGCACGAGGTCGTCGAATCCGTCGCCGTCCACGTCGCCCATGTCGCTGTCGCCCTCGTCACCGGTGGACCCGATGTCGCTGACGGTGCCCGACGTCGTGAATCCGGTCTTGCCGCCGAGCAGGACGTGGTTCCCCCACACGCCGTCGCCCTCGTACTGCCAGATCGCGATGTCCTGGCGCTTGTCGCCGTTGACGTCGCCGACGGCCTGGGCCGTGACGGGGCCGCTGATGGAGGAGGGCCCGTCGATGCACGAGTCGTCCTCCGCGCAGCGCGGGCCCTCGTCGCCGTAGCCCCACCACTCGGACTTGTCCATGAAGGAGAGCCGTTCGGCGGGGGAGCCGTCGCGCGATATCGGGCCCTTGAACAGCGCGCCCGGGTGCGCCACGGGGTCGTCGCCCTCGACTCCGGCGTCGCCGAACAGCGCCAGGTCGGCCTTGCCGTCGCCGTCGAAGTCGCCGGCCTGCGGCGTGTGTCCGTACCTGTCGAGCGCGGTGCCGCCGGTCGGGCCGGACGGCGAGCCCCACAGGATCACGCTGCCGGAGGGCGCGTCGCCGGAGCCGATGACGAGGTCGCCGTAGCCGTCGCCGTCCAGGTCGCCCCTGGCGAAGGTCTTACCGAACTGCTGCTTGGCGGAGGCCGATCCGGGCACGCCGCTCGTGGAACGGCTCACCAGCTTCTTGCGGGACGGGTCGAGGCCGTCCGCCGAGCCGTACGTGACCGCCACGTAGCCCGCCTGCGCCTTGCCGGAGATCGTGCCTCCCGGGGCGCCGGAGACCAGGTCGGCGTAGCCGTCGCCGTTGAGGTCGTCCGCGGGGGCCGCTGCCTCGGCCTGCGCCGCGTGCGCTTCCTCCGGGGTGAGCGTCCAGGCCGTCAGGCCGCCCGCGGCCAGCAGTGCGGCGGCCAGTGGCACAGCGGCGCGCGCCGCCCGTCCCCCACGGGCATTGCGGGCAGCGGGGCGTCTTAAGGGTGTCATTGCGGTTTCCTCCGGTTGTCCAGACCATTCGCATCAAGAGACACAACTGGCACCGAGTCGGTTGCACCCGTCGGCTGTCCGGCATCTGACATCCCGCGTCCGGGTCCGGCACCAGGCACCCCGGCACCCGGAAGCGCGGGTGGGGGTCGAGGCGGAACCGAAAGCTCTACGAAAGGTTTCCGTCCCCTCGGCTAGGGTGGCCGCGAGCAGAAGCATCAGGGTCACAGGAGGGCCGTAACGTGGCCGCACCGCACACGGCAGGAGAGCGCGCGGGTCGCGGGGGGAGTCGCGGCGAACGCGTGACGATCAGCGACATCGCCCGCGAAGCCGGCGTCTCCGTCCCCACCGTCTCCAAGGTGCTCAACGGGCACGCGCACGTTGCCGCCGGGACGCGCAGCAAGGTCGAGCGGCTGCTGGCCAAGCACCAGTACGCGCGCCGCGCCAAGCGCCGCGAGGGTCAGGCGCGGCTCGTCGACCTCGTCTTCAACAACCTCGACAGCGAGTGGTCGGTGGAGATCATCCGCGGCGTCGAGGGCGTCGCGCACGAGTCGGGACTCGGCACCGTCGTGTCCGCCATCCACGGGGAGACGACCGAGGAACGCCGGTGGCTGGACAACCTCACCGCGCGCTGGTCGGACGGGATCATCCTCGCCGTCACCGAACTCAGGCCGGCACACGCGGAACAGATCCGTGCGCTCGGCATCCCCATGGTCATCATCGACCCGGTCGGCCAGCCCGACCCCCACGTCGCCTCCGTCGGTGCGACCAACTGGAACGGCGCGCTCACCGCCACCGAGCATCTGATCTCGCTGGGGCACGAGCGCATCGGCCTCATCGGCGGCCGGCCGGAGTTGCAGTGCAGCAGGGCCCGGCTGGACGGCTACCGCTCGGCAATGCAGTCGGCGGGCCTGCCGGTCGACGACGGGCTCATCGCCGAGGGCGACTTCTACGCACCGCGCGGTGAGCAGGCGGCACGCGAACTGCTCTCCCTGCCGCACCCGCCCACGGCGATCTTCGCGGGCAACGACCAGCAGGCGCTCGGCGTGTACCGGACGGCCGGGCACCTCGGGCTGCGCGTCCCGGACGACCTGAGCGTGGTCGGGTTCGACGACCTGCCCGCCGCCGGTCTGTCCTCACCGCCGCTGACCACGATCCGGCAGCCCGTGGCGCAGATGGCGGCGCAGGCGATGCGGATGCTGCTGCGGTATCTGGAGACCGGCTCCTTCGAGACGCGCCGGCTGGAGCTGTCGACGGAGCTGGTCGTACGTGACAGCACGGCTCCTCCGCGACAGCGCTGACCGGACGGGACGCGGCCGCCCCGCACCCCCGTCGACTGGCCCCGGCCACCTCGGACCCGGTCACCCCGGAATCCGGCCAACTCCACCCGGTTCAACGGGACTTCGTCACACGTACCGGGGTCCGCAGCACCCGGTCGCTTCCGGCCGCGCGCGGTGCTGTACCCGTGATGCGGAACGCGCCCTCCAGCGGAGTGTCGGCGCTCGACCGGCCGATCCGTACCTCGATGACGCCGGGTTCCACCACGCGCCGCCCGTCCCGGCCGGTGAACGCGGTGCGGTCCGTGTGCAGGACGAAGGTGACCCGGCGTCGCTCGCCCGGCGCGAGCTCCAGCCGTGCGAACCCGGCCAACTCCCGCCAGGGCCGGGTCACTTGGGCGACAGGGTCGGTGAGATAGAGCTGCACGACCTCGGTGCCCGTCCGCTCGCCGGTGTTGGTGACCGTGCAGGAGATCTCCACCTCGCCGTCGGCCGGCACCTCCTCGCTGCTCAGCGTCAACTCCTCGTAGGCGAACCGCGCGTAGGACAGTCCGTGCCCGAAGGGGAACAGCGGTGTCGGGTCCTGTGCGCTCACCTCACTCGCACGTCCAAGGGGCGCCGTCACATAGGTGGAGGGCTGTCCTCCAGGCATGCGCGGCACACCGACGGGCAGCCGGCCCGACGGATCCGCGCGGCCGGTCAGCACGTCCGTCAGCGCTGCCGCCCCCTCCTCGCCGGGGAAGAAGGTCTGCACGATCGCCGCCGCGCGTCCGGCAGCCGCGCCCAGCGCGTACGGACGCCCGCTGACGACGATCAGCACCACCGGCGTGCCGGTGTCGAGCAGTTCCTCCAGCAGTTCGGACTGCACCCCGGGCAGCAACAGGTCGGGCACGTCGCATCCCTCACCTGACGTGCCGCGTCCGAAGAGCCCTGCCCGGTCGCCGAGCACTGCCAGACAGATGTCTGCCTCCCGTGCGGCAGTCACCGCCGCGTGGAACCCGGACCGGTCCGACTCCTGGACGGGGCAGCCCTGTTCGTGGGTGAGCTGATGCGCGCCCACTCCTTCCCGCAGCCCTTCAAGCACGGTCGGCACGGCGACGCCCATGTCCCACTCCGGGTGACGCACGCCCACATGCGCCGGGAACGAGTAGCAGCCCTGCAGTCCGAGTGCGTCGTCGGCGAGCGGCCCGACGACCGCGACCCGTCCGGGGGCCTCGAGCGGCAGCAGCCCGGCGTCGTCGGCCAGCAGCACGACGGACTCACGCGCCAACTGACGTGCCAGCTCGCGGTGTTCGGGCGGGTCGAGATCCGGCTCGCGCACCGGCGGCTCGGGGCTCCAGCCCGGGTCGAGTAGGCCCAGATCGCACTTCTGCCGCAGTACGCGTGTCAGCGCACGGTCCACCAGCGCCTCGTTCACCGCGCCCTCGCGCACCTGATCGGCGAGCGGCCGGCCGTAGCAGCGTGCGGTGGGAAGCTCGACATCAACGCCGGCCGTCAGCGCCTGGACGGCGGCCTCGCCCGGACTGCCCGCCGTGCGGTGCAGCAGTTCGAGGAACGACACCCCGAAGTAGTCGGCGACGACGGTCCCTTCGAAGCCCCATTCCTCGCGCAGCACTCCGGTCAGCAGCCGTTCGTCCGCAGCCGCGGGGACGCCGTCGGTGTCCGTGTAGGCGTGCATCACCGAACGGGCGCCCGCCTCGCGCAGTGCGGTCTCGAACGGCGGCAGTATCACGTCGGCCAGTTCACGCGGGCCCATGCTCACCGGCGCCAGATTGCGGCCCGCCCGGCCGGCCGAGTAGCCCGCGAAGTGCTTGAGCGTGGCGATGATCCCTGTCGACTCGAGGCCTGACACATATGCGGAGCCGATCTCGCCGACGAGATACGGGTCCTCCCCGATGGTCTCCTCCACCCGGCCCCAGCGTGCGTCCCGTACGACGTCCAGCACCGGCGCCAGCCCCTGGTGCACGCCGACCGCGCGCATGCTCTGCCCGATGGCCTCGGCCGTCCGACGCACCAGCGCCGTGTCGAAGGTGGCTCCCCAGGCGAGCGGTACGGGGAAGACGGTCGCGCCCCATGTGGTGAACCCGGCGAGGCACTCCTCGTGAGCCACGGCCGGGATGCCGAACCGGTTGGCCGCCATGATCTCCCGCTGACTCGCCGCAAGTGCCTTCGACCCGGCGGCCGGTGTGACGGGACGTGTGCCGAAGACACGGGTGAGCTGGCCGAGTCCGTGGCTGATCAGCTCCTCCCAGGACGGCGATTCACCGGCGAGGTCGTCCTGGTGCGGGGCGACTCCCCGGCCGTCGTGGGTGGCGCCCACCCACACGCCGACCAGCTGGGCCAGTTTCTCGTCGAGGGTCATCCGGGAGATCAGATCGGCGACGCGGACGTCGGGCGTCAGCCGCCGGTCGCGCCACGGCGCGGCGCCGTCGCCGCCGTCCGTGTGGTCCGAGTGATGCGCGTTCTGTTGCATCGTCACCTCGTCGAGTGGAGCGGATGAGCGGGATGCTACTCGATGATTTCGGAAACTTTCTATGGGTCGGGCCTCTACGCTGCCGCAGGCCAATGGTCGTACAGCTCAACCCTGCACGGCTATTGACGACCCTATGGCCGTCGCCCTAGGTTCCACGCCAACCTCTTGATTTCGGAATTCACCGAAAGTTTCTGAGCGGAGGCGTCATGGCAGACACGGCGACGCGACCGGCGCACAGCCGGCGTCGCTTCCTGACCGGCCTCGCCGGCATCGGAGCCGCCGGCATGGGCGCGGCACCCCTCACCGGCTGCTCGGCCCTCGGCCTCGGCACCGGAAGAGAAGCCCGCGGTCTGGACGTGTGGACCCTCACCGACCCCGTGCAGAACAAGATCCAGCGCGCCGCCCTCGCCCGCCTCCGGCGCAGCGACGCCTCGCGTGCCAAGCTCACGCCGTTCCCCAACACCGGCTACACGCAGAAGCTCCGCATCGCCATGGGCACTTCCGACGGGCCGGACGTGTTCTGGAGCTGGGGCGGTGAGTCGCTGCGCCCGTACCAGGAGGCCGGACTCGTCGTCGACCTGGCGGACCGCTTCGGCGACGACACCCGGTGGCGGGACGCGTTCCTGCCCGCGGCCCTCCAGGCCGCCCGCGTCGACGGCCGCGAACCGCTCGGGCTGCCCGTGCGCGGCATGCAGCCCGTCATCCTCTTCTGCAACCAGACCCTCTTCGACGAGCACGATCTGCGCCTGCCCCGTACCTGGGACGAACTGCTCGACGTCGTCGACGCCTTCGTCGAGGCGGACGTCCTCCCCGTCTCACTGGCCGGGGCGGAAAGCTGGTGCGAGCTGATGTGGCTCGAATGCATCACCGGGCGGCTCACCGGCACCGATCCCCTGCGCAAGATCTTCGCGGGGGCACGCGGCAGTTGGCGGCACCCTGCCATCGAGGAAGCCCTCGACCGGATACAGAAGCTGGTCCGCCGCGGCGCCTTCGGCCGGGCATTCGGATCCGTCAGCTACGGCTCGGGCGGGGCCAGCGCACTCTTCGCGAAGGGCCGTGCCGCCATGCACCTGATGGGTTCATGGGAGTACTCCAACCTGCGCAACGACCACACTCGTTTCACCGAGGAGGGTCTGAGCTGGGTGTCCTTTCCGGAGATCCCCGGCGGCACGGGCGATCCCCGTGCCCTGGTCGGAAACAACACCAACTACCTGTCCGTCAACGCCAGAAGCTCCGACATCGACGCGGGTATCGACCTGGTCGGCACCCAACTCGCCGCGCGCCCCTTCATCGACGCCCTCATCAAGGCGGGTGACGTTCCCGCCGCCGTCGGCATCGAGGACCGGCTGCGCGACCTCGCGCCCGACCCGGACTTCGCGCTGTACGTCTACCGCATCGTCTCCGACGCCCCCGACTTCACCCTCTCCTGGGACCAGGCGATGCTCCCCGCCGTGAAGGAGGCGATGCTCTCCAGCCTCCAGCAGATCTTCCTGGAGAAGCTCTCCCCGCGGCAGTTCGTCGACGCGATGGAGCTGATCCAGTGACCGCCCCGGCACCTGCGCCCGCCCGCCCCGCGCTCCGCCGCCGCACACGCGCCGCCTCGCACACCGACAACGCCGCACGGCCCGGCGCGCTCTACGCCGTTCCGGCCGTGCTCGTCTTCGGTGTCTTCGCGCTCGTACCGCTCGTCCTCGTCTGCTGGCTCTCCTTCACGGCCTGGAACGGCCTCGGCGACCCCCGCTGGACGGGACTCGCCAACTGGCGTGACCTGACCACCGACCCCGGCCTGCTGCACTCCCTGCGGATCACCGCCGTGCTCACGCTCGCCGGCTGGGCCGTGCAGACGCCGCTCGCGATGCTCCTCGGCGTGTGGGCCGCGGGCGCACAGCGCGGACGTGCAGTGGCCTCGGCGCTCGTCTTCCTGCCGCTGCTGCTCTCCGGCGCGGCGACCGCCCTGGTCTGGAAGGCCCTGCTCGACCCCAACTTCGGCCTCGCCCGCACCATCGGCCCGTGGATCGCCGTGCCCAGCGGCAACATACTCGGCACTTCCGGCGGCGCGCTGACGGCCATCATTGCCGTCGGCGCCTGGCAGTTCGTGCCGTTCCACATGCTGATGTACCAGGCGGCCGCTCGTAATGTCCCCGCGCATCTCTACGAGGCCGCCATCATCGACGGCGCCGGCCGCGTACGGCAGTTCTGGTCGGTCACGCTGCCGCAGCTGCGGAACACCGTCGTCACCTCGTCCACGCTGATGATCGTCGGCACGATGACCACCTTCGAGACGATCCTGATCCTCACCGACGGCGGTCCCGGTGCTGCCACCCAGTCGATGCCGTTCCGGATGTACCAACAGGCCTTCAAGAGCTTCGAGATGGGGCCCGCCTCCGCGCTGGCCACCGTCCTCGTACTGTTCGGCACCGCGCTGTCCCTGCTGATCGTCCGGTTCAGCGGCTTCAGCAGGATGCGCTCCACCCTGGAGGGGATCTGATGGCCACCGCCCCGGCTGCCGCACCAGGAAAGACCCGCACCCCGTCGTCCGGGCCGGGGTCCGGACCCGCGGGCGGTGGCGGGAGCAGGCAACGGCCCGCCGGCCGCAGCCCGTTGTTCTCCCGTGTCAACGTCCCGGGCGGTACGGCCGCCCTGATCTGGCTGGCGATCGTCCTCGTCCCGCTGTGGTGCATGCTGAGCTGGAGCGTGCAGAGCCGCGACGGGTTCCTCGACAACGGGCCGCTCGGCCTGCCCCGTCAGCTGACTTCCGGCAATCTGCAGACCGTCCTGGAAGGGGGTTTCACCAGGGCGTTCGTCAACACCGTGATCGTCACGGTCGTGAGTGTCGCCCTGACCCTCGTGTGCGCCGTACCCGCCGCGTACGCGGTCGTCCGCTCCACCAGCCGCTTCGTCGCGGGTGCCTTCTCCGTCTTTCTGCTGGGGCTCGCCATCCCCGCCCAAGCGGTCATCATCCCCGTCTACTTGATGATCGTCCGGATGGGTCTGTACGACACCAAGGCCGCGATCATCCTGCCCACGGTCGCCTTCGGGCTGCCCTTCGCCGTCCTCATCCTGGCCGGTTCGCTGCGCGACGTGCCCGCCGAGAACTACGAGGCCATGACGCTCGACGGCGCAGGCCCGATGCGCACGCTGTGGTCCCTCGTCATCCCGATGTCCCGCGGCAGCATCGTCGCCGTCGGCATCTACGCGGCGCTCCAGGCGTGGAACGGCTTCCTGTTCCCGCTGATCCTCACCCAGTCCGAGGAGCAGCAGATCCTCACCCTCAACCTCTGGAACTTCCAGACCGAGTTCGGCGTGAACATCCCCGGACTGATGACCGCGGTCCTGCTCTCCGCCGCCCCGGTCTTCATCGCGTACGTCCTCGCCCGCCGCTGGATCGTCGCGGGCCTCGCCGGGCTGGGCGGCAAGTAGCGCACCCCGGCGGCGGCGCCCTCGGGTCCTGCCGGGCGCCGCGCCGCCGCCGTCAGCCGGTGACGTACGCCGCGAGGTGCTCGCCGGTGAGGGTGGAGCGGTCGGCGACGAGGTCGGCGGGCGTCCCCTCGAAGACGATCCGGCCGCCGTCGTGGCCCGCGCCGGGACCGAGGTCGATGATCCAGTCGGCGTGCGCCATGACGGCCTGGTGGTGCTCGATGACGATGACCGACTTGCCGGAGTCGACGAGCCGGTCGAGCAGCCCGAGCAACTGCTCGACGTCGGCGAGGTGGAGGCCGGTGGTGGGCTCGTCGAGGATGTAGACCCCGCCCTTCTCTCCCATGTGCGTGGCCAGCTTGAGCCGCTGCCGCTCGCCGCCGGAGAGCGTCGTGAGCGGCTGGCCCAGGGTGAGGTATCCGAGTCCGACGTCGGCGAGCCGCTCGAGGATCTTGTGCGCGGCCGGGGTCTTCGCGTCGCCGGCGGCGAAGAACTCCTCGGCCTGGGCCACCGACATCGTGAGTACGTCGCTGATGTCGCGGCCGCCGAACTCGTAGTCGAGCACCGCTGCCTGGAACCGCTTCCCGTCGCACACCTCGCAGGGGACGGCGACTCCGGCCATCATCGCCAGGTCCGTGTAGATGACGCCCGCACCCTTGCAGTTGGGACAGGCGCCCTCCGAATTGGCGCTGAACAGCCCGGGTTTGACGCCGTTGGCCTTCGCGAAGGCCTTGCGGATCGGGTCGAGCAGCCCTGTGTACGTCGCCGGGTTGCTGCGCCGCGAGCCGCGGATCGCGGTCTGGTCGACAGCCACCACTCCCTCCCGTCCGGCCACCGAGCCGTGGATCAGCGAGCTCTTGCCGGAGCCCGCCACCCCGGTCACCACGACCAGCGCGCCGAGCGGGATGTCGACGTCCACGTCCCGCAGGTTGTGGGTGCCTGCGCCGCGAACCTCCAGCTTTCCGGACGGCTTCCGTACCGACGGCTTGAGTGAGGCCCGGTCGTCCAGGTGCCGTCCGGTGAGGGTGTCGCTGCTCCTCAGCCCCTCGACCGTCCCCTCGAACACGACCTGCCCGCCCTCGGTGCCGGCGCCCGGGCCGAGGTCGACGACGTGGTCGGCGACCGCGATCGCCTCGGGCTTGTGCTCGACGACCAGGACCGTGTTGCCCTTGTCCCGCAGCTGCCGCAGCAGGTCGTTCATGCGCTGGATGTCGTGGGGGTGCAGACCGATCGTCGGTTCGTCGAAGACGTAGGTGACGTCGGTCAGTGACGACCCGAGGTGGCGGATCATCTTCGTGCGCTGCGCCTCGCCGCCCGAGAGCGTGCCCGAGGGCCTGTCCAGCGAGAGGTAGCCGAGCCCGATCTCGACGAAAGAGTCGAGGGTGCGTCCCAGCGCCGTCAGCAGCGGCGCGACGGAAGGTTCGTTGAGGCGCCTCACCCACTGCGCGAGGTCGCTGATCTGCATCGCGCAGGCGTCGCCGATGCTCACCCCGTCGATCTTCGACGACCGGGCCTCGGGGCTCAGCCGGGTGCCGTCGCACTCGGGGCAGGTGGTGAAGGTGACCGCTCGCTCCACGAAGGCCCGGATGTGCGGCTGCATCGCCTCCTTGTCCTTGGACAGGAACGACTTCTGGATCTTGGGGATCAGCCCCTCGTAGGTGAGGTTGACCCCGTTGACCTTCACCTTGGTCGGCTCGCGGTAGAGGAAGTCCTGCATCTCCTTTTTGGTGAACTTGCGGATCGGCTTGTTCGGGTCGATGAAGCCCGACTCGGCGTAGATCCCCACGGTCCACCAACTGTCCGACTTCCAGCCGGGGATGGTGAAGGCCCCCTCGGCGATCGACTTGGAGTCGTCGTAGAGCTGGGTCAGGTCGATGTCGTTGACCGAGCCCCTGCCCTCGCAGCGCGGGCACATGCCGCCGGTGATGCTGAAGCTGCGGCGCTCCTTCACCGTCCGCCCGGCGCGCTCCATGGTGACGGCGCCCGCGCCGCTGATCGAGGCGACGTTGAACGAGAACGCCTGCGGCGAGCCGATGTGGGGCTTGCCGAGGCGGCTGAAGAGGATGCGCAGCATCGCGTTGGCGTCGGTGGCGGTGCCGACCGTGGAGCGGGGGTCGGCGCCCATCCGCTCCTGGTCGACGATGATCGCGGTGGTCAGCCCGTCCAGGACGTCGACCTCGGGCCGGGCCAGCGTCGGCATGAAGCCCTGCACGAACGCGCTGTAGGTCTCGTTGATCAGCCGCTGCGACTCGGCCGCGACGGTGCCGAAGACGAGTGAGCTCTTGCCCGAGCCGGAGACTCCCGTGAACACCGTCAGCCGGCGCTTGGGGAGTTCGACGCTGACGTCCTTGAGGTTGTTCACGCGCGCGCCGTGCACGCGGATCAGATCGTGGGCGTCGGCGGCGTGCGACGCGGGCGACTGCGAGTCCGTCCTCGAGTCCGTGGTCATCGTGTCTCCATCTGTGAGGCGGGCCGTCTTCTCGCGGTCGCCGAGCGTCGCCTTGCCCGACCCGATCGGTTTCGAGCAGTACGTCTTGTTACTCCGTATGGTTGTACTTCGTCCGGTCTGCCGCTGCAACGGTCGGTCTCCATCCGTCCGGCAGGCGAGGGCCGAGGGCGTTCGCACGGTGCCGAGTGTGCACCGTGCCGTATCCGCACGGTGCGTGTGTGCAGCAGGTCGGGCCATGGTGGCCGGACGGTTCAGCGCACTTCCTGGATGCGGAGCAGGTTGCCCGCGGGGTCGCGTACGGCGCAGTCGCGGACGCCGTACGGCTGGTCGGCCGGCTCCTGGACGACCTCGGCGCCGCTCGCCTGGAGACGGTCGAAGGTGGCGGTGAGGTCCTTGGTGGCCAGGACGATCATGCTGTAGGTGCCCTTGGCCATCATCTCGGCGATGGTGCGGCGCTCGTCGTCGGTGACGCCGGGGTCGGCGGCCGGCGGGTAGAGCACGATGGACGTGCCGGGCTGGTCGGGCGGGCCGACGGTGATCCAGCGCATCCCGTTGTATCCGACGTCGTTGCGGATCTCGAATCCGAGGGTGTCGCGGTAGAAGGCCAGGGCCGCGTCCGGGTCGTCCTGGGGGAGGAGGCTCGCGTGAATGGTGATGTCCATGCTGGTCAGGCTAGATGCGGCTCCGTCGCACCCGCTTCTCGATTCCTGACCGGTCTGGTCACCTGTTTCGCCACGCACGACGGCATCCCGGCCGTCGCACGCGCCGCCTCGCGCCGGTAGACGCTGGGCGGCATTCCGACCAGTTCGGTGAAGCGAGTGCTGAAGGTGCCCAGCGACGAGCAGCCCACCGTGAAGCAGACCTCGGTGACGCTCATGTCGCCACGGCGGAGCAGGGCCATGGCGCGCTCGATGCGCCTTGTCATCAGATAGCCGTACGGGGCCTCGCCGTAGGCGCGGCGGAACTCGCGGCTGAGATGCCCCGCCGACATGTGGGCGCCTCGGGCGAGCGCCTCGACGTCCAGAGGCTGCGCGTACTCCCGGTCGATCCGGTCGCGGACGCGGCGAAGCCGCGCGAGGTCGCGCAGGTGCTGTTCCGTCGTGGGCGTGCCGGTCACGTGCAGAAGCGTGCCACCTCGCGGACCGGCGGTCGAGTGCTCGACGTGTGAGCGCGGTGGGGGCAGTACGTGACAACGAATACACGCCATCGCCCGCTCACGGAGGCTTGATTGCGTCAGTGCGTGCCCCATGCATTCGCCCGCGGGTGCGGCCAGCGGGGCCGTGCGTCAGGGCGAAAGGCCCGGCCATGAGCACTCCGGACGGCCACCCCGCCCAAGAAACCGCACCGGCGAAGACGCGATCCCGAGCGGTCAGGCGGGCCTTCCCCAGGCCGGACAGGGCTCAGGAGCCCCGAGGCTCAGGTCGAGGGATCCGCGCCCGCCTCCTGGTCGCCAGCGTCGGCCGGATCCAGCAAGTGGGGATTGTTGTTGCGGACGTTGTTGACCGCCGTGGACACCGGGCGGGCGTCCAGATCGCCCCCGGCGGGGGAGGTCAGGAGACCGCGGAGCTCGTCCGGGTCCTCGTGTGCGGGGTCGAGCCAGGCGGCCTGGTCGGCGGGGTCGATGGCCAGGGGCATCCGCGGGTGGACCCTGCCGGCCGCGTCGGTGGCCTCGGTGGTGATGATGGTGCAGGTCCTCCACCAGGCCTGTGGGTCGTCCTTGTCGCGGCTGGGGTCCCGCCAGATCTCGTACAGGCCCGCCAGCGCCATCACTTGCCCGTCGTGGGGGTGGATGAAGTAGGGCTGCTTGTACGCCTTGTGGGTCTCGTTCGCCGGGACGGACTGCCACTCGTAGAAGCCGTCGGCAGGCAGGAGACAGCGGCGCTTGGCGAACGCGCGGCGGTAGGCCCGCTTCTCGTGGACGGTCTCCATCCGGGCGTTGATCATCTTCGCGCCGACGGCCGGGTTCTTCGCCCAGAACGGCACCAGGCCCCAGCGAAGCGGCCGCAGTTGCCGCTCCACCGCCCCGGTCTCACGGTCGGCCTTCTCCAGGACCGCCCACACGTGGTCGGTGGGAGCGACGTTGTAGTTCGGGTCCAGGGCCGACTCGCGGTCCCACTGGTCGACGTCGAAGAGACCGGCCAGGTCTTCCGGACTGCGGGTCGAGGCGTATCTGCCGCACATGCGTCCACCCTGCCACGCCGGTACGACATGGGACCGCCCGTTGCCCCGGTGCGGTCACCGCGCACACACCCGGCGGCGCACATCGCGCTCCGGTTCCCGGTCCGTTCAGACCGAGGCGTCCACGACCTGCCAGATCCTGGTCGCGACGTGCAGGTTGAGGCGTGTGTCGGGCTCGGACAGGTCATGGCCGCTGACCTCCCGTATGCGGCCGAGACGGTAGCGCAGGGTGCTGCGGTGGATCGTCAGCACGGCGGCGGCGGTGTCGTAGTTGCCGCCGCAGTCGAAGTACAAGGAAAGGGTCCGCACCAGGTCGGTGTGGTGCTCCGCGTCGTAGTCCTGCAGCGGGCCGAGCCATTCACGTACGAACTCCTCGGCCTTCCGCTGGTCCTCACCGGAGGCGAGGATGCGGTAGAAGCCCAGCTCGTCGTACGCGGTGGCGCCCGCAGGGGTGCTGGAGTGACGCCGGAACTCCGACGCGCGCACCGCTTCCTCGTAGGAGCGCGGGAAGGCCGCGGGAGAGTCGGCCCGCCCGCCGATCCCGACGCTTCCGTTCCCGGAGTCCAGCGCCTCTGCCACGGCTTCGTGCAGGGCGTGCGGCGGAGGCGCGCTCTGGACGGCGAGCACCGTGGTCCCCGAGCGGCGGCCGAGCAGAAATCTCAGGCCGAGGCTGGTGGCCGAGCGCCCGACGGCGTCGGCGACGGTGTCCGCCGGCTTGTCCTCCCACTGCACGACGACGACGCGGTGCGGTCCGTGCAGATCGTGCCCGACGGCCTCGGAGCGTGCGTAGGCCCCGGTGTCGTCCGTCCCGATGATCAGGTCCTCGACGAGTTCGCGGCGCAGCCGGAGCTCGGTCTCCGCCAGGCGCCGCTGGTGGGACATCTCCAGGGCCAGCGCGACGCAGGCGTGGTCGAGTACGAACTCCTCGTGAGCTCCGGCGGTCCTGGCGGGGTCGATGAGCGAGATCGTGCCGAACACCTTGCCTCGGTGCTGGGCTATGCAGGTGAGGCGGCTCCCCGCACGGACGGGACCGGCGCGCCGCATGCCCCTGTGCACCTCCTGCTCGTGCCGCACGAGCCCGGGCTCCGGGTACGGTTCCGGGCGGCCGGGGCCCGACCAGACCCGGAGGTTCCCGAAGGGGTCCTCGATGGCGACGGGGAGGCCGGTGACGGCGCGGACCATGTCCGCGATGCCTTCCTCGCTCTCGGCAGAGGCCTGGCTGAGGCTCTCGTGGACGGACTTCTGGAACTCCAGCTCCGCGACCGACTCGCGCAGCTGGGCGATCGCCTTGCCGCGGTCGTGGTGGGCGCGGCGCAGCGCCGAGGCGTGCTCGCGCTCCGCCCTGCGCCCCGCGGCGTTGCCAAGGGCCGCCGAGGTCTGCTGCGCCAGTGCCCGGATCAGGAACTGCTCCTCGTCGGATATCCGGGTGGCAGCGCTGACCACGAGGTATCCGATCGTCGTCCCCGCAGGGCGCAGCGCGATCGCTTCGCGCCAGTTGCGGCCCGGCACCCGGACGATCCCGTCGTCGGCGCCGAGAGCGGCGACCTGCTCGTCCAGGTCCGTGCCGGGAGTTCCGGCCCGTTCGTCGGGGGCCCGTATCCACCCGTCGTCACCGCGCAGATAGCCGGCTTCCGCCGTGCACGGTGCGACGGAGGCCACCGCGGCCATGGCCAGGTGCAGAACGTCTTCCTCGTCGCGTCCCTCGAACATCGCGATCGAGAGCAGGATGAGGTCCCGAAGGCCGTTCGGGCCCTCCGTGCCCCACATGGCGGGGGCGGGAAGGCTCTGCCGCTGTCTCGTGGGGTCGACGCCCATGGGTGGCCCCCATGTCTCCTCGTGCCGCTTCGTCCCTTCCCGCCTTTCAGGCTAGTCACGGCGCGTGCCGTCCGCCTGTTCGTGGCCGTGGCGGCGCTGCCCCGGGAGGGCGACCTGCCGTCCGTCTCTCTGCCCCGGGAGGCCCAAGCGCCGTCTCCTCCCGTCCAGGACCGTGGATGGGGAGCGCCGGCATCGCGTGCAGGCCGAAGGCGGTGGCGGCGGGCTCGTCTGGCAGAACCAGGGGAGTCCCCTCGCAGGTGCCGTCGCGTGAGTGACCGCTTCCGGCCGGTAAGTGACCGCTGGAGGAGGAGGCATCTCATGGGCAGGGCAGTGGGGATAGACCTCGGGACGACGAATTCGGTGATCGCCTTCTGGGAGGGCGGGGAGGCGTCGGTGGTCCCGAACGCGGAGGGGACTCGTACGACGCCGTCCGTGGTGGCCTACACCGACACCGGTGAGCGGCTGGTCGGGCAGCTGGCGCGGCGCCAGGCGATTCTCAATCCCAAGGGCACGATCTACTCGGCCAAGCGCTTCATCGGCCGCAACTACGACGAGATCTCGGATGAGGCGAAGGCCGTGGCGTTCGACGTCGTCGAGGGTGAGGGCGGTGTCGCGCGGTTCGAGGTCCGGGGGAAGCAGTACGCGCCGGAGGAGATCAGCGCGCAGGTCCTGCGCAAGCTCGCGGACGACGCGGGGAAGGCGTTCGGCGAGAAGGTGACCGAAGCGGTGATCACCGTGCCGGCGTACTTCAACGACTCGCAGCGCACGGCGACGAAGGACGCGGGCCGCATCGCGGGGCTGGAAGTCCTGCGGATCATCAACGAACCCACCGCCGCCGCCCTCGCCTACGGCATGGACAAGAAGGAGCACGAGAGTGTGCTCGTCTTCGACCTCGGCGGCGGAACGTTCGACGTCAGCATCCTGGACGTCGGCGACGGCGTGGTGGAGGTGAGGTCGACGGCCGGCGACGGCCACCTCGGCGGCGACGACTTCGACCGCCGTCTTGTCGATCACCTCGCGGACAGCTTCCAGCGGGAGAACGGCATCGACCTGCGCAGCGATCCGCAGGCGCTGCAGCGGCTCTTCGAGGCGGCGGAGAAGGCCAAGACGGAGCTGAGCTCGGTCACGCAGACGCAGGTCAGCCTGCCGTTCATCACCGCGGACGCCGCCGGGCCGAAGCATTTGACGGAGACGGTGATGCGCTCCACGTTCGAGCAGATCACCGCCGACCTCGTCGAGCGCTGCCTGGATCCCGTGAAGCAGGCCATGGCCGATGCGAAGATCACCGACAGCGACATCGACGAGGTCATTCTCGTGGGCGGTTCCACGCGGATGCCCGCGGTGCAGTCGCTGGTCCGCCGGCTCACCGGCGGCATGGACCCGAACATGAGCGTCAACCCCGACGAGGTCGTCGCGGTGGGCGCCGGTATCCAGGCAGGGGTGCTGAAGGGCGAGGTCAAGGACGTCCTGTTGCTGGACGTCACTCCGCTCTCGCTCGGGGTGGAGACACGCGGCGGCGTGATGACGAAGATCATCGAGCGGAACACCACGATTCCCGTGCGGCGCTCCGAGACCTTCTCGACGGCCGAGGACAACCAGCCGGCCGTGGACGTCGTGGTGCTCCAGGGCGAACGGGAGAACGCC